>JAEWEG010000036.1 GCA_023389575.1 Chloroflexota bacterium | reverse complement strand
CCCAACTGCCCGGGGGGGGTGCACAACCGCCGGCCCCGCGTCTCGTTTCGCCCAATGTATACCTGTGTCACCGGTCGCGGAGCCACAACCACGACCCAATCCCGACCGCCAACCCGGCTCCAATCGCCAGGAACAGGTTACGGTCGGAGGGATAGTCCATGATCAGCAGGGCCAGCGCCACCACGCAGGCCGCCAGCACGCCGTAAGCCAGGGCGGCCTGGCGGTCGGTCACGCCTGGCTACCCGCGGTTGCGATATTGCAGCCAGGTGATCGCGGCCGCGATCACGCCAGCCACCACCGCGAACCCGATGGCCCCGCCAATCCCGTTGTCCAGCAGGATCCAGACGATGAACGCGGCGATCGCCGCCACCATCCCGGATACCACCGGAGCTGTCGACCGTTGACTCATGTCCTCGATTCCTCCCCGAATTTCCCCTCGAAACCCACGCTAAAACAACGGTACTTCATGCGACCGGTACGTGGCGGCGTCCAGGTCCACTTCGATCAGGTCCGGCATCCGGAACTCGTTCCAGATATCCCAGGGCGACTGCCCGCACAGGCTCCCCAGCCACGAAGCCATGATCCGGCCATGACTCACCAGCACCGGCACACTGGAGTCCTCGCCCTGCCCCCTGCACGAGTCGACGCACTGGCGAAACCGCTCCCCCGCCACGCGTGACGGTTCTCGCCGGAACACCAGTTCGTCGGGCTGCTCGAAATGCCGCCGCACCAGCGAGCGGAACTCGTTGTAGTCCTCGATGAACTCGTCCGGCCCCGCGCCCTGCTCCGCGATTCGCTCGTCGATCGACATCGGCAGTTCCAGCGACTCGGCGATGAGCATCGCCGTCTCCACCGCCTTCCGCTCGGGGCTCGCCACGATCGCGGTAGGATGAAGCCCGGAGAGCACCGTCGCCAACCGGCGCGTGCTTTCCACGCCACGGCTCGTCAATGGCCATTCGGCGGCCGGTTTAAGGAAATCAATGTCTGGTTCGGCATGCCGAACCACGATCAGGCGATTCATCGGCGGGTCCCATCCTGCTTGACGTACGATTCCAGCACCGCGAAGTCACCACCGTTCGCGTGTTTCCCACTATTTTCGCATGAGGAATGTCAAACCGTGTCGCAAAAGCCCAGTAATCAGCCCGAAACCCGGCTAACCCACTTCACCACCTCGGGCGAAGCCCACATGGTGGACGTCGGCGACAAGCCGGAAACCCACCGCATCGCCGTGGCTTCCGGGCTCGTCCGCATGGCTCCCGAAACGGCCACCGTCATCCGCGAGGGCTCGGCCGGCAAGGGAGATGTCCTCGGCATCGCCCGCGTCGCCGGCATCATGGCCACGAAGCGGACGGCCGACCTGATCCCGCTCTGCCACCCCCTGCCGGTCACCCATGTCGAGGTCGACCTCCAACCCGGGGATGACCATGTCGCCATCACCGCTCGGGTCGAGACTCACGGCAAGACTGGCGTCGAGATGGAAGCCCTCACGGCCGTTTCCGCCGCCGCCCTCACCGTGTACGACATGACCAAGGCCATCGACCGCGGCATGGTCATCGAGCGCATCCAGCTCGAATCGAAGGAAGGCGGCCGCTCGGGCCATTGGGAGCGAACCCATGACTGACATCACCATTCGCCGCGCCACCGCCGACGATCTCCAGGCCATTGTCGACATGCTGGCCGACGACCCGCTCGGGGCCACGCGGGAATCGCCCGCCGACCTCGCGCCGTATCGCGCGACGTTCGAGGTGCTGGACGCCAATCCCCATCAGCTCCAGCTCGTCGCGGAACTGGACGGCATGGTGATTGGCACGGCCCAGCTCTCGTTCATGCCTGGTCTCTCGCATCGCGGCATGCTGCGCGCGGAAATCGAGGCCGTCCGGGTTCATGCCAATGCTCGTGGCGGTGGTCTCGGTTCAACCCTGATTACTCGCTGCATTGATGAAGCGCGCGATCGAGGGTGCGGCATGATCCAGCTCACGTCGAACGCCTCCCGTACCGATGCCCGCCGGTTTTACGAACGCCTGGGCTTTACGGCTTCGCACATCGGGTTCAAAATGAGCCTCGCGGCCGGCGCGGAGGCCAACTGACCTTCGCCGGATGCCGCGCCAGACGGGCGTTCGCGCCGCATATCGTCGCCCCGCCATTCACGGCGGTCGCCGGTTCTGGGTACAATAAGAACATATCGCGAATACCGAGCAGACACTGCTGGAGGAAGTACCGACCATGGCCCTCGCGCCGTCAAATCGTGGCCAATCGATGACAGGAAACGCCGTGTCAATGAGCATGGAGAAGATTGGCTGGTACTTTCTTCGCATATCCGGCGTCGCGCTCGTCTTCCTCGCTGGTGGGCACCTGTTCATCACCCACTACATCAACGTCCCCTCTGAAACGACGTTCGACTTTGTGTCCGCTCGCTGGGCCAACCCGATCTGGCGGTCGTTCGACACCCTGCTGCTGATCGCGGCGCTTTGGCACGGCCTGATTGGCATGCGCTATTCCATCGCCGACTACCTGAAAGACCACAAGGCCAGGCAAATCGGCTTCGCCTCCCTCTGGACCTTCGGCATCATCTTCACCGTTGTCGGCCTCGTCACGATCTTCACCTTCGATGAGGAGATGTCGCGCGAAAACACCGGCCCACTTTCGGGCGAAATGTGGATCGGCGACCTGCTGGGCTACTCGCTCTTCGTCTTCGCGGGTATCACCTACCTCGCGATGATTGCCCTCGGCGTCTGGATCTACAACAACGTGAAGGAAGGCCGCTCGCCGATCTACACCGGCGACACCGGTCAGTACGCATGGGTCCTGCACCGGGCCAGCGGCATCGGAGTCCTGTTCTTCCTGCTGATCCACATCGTGGACATTATGCTCATCGGCCTTGGCCGTGACGTCTACGACCATACCGTCGAGTTCTACGCCCACCCGTTCATCATCCCGATGGAAATCCTGCTGGTCGGCGCGGTGATCTACCACCTGCTGAACGGTCTCCGGATCGCGGCGGTCAACTTCACCAACAACGGCCCCAGCAAGTCCACGAAGTACTTCTGGTGGGTCATGATCGGCACGGTCGTGCTGACGATTCCTTCGGCCATCATCATCTTCGCCAAGGAACTCTTCTAGAGCACCATATACAACGCACGAATAGAGTCCAGGGCCGCCAGATTGGCGGCCCTGATTCGTTTGCTCAACAGGCTGAGCGATGACACGCGACTCGCTCGCGGCGAGGAGCCACAGACCCGCTGGCGCGGGCCGTGGCTCCGTACATTCTTGATCTTCACTCTGGCTCACGTGTCGCGCGGGGAACGCCAGATTGCCGGTGGCGCGTTTGCTTCGATCAGCATCCGCTCCCACCGGCGTCGTGGATTGGCTTGAATGTACTGGCGGCGGACATCGAGTTCCCCATCTCGCAATACGCGATCATGGAAGTTCGGGTGCCACAGTTTCCCGTCGTAGGGCTCCCACCGATGGCGCAGCACACCCTGGCGATAGCCTTCCACCGAGGTCGACTTCACCCACCGCACCACCTGTCCGACGGTCACCGGCTGGGTGGCGGACAACCCCATCATGAGCAAGGCATGCGTGTGATCGGGCATAACGACGTACTCGTCCAGGGCCACCGCGGAAAACCGGTCGGGCACGCGATTCCAGATCTGATCGAGCATCTGGCCAGCAGGAGAGAGGATGACTCCGCCGGAGTCGATCTCTCCGAAGAGTGCCTGCCGGTTGGCGGTGTCGATGGTGACAAACACATATCCCGGTGCCGCATAGTCCCGACCAGGCAGGCGGAGCGACGAACGACGGGGATCGAGCCGGTAAGGCAATCGTTATTCTCCCGATGAGTCGCGATCTGGGCTGAGATCAGATTACGATACACCGCATGGAAGGATCTGTGGCCAACGACAGCAGATGCTGGCTCCCGTGACGCGTGATGCCAGTCCGCTTTGGCCCTTGAGACTGTGGCCACCAGATTAGCTCGTCTTCCTGATCGTCGAAAGAGACAGCGAGTTCGGCCACCCAGAATGTACGGAGCCACGGCCTGCGGAGCAGGTCTGTGGCTCCTCGTCGCGGGTACCACACCCCTGCATGGCGACAGATCCACCGCCGCTCAACCGCTCTCGGGCAGCCAGAACGCGAACCCAAGATCCCGGCTCGAAAGCGCCTCGAGCCAGTCCTCCGCCCCCTGCTCCAACCCCACATGCACCGTCACCACGCCGTCGGAAACCGACACCACGGGCTGGCTGAACCGCTCGTTGTACGGTCGGCCAGTCACCGGAGATATCGAATCCCGCAGCCGTTGCTGGATCACCTGGGCGGACCCAGTCGCCGTTTCCGGTTCATCCATCACCAACCGGACCGACATCGAGACCTGTCCATCATTCGGCGGCCAGATGCCGATCAGCACCAGCGCCGCCTCGCCTACCATCGGCTCCTCGCCTGGATCGGGGGTCCCAATCGGGAGAGGTCCGGGCGTTCCCGGCACGGGCGTCGCGATCTCCGGTAGCCGGTCTGGCGTGGCCTGTAACAGCGACCCCTTCGAGAGCACCGCCGTCGCCAGCGTGTCCACCCCGGTTCCCGGCTGAAGCAGCGACGCCACGTCGTCATTCGTCGCCAGTGAGGGCGCGTCACCGTTCAGCACCCGCAGCACCGACCCCAGCCGGGCGCCGCGGGCGGCCGCCACCAGCGTGCCGTCCTCCAGCAGGATCACGTTATTCATGCTTCCCATCGCGGGGCGGCTCTCCGGGGCGGAAAGATCGATCCCATCGCCCGGATACAGCGACCAGGCCGTCATCCCCTCGATCTCCACCGCCTGGTATCCGCTGGCAACCCAGGCCGCCTGCAACCCGTCCGGATCGAAATCCCCGCGCATGATCATCACGAAATCGGGCGCCTGGCCGATCACCAGCACCTGGTCCACCTGCGTCAGATCGTAGCCGTACGTTTGCGGCCAGACCGGGTCCAGGCCGAACTCGCGAATGCTCGCCGGAAGCGCCAGCGCGCCCAGGTGCGATTCCCACTCGGGGAGAAGCGGATCATCCAGGGATTGAGGATCGGCGACCCCATTGGCCCGCATCCAGCCATCGATATCGCTGTACCTCGCCACGTCGTTCAGCGGCAGGCTATCGTCCGAAAGCCGGTCTGGCGCCATGTCCAGCATCGCGGGCAGGCTTCCCGCCGCCCACTGGGGCGTCTCGGTCACCACCGGCGTGGCGGGCTGCAGCGTTGGGGTGGCCACCACCGGCACGGTCGGCGTGACGATAACCTGGTCGGCCGTTGGTTCCGTGGTGGGCATGGGGGGATCGATATCTGATCCCCCAAAGGCGCGAATCACCAGCCACAGCGCCGTGACGCCGATGGCCATCACGATCGCGACCACCACCACCCGTCGCCACGGAATCATGTGGTGATGGGTTCGCTCAGGAGCAGCCATGCGACAACGTCAGGTGGAACGCCAGCGTCATTCAGGGGTGACGAGCGACAGCCGCGCCTGGAACGCCCCGGTCGCCCGGTAGGCGGTCGAAACGCTGGTACCGGCATGGATGCGCTGGATCGCCTCGCCAAGCAACGGCGCAACCGAAAGCACGGTTAGCTTGTCGAATCGTTTCTCGGAAGGCAGCGCGATCGTGTTCGTGGCCACGATTTCGGTGATCGAGCTGGCGCCCAACCGCTCCACGGCTGGCCCGGAGAATACCGGGTGGATGCATGAGGCGTAGACCTCGGTCGCGCCGTGGTCGAAGCACACCTGGGCGGCCTGAGTGATCGAACCGGCCGTGTCGATCTCGTCGTCCACGATCACCACCTGGCAGCCATCGACCGAGCCGATCAGGTTCAGCATCTCGGTCTGGTCCTGGTTGCCCACCCGTCGCTTCTCGATGATCGCCAGCGGCGCTTCCAGGATTTCGGCGAAGTTGCGCGCCCGCTTCGTGTTGCCCAGGTCGGGCGAAACCACCACCGGATTCGTCAGCCGCTTCTCCAGGAAATACTGCGCCGTCATGAACATCGCGCTCATCTCGTCGACCGGAATGTCGAAGAAGCCCTGGATCTGCCCGGCGTGGAGGTCGACCGTCAGCACCCGATCCGCCCCGGCCTGCACGATCAGCTTGGCCACCAGGCGGGCCGTGATCGGCACGCGCGGCTGGTCCTTCTTGTCGGTCCTGCCATAGCCGTAATATGGGATCACCGCCGTGATCCGGCCCGCCGACGCCCGGGTCAACGTGTCGATCATGATCAGGAGTTCCATGATCGAATCGTTCACCGGCGCGGAGAACGACTGCACGACGTACACATCCTTCTGCCGGACGCTTTCCCCGATCCGCACGAAGGTGTTGTCGTTACTGAACTTGAAGACCTCGGCCCGGCCCCGGCCGATGCCGATGTAGTCGCAAATCTCGTCCGCCAGCCACGGATTCGAGTTCCCGCTGAGAATCACGATTTCGTCGTAGGAGCCGCCCGCCATGGCCCGTCCTTTCCGGTCACACACTCAGACGCTACCCGCGCAGGTTGAGGGTATCAGGATTCGGCGTTCACCGGCAGGTTCAAGGATGCGGTATCCACCCTTCGCGCGCTCCCAGGCCGGGTCACGATGCGGCCCTCTCGCGCTCCAGCGCCTCGATCGCCTGGCGCGCGGCTTCCTGCTGGGCCACCCGCTTGCTGCGGCCGGTACCCACCCCGAACTGCACACCATTTACGAGCACCGCCTCGGTGAATTCGCGGGCGTGGTCCGGGCCTTCCGCCGCCAGGGTCACGTACTCGGGAGCCGGAATCGCCCGTTCCTGGAGGATTTCCTGCAGCCGGCCCTTCGGATTGGCATCCTCCTCGCCCTCGCGAATCGTCGCCCCGTCGCGCTCCAGGAACCCGAGCACGAACGCCTCGGCCGCCGCGATGCCCCGGTCCAGGTGAATCGCCCCCACCAGCGCCTCGAACGCGCCAGCCAGCATCCGGTCCCGCACGCTCTCCGTTACCCGCTCTCCCGTTCCCAGGTACAGGTACCGGGGAAGATCCAGTTCGCGCGACCAGCGAACCAGCGTTTCCGCCCGCACGATGGCGACCCGGCTGCGCGTCAATGCCCCTTCATCGGCCTTGCTGTCGAGATGGTAAAGATATTCGGCCACGAACGCGCCCAGCAGCGCATCGCCCAGGAACTCCAGCCGCTCGTTGCTTTCCATCCGGGCATCGACATGCTCGTCCAGCAGCAGCCAGTCATGCAGCACCGAGCGATGGGTGAGCGCCATGCGCAGCAGGTAGGGATCCTCAAAGGAGACCTTCATGCGCCGCGCGAGCGCGTGCTCCTGGTCCAGGTCCGGCATTCCGAACCCCGGCATTCCCTTCTTGCGATTCATGTCCCCGCGCCTCGATTCGCCTGTTGCGTGCCCGCCAGCCCTGAATTTAGGCCATGCGGGACGGACGTCTTCATGCAGCGAGTATACGCGTCATGCTGTCCCGTCCAGCGCAGGCCCTCTCTGTCGGCGACCGCACGGGGACCGACCTCTCCACCGTCCCCGCCCCACTCCCGGCATCGACTTTCGAGGCGACGGGCCACTCTGGTTCGAGCCCGTGACATCCGTCCCAAATCCACCCGGCGATGGATGATGGCGGGAAGCTTCCAGTTGTGTAGTATGGCTAGGTACAGTTCGCTCGCCCGCGTAGCGCGCCCGGCTGGGGCTCGGCGCGCGGTCCGATGTTCGAAGTCTCCGGAGGTAAGCACATGGCAACGCGTCGGAAACTCATCCAGATCACCGGTGGCGCGGCAACCGCCGCCGCCCTTGCCCGCACCGGCTTCACAGGAATGGCCCAGGAGGCGTCTCCCGCCGCCAGCCCGTCCGTCGAGATTGGCGACATCTCGGTCCTCCCCCTGCGCGAGGAAGGCAAGCTCATCATCCACGCCGACCAGCCGCTTTACGAGCCATGGTTCGTGGACAACGATCCCTCCAACGGCCAGGGGTTCGAGGGCGCCATCGCCTACGCCATCGCCGAGCGCCTCGGCTTCACCGCCGACCAGGTCGAGTGGGGCTACACCTCGTTCAACGCCTCCTACGCTCCTGGTCCCAAGCCCTTCGACTTCTACATCACCGAGGTTTCGATCACCGAGGAACGCGCCCGCGCCGTGGGCTTCAGCGATTCCTACTACAACGACCCGCTGGTGACGATCACCAAGGCGGATTCGCCCGTGCTCGACGCCACCTCGATCGCGGATCTCCGCCCGTTCAAGTGGTCCACCCAGGTCGGCACGACCTTCCACTCGTATCTCACCGACACCATTGCCCCGGAGCAGGACATCCTCGTCTACGACACGAACGCCGACTCCATTACCGCGCTCGACAACGGCACGGTCGACGGCAACATCCAGAACCTGCAGAACGCCATCTACATCACCACCATCCAGTTCGAGGGCCTGGCGATCGGCGGCATCCTCCCCGGCGCGGTCGGCGACGGCATGGGCCTCGTCACCGAGCTCGACAGCCCGCTCATCCCCTACCTCAACGCGGCCATCGCCTCGCTGAAGGCGGATGGCACCCACGAGGCCCTGGTCGCCGAGTGGCTCCCGATTCCGGACGACCTGAAGACCTACACGGAATAACTCCCTCTCCCGTTCATGATCCGGGGCGCCTCGTGGTGATCGCGAGGCGCCCCGGCATCCCGAAAGGCCACCGCGTGAGGTCGCCCGGTTCGACTCCCCGGAAACGTATGCATGAGTAGCGAAGCCCCGAACCGGCGCCCTCCCCTTTCCGCCGAGGAACTTGAGCGCCTCCTGACGCCGCCTCCGGTATGGCGGCAGGCACCCCTGATCCGTTCCCTGGTCATCGCGCTGGTCAGCACCCTCGCCCTGTTCGGCGGCTTCGCCTGGCTTCTCTCCCAGTCCGAAGGCTGGCAGGCGGTTCGCCAAGCGTTCTTCAGCTGGCCGGACTTCAGGGAAGCCTGGCCCAAGGTGCTGGAGGGCTTCAAGCTCAACATCCGCATCTTCCTGATCGCCGAGCCCATCGTGCTCGCCATCGGACTGCTGCTCGCCGTGATCCGGGTCAGCACCAATCCGGTCCTCTTCCCGCTGCGCGCCATCGCCATCGTCTACATCGACTTCTTCCGGGGGGCCCCGGCCCTGCTGGTCATCTTCATGCTCGGCTTCGGCGTGCCCGGCCTCCGCATCGAGAGCCTCCCCAGTTCGCCAGTGTTCTGGGGCACGGTCGCCTGCATCATCACCTCGGCGGCCTACACCGCCGAAACCTTTCGCGCCGGCATCGAATCGGTTCACCCCAGCCAGCGCGCCGCCGCCCGCTCGCTGGGCCTCAGCGGAACGAAGACATTCATCTACGTCGTGCTGCCGCAGGGCGTGAAGGCCGTCATCCCGCCGCTGTTGAGCGGCTTCGTCGCCCTCCAGAAGGAGACCTCGCTGGTCTCCGCGATTGGCCCGCTGGAGGCCACCCGCCAGGCCCAGATCTACTCCGCCCTGAACTTCAACTACACCAGCTACCTTGTCGCGGCATTGCTCTTCATCGCCATCACCGTGCCGCTGGCCCGCCTGACCGACTACCTCCTTTCCCGGTCGGCCAAACTCCGCGCCGTTGGAGGTGACGTATGAGCGACCGTCCGCCGTTCCTTCGCTACGAAGGCATCTACAAGGCCTACGGCCGGAACGTGGTGTTGAAGAACATCCACCTCGATGTCGAGGAACACACCGTCACCTGCCTGATCGGCGCCTCGGGCTGCGGAAAGTCCACGCTGTTGCGCTGCACCAACCTGCTTGAGGAAATCCAGGCCGGGGATATCCTGCTGCGCGGCGACAACCTCGTCCACATGCGCGGCGACGCCGACGCCATCCGGCGCCGGGTTGGCATGGTCTTCCAGTCCTACAACCTCTTCCCGCACATGAACGTGATGCAGAACATCACGCTCGCCCCGCGCAAGGTCCTCGGCATTTCCCGCACGGAAGCCCGCGAAACGGCCGAGTCCCTGCTTGAACGCTTCGGCCTGGCGGACAAGGCGAAGGAATTCCCCGACCGGCTCTCCGGCGGTCAGCAGCAGCGTGTCGCGGTGATCCGCGCCCTCGCCATGAAGCCCGAGTTGCTGCTGCTCGACGAGATCACCTCGGCGCTCGACCCCGAGATGGTCGGCGAGGTGCTGGACATCATCGTCGAACTGAAATCGCTCGGCATGACGATGATCCTCGCCACCCACCAGATGGGCTTCGCCCGCAACATCGCTGACCAGGTCGCCTTCCTCGACGCCGGCGAAATCGTGGAGCAGGGCGAACCGAAATCCTTCTTCGACAACCCCCGGCAGCCCCGCACCCAGCGGTTCCTCGAACGCATCCTCACCGCTAACTGAGCAGCCCGTTCACCGCGCGGCCGGAGGTGACGCCACCGCTCTCCGGAGGGACACACGGCCCGCCAGGATCGCGATCGCCGGAACGATCAGCAGCCGCACAAGCAGCGCGTCCAGGAGAATGCCGCTCGCCAGCCCGATGCCGAGTTGCTGAATCGCGACCATTTCCGCGCGAACGAAACCGCCAAAGACCGTGGCCATGGTAATCGCGGCCACGATGACCACCGGCCCCACGGTCCGGTAACCATGGGCAATGGCCTGCATGGTCGTGTGTCCATCCGCCATCGCGTCCAGGACACTACCAACGAGAAACATGTGGTAGTCGATACCCATCCCCAGCAGCACGCAAAACAGCACGATCGGCACCCACGACTCGATGTACGGGGCCTGCTCGACACCAAGCGCGGCGGCTGCGAATCCTCCCTGCACCACCACGACCAGGATGCCGACCGCCGCGCAAAAGGACAGCAGGCTGCCGAACGTCGCAAGCAGGGAGACCAGATTCCTCCGGACCAGGATCGTCATCAGGCCGCCAGCAATCACCAACGAAAGTAACCCGGCAACGATCTGCCGCTCCTCGATGGCATGTATGACGTGGTCATAGGTCGCCAGCGGTCCGCCCAGCAACACAATGGCCTCGACATCGTCCTCTTGAATGCCATCCACGGCCCCGCGAAGGCGCTTGACCGCCTCGGACGACACATCGGAATCAGCTGGCCGAACCACGATCGCCCGGAGAACATGGACATCATCCTCTGGAAAGGAATCGACCAGGACAACCGGCGCGAAATCCACATCGGTCCCGATGAACTCCAGCAGGTGCTCCAGCGTCGGATCGGATCGCGATCCAGCGATCACCATATCCACGGATGACAACCGAACTTCGATCAACGATCCCTCCATGTAGGCGTCGTAGGGATCTCCTGTGTCCTCCTGTCCCTCGACTTGCGGAACGACCACGGTGATCGCGGTTCGCAATGCCGTTGCTTGCCAGCCCAGGCCAACCAGACTCGCCAGCGCCAGACCCGCGAGCAGGCAGACCGGCCACGCCCAGGATCGATCACCCCACCAGCGTGGTCGCCTGGCAGGCGATGCGTGCCCTCTCCAATTGGCAACCCGGCACAGGTCGATGCTCCAGTTCGGCGGGATCCGCATCAACGCCGGTACCAGGGTGATCGCGGCGGCGACCGCCACCGTGACAACAATGGCGAGCCCCAGAGCGACATCGCGAAAAATCCCCATTGGTACGGCCAGCAAACCGAGGCTGGCGCCAAACACCGCGACTCCAGCCACGACGATCGTGCCGCTCGTTCTGGCTCCATCCCGTCCTGAAGCGGAGGCTTCGACACTCGAGGCCGGTGCCCGCCTTCCCCGCATAATTCGAAGGAGTGAGTAGTCGATACCGAGCGCCAGGCCGAACATGGTGACGATGCTCAGGACATGAACCGAGATGTCCAAGGTACCGGCGATGCGTATCAACACCCCTGTCGCCACCACGCTGACGATCAACCCGTTCAGCAGAGGCAATAGCGCCAGGATCGGATTGCGGATCATGACAACGAGGATCAGCACGATGAACGGAAGCGCGGTTCGCTCGGCCCGCAGGATATCGGCATGCACGCCATCCCCAATGCCGGTTAGCGACATCGCGCTTTCGCTTCCCGCCCGCCACGCCTCCACGATTGATGGAGGAAACGATGGGAACGGTTGGGAACTGGAGGGCGTGTCGACCACCTCAGGCTCGCCCACGACAGGAGTACCCGGGGCGAGCGGCCCGGCCACGCCTTGGGGATTCCACTTCGCCGTGTAACATCGGCCGGTGTATTCGCTGAGCGCCACCGCGCTGGCGGCGTTCAGGTCCAGCCAGCGCTCGTCCATTGCCTGGGACGTTGCGGATTCGTGGCTACTGGCGCAAACGATATGCCGATCTCCCGGGTTGGGAGGGGCGTTTACCCAGGCCCGGAAAAGCTCACTGGTGGAAGCACTCTCCGGGCTGATGGCGGAGGAAAGGTCATCCCGGTCAGACCACCAGACCCAACCAGCAGCCAGCACCGCCGCCAACCAGACGGCAAGCACGAGCCCTGAGTGAACCCCGCAGAATCGATCCAGGCGTTCGAGCATGTGCGGCGGGCGACGGTTCACCATGGATTCCGCGACGCCGTCCCCGGCCACCTGTCTCCGTCCGAACCGCCTACGATTCGATTGTCCAGATGCTGTCGATGATCCACATGTACTCGTCGAAGATGAATGAGACGAGGAAATTTGGCGATTCGACGTCCGCCGAGGTCACAGGAACCTCGATGACCGCCCAGATTCGCTTGGTCGTTCGCTCATCGTACCAGGCGCCTGAAAATCCGAAGACGGGGACTCCGCCCTGATCGATCGTCTCGGTGGCGAAGATCGGAAGCGTCTCAAGCGCGCCGCCAATCTCGTCGACCTGCTCGACATTGGCGATCAACGTGGCCAGGAGATGGTCGCTCAGGAGCGGCAGTACCCGCAGCGGATCCATGCTGTTGGCGCAGGCCGCAAGTTGGCGCATTGTCCATGAAACGCCCGAATAATCCTCCGAGCTAAGTGAGCTCCCCTGGGCGATGCCGGCTTGGGAAATGGTGCTGATGCGGTCCGAGTACTGGGCATACTCGACATCGTTCAGGATTCCAAGAATGTCCAGGAACCCCTTCGGCGCCATCTCGCACTCCCACCCCGATGGGATATCCAGGGTCTGGAACGATGAAGCAGACGCCGCCTGGGCGGAAATCGGGCCAACCAGCAACGACGCCATCAGGGCCGTAGCCAGGAATGACGTTACGGAATGACTCAGTCGAAATCGCATCTCAAGTCTCCAGTCAAGAATATGGTGAATATCGGAGGAGCCGCGCTCGTCTCACGAAAGTCGTTCATTCGTAGGGACAGCGGCACGCTCGCCTTCGGCTCGCTGGGCTGTCCTGAGCAATCACTCAGATTCCTTGTCATCAACCACGGAAAATCAATGTCTCAGGGCCGCGTCAAGGTCGCCGATGCCGTTGAAGTCCTTCCACTGCTGCTAATTCCCTCATAGGAAAAGGCCAGGCTCCCATCTGGCTGCATCGTCAGCGTAAGCGTGCCGTTATTCACGCAAGTGTCGGGGCCACGAGTGAGCCGCTCGATCATCACGATCGAATCGGCGCTCACCCGCTGGAGATGCAAATCGCCAGCACAGTCCAGACTCGGATAGGTCGTTGTGCCAATCACCGACCCCACCGCGCCACCGGTCAACGAAATCGTGACGGGCCATTCCGTCACGGGATTGGTCTGTGTACCCCACCCCTCCCAATCGCCGAGGAATCGAGCGGGGAAGGCATCGGCGGCGGCCTGGGTGTCCGCGGCGCTGGCGCCACTCCCGGCTCGCGCCAGGATCGACTCCATAATGGAACCGGCCTGCTGAGCCGGATCACCATCGAGCATCGCCGCCGATACCCGAATCAGCAGATCACCCTGCTGTGTAAGCAGGGTGATCTCGTTGCCGTAGTCCATGGGACCATACAGCGCTCTCGTATACTCGCCGAATTGGCGAGCCTGCACCTCCCGCAGGGCTGTCTCGGCCGCTTGCTCCGTCAACGAGAAGTCGAGCGCCTGCCGGGCAAACTCCGGAGTCCCGAACTGGTGGATGGAAACGTATACCCCGTTCACCTCCCCACTCCGGGCCTGCTGCCCGGAAGGGAGGGTGAACGAGACCACGGCGTTTCCCCGCCATCCCCAGTTTGTGAAAAGCTGGGTTGTCCCAGCGGCATCGGTGTAGTTTTGTGCCAGGTCCTCCAACGTCCGCGACCTGCGCCCGTCCTCCACCATCCCCGCCGGGAGATCGGTAACGGAAGGGAGGAGGTCGACCACCGAGCCGGTGGTCGCGGCGGAGTCCAGCCCGGCTGGAGCGTCAGCGAAGCCCTCCGTGCCCAGCTTGCCGAGTATGAGGTTGGTGGTGTTGATGGCGGCGTTGATCGTATCGCCTTCGACACTCCAAACCGTCACGATGATCAGAATACCGTCATGCGATGCGACCACCCTGGCCAGGTCATCGTCGCTACTTCGCTCCCCGACGATGGCCAGCACCGTGGCCACGCCAGCCCCGGCGGGATACTCACTCACGTAGGACCAGCCGTCGCCATACTGCTCGGGAATCAGGAAGCCCAGAGCGGCATCCGCTCCACCCGCGCTCTCGAACTCGTGCAGGCTCACAGTAATCGTGTTGATCTGGTTCCGATTTGCGTTCTGGTAGCCGCCTTCCGGGAAGTAGGAGCCGACGATCGAGCCGGCCCAGCCATTCACCTGGTAGGTCTCCTCGATTGTTGCAGGCGATTGATAGGCCAGCGACACATCCTGCAGGGTACGCCATCGCTGATTGAACTGGGTGAGCGGCGATGGGACATCGGCGATACCCGGCAGGATGGCTGAAAGATCGTGACGTGATTGGCCAAGCTGAATCGAGGTATCCGCGTGTGGCGATCGTAGAAGTTCGCCCCGGTTATAGGTGACTGCCCACTGCCCTACTTTCAGCCCTTCGATTCCCTGCACCACCACGAAGACCTCGGCGGCGTAGTTGGCGCCTTCGGGGGATTCGAACTTTCTCGTGTAGGAAACCTCTTGTCCCGGTTCGACAATGATCCGCGCTGGCAGTTCCTGATCTGATCGCATGGTGCCCCAGGTCCACCCCAGATCATCGTATACGAGCAGTGTCCATGCACCGGTGGAAAAGTCCGCCCGGGAGTCCGATCGATTGCGATAGTTGAACTCGACGAGAATGTCCCCCGAGCTATCCACGGAAACACTCGTCGTGACCGTGGCGGTGTCCGAAACCCAGGGCTGCCCCACGGGGAGTGTCGTTCCCGCCGCCGTTGTCGGCACCGGCGTGGGCGTTGGCCGGGGTGTCGGAACCATCGTGGCCGTGGGCTCTGGCGTGGCGGTCGGCTCGGGAGTTGGAGATGGTTCCGGCGTGGGCGACGGGATGGGGGTGGCCGTTGGTTCCGGCGTCGGCGAGGGCACGACGGTCGGGACCGGCGTTGGCGTGATCTCGGTCAGCAACGAGTCGCCCGAGGCGAACACCCCAGCGAACATCACCACCGCTTCGGCGCCGCCATTGTTCGTCGCCATCAGCGGCGCGGTCGCGGGCAGCACCACGGCCGCCCCGGCCTGCAACTGTCCGGTCAACCCGGATGGGCTTAGTACATCCAGCGCCCCAGCCTCCACCACCATTCCCAGCGGACCATCGTGCGCCAGTTCTCCCGTGGTCGCTCCCGGCGCGAAGACCGCGTTCGCCAGGAACAGCGTCACCGGCCCGTCGAGCGATTCCTCGATCGGTTGGGCAAGGAGCACATCCGCGCCCCCGTCCGTCATTGGCGCGGCGTCCGGTGTCCCTCCCGACGGCGCGATGATGTCATCGGCTTCGGGAACTCCGGTCTCACCCTCCGCCGTGCCCAGCCGCAACACCACCGCCTCCTCCGCGCCGGTGTTGGTCAGCTCGTACATTGAGCCCGCCATGAAGGTCAATGCCTGTCCCTCTGGGGTACTCGCCGAGAACCCGAAGCTGTCCGTGATCGTCACTGCTCCGGCGCTCACCACCAGTACTTCCGTCGCCGCGGCGGTGTGTTGCGGCAACGCGCCGCCTGGTGGAATGGTCAAGCGCTCCAACAGTAACTGGCTGCCAGGTGCCAGTTCGTCAACGCTGGCCTGCCCAAGAATGCCGGATGCGATGCCATGGGCCTCGATGAACGGTCGCGCCCCTATTCCAGGATTCAGTCCACCCGAAGGCTCCCCCGCCTCAGGCGTTCCAGTAGTTTGGAGCTCTCGTGCATTCGACAGGGTTGACTGTGTCAACACCATGGGCACGATGAGCGCTGCAACCAGCAGGATGACGACACTCCGAACAACGCGCGAAGACATACGGTTCCCCCAGCCCACGGAACGGGTCGCACGACCGCCTGCCCTTGGCGTGCGCAAAATGAGTTTTGGACCCGGCCGCAATGTATCCCAACGGGAATACGGCGTCAATAACGAATAATTGGACAATTGGCCCCAACCCCACACCCAGCGGTTCCTCGAACGCATCCTCACCGCCACCTGGGCGCGTCGGGAACGAGCGCCCGGCCAACCCGTTGCCCGCTCATGGGGCAGGTGGTACAGTGCGCCTTAATCACACAAACGCAAGCGCTGGGCTTTCCGCGGCCGATTCAAGGTAGTGCGACTCCCGCATAAACGTGCTCGATTCGGGTACGCCACCGTCGGCCTCCTAAGCCCCTCGTTTGCCGCCACCGGCGGCCGTTCCGGACCCGGGCATGTGTGACCTGTCACCAGCTTCGTACACCATGAGGAGTAACGCATGTCCCGTTTCAACTCCATCTCTCGCGCGGCCACCCATGCCGTCAGCCGCCGCAAGGTCGTGCAAACCGGCACCGCCGTTGCCGCCGGCGCCGCCCTGGCGAGCCCCCTTGGCCGCTCGGCGACCGCCCAGGACTCCGGCTGGCAGGGCGAAATCACGTTTTACGCCCAGGCCTACACGCCGAACTCGCAGTTGCCCAACGCCAACCAGCTCACGGCCTTCCAGGAAGCCGCCGACGCCTACCAGGCCGAGCACCCAGGCATCACCATCCGTTTCATCGACGAGGAGTTCACCGACTACCTTCAAACCGTTCGCGTGAAGGCCTCTGGCCGTGAGCTGTACGACGTCTTCTGGGTCCAGGGCCCGCAGATCAACGGCGTGCTCCCCAAGGGCATCGCGGTTGACCTCGTTCCGGCCTTCGCCGAGCCCAATCCTTACGTCGAAGGCAACACGGCCTGGAGCGAGGTGCTCAATCCCACCGTCCAGGCCTACATGACCGCCCCCGGCGGCGAAATCTTCGTATTGAACGGCGACTTCGTCGGCACCGCCTTCTTCTATAACGTCGATCTCTTCAACCAGGCCGGCATCACCGAGGCCCCAACCACCTGGTCCGAGATCATGGCCGCCGCCCAGGCGCTCAGCGACGCCGGTATCACCCCGTTCGCCGGTGAGTACTACCTCTCCTGGTTCGGGCGCCACTTCTGGTCGGACTTCTACTCCGGTGACTACGAGATGCTGACCGGCTGCGACGGAACCCCGGGCCAATCCCCCCAGGACGAAGCCGCCGCCATCAAGGCCGGGTTCCTCTCCACGGAGGATCCCCGCTTCCTCGGCTGGCTCCCGCTGTGGAAAGCCTTCACCGATCTCGGCTCCCAGGAATACTCCGCCCAGGACCCGGGCATCGCGGCCGAGAGCATCGAGGCTGACTTCGCCACCGGCAAGACCGCGATCATGTACAGCGGCAGCTGGATTCCGCGCAATCTGGAAACCGTCGGCATCGAGTTCGAACTCGGCGCCTTCAGCTTCCCGGTCCTGACCACCGACGACATCGAGTACGCCACCGGCACCGATGTCTCGGCCGTGGTCGGTGGCCCGTTCGCCGCCTACCAGTACGCCGTCTCCACCCCGGAATCGAACAAGACGATGGAGGAAGAGGGCAAGACCGAGGCTGTCCTCGACTTCCTCCGCTACATCGGGACGCCCGAGGTCGTCGAATCGGTCGTCAACGAACTCGGTTCGTTCGCGCCGACCCTGGCCGGCACCACCCCGAATCCGGGCCTGGAAACCTTCGCCGAGCAGGCCAACCAGGGACTCCGCGTGATCAACCTGGGCAACTCCAGCGCCTCGCTGAACACCAACATGCAGAAGCACTTTGGTCTCTACCTCTCCGGCAACATGGATGAGGGCCAGGTGAATCAGATGCTCCAGACCGAACTCGACCGGGCCGTGACCGAATTCGAGCAGGCCAACCCGGACATCGATATCTCGACCTGCATGGGCGGCTAGTACCTCGCAACACATGATCACAGCGACCGGGAGGGGTCCATCGCGAGACTCCTCCCGGTCTCACGTTCCCAGAGTTTCAGTGTTCCCAATCAAGAGGTTCCCATGGCATCCGACGAGCTGCTAACTGGCCAGGAGGCCAGGCATCACGCCATCACCGCCCGCACGCGCGATCGGTGGTCGCGGTACCTGTCGGCCTACCTGATGATCCTCCCCACCTTTATCTTCATCGGGTACTTCTCCTACTATCCCGCCTATCGCGCGCTCACCGGTGGCTTCACCCGCTGGGACGGGTTCAACGAACCCACCTGGATCGGGCTCGACAACTTCCGCCGCGCGATGGACGATTTCATCCTCGAAACAGCCATCAAGAACAACCTGGTACTGGCTTTCTTCGATATCCTCTTCGCCATCGTGCCCGCGTTCGTGGTCGCCGCCCTCATCTTCCATCTCACCCGCGACCGCGCGAAGTACATTTTCCGCTCTATCTTCGTCATCCCCATCATCGTGCCCGGTATCGTCACCATCCTGCTCTGGCGCTACTACTACGAAGGCGACGGCCTGATCAACACCATCCTCGAGATGACCGGGTTCGAACACCTCACCCGCTTCTGGATCGGCAGTCCCGACACCGCCCTTTACGCGCTGGCCATGATGGGATTCCCCTGGATCAGCGCGTTCAACATGCTCATCTTCTACGCCGGCCTGCAAAACATCCCGACCGAGGTCATGGAAGCCGCCGAACTCGACGGCGCGTCCGGCTGGCGACGCCTGTTTACCATCGAAATGCCGATGGTGATGGCGCAGTTCAAGCTGCTCTTCATTCTCGCCATCATCAACGCCGGGCAAAACATCGTCACCCCGCTCGTGATGACCAGGGGCGGCCCCGGTTACTCCACCTACACGGTGTCCTTCTACATGTACGAAATCGCGGTCAGTTACGGCGACTTCGGATACAGCATGGCCATCGCGCTCATGCTTTTCGTTGTCATCCTCATCCTCACCGCCATCGGACAGTTCCTCAACCGCGAGCGCTGGTAATGGCATACCAGCCGACCTCGCCACACACCCACGGGAGATACACCGATGTCCAGGAAATGGCCTGAATACCTTCGCTATTTCATCCTCCTGATCCTGGCGCTCTGCGCCGTGTTCCCGATTTTCTTCCTGCTCATCAACTCGACCAAGACCCAGCTCGAGTTCTCGGCCAATCCTCTCTCGCTGCCCACCGGCGTCGACTGGAGCAACTACGCCGAGGCGTTCGCCATCATCGACCGCCCCATCGTGAACTCGGTGGTCATCGTCGCCGTCAGCGTGTTCGGCATCCTGGCCTTCGCCTGCATGAGCGCCTACGCCTTCACCTTCATGGACTTCCCGTTGCGTCGCGTGTTGTTCGTCGCCGTCTTCGCCCTGTTGCTGGTGCCCGGCGTGCTCACCCTGATCCCTCTCTACCTCCAGATCAAGCGGCTCGACGCCTTCGGCATCAATGGCAACTGGGGCGGGCTCATCCTCCCCTACATCGCCGGTGGCCAGGCCTTCTCGATCTTCGTCCTCCGCACCTTCTTTGGCGGCATCTCGAAAGACCTCGTCGACGCCGCCCGGGTCGACGGCGCCTCCGAGTGGCACATCCTCGGCAAGATCGTCGTGCCCCTCTCGATCCCGGTCATCGTCAGCGTCGCGGTCATCAACATCGTGCCGATCTGGAACGACTACCTCCTGCCATCGCTCCTGCTCGCCGAGAAGTACAAGACCCTGACCATCGCCCTGGTCAGCCTGCAGGGCAACGCCCAGACCCACTCCTCATCGCAATTCGGCATCCTGATGGCGGCCTACGTGGTGGCGTGTATACCGTTGGCCATCCTGTTCACCTTCCTCATGCGGTACTACGTGCAGGGCCTGACGAGCGGCGCGCTCAAGATCTAGCATCCCGTTAGCGGAACTCGGGGCCCACCCGGCCCCGGGGAGGAATTTCGCGGTGACATCCACCTCACACCACACGCCAGCGATCACCGGAAATGTCCCGGCGGCCGACCTGTTCGACGCATTCCGCGTTGCCCAGCCCGAGTTTTCGCCTTGCCCTCTCTGGTGGTGGAGCGGCGACACCCTCGACCCGGAGCGCCTCAAGTGGCAGATGGACCGGTTTCGCGAGGGAGGCGTCTGGAACCTGGTCGTCATGAATCTGGCGCCGTCCGGCCCGCTCTATGGCCACTTCGCCGACGATCCGCCCTTCATGAGCGAGCGCTGGTGGGAGATCTTCCGCGAGGTCTGCCAGCATGCCCGCGAAACCGGCATGCGCCTCTGGCTCTACGACCAGATCGGCTTCTCTGGCGCCAACATCCAGGGGCAGGTCATCCGCAAGCATCCGGAACACGCCGGGCAAACCATCGAACGCGTCCTCGAAGAGGGGACCGGCGTGATCGAAGCCCACTGCCCCGCTGGCGGAACCGCGCTGATGGCCTCGGCCCGACCGATCGACGCCCAAGGCCAGTCCAGTGGCGATCCCGAACCGATCGCCATCGTAGACGGCGTCGCCCGGTGGACCGGCGAGGGCCGCGCCCGGGTGTCGCTGGTGTACTCGGCCCAGCGCGGGTTCGACTACACCAGCGTCGACGCCTGCGCCGCCCTGATCGACGCCATCCATGGCGAGTTCGAGCGCCACGCCGGCGAGTACTTCGAGGACGTCATCGTCGGGTCGTTCCAGGACGAACTGCCTCCGCTCCCGCTCTGGGGATCGACCTTCGCCGCCGAGTTCGAGCGGCGACACGGCTACGACATCGTGCCCCTGCTCAACGCCCTCTGGGAAGACACCGGCGGCGACGAACGCCAGGTCCGTCACGATTTCCACGAGACCAGGGCCGCCCTGGCCGAACGCGCCTTCTTCAAGCCCCTGTTCGACTGGCACGACCAGCGCGGCATGATCATCGGTGTGGACCAGCAGAACCCGGCCCGCGCCGGCGATCCCATCGGCACCGTGCGAACCTACGCCGACTACATGCGCACCCACCGCTGGTTCAGCGCGCCCGGCTCCGACCACCACGGCGAGGCCAAGCTCCACGCTTCGCTTGCCCACCTTCACGGCCACCGCCGGGTCTGGATCGAATCGTTCCATTCGTCAGGCTGGGGCGGCACCCTGGAGGAAACCTTCGACTGGCTGGTTCCCTGGCTCCGCGCCGGCGCCAACCTGTACAACCCACACGCCAGCTACTACAGCACCCGTGGCGGCTGGTTCGAATGGGCGCCACCGTCCACCGACTGGCGACAGCCCTACTGGGCTCACTATCGCGTCTTCGCCGATGCCGTCTCCCGGCTCTGCTGGCTGCTCAGCGAAGGAACCCACCTCTGCGATGTCGGTGTGCTCTTTCCCACCTCCACCGTCCAGTCGGGAGTTGGCGACTCCAGCTCCGAAGCCGCGAAGGTCGCCCACGACTTCTATTTGGACCTCGTCGGGCGGATGGTCTGGTTCAACCAGCGAACCGGACTGCTCGACGCGATCGGCGTCGACTTCGACGTGCTCGATGACGAGTCGATCGCCTCGGCCACCATCGAGAACGGCACGCTCCAGGCAGGCAACGAGCAATTCCGCGCCATCATCCTGCCATCCTGCTCGGTGCTCGAAGTCGAAACCGCGAACGCGCTCCTGGCCTTCGCGCGGTCTGGCGGAACGATCCTCGCGCTGGGAGATCCGCCCGCCTCGCTCGCGGGAGACGGCGACGCATCGGTCATCGCCGACCTCGCGAGCCACATCGTCCTGATCGAACCGGGTGATCTCGAGGCCCACCTGGCTGGTGCGGACACCCTGGTTAGTGCCCCGGTCCCGACACTCGTTCGCCAGATCGGCGACACGCGAGTCGTCTTCGTCCCCGCCGCCTTTCCCAACGCCAGCAGGATCGACGGCTGGCCCCTGGCCACCATCGACTTCGACCGCGACCGTTACGCGACTTCCACCAGAATTCGCGTCCGCGATGTTAACGGCCCACCAGAAATCTGGGACCCCTTCACCGCCACCCGCACCCGGCTGCCGGACGACGCCTGCCGCCCGGTCGATGGCGGCATGGAAATCGCCCTCCCATTCGATGGCGCGCCCTGCGCCGTGCTCGTCTGGTCCGCGCCAGGCGACGCTCCAGCCCACCGATCGACCGCCACCGCGCGCCTCGTCGCCGAGCTGGATCCCGTCTGGGATGTCGACCTGATTCCGACGCTCGACAACCGCTGGGCCGATTTCACCTTCCCGGCGGTGTCCATTCCCATGCCAATCCAGCAATGGACGTTTGAACGCACCGGCGACGAAACCGGAACGCCCACCGCCGTCGCCACCTTCGGGCCACGCGCCACCTGGATCGGCCCCGGCGACCCGGAGGCCCTGCTCGAAACCGACATGGCGTCGGGCGCGAACGTCGCCCACTGGTCGCTCTCACGCGGCATCCACAAGGACCCGCTGCACAACCGGTCGCTCGGGCCCGCCGGGCATGTCCCGGAGGAATTCATCGACTTCGGCCAGGTCGCGGCGGGCCAGGCCGTCCGCGTCCACACCCAGTTCACCATCGCCGACCCGGGCGGCTTCTCGGGCTGGCTGCTGACCGGCGCGGCCGCCACCAAGCGAATCGTCGTCGATGGTCAGGAACTCGCGGTCGAACCCGCCGAGAACCTTCGCTACCAAACGGCCATTCCGCTGCACCTCGAACCCGGCGGTCACCGGCTCGATCTCCTGCTGACGGCCCGCCGCGAGGTCCGTCTCCGGGCCTCGTTCGCGCTGGTCACCGATCTCGACACCTGCCGCGCCCCCGACCGCCTCACGGTCGAAGGCGAATCCGTCCCCGAATCGGTCGTCCGCTTCTCGACAACGGTCAACCTCCCGGCCACGGTGAGCCGCGCCCCGTTCCAGGTCGATACCCGGGGTCCCGCCCGCATCCTGGTCGACAACCGCGAGGTCGGCCGCCAGGGCGGGTTCCTGCCCTATGGAGACGGCTCCGCGTCCCAGCGCTACGACCTCGCGCCGTTCCTGGCGCCGGGCACCCACCAGGTGACGATCGAGATCGAGGACACCGGCGTCCCGATGATCGCCTCCATCGACGGCGTCGTCTCGTTCGAGGGCGACACGCCCGATCTCTGGCTGATGACCGATCCTGGCTGGAGCGTCAAGCGCGGAGATGTCGCCATCGGCACCGCGATCGATCCGCGCCCGGCCGGCGATCCACGCCTTGGTCACCTCCGCCAGCGACCGCATCCGCTCCCGCGCACCGCCTGGATCGAAGGTCCCGGCGCCGATCCCGGCGTGGTCCTCCCCATAGCCTGGTCAACAGGCGAGAGCACCACCGAGCACCTGAGCTGCCTGGTTCCGCCCGGCGCCACCGAAGCGCGCATCCCAGTCATCGGCCGCGCCATCGCCTGGCTGGACGGCGAGCGCCTCGGCACGGTCGAGGACGCCTCCTCACAGCCGTGGCGGCTCGCGCTGCCCAACGCCGACCAGGTGAACCGCATCCTGGAACTGCGGATCGAAACCCTGCCCGGCTTCGGGGAAGGCGCGGCGCTCTTCGGCCCCATCGACTACACGGTCGGCCCCGGCGCCATGCAACTCGGCGACTGGAAGGACCTCGGTCTCACCGATTACAGCGGCATGGTCCGCTACCACCAGCAATTGCGCCTGCCCGACCTCCCGGACGACGGCGACCTCCTGCTCGACCTCGGCGATATCCGGGGCTCGGCCGAAGTCCGCGTCAACGGCGAATCGGCCGGAATCCTGGTGGTCGCGCCATTCAGTATCAACATCACCGCCCAGGCACGATCCGCCGGTGGGCGGGTGGACATCGAGATCCGGGTCGCCAACACACTCGGCCCCTACCAGGACGCGGTCAGCCCAACGTCGTTCGTCCTCGACGGGCAGACCACCTCCGGCCTCTTCGGCCCCGTCCGCATCCTCCACATCCCGGAATGATCAGCCCTGCTCCTGCTCACCCGGCAGGGGCACGAGGTACGACTCGACCCGGCCGATCAAGTCGCCACGGAAGGTGAAGACATCGCAGTAGGCGAACCGGAACGGCCCGTTCTCGCGATGCCGCCCCTCGCCGGTCCCGATCGCGACCACGGTATCCCCTTCCTCGACCATCCGGTCGATGGTGAGCTTCGGGCCCCCCTCGAACGCCGGGTTCTCGATCTCCCCGTCGAACGCATCTTTCCCGTTCAGATGCCTGAATCCCGGCAAATCCCAGGCCACGTCATCGGTCAGCAGAGACAGGATCGCCGCGTGATCCGACTGTCGAAAACCCTCGAAATACGCTTCAACCAGTTCCTTGTGCGATGTCATGGACGCTCCTAATACGGACGACAAGATCAACAAAGCCAGTCTGGCGGCCCATCACCACACTGGCTTCTCGAATCCTGCTTCACCGCCACGTAGATGGCGCGCCGGCTGCCAAGGGACCTGCCCAACGCCCTCACACCAACCCCGTCACTCAGAGCGAAGCGATGAGTCCCCGGACGAAGTCCTTGGCGGCGCAGCCGCCTCTCCGAGGCGCGTCAACGATCTATTTGTCAACGAGGCATGCGATCATTTCCCAAGAGGACCGATACATAGAGAGTGACGAGCAAGGCAGGGCAGGTTGGAGGAGGAAAAACGAGTCTACTATCGGATCGTTTGGGAAAACCCGCCTACTCTCGATGACATGCGATCGTATCATCAGCTTGGTATCGCTTTACGCCGGGTAGACCCGGTTTCACTGAGACTTGCAAGTGGCGTATCTCTCTTCGATACGTTGGAAAGGGCGCTACGGCAGGCGAGACGCAAGCCGTGGCTTGGGAACGCAATCGTCGTAGAGATGGCGATACCGGTAGTAGGTTTCAGAATCGAAAAGACGGCCGGGCCGGGCCACTATACTGTATGGGGACATCCGGCCGCGTTGCTTGAGTGCGTCCAAAACGTGGTACCGGCGAGTCCGTTCAGGAGGAGCAACTGACATGCACTACATCCTGTGGGACACGCGCTCCACAAACGTGATCGCGGGATACGACAACGAGCGTGAGGCGCTCGCGGTTGTACTGAACGGCATTGAGTTCAACGGCCCCGGCGACACCGACACGCTCGTCATGGAGGTCGAGGACGACGACGGTGAACTGATCTCGTCTATTCAAGGCGCCGAACTCGCGGCCCTCGCCCGCCGCACGCTCCAACCGGAGCAAACCACTCGCTGACGGCTCGTTCGTAGGGGCCGGCTTCGTGTCGGCCCTGTAGCGGACGTTCTAGATGCTCACCTGGCCCAGGCGCCAGCGCTACTTCGCGAACAACGCCTCGTTCAACTCCACACCCAGACCCGGCCCTTCCGGAACCTTCACGTACCCATCCGGGCCCGGCGCCAGCGGCTCCGCCAATAGCCCCTGGAATTCACCGACCTCCAGCGCCGGTGGATCCTGTAACAGCTCCAGGTACTCCGAGTTCGCCAGCGAGGCGCTCAGGTGCAGGTGCCCGGCCACACCAAGCCCGCTTCCACCGTGATGGGGGTTCACCGGCTTCTGGTGCATCTCGGCATACGCCGCCACCTTCCGCAGCACGCTCAACCCGCCGCAGACCAGTGCGTCCGGCTGCAGAATGTCATAGCAATCCTCGTCGATCAGCCACCGGAATTCGTGCAGCCAGACGTTGTTCTCGGCGCCGGCGATCGGCACGTCGGTCGCGGCCGTCAGCTTGCGCAGGTCGTCGATCTGATATCGGCCAAGCGGCTCCTCCAGCCAGGCCACGTCATAGTTGGCCAGCTCCCGCGCGGTCGCCAGCGCCCGCTCGTAGGTCCACGGAACGGTATCCTGCGCTCCGGGCGTGCCAGGCTCTTGCGCCTGGTTGGCGTCCACCATGATCTCCATCCGGTCGCCGACCGCCTTGCGAACCGCCTCCACGTGCGCGATGTCCTCGCGGATCGTCGGCTGGTGCAGGCGCAACTTGATGGCGGTGTAGCCCCGGTCGAGCAGCACCAGCGCATCCTCCGCGCGGCGCTCGGGCGTGCGAACCTCCACCATGCTCGCGTAGGCGCGGACCTTGTCCTTGTGCGCGCCCCACAGCTTGTAGAGCGGCATGTTCGCCGCCTTCCCGGCCAGGTCCCACAACGCAAGCTCGATGGCGCAGGCCATCGGCGCGGCGGCCCAACCACCCGCGCCATTCACGATCGCCCGCACGATCGGCTCGATGTGCGATGGATCACGCCCCACCAGCATCGGCGACACGATGTCGTTCACCACCTGCACGGAGCCCCGGCCAGCTCCAACGCCGGTGATGCCCTCGTCGGTATGCACCCGGTACACCGTGGTCTGCATCCCCTTCCAGGAATTCCCGGGCGACCAGGCCGGCCACACTTCGCGGGTGATCGGGATCTTCACGACTTCCGCTTCGATGCTCTTGATCTTCATGCTGGTTCGCCTCCGGAGCGTTTTCACGGGAGACAGGGCAACGACCGCCCCCGCCTCTCATCAAACCTGGTCTATCGTGTCGGTATGGTCACCGCTCCACCCGATTGCCGCAACACCCCTGGTGAGGCACTCTCTATCACTTCCACCCAGCCGTCGACCCACATTCCAATGTACGGGGCGACGGCTCCGGCGTCGGATCGCGCACCGCTCCATCCGTGGCGCAGCCGGAGTCTGTCGCCCCTCCCGCACGCAACGTGACCGGGCTGTCACTTCATGCCATCACATAACGCGTTCCCTACCCCGCCATATGTAGCGACAGACGAGCCTGTTCCGAGCTCCCGGCGAGGAGGTCGTCCGTCCTGACGCTCCATCGAATCGCCGCACTCCCCCACCAAACGTCCCATCCAATCCACCAGCCAAAGTTATGGAACGTGGGATACAATCAATGATTGAATAGGGTCAGCCGCATCCACCGGAGATTCACCACCACATGAGCAGTCGCTTCCTTGAACTCGTCCACGCCCGGCCCGTCGTCTACGACGGCTCCATGGGCGCCACCATCCTCAACATGGACCTCACGCCCGAGGACTACGCCGGCAAGGAGGGCTACAACGACTACCTCGCCGTGGTCAAACCCCGCGTCATCGAGGAAATCCACGCCTCCTTCCTCGAAGTCGGCTGCGATGTCATCGAAACCAACACCTTCGGCAGCAGCACCATCAAGGCCGAGGAGTACGGGCTCGGCGATCAGGCCTACGACATCAACCTGGCCGCCACCCGGCTCGCCCGCAAGGTGGCCGACGAGTACAGCACCGCCACTCGCCCCCGCTTCGTCGCCGGCTCCATCGGCCCCACCGGCCTCCTCCCCGCCTCCGAAGATCCGATGCTGGGCAACCATCGCTTCAGCGAGGTAAAGGAGCTCTTCATTCCTCAGATCCAGGGGCTGGTCGATGGCGGCGCCGATGTCCTCATCATCGAAACCGTGCAGGATATCCTCGAACTCAAGGCCGCCATCCACGCCGCCCGCGAGGTCTTCGCCGAAAAGCAGCGCGACATCCCCATCCAGGCGTCGATCACGCTCATGCCGTCGGGCACCATGCTGCTGGGCACCGACATCGCCGCCGCGCTCAACATCATCGAGCATCTCGGCGTCGACATCATCGGCCTCAACTGCTCCACCGGGCCCGACTACATGCGCGAACCCGCCCGCTACCTCGGCGAGTACAGCACCAAACCGGTCTCGATCATCCCCAACGCCGGCATCCCCATCAACGTCGACGGCAAGGCCTCCTTCCCCATGGAGCCCGAACCGATGGCGAAGGGCCTGCTCGAAATGGTCGACGACTTCGGCGTCGATATCGTCGGCGGATGCTGCGGCACCACGCCCGACCACCTCGGAGAGGTGGTCAACGCCCTCCAGCGCACCACCGTCGTCGCCCGGCCCGCCAAGCCGCTCCCCCAGGTCGCCAGCATGATCCGGGCCGTCGACCTCCAGCAGGACCCGGCCCCAACCATCGTCGGCGAGCGCGTGAACACCCTCGGCTCCCGCAAGGTCAAGCGCCTCATCCTGGCCGACGACCTCGACAGCGTGCTCGGAGTCGCCACCAGCCAGATGGAGGAAGGCGCGCACCTGCTCGATGTCTGCGTGGCCCTCACCGAACGCCAGGACGAGCGCGACACCATGCGCAAGCTCGTCAAGAAGCTCGCGCTCACCGTCGAAGGCCCGCTCGTCATCGACTCCACCGAAGCCGACGTGGTGCAGGACGCCCTGGAGCAGTACCCGGGCCGCGCCATAATCAACTCCATCAACATGGAGAACGGCCGGGGCAAGATCGAATCGATCATGCCGCTCGCCATGGCCCACGGCGCGGCCGTCGTCGCCCTCACCATCGACGAGGAGGGCATGGCCAAGACCCGGGAGCGCAAGCTCGAGGTCGCGAAGGCCATCCACGACATCGTCACCACGGAATACGGCCTCGCGCCCGAGGACCTCATCTTCGACGCCCTCACCTTCCCGCTCACCACGGGCGACCCCGAGTTCCAGAACTCGGCCGTCGAAACCATCGAGGGCATCCGCATGATCGAGGAAGCCCTGCCCGGCGTCATGACCACCCTCGGCGTCTCCAACGTCTCGTTCGGCGTCAACCCCGCCGCCCGCAAGGTCATCAACGCCGTCTTCCTCTACCACTGCATCAAGGCTGGACTCGACCTCGCCATCATCCACCCGTCGCACGTCGTCCCGTTCGCCGAAATCCCCACCGACGAGCGTGACCTGGCCGAAGACCTCATCTTCAACCGCCGCGAGGACGCCCTCCAGCGCGTGATCGAGTTCTACGAAGGCAAGACCGAGGACACCAGCGCCGGTGGTCCCGACCCGATGGCGGACATGAACGTCCGTGAACGCCTCCACTACCGCATCGTCTTCCGCAAGAAGGACGGCATCGAGGCAGACATCGACCAGGCCGTCGCCGAAAGCGGTGACGCGGTCGAGGTGCTGAACAACGTGCTGCTCCCGGCCATGAAGGAGGTCGGCGACAAGTTCGGCGCTGGCGAACTCATCCTCCCCTTCGTGCTCCAGTCGGCCGAGGCCATGAAAAAGGCCGTCACCCAGCTCGAGAACTACCTTGAGAAGGTGGAAGGCTCCACCAAGGGCAACGTTGTCCTCGCCACCGTCTATGGCGATGTCCACGACATCGGCAAGAACCTCGTCAACACCATCCTTTCGAACAATGGCTACACCGTGCACGACCTCGGCAAGCAGGTGCCAATCAGCAAGATCATCGACAAGGCCGTCGAGGTGAACGCCACCGCCATCGGTCTCTCCGCCCTCCTGGTCTCCACCAGCAAGCAGATGCCGCTCTGCGTGAAGGAGCTCCACCACGCCGGACACTCGTTCCCGGTCATGATCGGCGGCGCGGCCATCAACCGGCCCTACGCCCACCGCTCCATCTTCGTGGAGGAGGACACCCCCTACGAACCCGGTGTGTTCTACGCCAAGGACGCCTTCGAAGGCCTCTCGTTGATGGACCGCATCATCGTTCCCGAGGAGCGGGAGAAGCTCGTCAGCGAGACCATGGAGGGCGCCCTCAGGACCCTCAACAAGCCGTCGCGCGAGTCCTTCATCGCCCCGGCCTCCGCCTCCGACACCACTCGCTCGGCCACGGAGATCGTCGATCCCCCGGTCGCCCCCTTCTTCGGCGTCAGGGAAATGACCGACTTCACGCTCGCCGATGTCTGGCCCCACCTGGACCTGAAAACCCTCTTCCGGCTGCACTGGGGCGGCAAGGGCCTGAAGGACGAAGCCTGGGAAGCCATGCAGCGCGACGAGTTCCTGCCCCGCCTCGCGGAGATGCAGGCCGACGCCGAAGCGAACGGCTGGCTCCAGCCACGCGTGCGTTATGGCTACTTCCCGGCCAACAGCGAGAAGAACGACCTGATCGTCTTCGATCCCGAGGATCACGAACGCGAACTGGTGCGCTTCACCTTCCCGCGACAGCCCGCCCGTGACCGTCTCTGCCTCGCCGACTACTTCCTGCCGCTGGAAGACGGCCGCAAGGATGTCGTCGCCTTCCAGATCGTGACCATGGGCAAGGAGGCATCCATCCGCACCGAAGCCACCCAGGCCAAGGGCGACTACTCCGAGAGCTACTTCAGCCACGGCCTCAGCGTGTCCTCCGCCGAAGCCCTCGCCGAAATGGTCCACCAGCGTGTCCGCGCCGAGCTGTCCATTGGCGAGGAAACGGGCAAGCGCTACTCGTGGGGCTATCCGTCCTGTCCGGACCTGGAGCAGCACCTGCTCGTCGACCAGCTCCTGGATGTTGGATCGATTGGCGTCACCGTCACCGACGGCTTCCAGTTCGATCCGGAACAGACCACCGCCGCCATCGTGGTCCCGCACCCGGACGCGCGCTACTTCGCGCTGCTACACACCGGTGGCGACCCGGCCGCCGTCACCGCCGCCGACTAACCGGCCAGCGACGTTGCATCATCGAAGGAGGGGGATCCACATCGCTCCCCCTCCTTTCTTCATCCCAGTCACAAACGGCACCACCATCGTCGGCTGGGTATTGACTGATAAACTGAAGGAGCACCTTCACCTTTCGAGATGGGAGCCACCGATGACCATTCGCACCGCCAAAATAACCAGCGAAGGCCAGGTCACCATCCCGGCCGACTTCCGGGAAAAGTACAACCTCCATGAGGGAGATGCCGTCCTCTTCGAGGATCGCGACGGGCATCTCACACTCAGGAACTCCGCCGAGTCGGAAGACTGGACCGCCGGATATCTCCGTCAATATACAAAGGGCGAATACCTCACCCCGGAACAGATTCGTGAGGTCGCCGCACAGGCCATCGCGGAGCAGATTCTGGAGGAAATGGACGAGATTGGCCGATGAGTCAGGAACCCGCGTTCATTGACACGAACGTACTCGTCTATCATCTTGGACAACCCGATCACGAGCATGGTCCTCGATCCACGGAGTTCCTTGGCAAGCTACGCGCGGGACAAATAAACGGATATCTCAGCAGTACCGTCATCCTGGAATGCATCCATGTCTTTCGGGTACGTTATGACGTTCCCAACTGGAAACTCGCCGAAGCCTTGATTGAAATCTTGTCATACCAAGGCATCCGTTCAGATCACCTCGAAGCTCTGATCGCCGCTCTTGAGTTTTGGAGCAGCCAAGGACCGCTGTCGTTCGCGGATTGCTTTCACCTTGCGTTGGCGAAGCATCTCGGCATGACTCGCGTCTATAGCTTTGACCAGAAGATGAACCGCTTACCGGGTATCGAGCGCATCGAGCCCTGATTCGGATGTCGGAGGATTTCTGGACAGTCCTGGTCCGGGCTACATCCGAGAACAACCAGCTAAGGATCAGCCGATGAAGACATGGATGGTCAAACTGGAAGCGGACGGTGTGGTAACTCTTCCCGAGGAATTGCTGGACGAAATGCACCTCCAGGAAGGCGATGAATTCTTCTATGAAATTCGAGGAACAGAGATCGTCCTCGTCCCTGCTCAGGACGACACCGCGCGGGACGACGTCGAGGTCAGGTGACGTTGACCTCGGAGCCGCGTGTTCGATTGCCGGTTAGGCCTCAAGGTTGGAGCCATAAGCAGGCCCAATTGTAGGAATCGATGGCCCGCGACGCGGGTCCGTCGATCCAGTTCCCGCCGCGTCGTTCCGTTCTGAGCAGCGATACACACGAACGAACCGGCCCCTTACGGAGCCGGTTCGTCTCACCTTTCCGGATGCCTGGTTCAGACCTGGCAGGAAACGGACGGTTCCAGCGGTCCCTCGATCGCGATCGGCCCCTCCGCCCCCAGATCGATCCGGAGCACCTGTCCCTCGCCCGCCATGGCGCCGAACGCTGGAGTAGCCACGTAGAGCGCGCCATCGGCGCCGAAATCCATCTTGACTGGGAAGTCCAGGCCAGTCACCACCTCGTCCGCGGTATCCGGCCCCGACTGGCGCACAACCTTGCCGGTACCCGCCGTCACGAACGGCGGCTCGCCCATGTTGCCGGTGGCCATTTCAAGTGCCAGCAGGGTTCCATCCGCGTCCAGGGCGATATCCGTCACGGCGGTCAGGCCGGTCCAGACGTCCGTCACCTCGCCTTCCGGCGACACGTGAACGACACGGGCCGAGCCATCGGTGAAGGGGAGTCCCGAAAGGAACCCAACGTACACGCCACCTTCCGGCGCCAGCACGATGCCCGTCGGCGCGACGTTGCCCACCACCGAGAGGTCAACGACGCGGCTGATCGTGTCATCAAGCGCCACGGTCATGATTTGCTGGTGATTGGCCTCGGACAGCCAGAGCATTCCATCGCCGGCGATGATCGAGAACGGTTCGGCGTCGGGTGAGACGGGATCATGAGGTGTTTCCACCGGATTCTCGCGAACCCATGCGCTGGTATCGGCGACCAGGACAAAGCTGCCGTCGGCGTTGATTTGGTACACCCCATTCGGAAAATCAGGGTTCCCGTACGCTTCGCCACCACCCGCCACGACGCCGTAGAGCTGGCCATCGAACATGACGACATCATCGAGGCCAAAAACCCAGCCAAGTTCGGGGACGCCACCGGATGGAAAACCCGTGGCCAAGGTGGCCGGGCAGCCATCGGCGATCCGGGCGACACTGGCCGTGAGCGTGCCGGTATAGATGACATCCGCCCCGGTTACCTCCGGTGTTCCTTCGGCGTTGAGGCCACCCTCGCCGGACGCCACGGCCTCCTCAGCCACCACGCCATCGCCACCCAAACCGATATACATCGTTCCGTCGTCCGCCCAGGCGAACCCACGTGGATTGGTCAGGCCGCTCGCGAATACGGTCACGGCGTCCGTTTGGGCAACCGCCGTTCTCGAAAGACCCGCCATGGGGCCAATGGCCGCAGCGGCCGCGATTCCGGTCAGGACCCGTCGTCGATCGATCTTCGAAGGCATTCGCGCATCCTTCCTGCTCCGGGGCCATCGCCATTCACCAACCTGGTGGACCTGGCCACGATAACGAGGATGACGCGCACCACGGCTGGCGGCATCGCACAAATACGCGATTTTGGGATGGGTTCACCGACTACGCATCCAGTGCGGACGAGTCGCGGTCAGGTGAGGCCATTGCGCACTGCCCACACCGCCGCCCCAGCTCGCGACGAGACTCCGAGCTTGCCATAGATATGGCGGACGTGCGTGGCTGCCGTCCTCCGGCTGATGTAGAGGTCCGACGCGATCTCCTGGTCGGTCTTTCCGTCCGCCAGCAACCGCAGCACGTCCAGTTCCCGCTGGGTCAGGCCGTGATCAAAGGATTGGGATGCGGTCACTCCCTCCAACGCGAGCGCCTCGGCGACCGCGTCCTCCAGCGACCATCCCCGTCCGGACGCCCAGGCCTTCTCTGCGGCGGAAAGGTCTCGAATCGGTGGCAGGCTGTGTGGCCGCGACGCTCGGAGCGCCTCGCGAAGGCGATCCGCGGGCGGACATGGTTCGGACTCCCGCGCCCATGGCTCGGGAAGGCCCAACGCGCGCTGTCGATTCGTCGTTTCCGGATCGAACGGAAACCCGAATCGCGCGTAACACTGTTCGTTCGCGCCGAAGAACCGGGCGGCCGGCTCGATGTGTCCCATCGTCGCCAATGTTCCACCGATAGCGCCCAGGGCGTCACAGATGAACCTTGCATCGTTCAGCCGCCATGACAGTCGCAGGTTCTCCTGGTAGAGCTTGAGCGCTTCAACAGCGTTACCGTCCGCCCGCGCGATATCCCCCAGGTACGCGAGGAGATGGCCTCCATGGACGTGGGAACATCCCTTCCTGACGCCAATCGCGGCATCGCGCTCCACCACCTGCTGGTAGATGCGCTTCGCCCCGTCAATGTCTCCACTCCAAAGCGCGTTTCGTCCCATGCCATTGAGGATCGAGGAAACCCAGTTCCAAAGCACTGGCTCCGGCGGAAGCGATTCCAGCACATCAATCGCTTGCCGCATATGCTGACGTGATGTTGCCGCCGCGCCCTGACTTCTGGTCGCCATACCAACGATGACGTGTGCATAGGCCCTGATTCGCGGCGCATCCACATCGCGGAGAAGCTCGACGCCCCACAGCGAGAGCTTCCGCGCGCCTTCATGATCCCCACGCAAATGCAGAAGCCACCCCAACGTGACGAGCGCTTTCGCCCGGATGACTGGTGAAAGCTCCACGGAGGTATCGCGAGCCGGCGGAAGCCAGGTGAGACCACCATGGTTGTCGCCAATAACGATCCAGAGCGCCGCCAGCGACCCCGAAATCTCCACCGCCGCCTCGTGATTGCCTTGGGCGGTGAGCCAGGTGAGGGCTTCGCGGATATTGCCGCGCTCGCGCTTCAACTCGGCCAACCGGGCCTCGCCCTCATCCTGTGGCATGAACCAGCAGAAGTCGCTTCGTTCCGCCAACTGCCTCACCCAACTGGCGTGCAGCCTTCGCGCCACTGATTCGTCACCGTTTAATTTCAGGTGTTCCAGCCCAAACTCACGGATGACCTCAAGCATGAGGAATCGCGTTTCGCCATCGACTCCGGGCCGCGCGATGATGAGGCTGCGCTCCACCAGGCTTTCCAGGACGTCCAGCGCGTCCTCATCCTCCAGGACAACCTCCGCCGCCTCCAGGGTGAACCCACCAACGAAAACCGACAGCCGGCGAAACGCCACCTGGAGCCGCTGGTCCAGCAGCCCATGACTCCAATCGATCGAGTCGCGCATCGTCCGGTGACGAGGGGATGCGTCAATCGTGTTGCGACCCAGCAGCGACAGGCGCCGTTCCATCCGACTCAGCAACTCCCCTGGAGCCAGGGTCGCCGCATGCGCGGCGGCCAACTCGATCGCCAGCGGCAACCCGTCGAGCGCCCTGCAGATGCCGGCGATGGATTCAACATCTCCCGGCGTGGTGGCCAGAGCAGGGTTTCGCGCCATTGCCCGGTGGAGGAACAACTGGACGGCCGACGAGGACCGCACGGCATTTACATCGTTGCGGGCGGCTGGCAATGGGAGAGGCGACACCGGGAACACATGCTCCCCAGCAATGTTCAGCGGCTGGCGGCTGGTCACCAGAATCCTCATGCCCGGGCTCTCGGCCAAAAGCCGGGCAACGACCAGGGAGGCTTCGATCACGTGCTCAAAATTGTCCAGCACCACAAGCCCGTGAAACCCACGCAGTTGCGGGGGAAGTGGGTCGCCTTCTCCAAAGTGATAGGTTTGGTCGACGTGGAATTCGCGGGCGATGCCCACTCCAACCTGAGAGACTTCCCTGATCGCGGAGAGTGGTACGAATCCAGCCCCATCCGGATACTCCGCCTCCAGTTCCCGAGCGATCCGGATCGCCAGCCGCGTCTTGCCAACCCCGCCGGGCCCGGTAAGCGTCACCAGGCGAACCTCTCCCCCACGGAACAGGTCGCACACCGTCTCGACTTCCCGCGCTCGACCAACGAAGCTCGTCAAGGGCCGCGGCAGGGGAGACACCGGCGGCCGGAGGCCACGAACCGGGGTTGGCCCTGGAAAGGGAACAGCCTTGACGGATGGGTCGTGCACGGATGCCTCGCTTGACGCTTGGATTGCATTCTGGCCCAAGGCCATCTTCCCGCAATCCACTCCCTATGTCAATCAAGACAGTTGGATACATCCTGCCTATCCGGGCCCGTGACGATTGGTCCTCCGCCTTGTCCGGCACCGGATGCACACCGCCGCGCCGAGCGCCCGGCTACCGGAAGGTCCACTTCGTCTGGCTCGCGACTGGGCCACGCCGGAAGCCGAAGACGACTTCCGGCGCGATCCGGAACACCGCCGCGCGGTGACCTCCCTGCTCGAAGTCGCCCTCCACCACATCGAACCTCCAGTCCTCCCCGTACTTGCCGAGATACACCGACGCGACCGCCCTGAGTTCGTCATCGTCCCGCACGCGCGCCGCGTGGCCCTCCACCACGTAGTCGATCCCCGTCTCGTAGGCGTTGTTGCCTGTCGTCAGCACGCAGGCATCGTTCTCGGCGAGATTTCTTGCCTTGCGCTCCTGTTCCCCGGTGCAGATGTACAGGGCGTTGTCATGCCAGACGCAGATGAGCGGCGTCACATGAGGGCGTCCGTCCGGGCGTACCGTGGAAAGCCAGAAGATCGGGGAGGTTTCCAGCGCGGCTTTCGCTTCACTCCAGGCTTCCGGCATCGCATGTTCGTCGCTATAGGTCCGGTCCAGTGTCATCGTCGGGTTCAATGCAGACACGAAGTGTCCCTTCGATTCGAACGCGTTCCATCCTCTCTTGCCATCATCAGCCACCTCCGCGCCCGGGTCTTCTCACAGATTGCGAACCGGGCTGTCGCTTCCACGGGCTCTGGACTGGAATATGGCGATCAGCTGCTTGGCCTAAATCTACTATCGTGCAATACTTCCACTATGGAGGATTTTCCATGGTGAACGAAGGCATCTCCGGTTCATTCGATTTGCAGGCCCTGGGCAACCGGCTCAAGCGGGAGCGGATCCAGAGAAGCCTCACGCTCGACGACCTCTCCAACCGGTCCGGGGTCAGCCGCAGCATGATTTCCGCCATCGAAGGCGGCGGCAAATCCCCAACCATCGTGGTGCTGCACCGCATCGCCAGTGGGCTCGGCATCCGCATGACCGAATTGATGGACGAGCCATCGCCCGAACGCGTGATCGTCCTCCGCAGGCACGAGCAACCCCGGGTCACCGATCCGTCGGGGTGGGAGCGCCGGAATCTCGCTCCCTCCATTCCGGGCCTGGCGTTCGAATTCATGTGCACCACCATCCCGCCAGGCGTCGACGCCGGCACCTTTCCCCCGCACGCTCCCGGCTCTCGCGAGCACGTACTGGTAAGCGAGGGCATCCTCACGCTGACCATCGATGGCGTGCGGTACGTGCTGGAAGCAGGCGACTCCATCTCCTACGCCGGAGACCGCGAACACCAGTTCCAGAATGACGGCCCGGACAGCTGTACCTATTACCTCGCGATTGTGGAGTAGCCCCATGAGCCTTCGTGCCACACCGTTTCCGGCTGATGCGTTTCGAGCGGCAGGGGCGCAGGCCCTCAACCTGATCGCCGAAACCCTCGACACCATGCGCCAGCAGCCAGTGTTCCAACCCGTGCCGCCTGCCCACCGTGAGCACCTGCTCGACCTGCCGTTACCCGGCGCGGGCCAGACGATCGAATCCCTCATCGACCAGTTCGCAGCCGACATCCTGCCGTATCCCATGGGCAACGGCCATCCCCGGTTTTTCGGCTGGGTCAACTCCCCGCCCGATCCAGCCGGCATCATCGCGGAACTGCTCGCCGCCGGCTTCGATCCCAGCTGTGCCGGAGGCGACCACGCAGCCATTTACCTGGAGCGATGTGTCACACGATGGCTGGCCGAACTCGCTGGCTACCCGATCGATGGCGGAATGGGCCTCCTTACCAGTGGCGGCTCGATGGCATCCCTGACGGCAATCGCCACCGCCCGCCACGCCGCAGCCCTCGCCGACGGCTGGAACGACCGTGAGGATGGTCTCAACGGAGACCGGTCTCCGTTCGTGATGTACCTCTCGGACGAAGGCCACACCACCATGGTCAAAGCGGCGGAGCTCCTGGGCATCGGCAACCGGCAGGTTCGCCGCATCCCGGTGGATGGCGACTTCCGGATCGACCCCGCTGCCTTGCGCGGGATGATCGCGGCCGACCGCAAGGCAGGCTTTCGGCCATTCCTGGTCGCCGCCTCGGCGGGAACGGTCTCCACTGGCGCGATCGACCCCTTCAACGACCTGGCCGGCATCTGTGCTGACGAGGGCCTATGGTTCCACATCGACGGCGCCTACGGGGCCGCCGGCGTGCTGGACGATCGCCTGATCCATCTCTTCGCCGGCATGGATCGCGCCGATTCGCTGGCGCTGGATCCCCACAAATGGCTATCCGTGCCGGTGGAATGCGGCTGCATCCTGATTCGTGACGCTCACCTGATGCGCGACACCTTCTCCCTCGTGCCAGACTACCTGCGAACCGAGGAAAACCTGGGCGTGGGTGGCCTGCCCTGGTTCTCGGAGTACGGCTTCCAGCAAACGCGTGGCTTCCGCGCGCTCAAGGTCTGGATGACCATCGCCGCGAATGGCAGGGAGGGGCTGGCGTCAACCATTCGCCGGCACAACGATCTCGCCGGGGAACTCGCCGCACTGGTTCGGGCCGACGACGCGCTGGAACTCCTGGCCGATCCAACGCTGTCGATCGTCTGTTTCCGGGTGCGTTCTGGCGATCCGACATCGGCCGCATCGCTCAACAAGGCGATCATGGAAGGTCTCCAGGCAGGCGGCAAAACGTTCGTCACCCAGGCCGTGGTGAACGACACGTTCTGGCTGCGGGCAAACGTGCTTCACTATGCAACGACCAGCGATGATCTTGTCGCCCTTCTCGCCGCCGTGCATGACGTCGCCGACAACCTGCGCGCATAGCGAACTCGAAAGCTACCTCCATGCAAAAAACCACCACCGACCCAAGCGCGTACCTTTCCACCCTCCAGGATGACATTCGTGGCGACATGGAACGGCTCGACCAATTCATCTCCCGGATCATGGAAGGGCACTCCCGCGTGATGTGGGAAGGCGTGTTCTGGGGAGGCACGGAGCAGTCGATCATCGGCTACGGCGATCTCGTCATGAACCAGTCGAAAGGACGCAAGGTCGAGTGGTTCATGGTCGGGCTGGCCCGTCAGAAGGACCACATCAGCATCTACGTGAACGCCGCGGAGGACAAACAGTACGTGGCGGAGAAGTACAAACCGGAGCTCGGCAAGGTCAAGGTGGGCAAGGCCAGCATCGCAATCAGGCGTCTGGAAGATCTCAATCTCGATACGCTGGAGAAGGTCATCACCATCGCCAGGGATCAACTCGCGCCCTCCTGATAGGCGGCCGGGCGCGAATCATGTCCTCGCTGGCCATCTCCTGCGACAATGCCTCCGATTGCGCCGCACGACCCGGAGGAACCCCAATTGACCACGTTCCCAAGCTACGCTGACGTTCAGGAAGCCGCCATGCGAATCAGTGGCATAGCCCATCGCACGCCTGTCCTGACTTCCCGCACCGCGAACGAGATGTTCGGCGCGGAACTGTTCTTCAAGGCCGAGCATCTCCAGCGCATGGGCGCGTTCAAGTTCCGTGGCGCCTACAACGCCCTCTCCCGCTTCACCCCGGAACAACGGCGTACTGGCGTCGTCGCCTTCTCCTCCGGCAACCACGCCCAGGCCACGGCCCTCGCCGCCAGCCTCCTGGATATCCCCGCCACGATCATCATGCCGGAGGATGCTCCCGTCTCGAAGGTTTCCGCCACCAAGGGCTACGGCGGTGACGTCATCTTCTACAACCGGTACACCGAAGACCGCACCGCGATTGGAAACGCCATCGCCGCCGAGCGAGGCGCGACACTCATCCCACCCTACGACCACCCGGACATCATCGCCGGGCAGGGCACCGCCGCGCTGGAACTGATCGAGGAAACGGGTCCGCTCGACGTCGTTGTCGCCCCCTGCGGAGGCGGCGGGCTCCTCTCCGGCACCGCGCTCGCCGTAAAGGCGCTCAACCCGGACGCACGCATCTACGGCGTCGAACCCGAGGCCGGCGACGATGTCCAGCAATCGTTCGCCACCGGCCAGCGAGTCCGGATCGACACGCCCCAAACGCTCGCCGATGGCGCCCAGACTCAACTCGTCGGTGAACTCACCTTCGCCATCATCCAGCGGGACGTGACCGGTATCCTCACCGCCACCGACGACCAACTGGTGGATGGCATGCGCTTTCTCGCCTCACGCATGAAGCAGGTGGTCGAACCCACTGGCGTCCTCGGGTTCGCCGGCCTCGACGCCATCCGCGAGGAAATCGCCGGCAAGCGGGTCGGAATCATCCTTTCCGGCGGCAACATCGATCTCGACCGGTTCGCATCACTGGTCACCGCGCGATGAACGGACAACAGGCATCCCTGACAGAACAAACCTGGCCCGAAAATCCCGAGTTCTACGCCAACTCGAACATCGCCAACGATCATGAGTTGTACGAGATCGAGAACCTGGCCGCCGATCCGGATCGCGCGGTCGAGGCCGCCATGCAACGGATTGCCCCGTGGGATGGCAAGGTCGTGCTCGATATCGGGGCAGGCACCGGCTTCCATATCCCCCGGTTCGCCGCCACGGCCGCCCATGTGGTGGCAGTCGACCCGGAACCGCATCTCCGTAAGGTCATGATGCAGCGCATGGTGCGCGAGGACATCACCAACGTGTCAATCATCGGCGCGAGCGCGGCCGACATCCCGCTCCGGGACTACTCGGTGGACATCGTCCACGCCCGGTTCGCCTACTTCTTCGGGCCCGGCGCCGAATCCGGGCTGCGGGAACTGGAACGCGTCATCGCGCCCGGCGGCACGGCCTTCATCATCGACAACGACCTACGCTCGGGCACCTTCGCCAAGTGGGTACTACGCGCTTACGAAGATTCAGACACAGTCGTTGATGACTATGAGAACTTCTGGCGGAAGCAGGGATTCACCATCGAACGACTCCCCTCGCGCTGGGTCTTCGAATGCCGTGAGGACTTCGAGCGCGTGATCCGGCTGGAGTTCCCCGCTGCCCAGGCCGCCACGATCATCGCCGAGCACGAAGGACTCGAGGTCGACTACAACCTGCTCCTCATCCACCGACGGTACTGACTCGGGATCCGCACCGGGTGGATGCCGTGTTCATGGCGGCGAAGTGAATCTCCGAGGGCGATGCCAGATTCCGACACCCTCGTCACCAATTGACTAGTCAAGAATTGAATAGATATACTTGGGCGAGTCGCGCTGGTTCGCCAGCGTCTCCAACCGCCTGGACGTCGCCGGATAGCGGATCCGGAGCCGGGGTTCGGGCAAACCTCCACGGAGGCATCCCATGGCAGTCGCCACCATTCCCGGATATCCACGCATCGGCAAGCATCGCGAACTGAAGAAGGCGCTCGAAGCCTTCTGGGCGGGCAAGGCCAACGCGGAAGACCTCCTCGCCACGGCCGAGACCATCTACAGCTCCGGCTGGCAGACGCAGCGCGAGGCTGGCATCGACCTGGTTCCGATCAACGACTTCTCGTTCTACGACCAGATGCTTGACACCCTCGGTCTCCTCGGCGCCGTCCCCGAACGCTATCGCAACGACGAAGACGCCATTGGCATGGACACCTACTTCGCCATGGCGCGCGGTCGTTCGGGCGAGCGCGACGTGCCCGCGCTGGAAATGACCAAGTGGTTCGACACCAACTACCACTACATCGTGCCCGAACTCGGGCCGGAGTCCACCTTCCAGCTCAACGGCTCCAAGCCCTTCGTGATGCTTGAGGCCGCGAAGGCCGCCGGCATCAACGGCAAGCCGGTCCTCATCGGCCCGGTCACATTCCTCTCGCTCGCCAAATCCACCGTCGATGGCTTCGACCCGCTCACGCTGCTCGACCGCGTCCTGCCGGTCTACGCCGAGATCATCTCCCGCCTGGCCGAAGGCGGCGCGGAGTGGATCCAGCTTGACGAGCCGATCCTCGTCACCGATGTCTCTCCCGCCCAGATCGACGCCCTCTCCACCGCCTACGCCGCGCTCTCCGCCGCAAAGGGCTCCTCGAAACTCCTCGTCCAAACCATGTTCGACAGTGTCGAGGCCGCCTGGGATACCTTGCTCAACCTCCCGGTCGATGGCATCGGGCTCGACTTCGTTCGCGGCCTGAAACAGGTTGAACGCATCACGGAAACCGGTTTCCCGGAGGACAAGGTTCTCGTCGCCGGGGTCATCGATGGGCGCAACATCTGGGCCGCCGATCTCCCCGCCGCCTTCGCCACCCTCCAGTCGCTCGCCTCGACCGTTTCGCCGGATCGGCTCTTCGTCTCGACATCCTGCTCCCTCCAGCACGTCCCCTACGACGTCGAACTGGAGACCGACCTCGATCCCGAGGTGAAGTCCTGGCTCGCTTTCGCCGAGCAGAAGCTCGATGAGGTCTCCATCCTCGCCCGTGGCCTGAACGAAGGCGAATCCGCCATCGCGGCCGACCTGGCGGCGAGCAAGGAGCTTCGCGAATCGGCCGCGCGATCGCCCCGGCGACGGAACCCGGACGTCCAGCAGCGCCTCGCGACCCTCCCGGCTGACGCGGCCAGCCGGGGGATGCCCTACACCGAGCGCGCCGCCGTCCAGCAGGAGCGGCTCCACCTGCCACTTCTGCCGACCACCACCATCGGCTCCTTCCCGCAGACCGGCGATGTCCGCGCCTCTCGCCGCCGGTTCGAACGCGGCGATCTGTCAAAAGCGGAGTATGACGCCTTCATCGAGGGCCAGATCCGCGACATCATCCGCCACCAGGAAGACCTCGGCATCGATGTCCTCGTCCATGGCGAGTCCGAACGCAACGACATGGTCCAGTATTTCGGCGAGCAACTCGATGGCTTCGCCTTCACCCGACACGGCTGGGTCCAGAGCTACGGATCGCGATACGTCCGTCCGCCCCTGATCTTCGGTGACGTCTCCCGCCCGGAGCCGATGACCGTCCGCTGGGCCACCTTCGCCCAGTCCCAAAGCAAGAAGCCGGTCAAGGGCATGCTCACCGGTCCGGTGACCATCCTGAACTGGTCGTTCGTCCGCGACGACCAGCCCCGATCCACCACCTGCCGCCAGATCGCGCTCGCCATTCGCGATGAGGTCGCGGATCTCGACGCGGCCGGTATCGCCATGATCCAGATCGACGAGGCCGCCCTCCGCGAAGGGCTCCCACTGCATCGCGACGACTGGGACGACTACCTGTCGTGGGCGGTCGAGAGTTTCCGCATCACCGCGGCCGGAGCCCGGCCCGAAACCCAGGTCCACACCCACATGTGCTACTCCGAGTTCGGCGACATCTTCCAGGCGATCAGCGACCTTGATGCCGACGTGATCTCGATCGAGAACGCACGCTCGGGCCTCGAACTGCTGCAATCGTTCCGCGAGCAGGGCTACGACAAGGGCGTCGGGCCCGGCGTCTACGACATCCACAGCCCACGCGTGCCCCCGGTCGAGGAGATCGCGGAGGCCCTGCGCCAGACGCTCACCGTGCTCGATCCCGCCCGGGTCTGGGTGAACCCCGACTGCGGCCTGAAGACCCGCAAGCCGGAGGAGTCCACCGCCGCGCTCCGCAACATGGTCGCCGCCGCGAACCAGGTCCGCGCGACGCTCACCACCCGCGACTGAGCGAGCCGAATCGCAAGAATCTGACTTTACCAGTAAGCCCTCGTCATCACGACGGGGGCTTTCATCACTTCCTCACTTCCACTAAATCGGATGTATATAGAAGACCTTGTCCGTCAGCTACACTCGATGTACGAGCACTGGAGAGGCCGTAACCATGGTCATAAAGACGATGCCGTCAAACGAAGCCAAGCAGCAATGGGAGACGCTGATCAAATCCATTCAGAAATCTGGCGACCCCGTGATCGTCGAATCCCATGGAACGCCAGTGGTCGCGGTCATCCCGTACGATGAGTTCACGGAATATCGCAACTACAAGGAGCAGCGGCGTCGCCAGGAACTTCTCGAACGGCTGGATCGGATCGAGGCCAACTACGACGGCCGCAACGACGACCTAACCGAAGAGCAGATCAATGACATCGCCGTCACGATTGGGAAGGAAATCAACCGGGCGGCCGCCGAACGGCACCGAAGGCGCGTCGAGCAAAACAGGTAGCACTCAAAGCAGCCAGCACTCATGAAGCCAAGAGATCTGGACATGATGGAAAAGCGAGCGAATGCGCTCAACACGCTGCGACGGATCCAGGCGAACTACGATGGCCGCAATGATGACCTCACGGAAGAACAGGTCGAGGAACTCGCCAATCGTTTCGCCCACGAATTTATTGATGATCTGGTCGCGGAAGGAAAGATCAGCTTCGAACGCGATGGCCGCCGATGCGCGTCTCTATCGAGACAATCGCTTTCAGATCGGTCGCGTTGACAGGCGTTTCCGTACGTATTCCAGCGG
>JAEWEG010000030.1 GCA_023389575.1 Chloroflexota bacterium | reverse complement strand
CCCGCCGTTCGCCTGCGACAACGGCGACAACGACCAGGATCCGCGCGAGGGCATCATCGTCCTTGCCGATGTGCCGCCTGGCACCTACGCCTTCTTCGTCACCTCGGGTCCGGACGAACTCCAGGACACCGACTGGCCGAATGTCACCATCGACGATGGGCAGGTCACCAACGTCCCGCTGCAATCGGAGCCGCAAGAGGAACCCGGCGTGCTCCGCCTGACCGTCACCGATGACGAGGGCAACCAGGTCCAGGAAGAGGGCACCTGCGTCACCGTCGTCGGCCAGACCGAGAGCATCTGCGACAACGCCAGCGGAGACGCCGAGGGCGACCCGGGCGAGATCCTCATCGAGGAGCTTCCCGCCGGCCAATACCAGATCACCCAGGACTCGGTGCCAGAAGGCTTCGAGCCCGGTCAAGACCTCACGGACGTCCCGGTCGCAGAGGGCGAGGAGACCGATGAGACCCTCGGCATCCTCCAGGCCACCAGCGACTTCCAGGTCATCGCGCTGAACGAGGATGGCCAGATCGTGGGTGGCGCCTGCTGGGCCATCTACACCGGCGACACCGAAGTCGCCACCCAGTGCGACGATTCCTCCAACGGCGGTACGCCGAACGACGGGTTCGCGACCTTCTCCGGCGTGCCCACCGGGCCTTATACCCTCCGCCTGACCCAGCCGCCCGCTGGCTACGGCCCGGTCGATGACCAGCCGATCGAGATCGCCGCTGGCGAGAACGAACCGCTCCAGGTCACGCTGCCGTACCTGCCTGGCTCCGTCGTTGCGACGATCACCGGCGATGGCGAACCGCTTGGCGATACCTGCGTGGGCCTCGTCGACTTCGTCACCGTCTGCGATAACCAGGACGGCGACTCCGACCCGACCACCGGCGTGATCCAGATCGACGATGTGCCGCCTGGCCAGTACCAGGCCGCGATCAGCAACTATCCAGCCGGATTTGACGATCCGGGCCTACGCGATGTCGAGGTCCTTCCGGACGCCACCGCGAATGTCGAGTTCGCGCTCGTCGCGAGCACCGGCTCGGTCCGCGCCGAGATCGCCATCGAGGGCGAACCGGTGGAGGGTGTCTGCCTCGGTCTCGTTGACCTGGTGACCGTCTGCGACAACCAGGACGGCGACACGGATCCAGCCCCGGGCGCGATCCAGATCGATGGGGTCGCCCCGGGCGACTACCAGGCCGCGATCAGCAATTACCCGGCCGGCTATGAGGACCCCGAGATTCTGCCCGTGACCGTGGTCGCGGACGAGATCGCCCCGCTCGCATGGGACCTGGTGGAACTCACCGGCTCCATCACGGCCAGCATCACCGCCGATGGCGAGGCGCTCGATGGCGCCTGCCTTGGCCTGATCGACCTCGTCACCGTCTGCGACAACCAGGATGGTGACGCCAATCCGGCACCCGGCATCATCCAGGTCACAGGTGTCCCAGCGGGTAGCTACCAGGCCGGTATCAACAACTACCCGGCTGGCTACGATGATCCCGGCGTCCAGGACGTCGAGGTCGCCGCTGGCGCGGATTCGCCCCTCACGTTCGCGCTCGTCACCAGCACCGGTTCCGTGAGCGCGACCATCACCGACAACGAGACCGGGGAGCCAATCGGCGGCGCATGCCTTGGCGTCGTCGATGTCACCACCGTCTGCGACAACCAGGCTGGTGACGAGAACCCCGAGATCGGCGTCATCCAGATCGACGGGCTCACGCCTGGCGACTACCAGGCCGCCATCAACAATTACCCGGCGGGGTACGACGATCCGGGCATCCGTGACCTCACCATCGAAGCCAACGCGGTCGCCGACCTTGCCTTCGACCTGGCGCCGAGCGCGCCGGAAGTCGCCGACCTCCGCATGCTCATCCAGACGGCCGATGAAACGGCGGTCGCGGGCGGCTGTGTGGTCCTCTCCCAGGAAAACGTGGATGTCGTCGGCCCCGTCTGCGACAACCAGGCAGGCGACGCCGATCCCGCCGATGGCGTGATCCTGCTGCGGGATGTCGCGGTCGGGTCCTACTCGGCCTCGCTGACACCCGAGAGCACCGCGAACATCCCCGGCTACCAGAGTTCGGATGAACCATCGGTGACCGTCGCCGTCGACACCGAGAACCAGGGCGTCATCGTCGTGGTGATCGAGTCGGCGCCCGCCACCGGCAGCCTCGAACTGATCGTTCGCAACAACGTCACCAGCCAGCGACTCGGCGGCGCGTGCTTCGACGTGACTGGCGCGGGCGACCCGATCAGCGTCTGCGACAACGGCACGGGCGACCTGAATCCCCAGGCCGGGGTCATTCAACTGGTCGATGTCCCGGCGGGTGAGTCCACCCTCGCGATGACGACCACGCCGGAGGGCTACACCACCGCGGCCAATCGCACGGTCGAGGTCGAAGCCGGTGGCGACAGCTCCTACGAAATCAGACTCGATCCGCTGCCGCAGGATTCCACCCTGACGGTGTTCAAGGTGAACCCGGACGACGAGCCGCTGGGCAACTCCTGCTTCGCGCTCCGCCAGGGCTCCACCACCATCGCCAGCCAGTGCGATGCCTCCGACGCCAACCCGAACGACGGCACGCTTGTCTTCAACGATGTTCCGGCCGGCGCCTACATGCTGGTCGAGACCCGATCGCCCTCGAACGGGTACAGCCTCGCGTCCCCCGTCTCCGTCACCATCGTGGCGGGCGTCGACAAGGACGTGACGGTCGTCAACTATCCGAAGCCGGGCCGCGTCATCGTCACCAAGGTGAACGCCAACGATTCCACCGACATCCTGCCGAACGCCTGCTTCGCCCTCGAAGGCAATCGCAACTACGGTCCGTTCTGCGACGGCGACGACGGTGTCACCGATGGCCGCGTGATCTTCGCCAACGTCGTGGCCGGTGACTACACGCTCGTCGAGACGTCGCCGCCACCAGGCTTCATCGCCTCGGACGACCAGGACTTCACGCTCGCGCCGGGCGCGACGCGCAACTTCACCGTCGCCAACCAGCCGGCCCCGCCGCCCGCCGAGACCGGTGACCTCGTGATCACCAAGGTGAACAGCGACGATGAACGGCTCGCTGGATCGTGCTTCCGGCTCTTCGATGGCAACAGCGCGCTCACCGCGCAGGTCTGCGACGGCGCCGACGGCGCGAACGACGGCATCATCACCTTCAGCGATGTTCCGGCCGGAACCTGGACGCTGCGCGAGACGGTGACCCCGTCCACCAGCTACCAGTTCGCCGAACTCCGCGACGTCACCATCGAGGACGATGAGGTCACACGAGTCACGGTCGAGAACACCCTCAAGCCCGGACGTCTCCAGGTCAACAAGACCAACACCGACGGCCGCGCGCTGCAGGGAGCCTGCTTCGACCTCCGCGAGGATGACGGCGGTGCCCGCTGCACCGACGCCTACGGCGTGGTCATCTTCGGCAACCTCGAACCGGGCTCCTACACGCTGGTCGAGACCCAGGCCCCGTACGGCTACCAGCCGGCCGCCGATGTCACCGGCATCCAGGTCAATCCGGGCCAGACCAGGGTCGTCAACGTCACCAACAGCCTGATTCCGCCGCCGGCCAACACCGGCTCGGTCCAGGTCCAGAAGTTCTACTGCCCGGCCGGTGAGGACGGCGAAGGCACCAGCTTCTTCGGTGGGGCGCAGGGTTCACAGCAACTCGCCCGCACCGCTGGCTGCGAGCGTGGCAACGCGGCCTTCACTCTCGTTGGCGACAACGGCAGCGGCGGACCGGGCGCGTTCCAAACCGGCTCCGACGGCCAGTACCAGGTCACCCTCACCGAAGGCATCTACCGCCTCACCGAGACCGACCCGGTGCTGGAAGAGAATCCGACCGTTCGCGTTCGCGTGAATCGCGGCCAGATGACCACCGTCATCGTCATCAACTACGTGGCGCCGCCCGAACCCGACCCGATCACGGTCAACGTGGCCAAGTACACCTGTACGCCGAGCTTCAACGGCACCAGGTACGAAGACTTCATGGAAAGCTGCGCCAACGACGAGCAGTTGACCAACACCATCACCATCCGGCTCCAGGGACCGGTCACCGCTAAGGGCGTCACCGGTGACGGTGGCGAGCGCGGTAAGACGACCTTCACGGGCCTCACGCCGGGCAGCTACACCATCTTCGAGGAGCGGCCACACGGCATCCCGACCGACTACCTCTTCTGCGGCTTCCAGAACAGCGCGGAATCGCAGTGGAAGGCGGTCAACGGCTCGCTCACGGTCAAGCTCGACTACGGCCAGACGCTTACCTGTACCTTCCACAACATCCCCGAGGTGGTCACGGAAGATACCGGCACGATCCTGGTCCGCAAGTTCGTCTGCGAGATCAAGAACCCACCGAAGGGCTACGACTGGGAAGAAGAATGCGGCCTGAGCCATCAGAACGCCTCCTTCAGCCTGGCCCGCTACGATGCCGAGTCGCAGGCGTACGGCGAGCCGGTGATCGTTCAGGCGAACCCGGACGGCTTCGTCCGCTTCACCCACCTGCAACCTGGTAGCTACCAGTTGCGCGAAGTGGATGGCGCCTGGTGCCACGCCGAGTCGAACAGCGTGAACGCGCAGGGCGACGTGGTGGTCACGGCCAACAAGCTCAGCGAGGTCTGGATCTACAACTGCGTCGAACCCACCGAGCCGCCCAACACCGGCTCGGGCGACGCGGCCACGAATCCCCCGCCCGCCGGTCTGCCCACCGGCGGCGAGGGCAACGGCGAAGGCCCGGCCGAGCTGCCATCGGTCGCCGCGTTCCCGCTGCTGGCCGCGGCTGCCTGGTACGCCAACCGCCGCCGCGCAGCCTGACATCGCCCCGCATCATCACCCCGCGAGAACGCCCCGGCCACCAGCCGGGGCGTTCCCATATCGAGCCACGCCCAGGTGGTGACAGCCCTCGTGGCTGTGACCAATCGCTGGTGTCACGGACCAAATGGTGCTGGCGACGAACGTCCTCGCCATCTCGCATCGCACGACGCCGTCACGGGCTGGCCCCGCCGCCTGGACCCGCCCAAGCCGTCACGCGCATGCGAATCGCGGATCGCCAAAATCCTTGACATTGACCCTTCCGAGCCATACTCTGGCAAAAGTGCCGCGAACGCGGAATACCATTCGTCACGCAGTCAGGATCAGCACATGCGACGCGACTTCCTCCGGATCACACCAATGCTCGGTGCGACTCGGGAGGAGTGCGCCCTGCTGACCCGCGAGCCTGACTGACGCAAGCACGCACAACAGCAGACGGCGCGAGGAAGCTCCTCCCACGGGCACACTGCCAGGGGGAGTTCTTTTTGTGTCCACCACGGAAGCATCGCCATACAGGGGAAAGGGGAATCGGATGATACGGAGCGGTACACGCTAGGCCCACCCGCCACGCGGACCACCATCACGGGACGCTGAACACATCGCATATCGCAAGACAGGAAACATGATGAGCAGGCTACACGAACTGCATCCCACGATCGCGCTCGACCTGCGAAACGTGGAAAAACGATTCAGGAAGAAACGCGGTGAGTACTCGTACGCGCTGAACTCCGTCTCCCTCACCCTCAACCGGGGCGAGGTCGTCGGCATCCTCGGCCCGAACGGCTCGGGCAAGAGCACCCTCGTCCGCGTCATCTCCACGCTGACCCTGCCGGACAGCGGCGAGGTGGATGTCTTCGGGATCGACGCCGTTCGCTACCCGAAGGAAGTCCAGCGCTACATGAACCGGGTGAGCGTGGAGGCCAGCTTCTTCAAGAAGCTCTCCTCGCTCGAAAATCTCCTGTTCGGCGCCAAGCTGTACGGGGTCACCGACCGCGAGAGCAAGCCGATGATCCGCGAGATCCTGGCCGGTATCGGCTTCGACCTCAAGCGGATCAATGAGCCGATGGAGCACCTCTCCCGGGGCATGCAGCAGAAGATCGCCCTCGCCCGGGCGCTGCTCACCAGCCCGATGCTGATGCTGCTCGACGAACCGACGACCGGCCTCGACCCGCGTTCCAAGAAGGACGTCCAGGCCCTGATCCGGTCGATCCGCGCCGATCATGAATCGTCGATCCTCCTCTGCACCCACGACATGGGCGAGGCCGAAGAACTCTGCGACCGCATCGGCATCCTGCTCAACGGCAGGCTGATCGCGCTCGACACCGCCGAGGGCCTCAAGCGCCAGTACCAGGTGGGTGACACGCCGCCATCGCTTGAGGAAGTCTTCATGCTGGCCACCGGCACCACCCTCGAAGAGGCTGAATTCGAAACCGACGACGAGTCTTCCGAAGTGAAGGCCGCCTGATAGCGGGTGGCGGGGTCACGTCCTCGCCACCCTTCACCATTGGCCGGACAGGACCGGCCCACGGGAGTCACCACCATGCATGCCTTGAGCGCACCACTCTCCAAACCGGGATGGACGCGCGAACTGATCGCGATCTGGGGCTACGCCCAGCGCAACTACTACCTGACGAAGCGCTACTTCCTGTGGGAAGTGGTCTGGCTCGTCTACACGATCATGAACGCCCTTACCATCGGCTTCATCGGCGTTGGCGTCGGTGGCACCAGCCAGGAAGTGGCCTACATCACCACCTTCCTGCTCATCGGTTCGATGGTCTGGAGCTACCTCTCCATGATCTTCGACCTGCTCTCCGAAACCGTGAGCTGGGAGCGCTGGGAGGGCACCATCGAATACACGTTCATGAGTCCGGCCAGCCGCGTCACGCAGCTGCTGGGGATGGGCGTGTACGCCATCCTCTACGGCATGGTCCGGGTCATCATCATGTTCGTCGCCATCTCGCTCTTCTTCGACCTCTCGCTGGGGAACGCCAACTTCCTGGCGGCGGCGGGAATCCTGGCCATCTGCAGCATCTCGCTGGTCGGATTCGGGATGGTCGCCGCGGTCATGCCGTTGCTCTCGCCGGAGAAAGGCCAGCAGGTGACCAGTATCGTCACCGCCATCCTGCTGCTCGTCTCGGGCATCTACTACAACGTCGATGTCCTGCCCGGCTGGCTCCAGCCGGTCGCCAACATCTCGCCGGTCTATTACGCGCTCGACGGTATCCGCGAGACGCTGCTCCAGGGCGCGTCGTTCGCCAGCCAGTGGCACAACATCTGGCCGCTGCTGATCATGGGCGCGGTCTTCCCGCCGCTCGGCCTCTTTCTCTTCCAGAAGGGCGAGCACTACGCCAAGCGCACCGGTCGCCTCAAGCGCACCGGATAGGGTCCCCGCGTCGGACGCAAACGTGAGGAAGACCACACGCCAGCCTGTTCGCGAATGGAGCGGTTTGCCCTGCAGGCTGGCTGGGTCTTCCCTACAAATGGTACGTCCTTCCATGCGCTCGCTCTCGACATGGACTCGCACTCGCCATTGCTCACCAACCCATGCACCTGTAGGGAGAGCCCAACCGGCCTCAACGCGAACCATTCCAGGCGATCCGTGCCGGTGAATGGTCCTCCGTCGTTATTGCGTTGCGGAGATTTCAACCGACCCGGTCTCACAAGAGCGCTTTCGGAATCCCGATCGAGGAGATATCCTCGCGGTTGTACCCTGCCTCTCGCAGCGGAGAAATCACGTCGCGATGGAGGTCCGGAACCCTTGCCAGCAACACGTAGGCCAGGCCATCCGGCACGAAGGTCACGCGCCCAGTCCCGGCCGGAAGCACCAGCGAACCGGTCCGGTCCAGATGCTCCGCCCCGCCCGCCCAGGTCATCGCGACCGGCGCCACGAGGTTCGTGACATAACAGGGTCGATCGGCCGGGAGTTCGAGGGTCAGTGGCTGGGTGAGCTTCCATCGCTCCAGCAGCAACGCGGGCGTCGCGGCGCAGATCGTGCGCCGGTTGTGGCCCGCGAACAGGTTCAGCCCGTGCGTCGGGGGATGCTCGAGCTCTGGTGGCGATTCCGGCTGCTCGGGGGCATGCCGCACCGATCCGGCTCCCGCCATGAACCCCACGATCCCGGCGCCAACAGCGAACCTGGCGCCGGCGGGAACCAGCAGCGTATCGCCCGGTTCGCATCGCCGTCCCACCAGCGAGCCGTGTTCCGCGTCGTCCTCGCCCGCCATTACCAATCCATCGGAACCGGGCGCGGTCCACAGCACGTGAATCGCCAGGTCGCCGTCGCATTGCATGATCGGGGTCGTGGCGGTCGCGTCGAAGTAGGCGAGGGTCTGGGGAAAGCTTTCGCCGGGCTCCATCCCCGCCGGAGGGCGGTCCACCAGGGCCGAACGTGAGCCCGGCGAGGTCGGCCGATGCCCCAGTATCCGTTCCAGCCGGAATCCGCCCCAATCGGCCCGGTCCTCCCGTCGCGCGGGACGAATCGGCCGCTCGTGGCTCACAGGTGCTGGCGCTGAAGCCGGTGGATGATGGGCATCGATACCGCGGCGGCTTCCCGGAACAGGCCCAGCCGCTCGACGTACAACTCGCGAAGTCGCATGTCCGGTTCCACCACCTCGCCCCGTTCGGGTGCCCATGGTCCGTCCGAAATCACGCTGGCCTCGCCAATCCCGTGCGCCGCGATCCGGGCCGCGCCTAGCGCCGAGCTGTCCTGGACCACAGCTCGTTCGAGCGGCACCCCGATGACCGTCGCCAGGATCTGGCGTATCACGCGCGGCGATCCCCCGCCGGCCACCACCACCCGGTCTGGCGTGTCGTCGTTCTGTGCCATCCTGCCGGTCACATCGGCGATGGACAGCGCCAGCCCCTCGATGACGGCTCGCAGCAGGTGCTGAGGTTGATGGGCGCTCGTCAGGCCGAGGAATCCTCCCCGCGCGAACGGGTCCAGCAGCGGCGATCGCTCGCCCGCCAGGTAGGGGAGGAAGATCAGGCCGTCCGCGCCAGCCGGCGTGCTCCCGGCCAGGTCCATCACGTCGGCGATCGGCACGCCGGGGGCCAGCGTGTCGTGTATCCAGTCGATCACGCGTCCACCATTGAGCAGTGCCCCAACCGAAATCCACTCGGTCCCCGGAGCGCCGGGCGGAACCGCCGATGGCCACGTGTGCCACAACCCCGACGGTTCCGGCGTCAGCGTCGAAACTGGCCGCAACACCTGGGCGCCGGTGCTGAGCGTGATTAAAACCGCCTCGTGCGTGGTCACGCCGGTGCCTACGGCGGCGGCGTTGGCGTCCCCGCCACCATGGATCACCGGTATCCCCGCCGGCACATCCAGCACATCGGCCGCAGCCGGGGTCAACTCACCAATCGTTGAGCCCTCCGGCCGGATCTCCGGGAGCCACCGCTCCTCGACCGCGAAGGTTTCGAGCAATTCCTCGTCCCAGGTGTTGCTCGAAAGCCGCATCAATCCGGTGCTGGCGGCGTTGCTCGGGGTTGTCGCGATCTCGCCGGTCAGCAGGAATCCGAGCATGTCCACCGGCAACAGCACGCGCCGGATCGTCTCCCGGAATCCCGGCTGGTCCTGAAGGAACCATGCCAGCGTCAGCGCCTGGTAGCCGTTCCCGATCAGGCCGCCGATTTTCTCGGGAAGGCTGTCATTAAGCCGCTCTGACCACGAGGTGGCCAGCGTGGCGGTTCTCCTGTCCGACCAGATCACGGCGTTGTGCAGGTACTCGCCATCCGGCCCCAGCATCACCGTGCCATGCATCTGCCCCGTGATCCCGATCGCCACGATCTCGACGTTCGGCGCGAACCGTCGCGCCCCGGCCGTCGCCGCGACCATCGCCTGGAGCCAGTCCTCGATCTCCTGCTCGTCGAATCCTTCCCGGGGGTGAAGCGTGGGGTACGACTCCATCCCCTTGCCGAGCACGGTGCCGTCCAGAGCAACCACCAGTGCCTTGGCCGACGATGTGCCCAGGTCCAGCGCGAGAATCGCCTTCGGATTCGCCATTAGAGGCTCACGATCCAGCTGAGGGTAATCCACAGCAGCGCCACGTCAATCACCGCGACCGACGACACCCGCCAGTTCCCCAGCGACGGCGCGGGAGACGCCGCCTCGATGCCCACCAGCACCATGGCCCCGACCGCGCCAATCGCGGCCGGGCCGAACGCCGTGTCGAACGCCAGCGACGCCAACGCCAGCAGCAGGGCCGCGCCGAGCACGCCGGTCCAGGCCGCCAGCCGGTGGCCGCGCCGTGAGAGACTCCGCGCGCTGGAGTCGGGCCGCGCCGCCAGCCGCATGTGGCTATCGGTCACCAGCGCGACCAGTCCCAGCGGGACGAGGAAGAACAGGCCGGCCGTCCACGCTTCCAGTGCTGCCCAGATCCAGAACGGGATCAGCGCCGCCAGGGCCGCCGCGATCGTTCGTGGATCGCGATAGGTGCCGGTATTCACCACCATCAGCGCGATGACCGACATGCCGATCGAGAAAATGATCGTCGTGCCAAAGGAAAACGTGAGATTGAGGATAAGCGCCAGGATCAGGAGGACGCCCGCCACGACCAGGTGCTGCTGCCGCTCGCCTAGGGAGAGGTCATGATCCTGGGAGGTGACGAACATGATCAGCGCGGTCGCGCCGAGGAGGGAAATCAGGAGGATCCGGAACCAATCCCATCCGCCCGGGGTAACTTCCGGCGCCAGCAGGAGCGAGAGGAGGATCAGCGCGGCGGCCAGCGCCACCAGGGCCTGCACGGTGCGTTGGGTGAGGTGCCGCCGAGATGCCAGCAACTGACGGCTCAGGTTTGAGAGGTCGATCGGCATCCTGTGGCAAGTCCTGGCGTCCAGGTGAAAGGCTGGTTCGAATCGCGACCTGGTCGAGCGCCCGGCGTCCACCGGGTGGCGCGGGAGTCCGGGTTAGGCCCCCTGGCCGGGCAGCGCGTCCGGATCTCCGCTGGGTCGGGTTGGGAGCGGGCTCCGGCCGGGAACGTCCCGCGGGGCGCTGACCGGTCTGGTCGTGGCCGGCGCGGTGGTCATCAGCGCGTCGTCGACCTCGACCCACGCGCCGTGCGCGTTGACGATCCAGGCTTGCCGCACTCCAGCGCGCATCAGCAGGCCGGCCGTGGCCAATGCCCGCCCGCCCGCGTTCACGAACAGGACCTGGTCCGCGCCGGCGATCGCGTCGGGCGCTTGCGTGACCGGAATCCCGGCTCGTTGCAACTGGTCGAGCAGCGGACCGCGCTCGATGGTGGCGAGCCGCGCCAGGTAGCCCATCCCGTCGCTGTGGATGGCGCTCAGCAACGCGGAGAGTTTTCCATTGGGAACGATGGTGACGACGGCATCTGGAAGCATGGAACGTGACCCGCGCGAGATGACTGAATGACGAATGTGTCACCGTGACACAATGCCGGAAGTCTAGCATGGGCAGGGCCCGCGCCGAATCGCACTCAGGCGGACAGGAAATACCCAGCTAGCGTGAAATAGATCAAGAGGCCCGTGCTGTCCACCAGGCTGCTGATGAAGGGCGCCGACACCACGGCCGGGTCCATCTTCAGCTTGCTGAGCACGATCGGCAGGATCGCCCCGACCGTGGCCGCCCAGGTGGTCAGCGCCAGCACGGTCAGCCCCACCACGATCGCCACGGTGTACGAGCCGTCCTGGGCGATCATTGCCCGCAGGAACATGAGGCCACCCATCACGATGCCGAGCGCCAGGCCCGTCAGCATCTCCTTGCCCACGATCCGCAGGATGTGGCGCGGCTTCACCTCGTCCAGCGCCATCGCGCGGATGATCGTGGAAACCGTCTGCGAGCCCACATTCCCGCCCGTGCCGATCAGGATCGGGACGAACGCCGCCAGCACGGTCCACCGGGCCAGCGTGCTGTCGAAATGCTCCTGGATCGACACCGTGAAGAACGACGCGAAGAACAGCACCAGCAGCCAGACGATGCGCTTGCGAAACAGGAGCAACGGCGAGGCGCGGAGATAGGGCACCTCCAGCGGCTGCGAACCACCCAACCGCTCGAAGTCCTCGGTATCCTCTTCCTCTCGGACCTCGGCGATGTCGTCCGCCGTGATGATGCCGACCAGCCGCCCCTCGGCGTCGACCACCGGCAGCGCCAGCAGGTTGCGGTCGATCAGGATGCGCGCCGCCTCTTCCTGGTCGGTATCCACGGTCACCGAGTAGAGCTGCGGGAACATCAACTCCTTCACCGGCGTCTCGGGCCGGCTCAACACAAGGCTATGGAGCGACAGCACGCCAATCAGCCGCTCGTCTCGATCGACCACGTACACGTAGTTGATCGTCTCGGCCTGTTCCGCCACCTGGCGCAGCGCCGTCACCGTCGCGTCGGCCCGCAGGTCGGGGAACACCGCCACGAACGCCGGGGTCATGATGCCGCCCGCGCTGTCTGGCGCGTAGGCCATCAGTTCGCGGATTTCGGCCGCTTCCACCGGCTCCATCGCGACGAGGATGGTTCCGGCGATCTCGGGATCGGATTGCTCCACCTCGTACAGGATGTCGGTGGCGTCGTCGGGCTCGATTTCCTCGAGGATGTCCGCCGCCTGGTCCGCGCTCATCCTCGACAGGATGCGGGCCGCATCTCGATCGTCCAGCCTGGACAGCAGCACCGCGAGCGACTCGTCGCCGAGAAAGGTGAAGAGCCGGCTGAGTTCGATCGGCTCCAGGTCCTCGAGTAACGCCAGCGCGTCGTCCTCGAGCATCCGGTCGGCGAGCAGTTTCGCCTGCGGCTCATCGCCCGTGACTATGGCGTCGCGAATATGCTCCAGGAGTGAGTCATCATCGGAAATGACCGCCGTTGAGGTGTCGGTGCTGGTGTCCGCCATGAGTCAGGTCATCCTTTGCGTGCAGGGAGGATGGTACCTAGGATGCCCGGCGATGGGAACGTCTCCGAGGTGTACGGAAGAGCTGGCTCACCCGCCGCGAGGGCAGGCCTGGACGCCAGCGGCGGCCGGAGTCGTCCGGCGTGGAACTGATGTACTGATGGGTTGCCGGGGTGGAGGCGGCTTCGGGCGACCCATCAGCTCGTCGCACGGGAACGGTTCGGACGAAGGCGTGGGTGTCGTCCTGGTCGATGTAAAAACGGCGGGAATCGTGGGTACGCGCCATGACACAGCCTTTCATGCTGACATGCATCCACCAGGGAGCCAAGGGCATTGGATTTGTGGATGTCAGCGATGTCCCGGCGACGCCGGGCGTGTCTGGCAAGGGACGCGGCTGGCGCTACCGGGGTGTCTCGATTGGTAGAAACCGACTACTGCCAGCGTCCAAGGAAGATCCCTTCACGGGTAAGAGC
>JAEWEG010000015.1 GCA_023389575.1 Chloroflexota bacterium | reverse complement strand
CCACCGATCTCAACGCGATACCACTGGAGCCCATCCGCCGATTCCAGACCGCCGACCACGGTCAGCCGCGTGCCCTCGGCGTAGCTGCCAAGCACCCGCCCATCGCTTCCCGGCGCGGAACGCAGGCGAACGTTGTCGCCACCGGCATAGGCGACCACGCCCGTATCGCCGGTGCCAAGGTCGGTATCGGCAAGCGCCGCTTCCGGCACCAGGGCAATAACCATCAACATGATGACAACCAGAAACCCGCCAGGGGCCCGGCGCTCGCCGATCCACGTGTTCATGGTGAACAGTCCCCCAAGGGCACGGGGCGAATCCACGCGTACGTGATTCGCCCCGTCAGCCCTTCACCGTTCCGATCATATGCGCGAAGGAGGCATTCCCCTGTCACTTGCGCATTCAGCCAGATCGAACCGGCGATGCTCCCGGATGGACCGGAGCCACTCCCTCCAGCAACCACCCGGGCACGCCCCCTGTGAGAGCGAGCGATGCAAGCCGACTCCAGCCAGAGCCGTCACCAGTCACGATGGAGAATCTCGTCTTTCCCGGGTTCTTCCTGATATACAGCCCGTTCAGGCAATGCCTCTCCTCATCTCCTAGTGTGTACGTACACTAGCATAATATTGACTGGATGTCACTGAGGGGCGTGGCGCGAAGGGCTATATGGCGCCACATGTGCGGTTCGACAGGCCTGCGAGGGCCGTCGACCATCCACGCCGTTAGCAAGCATGCACCCGCGAAACAGGCGAAACGCTCCAGGGATTCCTCCCTGGAGCGTTCACCGTTGCTATTTCCGTGTGATGAGGGAATCCTATCCCTGCTGCTGCAATGCCTCCTCGAACTCCTGGCGAATCTGGTCGCCACCCTGGCTCTTCCACTGGTCGATCGCGGCCTGCAGCGCGTCGATCGACTCGCGGCCGGTCACGATCGGGGTGATCGAGTCCATGCCGAGCTGGCTGAGGATCGGGCCCTGGTCGATGTTGGTTTGCGAGTAGAGAACCAGCGTTGGATCCTCGATCCCAACCTCCACCGACTGCTTCAGCACTTCCTGCACCTGCAGGCCGACTTCCGGCTCGGTTGGGTAGAAGAGGACTTCCAGTCCAGCCATCAGGTAGACGAGATCGGAGCGGTCCTCGCGCTGCTTGTCGTTGACCACCGGGGCGCCGGCTTCGTTGTACTCCCAGTGAATACCCTCGATGCCGTTGGCGAGGAAGTGCTGCTCTTCGCTGCCGAACGGAGCGGCCAGGTAGTCGAGGATGTGGAGCAGTTCGAGCACGCGCTCCTCGTCGCCACCCAGCGACGCCGGGATACCGACCATGCCAAAGGTGCCGGTGCCATTGTGAGTGACGCCCGGTCCGCCGTCGGGGGCGATGATCGGCACGTTCGTGATCGACGCGCCGGGGTTGGCCAGCTGCTGCCGATAGCCCACGTTGTTGGTGCCGAAGAACGAGGTGGTGCCTTCATAGTGGAGGCCAACGTCGCCCGCGATAAAGGCGTTCTGCGAATCGGAGAACGTCATCGAGGCGGCATCGGGATGGTAGGAGCCATCCTGGTACATCTGGATCTGGTACTCGATGGCCTGGCGATACTCATCGGTCTCGATGACGTTGGTCAGCGTGCCATCGTCGTTCAGGCGCCAGTTGTTCGGGGCACGGAACGCCTGCTGCGAGATGCGGTTGTCGAACACCCACCAGCCGCCGTTGAAGCGGCCCTGGCCCCAGGTGTTGGCCGAGCCGTCGCCGTCCGGGTCGTTGTTGGAGAAGGCGGCCAGCATCTGGCGAAGCTGCTCGGGATCGGAGGGCTCGATGCCCACGGCCTCGGCCCAGTCGGTGCGGTAGAACGGCTGGCCCGCCGCGCGACCGGCCGGTCGTGGAATGCCGAGGATCTTGCCCTGGAACTTCAGGTTGTCCCACATGTAGGACGGGAACGTCTTGAGGTTCTGGAACTGCTCCAGCGCGTCGCCGGTCACGTATGGGGTCAGGTCAAGGAACGCACCCTGGGCCATGGCCTGGTACTGCTGCGAGGCGTTCTGGCCCGGGTTGATGTAGAAGAGATCGGGAATATCGCCGCCGGCCATGTACACGGCCGACTTCTCGCCGTAGTTCGGCTGCGGCGTGATGTCGATCTCCCAGGTCACGCCCAACCGGCGTTCCAGCTCCTGCCAGTAGGCGTTGTCATCGCGTGGGGTGGGCGGCGGCGAGTAGGAGATGGTGAAGGCGCGGACGGTACCGCCCTTGCCCGGAACACCGTCGTAGGTGACCTTTGGTTCCGGGTACTTCAGGTACACATCTGGCACGCCATCCATGCCGGACGGCACCATGTCACCAGCGGGCGTCGCCGCGGGGGATGCTTCCTGGGCGAAGGTGATCCGCGGCGCGACCGCGGCGGCCGCGGCGGCGCCCGCGCCGACCTTCAGGGTCGAGCGGCGTGAAATTCGGCGACTGGTGTTGGCTGTCATGGATGTCTCTTCCTTGTACGATTGGCTCACGATGATTCCTCCCGGGAGTCGTCGATCCCGCCGGCCGGGTGTTGACGCATCCGACCGGCTTTTCGCTGTCCGTGATCGCTGATTCCACCTCCTGATGCATGCGGGCGCGGGCGGTCGATCATCCCTTGATCGACCCAGTCAGCACGCCCTTCGTGAAGTACTTCTGCAGGAATGGGTAGACGAGCAGGATGGGAACGGTGGCGACCACCACGATCGCCATCTTGATCGTTTCGGCGGGCGGTGGCGCGGCTCCCGACTGGAGTCCTTCGGCGCTGGCGAGGTTGGTGCCCATGAGCACGTACTGGCGCAGCACCAGCTGGATCGGCCACTTGGCTGTGTCGTTCAGGTAGAGGATGGCGTTGAAGAAGCTGTTCCAGATCGCCACGCCATAGAACAGCGCGATTACGGCCAGCACAGCCTTGGAGAGCGGCAACACGATTTGATAGAAGATCTGCGCGTCATTGGCGCCGTCGATCTTGGCCGCGTCCATCAATTCGCTCGGGATGTTCATGAAGAAGTTGCGGACGATGATCAGGTTCCAGGCGCTGATCAGGCCTGGCAGAATCAGGGCAGGGTAGGTGTTGAGCAGGCCCAGTTCCTTTACCAGCAGGTAGCTGGGAATCATGCCCGGGCTGAAGATCATCGCGCCCAGCACGATGTACAGCACCGGCTTCGCCCCCATCACCGTGGTCCGCGAGAGGCCATAGGCCATCGTCGCCGTGAACAGCATCTGGACGGCGGTGCCGACGAGGGTCAACCCGAGGCTGACCTGCAGCGCCCGCTGCACCACGCCCCCGCTGAGAATCGCCCGGTAGGCGTCCAATGTCGGGTTCCTGGGCCACAGGATCAACCCGCCGCGGGCGGCATCCTCGGCCGACGTGAGGCTGACCGACAGCACGTAGACCATCGGGAACAGCATCACGATCACGATCGCGATCAGGGTGAGCGCCTTGCCCGTCTTCATCAGCGGGCCGGGCTCTTCCATCCATACGGGTCGCCCCTCGCTGGTTCCCTGGCGCCGGCTGAACCAGCCGCGAATGCCGGTGGGCGGAACGGGCGCCGCGCCTTGCCCGGTTAGTGACTTCGTTGCTTCCGCCATTAGAGCAGTCCTTCCTCACCGAAGCGTTTGGCCAGCCAGTTCGCGAAGAGGATCAGGATCGCGGCGACAATACCGCGCATCAGTCCCACGGCGGCGCCAAAGCTCCATTGGCCAGACTGGAAACCGAGCGTGTAGACGAGGGTGTCGATGACCTCCGCGGCCTGCGGGCCAACGGCGTTCCGCTGCAGGAAGTACTGCTCGAACCCGGTGGAGAACATCGATCCCATCCGCAGGATCAGGAGCAGGACCACGATCCCCCGAATGCCGGGCAGTGTGACGTCGAACATCCGGCGACGCCCGTTGGCGCCGTCCATCGCGGCGGCTTCGTACAGTTGCGGATCGATCTTGGTGAGCGCGGCCAGGAAGATGATGGTTCCCCAGCCAATCTCCTTCCACATCGATTGCAGCACCACGAGCGGCTTGAAGAAATCCGGGTTGGACATGATGTTGACGGTGTCGTAGCCACCATCGCGCAGGAACTGGTTGATGACGCCGGCCCCGCCGAACACCTGCTGCCACAGGGCGATAACGATGACCCACGAGAGGAAGTAGGGCAGGTAGACGATGCTCTGGACGGACCGCTTGATCCGTTCGCTGACCATGGAGTTGAGCAGCAGCGCCAGCAGCAACGGCGCCGGGAAGGCGAACAGCAACTGGAGCGCCTCGATCTGGATGGTGTTCTTCAATGCCTGCTTGAAGTTCGGATCGGTGAGCAGGCGCTCGAAGTTGGCCAGTCCCACCCATGGGCTGTCCATGATCCCGATGAACGGCGAGTAGTTCTTGAAAGCGATGATGTTTCCCAGCATCGGGAAGTAGACGAACAACAGAAAGTACAGCAGCCCTGGCGCCATGAACAGGTACATCCACCGGTCGTGAACGATCTGTCGCCAACGCGAGGTGCCGCTGGACTCGATGCCGTCGATATCCTTGAGTGAGGACCCTTGTGCGCTCATCGGAAAGACTCCGTGCCTGGTGGCGGTGAGATTGGTTGACGGTTGAGATCTGGGCTGGCGACACTCCCTCGAATGGTCAGGCTAGGGGTCAGGATGATACTGGCCGGAGCGGAGTCCGGCCACTGCAGGCGATAGTCAAGCAGGGTGATGGCGAGCCGGCCCATGCCAACCTTGTCGACATTCATGGTGGTCAGGCCGGGCCGGAACGCGGTGGAGTGGTCGGTGTTGTCGAACCCCACCAGCGAGATATCGTCCGGCACCCGGATGCCGCGGCATTCCAGTTCGTTGCCGGCATCCAGCGCGAACTGGTCGTTCACGCACACGATCGCGGTCACGGTGGGGCGTTCCTCGAAAATCCGGTCGATGGCCTCGCTCACGTTCCACTGCTCGATGCGCCCCACCACCGGCGTCAGCCCATGGTCTTCCAGCGCGAGCCGGTAGCCGGCCTCCCGGGCGGCGAAGTTCGGATTGGCGGCGACGACGCGGGTGAGCAGGGCGATGTGGGTGTGTCCAGCCTCGATCAGGTGGTTGGTCACCGTCCGTGTTCCCTGGACGTTGTCACTTGCCACCACATCGAACCGTGGGGACGACCCGGGACCATCGACCAGCACCATCGGGCGCGACGTGCTTCCCGCCAGCGCCAGCACGGCGTCGTCGTGGAACGCGCCCACCACGATGATGCCGTCCGTTCCGTCGCCGAGCAGGTGATGCGGGATATCGACGATCTCGTTCGACTCGTTGATGGCGACCGTCCCATAGAGCAGGCTGATCCGCTTGCCGCGAGCCACGGCTTCCACGCCGGTTAGCACCCACGAATAGAACGGATTGACGCCAGGCGAACCACCGGTGGGGTTGGGCGAATTAGCGCGGAACAGGAGCGCGGCGGTGGTGACGTCGCGCTCGCCACGGGATCGCCTGGAGTGCTTGCGCTCGTAGCCGAGCGTCTGGGCGGCCGCCAGCACGCGCTCGCGGGTGTCCATGCCAATCCCGCCCTTGTCCCGCAGGACAAGGGAGACGGTCGTCGGCGACGCTCCGCTCTCTCGTGCGATATCAGATATGGTGACGCGCTTCTCGGACATTCAAGATGCCTTGTCGACCCATGCAATCCGTTCTGTTGGTGCCCACACTCTAGCAGCCCGTCAGTGAAACGACAATGGAACTTTAGTGATTATTAGTGCAAGGTGTGAAAAAAGTGGCGATGTCACGCACGATTCGCACAAAAAAGCGGCCGGGAAAGACCCGGCCGCGCTGCTCATTGCTTTGATGCTGGTTCCCACTTTTCGTGGTTCGCGCTCGTATAGTGGACGACTCGATGGGGCCCGCGGGCCGGCCGTGGGGGGCCATGCAGCGCCCCCAACAGGCCGGCGCACTTCACGGCGCGGAGACCTGGATGTGTGGCGAGCTAGGCGGTTTGCAGCCTGAACTGGGCGTCGTGCAGGCGGCTGTAAACGCCGTTCATCTCGATCAGGTCCAGGTGCCGGCCCTGTTCGACGATACCCGTGGTATCGACCACCACGATCCGGTCGGCGTTCTGGATCGTCGCCAGCCGGTGGGCGATCACCAGCGTGGTGCGGCCAACCGCGAGTTCGGCCAGGGATTGCTGGATGGCCCGCTCGGTCTCGGTGTCCAGCGCCGAGGTCGCCTCGTCGAGGATCAGGATCGGCGGGTTCTTCAGGAACATGCGGGCGATCGCCATGCGCTGCTTCTGGCCGCCCGAGAGCTTCACCCCGCGCTCGCCAATCACCGTGTCCATGCCAGCCGGCATCTGGTCGATCACCGTGTCGAGCCGCGCCCGGCGAGCGGCCTCCCTGATCTCGTCGTCCGTGGCCCCGAGCTTGCCGTAGGCGATGTTCTCGCGAATCGTCCCGCCGAACAGAAACACGTCCTGCTGCACGATGCCGATCTCGCGGCGCAACGAGTTCAGCGTCATGTCGCGGATGTCGATGCCATCGATCGTGATCCTGCCGGAGTCGATTTCGTAGAAGCGCGGCAGCAGGGAGCTGATGGTGGTCTTGCCCGCGCCGGAAGGACCGACGAAGGCGACAGTTTCACCGGAGTGAATCGCCAGGTTGAGCCCACTAAACACCGGTCGGTCCGGCGTGTAGCCGAAGGTCACGTTCTCGTAGCGAATCTCGCCGGTCAGGTTCGAAACCTCGATCGCGCCCGGCTTGTCCTGAATATCGGGCTCCGTGTTGAGCAGTTCGAGGTAGCGCTTGAACCCGGCGATGCCCTTGGGGTACATCTCGATCACCGAGTTGATCTTCTCCACCGGCCGGAAGAACACGCCGACCAGCAGCAGGAAGCTGACGAACCCACCGTACGAGAGCGTGCCCTGCATGACGAACCAGGTTCCCGCGATCATCACCACGAGCTGGGTCAGCCGCATGCCGAGATAGCTCAGCGACATCGACGCCGCCATGATCCGGTACGCCTCGAGCTTGGTTTTCCGGTACTCATGGTTGTCGTGGCTGAAGAGCTTGCGCTCGTGGTCTTCGTTGGCGAACGCCTGCACGACCCGGATGCCGCCGACGTTCTCCTCGATGCGGGCGTTGAACTCGCCCACCCGGCCAAACAGCGACCGCCAGGTGCGGGCCATCCGGCCCCCGTAGCGCGTGGTGACGAAGCCGGTGAACGGAACGATGGCGGCGGTGATCAGCGCCAGTTCGGTGTTGATGTTGAACATCAGCACGAACGCGCCGACGAAGGTCATGATCGCGATGAAGGCGTCTTCTGGCCCGTGGTGGGCGACTTCGCCGACCTCTTCCAGGTCCTTGGTCACCCGGCCAACGAGGTGCCCGGTTTTCTGGTTATCGAAGAACCGGAACGACAGTTTCTGGATATGGTCGAAACTGCGCCGCCGCATCTCCGTTTCGATGTTGATGCCAAGCATGTGACCCCAGTAGGTCACGATCACCATCAGCCCAGTGTTGAGCAGGTACACCGCCAGCAGCGCCACGGAGCAGGCGACGATCAGGCTCCAGTTCTCGCTGGGAAGCAGGTCGTCGATGAAATACGCCACCGCGATGGGGAAGGCGAGTTCGAGGACGCCCGAGACGATGGCGCAGCCAAAGTCCAGCCAGAAGAGCTTCTTCCATGGCTTGTAGTAGGCGAAGAATTGCTTGAGCAGATCCATCTAGCGGCTTTCATGAAGGGTCTAGGGAGGCGGGTCGCGCTTCTTGGCGCGAAAAGCGCGCCCCGGTAATGCCCGTGCCGCGCCGTATCATCATACACCCTTCCGAAATTCCAAGGTGACCATAATCATTGGAATCCGCCACCCCCATGACCCGGCCGGTGGTCGGTGTTCAAACGGAGCGAGATGGGCTGGTAGCCAGCGCCCTGGTCTACCAGTATGATCCGCGTTGTGCCTCGTCAAGATTCCCGGAAGCAGGTCGTGCGTTGCATTCAATCGATGCCGGTGATTGCTCATGTCGTTCGTGGTTCTCGGTATCGTGTTGGTCACGCTCGGCCTGATGCTGGTTCGCCCCGGCGACCGGCCCGAGGGACTCTACGCCACGGCTGGCGCGATCGCGGTGGTCGCCACTGGCGCGGTTGCAATCGGAGACATCCCCAGCCTGGTCGGCGACGTGTCCAACGTCCTCCTGTTCCTCGCCGGAATGCTCCTGCTCGTGGGTGTGGTCGACCAGGCCAGGGTGTTCACGATTGTCGCCGAACTCTGCGCCCAATGGGCTCGCGGTAGCGGCCCCCTGCTGTACATGCTGATTGCCCTGCTGGCGATCGCGGTCACCACCTTGCTCTCACTCGACGTCACGGTCATCCTCCTGACGCCGATCGTGCTGAGCCTCGCCGGCCGTCGCGGGCTCGACCCAATCCCGATGCTGTTCGCCACGGTCTTCCTCGCCAATATCGCGTCGCTGGCGCTGCCCGTCAGCAACCTCACCAACCTGCTGTTGTTCGACCGGCTCGATCTCCGGTTCTCGGACTTCGCGGGGGTCATGTGGTGGCCAAACCTCGTCGCTTCGGTTACGGCACTGGTGCTGTTGTGGTGGCTGTTTCGCCGGCGCATTCCGCCCCGTTTCGGGCAACCGGCGCCGGACATCCCGGTGGTGCATGTGGTGACACCCTGGACGGGCTTCTGCGCGGCCGGGCTGACGGTCACGCTGGTCGCGCTCGTGGCACTCGGCTTCGCCGGCTACCCACTCTGGTGGGCGGCGGTGACCGGTGGTGTCCTGCTGGGTGGGCTGGCGGTCGGCTCCCGGAGGATGTCCGTGCCCCAGATCGCGGAGGCGCTGTCACCATCCGTCTTCCTCTTCGTGATCAGCATGACCGTGGTGATCGCCGCCTTCGAACGCGCCTGGCTGGACGAACGAACGATCACCCTGCCCGAAAGCGAGGTCGGGGGTATGATCCTCGCGATGCTCGGCAACGCGGCTGGAAGCAACGTGGTCAACAACGTGCCGATGGTGCTGCTGTCGGCGGGCATCATCGAGCGAGCGTCTCCTCACCTCCGCGACGCGCTCACCTACGGAAGCCTCGTCGGGGCCAACATTGGTCCGGCGCTGACAACCTACGGATCGCTGGCCACCATCCTCTGGCTGACATTCCTGCGCCGTCACGGGGTGGAGGTGCGAACCGCCGACTATCTGCGCGTGAGCCTGCTGGTGGTGCCCGTTGTTCTGGTGGTGACCACCGCCGCCCTCGCCATGAGCCTTCGCTGACAAGGTCAACATGCGCGCTGGCCCCAGGCCAACCTGACGTCCGCGAGCCGAAATTGGCTCCATCTCGCATATGGCGAACCTCGCTCGCGGGAATGGACGGTGTTGACCATTCCTTTGCATTCACATCGTCTTCCGATGGCATTGTTCAGCGGTTGGTACAATCGTGCCAGCACGCACGGACAGACGTCGTCGAACCGGGTGCCTCGATTCCGCGGGAATCGCGGCCAGGTCGCGCCCGTTCGTGTGTCCAGACGGCCGGCGCGAGATCCGCGCCGGACAGGTGAGCACTCAAAGGAGAGCTGTCATGTCGTCATCGATGTCTCGTCGTACCCTCGTTTCCGGAGCCGCCGTCGCTGGCGCCGGTGCGTTTGCCCTCGGGGGTTCGCTCGCCGGCGCGGCCGCCCAGGCCACCCCAGGCGCATCGCCGGTCGCCGCCGAAATCGATCCCGACTTCGCCGCCGCCCAGGACGCTCTGCTCGGACAGTTCCCGCTGGAAGGCAAGAAGCTCCGCATCCTCAGCGCCGTCGTCGGCGGCAAGACGCCGGAAGAGGACGAACTCTTCGCCCAGGAAATCACCCGCCTCACCGGCATCGAGATCGAGCTCGTGCACCCGACCGCCGATTACGGCCAGAAGATGCTGGCCGACCTCGCCGCTGGCGTGCAGTACGACCTGATCTACACCAACCAGGACACCGTGCAGACCCTCGTCGCGGACGAGGTCCTCACCGACCTCACCGAGCGCGTCCAGGGCTCGGCCATCCTCTCCAACCCCACGGTCATCCCGACCGAGGAGTGGGAGATGGTCACCTTCGAGGATGGCAAGATCTATTCCGCCTTCCAGAAGTTCGAGGGCTCGCGGATGATCACCATCCGCCAGGACTGGCTCGACAAGCTCGGCCTGGAGACGCCGCGAACCCTCGACGACCTGTACAACACCATGGTCGCCCTGCGTGATGGCGACCCGGTGGGAGACGGTTCCCAGCCGCTCGGTCTCGGCACGGCCGGCACCTACGACATCCAGCCGTTCATGAGCGCCCACGGCGTGCTGCCCGGCTTCGTCGAGGTCGATGGCAAGCGCACCATTCCGTACGCCACCGAGGCAGCCATCCCGGTCTACGAGTTCCTCGCCAAGCTGTACGCCGAAGGTCTCTACGACCCGAACTTCGCCACCGCCACCACCGCCGACTTCCGCAACCTGTTCATGACCGACAAGCTCAGCATGGTCACCTACTGGGACACCTGGGTCGGCCTGTTCAACGCGCAGGTCACCGCGGCGAACCCGGACACCACCTTCAAGGCCGCCGGTATCGCCGCCGCCGAGGACGAGAACGGCGAAGTCACGCTCAACCGTGGCCAGCCCAGCGTCTGGACCATCCCGGTCAACGCCAGCGACCCGGACACCGCGTTCCTCTTCATCGAATGGTGGAACACCTTCCCGGGCATTACCCTCGGGTCGCTCGGTATCGAAGGCAACGACTTCACGGTCACCGATGGCGCCTACGAACTGACCGAGCTTGGCGTGGAACACGCCATGGACCACGGCCAGCCAACCCCGTACAACTCCAACTGGACCAACCCGATCGGTGAACTCCCCGGCCTGGCCGAGGCGCAGGAAATCACGAAGGCCCACGGCTACCTGGCCAACATGGGACCGGACTGGGGACCGATCATCGCCCCGATCCTCGACGAGAACATCATCAAGATCATCCTTGGCGATCTCACTCCGGCCGACGGCATCGCCGCCATGCAGCAGGCCCTGCTCAACGAAGGCCTGATCGACGGCTAAACACCCTGCGGATCCGGGGAGCCAGCGATTGCTGGCTCCCTTCCGCGTTCAACGACCACAGACTTTGACCTGACATCGAGAACCGGGTATCGCGCGCGGTCCCCCCAGGGGTGGGCACGCGATCCCCACGGCGGGGCCACCTCTCGGTGCCCGGACTCGATGTCACTCCCCAGATCCACGGGAAAGGGAGAGCGGATGCTCCGGCGAAACCTCCGTTTGATGCGGAGCCACTACGGGCTCTACCTGATGATCATCCCGGTCATCATTTATTTCTGCGTGTTCGTCTATTACCCCCTGTACCAGGGCGTCGTGTCCAGCTTCCAGGAGTTCAAGCTGCTTGGCGGCGGCGAATGGGTGGGCACCCAGAACTACTCGGACGTCTGGGAAGACGACAAGTTCTGGCAGGTGGTGAAGAACACGCTCATCATCGGAGGCGGCATCCTGGTCTTCGGGTTCTTCCCGCCCATCATCGTCGCCCTCGCCCTCAACGAGGTCGGCTACCTGCTGTTCAAGAAGTTCGCCCAAACCTTCGTCTACCTGCCCCACCTGTTTTCCTGGGTGGTGATCGGCGGCATGTGGATCTACCTGCTCTCGCCATCCGGCGGCCTGGTGAACGAGCTGCTGGCCACCATCGATGTGGGTCCGATCCGCTTCCTCACGAACACCGCCTGGGCCAGGACGACCATGATCGCCCTACCGATCTGGAAGGACATGGGCTACGCGGCCATCATCTATCTCGCCGCGATCACCAGCATCAGCCCGACGCTGTACGAGGCCGCCCGGATCGATGGCGCATCACGTTTCCAGCAGATTTACCAGATCACGTTGCCATTGCTGAAGCCCACGATGGTCGTGGTCTTCATGCTCAACATCCTTGGGCTGCTGCGCATCTTCGACCAGATCTTCGTGATGCGAAACCCGGTCGTGCAGTCCGGGATCGACGTGATCATGACCTACGTGTACGACATGGGCATCCAGCGCTACGAGCTTGGGTTCGCCAGCGCGATTTCGGTGATGGTGCTGCTCACCACCCTGGCGATGACGGCGGTGGTCTGGAAGATCACCGGCTTTGGACGGGAGAACTAGGATGATCGAAGCCCCCGTTCAAACCACCAACGCCCCGGTCCAGAACGATGCGAGCGGCGGCCGCCCCCGCGAAAGCCTCGCCGACCACCTAGCCTACGCCGGCATCATCGCGTTCCTCACCATCCTGATGCTGATGATGGTCGTGCCGTTCGTCAACGTGGTCGCGGTCGCGTTCTCCGCGCCGCTGGCGTCGATGGAACCGGGCATCGTCCTCTGGCCCCAGGATTTCAGCGTCGACGGATTCAAGACCGTCTGGATCAACCTCGACCTCCAGCGCGCGTTCATGAACAGCGTCATCGTGACGCTCGCCGGCACGTTCTTCCACGTCACGCTCTGCTGTTTCGCCGCCTACGTGCTGATCCAGCGCGATCTGCCGGGCAAAACGCTCATGCTCGGTTTCATCCTGGCGACGATGGCGATTCCGGGCGAACTGATCATGATCCCGCTCTACATCGTCAATCGCGACCTCGGGCTGCTCAACTCGCTGTGGGCGCTGATCTTCTCCGGCATGGTGTCCGGATTCAGCATCCTGCTGCTGCGGAACTTCTTCGCCGGGGTCCCCTACGACCTGGCCGAATCGGCCCGGATCGACGGCGCCAGTGACTTCTACATCTTCCGCACGCTCTACCTGCCACTCTCGCAGGCCGGCATCGCCACGATCACCCTGTTCGAACTGGTCAGCCGCTGGAACCAGTTCCTCTCGGTGGTGCTCTACATCAACGACAGCAAGAAGTACACACTGCAGGTGGCGCTCAATGCCCTGGTCACCGAAAACCTCGGCACCTCGGGCATGTCGATGATCACGCCAAACGTGCGCATGGCCGGTATCGTCATCGCCATCCTGCCGTTGATCATCATCTACCCGTTCATGCAGCGCTATTTCGTCAAGGGAATCACGCTCGGCTCGGTGAAGGAGTAGCTGGGCGGCCCGCCGATTCGTCCTCGCGATTTCCCGGGTACCATTACCGGAGTTACCACGGCCCTGGGCAACCGGGAGAACGAGTCACGTCCGCATCAAGGGGGAACCGCAACACAATGGCAGCATCCAGAACCATCAACGTCGGCATCATCGGGGCCGGGAACATTTCGGAGATCTACCTCAAGAACCTCACCACCCGCTTCGACAACGTTAAAGTGATCGGCATCGCCGACATCGTCGCCGAGCGTGCCCAGGAACGTGCGAACAAGTTCGGCGTCGGCGCCTTCACCGTGGATGACCTGATCGCCCACCCAGACGTCGAGATCGTCGTCAACCTCACCATCCCGGCCGTCCACGCCCAGGTCGCCCTCCAGGCGATCGCCGCCGGCAAGTCCGCCTACAACGAGAAGCCGCTCGCCATCGACCGCGAAGACGGCCAGAAGCTGCTCGCCGAAGCCGCCGCGAAGGGCGTGCTCGTCGGTTCCGCTCCCGACACCTTCCTCGGCGGTGGACTCCAGAGCGCCCGCAAGTACCTCGACGACGGCGTGATCGGAGATCCGGTCGCGGTCAGCGCCCAGATGCTTGGTCACGGCATGGAAGCCTGGCACCCCGATCCCTGGTTCTTCTTCCAGCCGGGCGCGGGCCCGCTCTTCGATGTCGGCGTGTACTACGTGCAGGCCCTCGCCTCCATCGTCGGCCCGGTCGCCCGGGTCAGCTCCCTCGCCACCGCCACTTTCCCAACCCGCACGGTCGGCAGCGGCCCGAAGAAGGGTGACGTCATCGAGGTCACGACCCCGACGCATATCCAGTCCGCCATCCAGTTCGAGAGCGGAATCGTCGGCAACCTCGGCGCATCTTTCGATGTCTGGGAAACCAATCACTCCACGCTGGTCATCTACGGCTCCGAAGGCACCCTTCGCCTGCCAGATCCCAACACCTTCGGCGGTCCGATCCAGTTGCTCAAGGCTGGCGAGAAGGAATGGTCCGAACTCCCGCTCACCTTCGGCAACACGGACAACAGCCGCGGGCTCGGCGTGTGGGACATGGCCAACTCGCTGATCACGGGCGAACCTGCCCGCGCCAACGGCGAACTCGGCTATCACGTGCTCGACATCATGGCCTCGGTCCTCGAATCCGGCGAAACCGGCCAGGCGATCCAGGTCGAGAGCACCGCCAAGCGACCAGCCCTCCTTCCCCAGTAGACAACTCGCCACCAGGGGCCGCGCCTCACCCGGACCGGTCCCTGGCTCCCTGAAAAGGACATCACCGGCATGAGCGGCACCCCTTCGGGCCCCGTCGGCGTAGGTATCGTCGGCGCGGGCACCATCTCCAGCATCTACTTGAAGAACCTCACCACGCGTTTCGACAATGTCCGGGTCATCGGCATCGCCGACCTCTTCGTCGAGCGGGCGGAGGCCCAGGCAGCGAAATACGGCGTCGAGGGATTCACCGTCGATGCGCTGCTCGCCCACCCGGAGGTGGAACTGGTTGTTAACCTGACCATTCCCCGCGCCCACGCCGAGGTCGCCGCTCGCGCCGTCGCCGCCGGAAAGTCCGTCTACAACGAAAAGCCACTCACCGAGACCCGCGAGCAGGGCCAGTCGCTCCTGGCCGACGCCGCCGCCAAAGGCGTTCTGGTTGGCGGCGCGCCCGACACATTCCTCGGTGGCGGGCTCCAGACCGCGCGCCAGTTGATCGACGACGGCCTCATCGGCCAGCCGATCGCCGCCACGGCCCAGATGTACTCCCACGGCCACGAGAGCTGGCACCCCGATCCCGCCTTCTACTACCAACCGGGGGCGGGCCCCATGTTCGACATGGGACCGTATTACGTAACCGCGTTGGTCTCGCTGCTCGGGCCAATCGCGAGAGTCGCCTCCAGCGCCGGCGCCAGCTTCCCCGAGCGGACCATCACCAGCCAGCCGAAAGTCGGCGAGGTGATCCAGGTCAACACGCCAACGCACATCGCCGCCACGCTCGACTTCGCCAGCGGCGCCATCGGGACGATCACCACCTCGTTCGACCTGTACGACACCACCCACAGCAAACTGACCATCTACGGAACCGAAGGCACGCTTCAGCTTCCCGACCCGAACACCTTCGGCGGGGAGATTCGGCTGTTGCAGCCCGCCGCCTTCAAGGCCCGCCGCGACCCGCTCTCGGTCGACCGCAAGCCAGGCGATCCTGTGCAGGCGGATGCGCCTCCCGACTGGGAGGACGTTCCGCTCACCTACGACTTTACGGACAATTCGCGCGGCCTCGGCGTCGCCGACCTTGCCCGCGCCCTTCGGGATGGCACTCCCGCCCGCGCCAGTGGAGAACTGGCCTACCATGTGCTGGACGTGATGCACGCCACACTGGAGTCCAGCGACCAGGGCCGCCACATCGCGATCGAAAGCTCGGTCACCCGTCCCGAGCCGCGCTCCCGGGCGTAACACGAACTACGACCTTTTGTCTTCAGGGCCGGACTCGCGCCGGCCCTGAACTTTGCCGAACGCTCTACCAGTGCGCCTCTCGCGGCTGGGACCGGTCGCGGGTGGCGACCATCACATCCAGCAGCATCCGCTCCAGGTCGACGCGGATATCCGCCGCTTCCTCCGCGTTCCACAGGTTGGTTAATTCCTGGGGATCGGCTTCCAGATCGTACAGCTCCCCGTCCCACTCGCGGTCGGTCGCGGGCGGACCATGCTGCACCACCAGCTTGTAGCGGTCGTGTCGCAGCATGGTCAGCAGCACGGGCGGATCGTAAGCGTGGCCGCTGTTGAGGTACTCGCAGATCGCCCATCCTCGTGAGGGCGCGTCCGCGTCTCCCCGTGCCAGCGGGAGGAGGCTGGTGCCCTGCCTCCGGGCGAGTGGCTCCAACCCCGCCGCCTCCATGATGGTCGAGTTGAGATCGATCCACTGCACCAGATCATCTCGACGCTCGCCATCCGAGAGCTTGCCTGGCCAGCGCATGATCAGTGGAACCCGCACCGCCGCCTCGTAGAGCATCGGCCCCTTCAGCAGAAGCTGATGATCGCCCAGCATTTCGCCATGGTCGCTGGTGAACACCACCATCGTGTCCTCGGCTAGGCCCAGCGCATCGAGCCGGTCAAGCACACGTTGAACCTCGTCGTCGATCAGCGACACCATGGCGTAATAGGCGCGAACAACCTCCCTGATCTCGTCCGGGGTGTGATCTGTGTAGCCGCGCGCGAACCCGGCGTAGCTCTCCGCGGACGCCTGCCGCTGAATGTCTGGCTTGGAATCCAGTTCGCCTGGCTGGCCAATCGGCTCCGGAAGCGAGGCGACGTCGTACCGATCGAGATATTCCTGGGGAGCCACGAATGGGTGATGCGGATCGAAGAAGTTGAGCCACAGGAAGAACGGCTGGTCGGCGTCTCGAGCGTCGTCATCGAGAAACTCGATCGCCCGCTCGCTGGCCCAGCGGCTGTAGTGCGCCTCGGTGGGCATGGTGTCGAATCTGGCGGCCTGGTGCCGCACGCGAGGTCCGCCATCGACCGCCTCCGCGTACCGGTCCGGATGCCGCTCCTTCAGCCAGAGGTGGTAATCGTTCTCGGGAGACCCGTGGGTGGGATCGTGCGCCCATTTGTAGAACCGATAGCCATCATCCTGCCGGGGTTCCGTGCGTCCATTGAAGCAGGAGGACAGGTGCATCTTCCCGATCATCCCGCAGTCGTAACCGCTGTCTGCCAGCGCCCGTGAGAAAATCTCCGCCCCGTCGGGCAGCGACACGCCATTGGCCCACAGGCCGTGCACGCTCGGGTACTGCCCGGTCACGAAACTGGCTCGTGACGGGGCGCAGACGGGACTTTGCACGTAGCACTGCTCGAACAGAACGCCCTGCTCGGCCAGCGCGTCGATATGTGGGGTCTGGATATGCGGATTACCGTAGCACCCCAGCGAGTCGTACCGCTGCTGGTCGGTGCAGATGAACAGGATATTCGGCCTGCTCGCCACGTTGTGCCTCCCCCGGGTCGATCGATGTCAGGAAATCTGGGAGGCACCATACCGCGGGAAACGCATCGCGGTCGATCACCCGAGTCGTCCGATATGGAGGAGGCCTATTTCTTGCTGGACGATTTCGTCTCTCGCTCCATGTGCTCGCGCAGGGCCGCGTTGATCGCGGTCTGGTACTTCTCGTTCGAAGCCTTGAACCAGGTCAGCACGTCCCGGTCGATCCGCAACGTTACCTGGTCCTTCACCGGACGATAGAACCTGCTGTTTCGTTCAAAACCGGAGAAGTCGGTGATCTTCGGAATATCCGAGTAATCGATATCCTCATCGGACATCTCTTCCATGGCTCGCATGGTTTCAGCAAGCAAACGCTCATCTTCTTCGTTCGAAATCTCGTCGCTCCGAACGATCCGCTCTTCTTGCAGAGATAATCCGGAATATTTCTTCATCTTCCTCTTCCCGTATGGTGAATACGACGACAAACAGCACATTCTGGACCAGACCGACCGCCTGCCAGCGCTCTTCCCCGTTCACGAATCGCTCAAGCTTTGACTGTACAAGCGGGTCCCTGAACACATGTCTGGCGGTTGCGAAATGGACCCGGTGTTTTTGCCAGTTGGAGTCGTTCTTCGACTCGTCCCACTCAAATCGCATCGTGCATATCCATTCGCACTACACAAGTGTAGTTACATTTCTGTAGGTTTCCACTTTCGGTTTGGCCTCAACGCAAAAGGGACCAGGCGGTTTCCCGCCCAGTCCCCTTTTCGATTCGCGGATTCGCTACAGGTCCGAGAAGTCGAGGTACCGCTCGCTCTCGAACTTCGCCGCGTCGAGGTCCATGCCAAGTCCCGGCTCGTCGTTCACCGTGATCACGCCGTTCACCGGCTTCAGCGGGAACTTGAGGAAGTGCTGGTGGATCTCGTTCCACTTAACCAGGTATTCGATCCACGGCACGCTCGTCACCGGCTGCGAGACGCTGATGTGCAAATTGGCCGGAGTGGAGTGGCCGTGCGGGATTACCGGCACCTGGTACACCGAGCCCAGCGTGAAGATCTTCTGCAGCTCCGAAATACCACCAGCCCAGTAGGTGTCGGCCTGCACGAAGTCCAGACCGCCCGCCGCCAGCAACTGGTTGATGCCCCACCGCGTGTACTCGTGCTCGCCACCGGCGGTCGGCACCAGCGACTGCTCGCGGATTTGCGCGTAGCCATCGATCTGGTCCGGCATCACCGGCTCCTCGATCCAGTAGGGGCGATACTCCAGCAGCAATTCGGACATCCGCACCGTGTATGGCACGTCCCAGCTCATCCACGCGTCGATCATGATTTCGACATCGGGACCAACCGCGTCACGCAATGTGCGAATCAGCTCCACGTTCTTCCGGATACCCTCGGCGCCGTCGGTCGGGCCGTTGCGCACGAACCACTTGGTGGCCTTGTAGCCCTGGTCCACGAACATCTTGGCCCGCTCGTGAGCCTTCTCCGGCTCGATCGAGAATCCCAGCGCGCTAGCGTAGGCCGGCACTTCCTTGCGGATCGGGCCTCCAAGCAGCTTGTAGACCGGTGCGTTCGCCCAACGGCCCTTGAGGTCCCACAAGGCGCAGTCAATCGCGCTGATCGCAAACATCGCCTCGCCCTTGCGGCCATGCACCGCCGAACGGTACATAATGTCCCACAATCGCTCCGTCGCGAGCGGGTCCTCGCCAATCAGCAGGTCACGGAACTGGCGCCAGGCGATGAACGCGACATCAACCGTCACTGGTCCACCGATGCCAGTCACGCCCTCGTCCGTCTCGATCTCGATGAACACCGCTGAAATGGGAAGACCCCGGCCGTCGGTGGAGCGCATCTCCTTGCGCTGGCGGGATTTGTATTCGGGGTAGACATCGATCGGCTGGATCAGCCGCTCTTCCCAGAACACGCCCTCGTAGGGCAGGGTGCCGGAAACCTGGTGCAGGCGAACATCGGTGATTTTCATGAACGCAACCTCTCGCAAAGGATGGCCTACGAACGTGGAGCCGATCTGGCTCCCTGTGACGGAAATGTCAGCCTACCAAGGTGGAAGAGAGGTGGGAAGAGGCCCAGGTCGGCTCAGCCCGCGACGATGGCCTGCATCCACGGCAGGTGCTCGTCGAAATGACCGTCGGTGTTCGCCGCGATGCGCGAGATAATCGGGCGCCCGTCATCCTCGCCCGGTTCGTCTGGCAGGAACCAGGAGTAAGTACGCCGGAGGTCGTCCTCCGGCATCGCCGCGATCATCGCTCGCAGCTGTTCGTGGGTTCCACGCAAATCCGCGATCACTTCATCGATCGGGGTGTCGACCGTGACCTGGCGGATCGCCTCGTTGAGATCATCGAGCCCCGCCTGGAGATACACGGACTCCTCGACGCCCATGCCCTCGTGCCGTGGCCTCCGCTGGAGCAGGAACACCAGCCCACGTTCCCAGGCTGCCAGATGCGCGAGGTGATCCTTCACGGTCCAGCCCGCCGCGTCGGTCGGTCCCGCCAGTTGCGCTGGCGTCAGGCTCTCGATGAAGCCGTTCAGCCGCAACCACGACTCGTCGATCCGCTCGAGTTGTTCCGCCTTGTCGCGCATGTCCCAGGATTCGTTCATGAACGCAGTTCCTCCGGGTCCGATCGAAGCATTCCGAAGGTCCAGCTTATCAACTGCCGCAAGCTCGTGATGCCTTCACCGGCACGGTCGTCGCTACGCATCGCCCATCCCGGACAGGCGCCGGACTTCGCGATTCAAGGCTTCCAGCACGGCTGGTTCCTCGCTCCGGCTCTCCACGAACACCGGCTCGCCGATGTTCATCTGGACCGTCCATCGCTCCCCCCTGGTGTAGTGGAAACCAACCGGAACGATGGGCGTCCGCACGCCTCTCGCCCCAGCCGCGCTCGCCAACCGCACCACGCCTGACTGGAACGGCAGGAACTCGCTGTCGTCGGACTTCGGGGTGTAGCTGGGGTCGATGGTGGGATACCCCTCCGGAAACACCAGCAGGATCCGGCCGTCCTGGAGAAGTTCCAGCGATTCCTGCATGGACACCCGGAGCGCCCTCAACTCCTCGCTGCTCAGCCGTGCATCCAGAGCCTTGCGACGAAGCACCACCGGCCACCTGGCGGCCGCGCAGGCCGCGTCCATCACCCGGCGGCCAACCGGGTTATCGACCCAGTCCAGGCCGACGAGGATGTGCACCGGCCGGGGAATAGCGGCGACCACCGCGCAGCCGTCGTGCAGATGGTGGTAGTGACGAGCCGCCAGGATGACTGGCCCCTTCTCCGGCAGGTGCTTCATCCCGCTCACGGTCAGGTCCAGCTTGCGGCGAACCACCATTCGGGCGGCGAACCGCAACGCATGCCAGGCGTAATCAGCCATCCCGCGACAGCCTGACCTGTCTGGTCTGGATCATGGGGGTCGATGGCATCAGCGCCACCGCCGCCGGAATGAAGCCGAGCACGATCGAGAGCACGATCGGGAACCACAGGCCGACGCTGGCGCTCAGCACGATCGCGAAGATGAGGTTGACCGTGTAAATGGCGAACGGCATCAGCATCGGCGTCGCCTTCGCGTTGATATCCTCCCGCCAGATCAGCCGGCTCACGCCCATGAACACAAGCCCAGTGAACGACCACCCGATGAAGTTCTTGATCGGCATCCCGAAGTAGGGGCCGGTCTCGTCCCACACCCAGAATCGGATACTGAGCGACTCATGCGCCATGGCCGGGTCCAGCACCAGATCCCACACCGTCAGTAGCCAGGTGCCGATCAGCACCGACCACAGGCCCTTCCGGCCCCAGCCGAACCGTTCGACCAGCGCGCCAGCCAGCAGGTAGGACGCGAATCCAACGTAGAACCACGAGAGCGGGATCGTGTATGGAACACGGTCGAGCACCTTGTAGCCGAGGAAGGCCGTGTACTCGTAGTTGCCAAACGGCCAGCCGGTCCCCGTTCCGAAGAGTTCGGAACTCAGAGACAGCACGAACGACACGACCGCGAACACGGTCGTCTTGAACCAGCCGATCGCGACCACCCCGAAGGCGAACATCGCTGCCGCCCCGAGAATGATGTGCGTGGCCCCGGCGTTGTCCATCGACCAGGTGAACACCCGCACCGCGCGGGGATCGTCCCGCCACAGGTCCGGGTTGGGCAGCATGATGAGAATGCCCACCAAGCCGAAGATCAGGGCGGCGACATGAGCCACGAACAACCCGTTCGTTGGCCACCATTTGCGTTCCGTGTTGCTCATCGATTCTCTCCGTCTACCAGGTCCCGGCCTCGCCAAGTATGGCGCCTGCGTGTTCCCATATATGCGATGCGCATCACCACTGGCAGGTCCGCCAGCGGTGACAGCCAGTACGTCCAGGGGCGTTGCTCGTACGCCCTGGACATACCAGCCAGCACCCCGAACCGCATCATCAGCAAGCCAATGCCCATCCGAGTCAGGGGATGACGCGGCCCCACGACCAGCGTTCCGATGACGGCCTGCGCCAGCGGCGCGGCCTGCACCAGGGCGATCTCCGCCAGTCCGAGGCGGGAGCGCCAAACCGGCTGACCGTCCAGCATCGGCAACGACCGCGCCCAGTTCGTCCAGGCATCTCGCCACCCCGCGTACATCTCAACCGTCACCAGGTTATCGGATTCATAGAATCCAATCGGTTCGCCGCGCCGCGCGATGTTCCTCGCGAGATGGACATCCTCACAGATGGATCGCGTCACGGCCGGGAAGCCACCAACCGCGTCGAGCACCTCCCGGCGCATCAGGAAGCACTGCCCGTTCGCCTGCGTCAGGTCGAGCCGAGTGGTCGCCCCGCCGGGTATCCCATGCCGGTACACCAGCGTCGCAAGCATCGAGGGATGAACCACACCTTCCGCCGCCCCGGACAGGCGTTGCCGGGTGGCCACCGACAGCGCCCGGACGCCTTCCTGACGCGCGTGCGCCAGGAGCGACTGGACGAGCCCCGGTTTGGGACGCACGTCGGCGTCGATCGTCAGGATCCACCGAACTTCCGGGTCGGCCTCGGCCATGCCCGCGGCCAGCCCGTGGGCCTTGCCATTGACCAGTTCCGGCACCGGCGCGGCGTCCACCAGCCGGATGCGCTCGTCCCGCCCCGCGAACCTGTCGACCAGGTCCTGGGTGCCATCCGAGGACCCGCCGTCGATCACCAGGATCTCGCGCACCTCGGCTCCCTGGAGCATCAGCCCGTCCAGGCAGGGCGCCAACCGTCCAACCTCATTGAGTACTGGCACCAGCACTGTCACGTCACCGGACGCCTCCAGCGCTCCGGTCTGGCGTCGGATGGTGGAGCCGCCAGGGGTGGCGACCATCCGCAGAGCAACCCGTGCCGCCAGCAGCCCCTGAAGCACCGCGAAGAGCATCATGAACGCCCGTCTCATCGGCGCACCTCGCGGTCAAGCGAATCACGGATGAGATTCTGGGCGATCACGGCCGAACTCAACACGCCGGGCATGCCCGCCCCGGGATGGGTGCCGGCTCCCACGAAATAGAGGTTGGGCAGTTCCTCCGAGCGGTTGTGCGGTCGGAACCAGGCCGACTGCGTCAGGATCGGTTCCACCGAGAACGCCGACCCGGCGTAACTATTGAGCGTGTCCCGGAAATGACGCGGGTCGATCATGTGCTCGGCCACGATGTGCTTTCCAAGGTCCGGCAGGTAGCGCTCCTCCAGGAAGGATATGATCCGGTCACGGTAGGGTTTGGCCTCCCGCTCCCAATCGATCCCGCCACCCAGGTGCGGCACTGGGGCCAGCACGTAGAAGCTCTCGCCTCCCGGCGGCGCGAGGGAAGGATCGGTCAGTGTCGGCATGTGCAGGTACAACGAGAAGTCCTCGGCCAGCACCTTGCGATTGAAGATGTCCTCCAGCAGCTCCTTGTACCTCGGGCCCAGGATGATGTTGTGATGCTGGAGCGCGGTCCCGCTGTCACGGTATGTCCTGTCGGTCCCGAAATAGATCACCACCAGGGACATCGAGTACTTCATCTTCGCCAGCCGCCGGTCGGTGTACTTCCGGCGAGACGATGCTGGCAACAAGTTCTGGTAGGCGGCCGCCACATCACCGTTGCACACCACGATATCGGCGGAAAGCTCCGTCCCGTTCTTCAGCAGCACGCCGTTGGCCCGCCCGTTCGCCACCGTGATCTGGGCCACCTCCGAGTCGAGCAGGATGGTTCCACCAAGCTCCTCGAACAGCCGCGTCAGTCCGTTGACGATCGCGCCGGTGCCGCCCATCGCGAACCAGACACCCCATTCCCGTTCCAGATGATGGATCAGGGTGTAAATGCTGGTGGTCTGGAACGGATTGCCACCCACCAGTAATGGATGGAAGGAGAGCACCTGTCGCAGGCGGTCGTCCTTCACGTGCTTCGACACCAGCCCGTACACCGACCGGTAGCTCTCCAGGCGCAACAGGTCGGGCACGATCTTCACCATGTCCGAAACCCGCAGGAATGGTTGGTGCGCGAGTTCGGTGAAGCCCTTGGCGAAGATGTCCTTCGACTTGCGAACGAACGCCTTATACCCGTCCACGTCTTCCGGGTACTGGCTGAACGCCCGAATCCCAGCTTCCATCGTCGCGGGGTCGCCGCTGTAATCGAAGTGCGCCCCGTCGTGAAAAAAGATCCGGTAGAACGGGTCCACCGGCACCATGGTCACGTAATCGGCGGTATTCCTGCCCGCCAGCTCGAACAGGTCGGTGATCATCCACGGCGCGGTCACCACGGTTGGACCGCCGTCGAAGGTAAAGCCATTCTGGCGATACACATACGCACGTCCACCGGGCTGGTCGCGCTTTTCCACGATGGTGACGTCGTGACCATCGGCGGCCAGGCGAATCGCCGCCGCCAGGCCTCCAAAGCCACTTCCTATAACAACCACGCGCTTACTCACGAACGGTGCCTTTCCGCCCGGCGCGGGCCTGGCGGGTGTTTCGAACCTCGAAGCTCACGAACCGCCGCCCCCATCGATCATTCCAGACGCCTGCAGCCCGACCCGGGCGCGAAGCGCCCCAATCCGCCCATCCGTCTGGCGCGGCTGCGGCCTGGATCGCATGGGCACGAACATCCCCATCCACGCCCCGGCGACGGTCGTCATGATGCGGGCCTTCCGGCCAGAGGGCACATAGGCACGCCGCGCGAACACGTCGTGGTTCAGCGTCTCGATCTCGTCGAGGATCCCGGAGTACAGCTTGCTGGCGGCCAGCGTGGCGGCCCGCCCGCTCGGGGCGAGCGCCGGGATGCCGCGGGCGGCGCTGGCGTAAATCGCCCTCGCCCGCACGATCTGAAACTGCATGAAGTCGGCGAAGCGAGGCCCCGGGGAACCAGCCAGCACGTCCTCGGGCGTGATGCCGTAGGAGGCGAGTTCGTCCACCGGCAGGTAGAGCCGGCCCATCTCCGCGTCCTCCGCCACGTCACGGAGGATGTTCGTCAGTTGCATCGCGATCCCGAGTTCGGCGGCATGTTCGAGGGCATGGCGATCCCGGCAGCCGAGGATGGGGGCCACGATCAGCCCCACGGTGCCGGCCACCAGGTAGCAGTACCGCTCAAGATCGTGCCAGGTCTCGTAGGAGCGGGGCGACAGATCCATTTCCAGGCCGTCCAGGAGATCGAGCACCGGCTCGATCGGCACGCCAAAGGTCGCGCGCGTTTCGGCGAACGCAACGGCGACCGGGTGGGTCGGCGAGACAAGCTGGAGCTTCCAGTCCTCCAGCGCGGCATGCGCCTCCGCCTTGCCCAGTTCCGCCGACTGGTCCACGATGTCGTCGGCGATCCTGCAAAACGCGTAGGCCGAAAGAATCGCTCGCTTGCGCCGCGAGCCCAGTACCTGGCTGGCCAGGTAGAAGGACTTTCCGTGCTCCTGGGCCACGCTCCGGCACGCCTCCCAGTCAGCCGCGACCGCTTGCCGTTCAAAGGGTCTGCTTGATGTCATGCGTGATCGCCTTTCCAGCGAAATAGCCAGGCCCATTCGTTACTCGATACTTCGGCGTCCAGTCCGCCGTCATCAACGGAACTCTCCCCAGGTGCTCGATTGTTCCCGCCCCGCCGAGGAACATCGCCAACCGCAGCTCCTCGATCAGCGCCGTCGCCACCGCGTGCGCTCGCTCTTCCCCCGCCACCGCCGCCGACAGCATTGGCGCGGCGAACCCCGCCATCGACGCCCCGAGGGCGATCGCCTTGGCGGCGTCGAGGCCCGTTCTCATCCCACCGCTCGCCACCACTGGCACACCCGGCGCGCCGGTCTGGGTCATTTCCAGGCTGACGAGGGTCGGAATACCCCAGTCCACGAACGTCTGGCTCAGCCGCTGGCTCAGGTCGACATCGGCCCTGAAGTACTCCACCGCGCTCCACGACGTGCCGCCCGTGCCGCCGACATCGATCGCGGCCACACCGGCGTCGGCCAGCTGGCTCGCCACATCGGTCGAAATGCCGCAGCCGATTTCCTTCACCACCACCGGGCGGTCGAGCCACCGGCAAACCGCCTCGATCTTCCGCAGAAGATTGGAGAAGTCGCGGTTGCCTTCCGGCTGCAATGCCTCCTGGAGGGGATTGAGATGCAGGACCAGAGCGTCCGCGCCGATCATCTCCATCGCCCGGCGACACTCGTCAACCCCGTAGCCGTAGTTCAGCTGCACCGCCCCAAGATTGGATAACAGCAGCACATTCGGTGCCACGTCGCGGACCTGGTAGAACCGCGCCCGCTCCGGATCCTCCAGCGCGGCCCGCTGCGATCCAACCCCGATCGCCAGCCTCAGGTCCTCCGCCACCCTCGCCAGGGTCCGCGTGATCTCCCAGCCGCGCTCGACACCGCCCGTCATGCCGGAAATCAGGATGGGCGCGCCAAGCCGGTGACCGAGGAACGTCGACGTCACGTCCACCTGCGCCAGGTCCAGTTCTGGCAGCGCGGAATGCACGAAACGGATGTGCTCGAAGCCCGTCGTCACCTCCCGAGCCTGCACCTGCCGGTTCAGGTTGATATCGATATGGTCGTCCTTCCGCCGGGCGGTGACGTCAGGTTCCTTCGTGCTGGGGTTCATGGTGGCCCTCTCCGGTATCGGTGCTGACGCCGTCACCTGGATGCATCCGGCAGGTTGCTGCCGCTGTAGTCGAAGTCACCCTTGCCAAGCTCGAAGCGCAAGGTCGACTCCAGCGTGGGAAACGCGAATCGAAAACCGGCCTGGTCCAGGCGTTCGGGAACCACCCGCTGGCTGGTCAGGATCAGGTCGTTGGCCAGGTCGCCCGCCACCAGCCGCATGACGGAGGCCGGCGCACGCAGGAATGTCGGCCGCTTAAGGACCTTGCCCATCGCCCGGGTGAACTCGGCGTTCGTGGTCAGTTGGGACGACACCGCGTTGACCGGACCTTCGAGGGAGTCGTTGGCGATCGATTCCAGCAGGATGCCGACCAGGTCGTCGGCCGCGATCCAGCTCATGTACTGCCGCCCATCGCCAAGTGGGCCGCCCAGGCCGGTCTTGAACAGCAGGGAGAGGAGCGGAAGCATGCCGCCCTCGCCAGCGAACACCACGCCGAACCTCGGATGAACAACCCGTATGCCAGCATCCCGGGCGGGATCGGCGGCGGCCTCCCACTCGCGACAGACATCGGCCAGGAACCCGGTGCCAAGGGCGGATTCCTCGGTCAGCGTTTCATCGCCCCGGCTGCCATATGCCCCCACCGCCGAGGTCGCAACGAATACCCGTGGTGGTTGGGAAAGCCCCGCCATCGTCGTCGCCAGCAGGTGCGTGCCCTGTACCCGGCTGTTCCGGATCGCCGCCCGCCGCTTCTCCGTCCACAGCCCGCCCGCGATCGATACACCCGCCAGGTTGACGACGGCATCCATGCCTTCGAGCTTGGGAGCCTCGATCCTGCCCTTGGCGGGATCCCAGGAAATCTCATTCGCGGCCCGTGCCTCACGGCGAACGAGCGAAAAGACCTCGTGCCCTCCCCCTTGCAGGAATGGCACCAGCCGTTGGCCAACCAGCCCGGTGGAACCCGCGATGGCGATCCGCAAGGGCCGCTCGATGCCAGCGTGCCGATGCCGCAAAAGGTCGTTCCTGGTTCTCAGGTGACGCATGGCGAACATCCGGTCAAGCATGTCGCTGATCCGGCCGCCAGCCACGGCCTCGCCCGCCGGACCAGCCGGCAGGCCATACGCCAGGCGATCCTCCAGCACCGATGTCCGCTCGGTGTCTGGCAGGAATCGATGATCATGCCTCCAGGATGTAAAAGGACCGTCCTGCTGAATATCGGCAAACCCCGAACCATCGTCCAGGGACTCATGCCGGATCAGCCAGTCGGTGCCGACCGGGCCCGCCAGCGGCACGCGCAGCCGGACCTTGCTTCCAGGCTCGATCGATCCGTCGGTTTCCTTGATCTCCACCTTTATCCAGGGTGGCATCAAGCGGTTGAGCGCTCCAGGGTTCCGGTGCCATGCCAGAAGCTCGTCGACCGGAGCGGGAATGGTGGATGAATAGGTCTTGGTCGTCTCGTTCGACATGTTCCGGCCCTCCAGGTGAGCCACTGACCGGACAGCCACGTTGCTGCCCGGTCAGGACCCAGGTGATGGTTACGCCATCGGGGTTGCGGCGCCAGAACCGGTTGGCGATGGAATCACCAGCACGGTAAGGGACCCGTCTGAAACCTGACCTATTGCGAAGATATCGTAGGTCATTCCGGCTTCAAGTTCGACTCCAGGAAGGTCGAGAGCGACATCCATGGTGCCAGCGGGGCGCACTTCGAGGTCATACGAACCGGCCGGTACCGTCAGCGCGTCGCTGGCATCGGGGAAGGCAAGCTCACCCACCAGCACATCGCCACCCGCCACCGCGACGTCGACCGCCGGGGCATCGGGGGAGGTGTGGATCACGCGGACGCGGGCCATGTCGGCCTCAAGTTCGCCGAGGTCGGCGACATAGACCTGTGGGGTGATTTCCTCGAGCAGGCCAGTCGCCGCGACGTGGTAGGCCACGCCGGGATCCAGGGTCAGGGTGGCGTCGATCACGGCGGTGTCGACCGCCTCGCCAGCGGCCGCGACCTGTACCTGGTGATCGCCAGCCGGAAGGGCGACCCAGCCGGAGAAGGCGCCGAACTCGAGCCCCTCAAGGGCCACCATGCCATCCACGTACACGTCCACCGCCGGAGCATCCGGAGAGGCGTGCACCACGTTCACGCACGCGTCTCCCTCAGATCCAATGCCAAGGGTGGTCGCGCAATTGGGGGGAGCCATTTCCGGCGTCCCCTGGGCCAACGTTGCCTGGGGAGCCGCGGCTCCCAGCATTGAGAAGGCGAACAGTCCACCAAACACCGCGGTTGAAAATGCCTTCCGCGTGATTTCCATCTGCGTGTCTCCTCGACATGATCCATCGAACAATTCACCAGGCCTTGGATTCGTGGGGGCGCCTCCCCGTTTCCTCCAGCACTATATCTAAACCTAGAGTATAGGTTACACTTTGTCAATGGCAGGCGGGAAGAAGACGCTCCGGCCGGCGATAGCGCCCACGCCAAACCGCCAGTACGCTGTAACGGACGTTCGATTCCGTGGAGATGGCCCCATGTCGACACAGGCTGAACCGCCAGAAGAACTCATGTCGATCGGCGGCGTGGTCGAGCAGGTAAGTCGAACCTACTCCGACGTCACGCACTCGAGCCTGAGGTTCCTCGAACGCGAGGGGCTGATCGTGCCCATCCGTTCCGCGGGTGGCCATCGGCTCTATACACCGAGGCACGTGCAACAGGTGTTGCTCATCAAGGGATGGCAGCGTCAGCGCTTGTCCCTGGCCGAGATTCGTGAGCGATTGGCGCTCCGGTCCGTCCGGGAAGATCCGCATGAACTCGCCAACACCCTGTTCAACCACTACCTGGCGGGAGAGTTCGACCTGGCCCGGGCATTCGTGATCGCCACCGATGAGGCGGGACTCTCGCTCGTGTCGCTCTATGGGGACGTGCTTTCGCCGGTGCTGGTTGAGGTTGGAACCCGGTGGGAACAGGGCACGCTCACCGTCTCGCAGGAGCGGGAAATTTCCGAATCGATCAAGGACCTCGTCACGGAGCTCGCCGCCCGGCATCAGCCAAACCAGCATTCAGGACCCGTGGTCGTCGCCGCCTCGGTGCGAGGCGAGCTGCACGAAATCGGCATCCGGATGATTTGCGGCCTGCTGGGCGCCGCCGGGTTCGTGGTGTTCTACCTCGGCCCAAACATCGAATCGCGGTTCCTGGTGGAGGCGCGGGACCGGCGTCGGCCCGGCGCGTTCCTGCTCTCCGTGCAGAACGAGGTCAACCTGCCATCGTTGGGAGAGGCCACCGCGAGCATCCTCGAAACCACCATTGCACCCCCACCCGCCGTGATCGCCGGTGGCGCGGCCATCGCCGGCAACGAGGCTCGCGTCAGGGAATGGGGTGCCTCGCCGCTCTCGGCGCGAAACCTGCACCAGATCGCGCCCCTGGTTCGCCAGGCGATCGACTCGCGCCCTGGTGCATGACGGCGATCCCAGGCGAACGGGGGTATGATCTAGGAATGTACGCCATCGAACTCAACTTCGACCGCCCAGTAAGCAATCAGCAAGTGTGGGACGCTGTTGTTTCCAGTATTGGAAACCAGGCGGTCCTCGCCATGCGAACGGAGATCCATCGGGGCGACTTTCCCTTTCTTGTGCGCCTGACCATTCCGTCCGCTACCGACGCGCCGTCGGTCGACCAGGTTCTTGCCATCGCGCGGGAACTGCGCGCGATTCTCCTCACCGACGACGTCGCGGTCGGTGAACTTTGGGACGACGGCTATTCGCTCATCAGCCCAGATGGATTCACCGCCGTCGTTCGAGCCGAGGATGAGGACCTGAGCGAAGGCAACATCATCCTGAATGCGGATTCACGAGCCATCTACCGCTCGGCGAGCGCCCGATTGAACCACGCCGCCGCCGATTAGGACCCCCCTCACTCGCGCTTGACCAGGGTTTCGGCGATCTGCTCCAGCTCCGCGGCGGAGACGCCGATCGACTCCAGATAGCCACGAACAGAACCCCACTCCGCCGAAATGGCATGGAGGGTCGCCAGCATCGTCGCGGACGTCGCGGAAAGCCAGACTGGTAGCACGCCAGTTGCCGGCACCTCATCCGCCCTCTGGTGGAGGTGCATCAGTCGCGCCATGTGTTGCTCGGAAAAGGCGTAGTCAGCCGCGATCACCTCGTCCGGCACATCAAGGGCACCCAGGACCAGCGCGCAAGTGAGGCCTGTCCGGTCCTTGCCGGCGAAACAGTGCATCACGAGAGGATAATGATCCTGCGCCAGGTGACCGAAAATCTCCCGGAATCCCTCGCGGGCATCGCGAAGCAAGAGCAGGTAGTCCTCGATGACGCTCCCGGTCGCCGAAGGCTTATCCGCGGCGATCGGCACGTTGAAGTGCCGGAGCCCGGCGGCCTGGAGTGGACTCGCCGGATACTGCTCAACCTCGCCGCGCGATCGCAGATCAACCACCGTTCTTATCCCCAGGGCACTCAGCGCGATGGAATCGCTATCGGTGAGGCGAAACAGGACATCGCTACGAAACACGCGACCGCGCCGAACCACGCCTCCCCCTCGCGTGGGCAGACCGCCCAGATCGCGAAAGTTGGCCGCCCCTTCCAGGTGAACGATTCGCGATTCATCGATCGTCATGCCGGCATCATCCACCGTTGGGCTCCACCACGAACGTCCGTCCCGCGATGGTGACAGATTACCGAAGCCTGGTTCACTCGTCGTCCCGGAACGAATGCAGCGGCTCCCAACCAAGGATCCGCCTCGCCTTACTCGTATCGTACGCCGACGCCGTTCCCTCCATGTCCGACCGGATCTCGATGTCGGGAGACAGCCGCCGGATCGCCTCCACGGTCGGCTCGTCCAGCAACGTGTCCCGGCCCACGATGTTGAACGGCTGGAAGCCAAACGGCTCCCGCCTGCCCACCTCGATCGCAAGCCGCACCGCCCGCGCCGCGTCGCGGATATCCACGTATCCCCAGAACCCGCGCCCGCCCTCGCGGAAGTTCTCGTCATCGCGGTAAAACGCGGGTCGCCCAACCTGCTCCTCTGGATGGGCCACCCAGTGGAAGCGCAGGCAGGCCACGCTCATCCCGTCCCGCCGGACAAACATCTCGGCTGTCCGCTCGTCCACTTCCTTGGACAGCCCGTAGGCATCGTGATTCAGGAGCGGATGGTCCTCGTCGACGGGGGCGTAGAGCGGGTACGTCCGCTCCGGGGACCACGCCGTGCCGTAGGCCGATCCGCTGGAGGCGATCGTCGCCGTGCGAATTCCCAGCAGGTGCGCCGCCTGCAACACCGCGAAGGTCGCGCCCGTATTGTTACCAAACACCACCTCGTCGGCGTTCGAGTACGGCGATGGAATCGCCCCCAGGTGCGCGACGGCGTCGCAACCATGCATCGCGCCCGCGATTTCGCCCACATCGGAGAGGTCCACGAACCGGAAACTCGCGCCCTCCGGCAGCGGAGACGATGGGCCAACCCGGTCGACCGCCACCACCTCGTGGCCGTGTTCCACAAGCTCCCGAACCACCCGCGTGCCGAGCCGCCCGCTACCGCCAGTCACCAGTACCCGCATGCCCATTCCGCCAGCCACCTCTCGCGTCCAACGCGCCACCGTGGCGCTCCACGTCGCATGGTAGCAGCCAATCAGCGCCACTACGCATGGGCATCGGGCACACGAAACGAGGGCCGGTCCGGTTGGAGACCCGCCCTCGTTATCGTTCGATAATGGTGGATCGGTTACATGCCTTCGGGCACGCCCACGGCCGCCACGAACCACACGTCACCGACCCCATGTCCGGTGGTGTCGCCCGGCGCCTGGTCACCCGCCCAGAAGTAGAGCGGCATCCCGTTGTAGGCGAGTTGCTCCGAGCCATCGTCGCGGGTGATCACGGTCAGTTCACCGGGAGCACCATCGGGGAGCGTGGCGCCCTCGGCGAAGAATGGCGGCCAGTTCGTCGCGCAGTCATCGTTGCAGACGCTGACGCCCGATCCCATCTCATCATTCGTGAAGATATAGAGCGTCATGCCTTCGGCATCGGTCAGGAACTGGCCAAGCTCCGGCGTCTCGGCCAGCATCAACGCGCCATCGCCGGCCGCCGGGGACGCCATCGACATGTCCTCGATCGCCGCCACGAACCACACGTCGCCAACTTCATGGCCGGTGGTGTCGCCAGGAGCGGTATCGCTGGCGAAGAAGTACAGCGGCATGCCGTTGAACGCAAGTTGCTCGGAACCATCGTCACGAGTGATCACGGTCAACTCGCCCGGCACGCCGTCTGGCAGACTCGCATGGTCCACGAAGAACGGTGGCCAGTTTTCGGCGCAGCTATCGTTGCAGACACTGACGCCGGAACCAGCCTCGTCATTGGCGAAGATGTAGAGGGTCATCCCCTCGGCATCCGTCAGGAACTGTCCCAGTTCGTCGGTCTCGCCCACGGCAAGGCCACCATCTTCGTGAGCGACCGCCAACCCTGGCACCACCAGGGAACACATCAACACGAACAACACCATCACACGCTTCATCGCGGTTTCCTTCCATTGCGTCGCGAGGGACGATCCCGAACGGGCGACGCTGCCCGCGCGGGATCGATCCGCCTGACCTAGTATTCCGGCGTCTCGGTCGGTTCCAGGGTTCCGCCCCCATCGAAGGCGTACTGGCGGTAGTAAATGCCGCCGTCTTCACCCGTGTAGGTAAGGTAGAGGTTGTCGTTGTAGGCGTACTGCTGGCAGTCGTAGCCGTAGTTGCCGCCCAGGTCGGCCCACTCGCCGTCCCAGCCATCCTTGCCGTACTGCATGTAGTAGGCGTTGTAGTCGTCGCTTACGTACGCCACGTGCATCGATTCCTCGTACACGTACGCATTGGGCTGGTAATTGGCGGCCCAGTCCGTCTCGTAGGTCTGCCAGCCGCTCCAGCCCTCGCCATCGGCGAAGCTGTTCCAGGTTGGCGCGCCATCGGCCGTCGCGGAGTAGGCGTAGAGCTTCTTCTCCGGCGCGTAGCCAACGGCGTACGGGGTGCACTTGAAGCCGTATTCGGCCGGAATCTCCTTGGGCTCATCCCAGGTGCCGTCGGCGTAGCTGTAGCGGTTCCAGTACGTCTTGTCGTCTTCGCCCACCCAGAAGGTGTTCTCGTGGTCGCTCCACGACACCGAGTACGGCTTGGAATCCGTCTTGGCCGGGTACTCCGGCGCGTTCAGCGGAGCCCATTCACCCCAGCCGCCATCCTTCGTGTACGCCTTGTGGTACACGTAGCCGTCGGTGCTGGTGCCGTACAGGTGCAGGGAATCCTCGTAGGTTGAGGCGTAGGGCGCCGCCTCGAAGGTGTAGCCGCCAGAGACGTCTTCCCACTGCGCGTCGCCGTAGGAATCCCAGGTCAGCTCGTAGATGTAGCCATCGCCACCGGTGTAGTAGGCCTGGCTCTTGCCGTCGTAGGCCACCGGCGCCGGGTCCCAGTTCACGGTCTGGTCGCCGGCCTGCTCCCAGTCCGACCACTCGCCGTCCTCGTACTTCGAGCAGTAGGCATAGCCATCGGTTCCGGTCGCGTACTGGTACAGGGCATCATCGGTCGGCGCCACGTAGGTGCCGCCCTTGAACGTGTAGTCCCCAGGAATTGCCTTGCCCTCTTCGTACTCACCATCGGCCGCGAGCGCGGGGAGGGTTCGGGCGGTGGCCAGGACGACCGCCCCACCACCGGCGAATGCCATGAACGCGCGGCGCGACGACGTGGAGTTCAGAAGAGAGCGTCGGTAATCAGAAGACATGTGCGTGTCCTTTCGGAAGGTGCGCGAGATCACGGCCCACAGCCCAACCACCAGTCAACGCCCTTAAGGGCGTTGACCGAGTATTCCGTGTGAACCTGTCTCGCTGAAGATTGGTAGAAGACTCTCGTGAGTCCCTGGCGTTTCCGGGGCTCTGCACATCAATCTAGCGACCGGATGTGCCGGGGGCAATCCATGCGCCCGCGATTAGGCAGTTCTACCTACGCGGCCCCGCTTCCGAGCCCGAATACCGCCATTCACGCCCGATTCCCGCCCGAACAAGGTCATCGCGAGCCGTCGATACCGGGCCGATTCAGCTCGCCCCTGGCTCCTGGCGGACCAGCCCCTCGCGCACCGCCCACAACGACAGCTCGGTCCGGTTTTTCACCTTCGTCTTCGCCAGGATGTTCCGCACATGCGCGTTGACCGTGCGCGGGCTCACGTACATCTCGTCGCCAATCGCCCGGTCCGAATACCCCTTGGCCACCAGCCGCACCACGTCCATCTCCCGCTGCGTGAGCCCCGCCGGAAGCGCTCCCTCCCGAGCATGGCGCTCGGCGAGCGCGTCCAGCAGTGACGTGGCCCGCGTCGCCCAGCCAGTCATCCCCAGCGCGGCGAACCGGTCCCGCGCGGACGTGGCGAGCGACATCGCCCGGTCGCGGTCGCCAAACGACCCGTCTTCCAGCGCCCGCGCCTCGTCCAGGTCGACCATCGCCCGCATCGGTCGCTGTCCCGATCCGTCCAGATGCTCCCGCGCGAGATCGAACACTTCGGACGCCTCGTCCCGGCGGTCCATCAGCGCCAGCATCCGCGCCAGGGAAAGCCGCAATGAGGAGCAGGGATAGTCGTCGTGTCCAACCTCGATCACCGCCAGCGCGCAGCGGTGAACCGGCTCGGCCAGGTCCGCCTCACCAAGCTCCCACACCGAGGTGGCCGCGAACGCCACCGTGCCGTTCAGGAGCCAGGTCGCCGGTTCCAGGCCTGGGAGCAGCCCCACCAACGTCCTCAACAGCACCAGCGCCGCGTCGCGGTCCCCGGATCGCGTCAGCGCCAGCGTGGTCATCGCCGCATCGTCGAACGCGATGGTCCTGCGTCCAAGCTCGGGATCGGCGATATGCTGGCGGAAGAACGCCGCGACCCCGCCGAAATCTCCCGCCTCGAGTTCCCGCAGGAATGCCCGCACCCACCACAGGCTCGCGTGCAGCCGGTGGCCCGGCCCCAACCGTTCGACGCGCGCGGTCGCTTCCCGCTCGTAATTCCGGGCATCATCCAGGTCACCCAGCGCGGCGTGGATGATGCTCAGCCGCACCAGCGCCTCCGCCTGGCCCGGCACCGATCCCTGTTGCCGGGCAATCGCCAGCAGGTTCTCGAAGTGCGCCTTCGCCAGCCGGAACTCCCCGTGGTGATAGAGCCAGTCCGCCCCGCTCACCGTCAGGGCGCGGATGATCGCCGCCGGCTTGTGCCAGGTGGTAACCAGATCCGAAAGCTGCCTCGTCCAATCCCGGTCCCACAGGTCCCAGGGCTGAAGCGACCGCGCGAACAGATCCTCGTCGCCGCTGGCCCGGGCGATCTCGGCCGCCCGGGAATCCGTGCCCAACCACCTGGACCCGCTGATCCCGTTGATCGTGTACGCCTCGAATCGCTCGATCAGCAGCGTGAGGCGCGCCCAGGTCACCTCGTCGTCCGGCGGCGTCAGCGCCAGCCCCTCACGCAGCAGCGGCATCCACAACTCGGGCGCCGCGCCGCCATCGTGCAGCAAGGTCACCGCCTCCGCGATGAACGCGGCCCGGTCACGCTCGGGCCAGCCCGCCTCCCGCATCAGGTGCAGGGCCTCCACCAGCGAGTCCAGGGCACGGTCCAGCCACAGCGCGTTCGCCTGGGCGAGCACCATGGCGCGGGCGATATCCGCGCGCTCGCCCGCGGAACGGGTGGCCGCCATGTCCAAGGCCCGCTCGTACCAAAGGGCCACCTCTTCGGGAGAACGCCGCCGCTCGGCCTGGCCAGCCGCCGCCAACGCATACGGCACCCCGTTCTCGGCGCCCGCCACCTGGGCCGAGATGTGGAAATGCAACGCGATCTGCGCGGCGTGCAAGGGCGCCGCCTCGCCATGCACCTCGATCAGGGCCAGCGCCAGTGCCCGGTGCAATCGCACCCGTCTCGACGGGCTCCACGAGTTGTAGAGCGACAACCGCACCAGGTCGTGCATGAAGTCATAGCGCTCGAACGCGCCCTCGACCGGCACGATCAGGCGCGCCGCCAGCGCTTCGTCAATCGCGCCCAGCAGGTCGTCTTCCTCCAGCGAGGTCAGCGCCGACAGCATCGGGAAGTCGAAGCCTCCGGAGCACACCGCCGCCAGCTTCAGCATCCGTTGCGTTCTCGCCGGCAGCCGCCCCACCCGGAGCTCCACCACCTGCCGCAATCCGTCGGGCACGGTGAGATCACCCTTGCGGGTCGCCGCCAGCAGGTCGTCAAACGACGACTGATGAGCCTCGTCCAGGAAGTGCCGGGTCATCTCCTGCACGAAGAACGGGTTGCCCTGGGTGGTTTCGTAGATCAACCGAACGAGTTCCGGCGGATACGCCTCGTCGCCGATCGCCTCCATCATCCGGGCGACCTGGTCCTCTCCCAGTCCGCCCAGCCGGATTTCCTCCCAGGCAGGCTCGCGGCGGAACCAGCTCGTCACCTCCCCCAGCTGCTCCGACCGCTCCAGCTCGTCGGAGCGGATCGTCGCCACCATCAGCATCGGCATCGAATCCAGCTTCGCCACCACATGCCGCAGCACCCGCAGCGATTCGCCATCGACCCACTGCAGGTCGTCCAGCACCACCATCAGCGGAGCCCGGCTGGTGATGTCCCGCAGGCATTGGGTGATGGCGTCCGCGATCCGGAACTGCTCCTCCCGCAGCGTCAACTGACCCAGAGGCCGAACCCGCGGATACCGCGCGCCGATTCCGGCGATGACCGGCGCCAGCGTCGCGACCCAGTCGGGAACCGGCTCCCGCCCGGCCGGCCAGCCCACCCGATCCAGCGCCAGCCCGATCACGTCGTCCCACATCTGGTACCGCGGGCGCCAGTCATCCTCCAGGCTCCGGCTCCACAGCACGGGGATGTCATGCTCGGCGGCGCGTTCGGCCAACCGCCGCGCGAACCGGGTTTTCCCGATGCCGGGTTCGCCCACGATGCCCACGATCGAGCCCGAATGCCCCGCCAGCGCCCGCAACCGGCGCTCGGCCCGCGCGAGTTCCGTCTCACGCCCAATCAGCACATCGGCCGTGTCGGAAATCGGCTCCCACGGCGGCGGGCCGGCTGGGCCCTCGACCGCAAGCCGGCGCGGCTCCCGCGTCGATGGTTCGCCTGGATCGAACGATGTCACCGTTGCCGCTCCGGTCGATGGCCAAACGCGCCGTGCACGTCCCTTGGCCGTTCCCGTGTGGAAGCGTCCACTGGTCTGTCCTGTCACTCAGTATGCCGCACCCGGCACCGATCCGGTCATCGTGAATCGGCCCATCATTCGGGCGTCCCTGGTTCCCCCAATTCCTCCGCCTCGCGTTCACACCCGGTTCATATCCCCCTTCCACACTGGAATCATCGGAACCGGGCAATGGCCGGGTTCCCGGAATCAACCAAACGTTCTCTCCGGAAAGGGTTCGTATAATGAGTCGTCGATCCGTATTCTTCACGCTCGCCGTGCTCGTCATTGGGGCGTTCACCGCCATCGCCATCTGGGGTCCCGACCGCGAATGGGGTCCACCCGACCGCCAGGTCGAGGTCGTCCAGGTGGTCGACGACCAGGGCAACACGATCGAAGGAGCAACCACCGTCATCGTCGAGCGCGACCATCGCGGTTTCCCGTTCGGCATCTTCTTCATCCCGCTCGCCATCATCTTCACCATCGGCGTCGCCCGCTTCGTCTTCGGCGAACCGCGCTTCCGTGGTCCTGGCGGACCGGGTGGACCCGACCGCGCACAATGGATGGAGGAGTGGCATCGCCGGCAGCACGCCGACATGGCCTCGTCACCGCCTGATTCCGCGAGCTCACCCTCCGCCTGATGGAGCATCGACCTTCCATGCACACCATCCTTGTCATCGAAGATGAATCCGCCCTGCTTCACCTCGTTCGCGACTACCTGAACCGGGGCGGGTTCCACGCCATCACCGCCTCCAACGCCACCGATGGCCAGCGCCGGATTCGCGCCGACGAGCCTGACCTCGTCGTGCTCGACCTGGGCCTCCCAGACGGAAACGGCCTCGATATCCTTCGCGAACTGCGGGGCGGCGGGAATCTCCCCGTGATCATCCTCACCGCCCGCGGGGACGAGGTCGACCGCATCGTCGGTCTGGAACTCGGCGCGGACGACTACATGGTCAAGCCGTTCAGCCCGGGCGAACTCGTCGCCCGGGTCCGCGCCGTCCTTCGCCGGGTCTCCGCTCCCGAAGCGCCCGTCGACCTGCTGACCCACGGCCAACTCACCATCGACATTCCGCGCATGCGCGTCACCCTCCGCGATGACGTGGTGGAACTAACGGCCACCGAGTTCCAGTTGCTTGCCACCATGGCCCGCGAGCCAGGCCGGGTCTTCACCCGGACCCAATTGCTGCGCGCCGTCCATGGCACCATGGCCGAAGCCTACGAACGGGCGATCGACGCCCACATCAAGAACATCCGCCGCAAGCTGGAATCTCCCGCCGGTGGCGAGCAGTTCATCCAGACCGTCCACGGCGTCGGCTACCGGTTCACCGATGCCTCCTCCTAAGGGTCCTCAGCATCGCGGCCCATTTGGCGGGCCTCCAGGCGACAAGCCACCCCCCTGGTGGCCGGAGGGCGAGCCCTGGCCCCCCCACGGTCCAGGGCCAGGCCGGGCGATCGGCCGCCGCTTCGCCATCCTCACCATCGGCATCTTCATCCTCGGCTGTATCGCGCTGGCCATCATCAACCACATCGGCGAAACCTGGGGTCCGCCCGACGGCGAAGGGCCACCAGGACCGTTCTTCTGGCCGCCAATCGCCTTGCTGGCGATCGGCGCCATCGCCTTCCTGCTGGTCCGGAAGATCGTGCGCGCCTTCCGGCCGCTCGCTCAGGTGATCGATGCCGCCGACCGCGTCGCCCAAGGGGACTACTCGGCCCGCGTCACCACACGGAGCCCGCGCGAATCCAGGGGAGTCGTCGCCGCGTTCAACACCATGGCCGAGCGGTTGCAGGCCAACGAGGAGCAGCGTCAGCGCCTGCTCTCCGATGTCACCCATGAACTGCGTACCCCGCTCGCCATCGTCCAAGGCACCATCGAAGGGATGCTCGACGACGTCTATCCCGCCGACAGGGAGCACCTCGAACCACTACTGGAGCGCACCCGCGCCATGGGTCACCTGCTGAACGACCTGCAGGTGCTCGCCAACACCGAGGCCGGCGCGATCAGCCTCCACTTCGCGGACACGGATCCTGGCGACCTCATCCGCGATGTCGCCGCGTCGTTCGGCGCCGTGGCCTCCAGCAAGGGCGTTATCGTCGTCGCCGACCCATACACGACCCCAACCGTTCGGATCGATCCGTTTCGCATGACGCAGGTACTCGACAACCTGGTGACCAACTCCCTCCGCTACACGCCCGAGGGCGGAACCATCACCCTGCGGACAAGCCAGGTGGGAGACGAGGTACTCATCCAGGTCGAGGACACCGGTTGTGGCATGAGCGAGGAGGCCGCCACGCGCATGTTCGAGCGGTTCGAGAAGTCGGCCGATTCCGGTGGCAGTGGCCTCGGGCTCGCCATCGCCCGCGGCCTGGTCGTGGCCCACGGCGGGTCGATCTCGGCCACCAGCCGGCTCGACGAAGGCACCACCGTCACCATCCGATTGCCCCTCGAAACACCATGAATCCGGTCACCACCTGCCTGCCCGGCGGGCCCTGGCGGCCCCCATCTGTCCGATAATTCCCGGAAAGGGTGGATATCACCCGAAGAAGGGACATCATGCAGGCATTTGTCATCGACCCGGCTTCCCCCTCGTTCACCGGTCGCCTCGAAGGCGCGATCGTGACCCATGAGGTGAAGGTTCCCGGGGGAGGCCGCATTCGCAAGGGCCAGGTTCTCGACGCCGGAGACCTGGATCTCGTCGCCCGGCTCGATTCCCCCATTCACGCGATCCGGCTGGAACCCGGCGAAATCCATGAAGACGAGGCGGCCGCCAGGCTGGCCCGCCTCGCCATGGGCCCTGGGCTCATGGCTCGCAAGCCGGTCCAGAGCCGGGTGAACGTCGTCGCGGAAACCAAGGGACTGCTCCGCGTCGATCCCGCCGCCGTGGAACTGGTCAACAACCAGGCGCCGCTCGGCCTCTTCACCGTGCTCGACCGGCTGCCGGTGGTGCCAGGCAAAATCGTGGCCGGGGCCAAGATCGGCACCGTCGCCATGCCCGAATCCACCCTCGCGAACGTGGAGGAACTGATCGCCGCCCGCGAGCAGCCCATCCTCGAGGTCAAGCCCTACCTGCCGCACCGGGTCGGCATCGTCGTCACCGAAGGGCTCGCCGAAAAGATGCGCGACCGGTTCGAGGCGTCCGTCACCGCCAAGGTGCGCTGGTACGGCAGCGAGGTGCTCGGCTTCGTCTACGTCGCCAACGACACGGAACACGTCCACGAGGCCATCGAGCGCTTCCAGGCGGACGGCGCGAACATGATCTTCACCGCTGGCGGCAACATGATGGACCCGCTCGATGCCTCGCTCCAGGCGATGCCCGCGATCGGCGCCAACATCATTCGCCTCGGCGCCCCAGCCCATCCCGGCTCCATGTTCTGGCTGGCCGCGGTCGAGGACACCGGCCTCCCGATCGTCAACCTGGCTTCCTGCTCCATGTACTCCCGGGCAACCGTCGCCGACCTCGTCCTACCCTGGCTGATGAGCGGTGAAACCGTCACCGAGCAGGACATGGCGTCCATCGGCTACGGCGGCCTGCTCGACCGCGACATGGGCTGGCGATTCCCCACCTACGACGTGGAAACCGTCGACGAACCCGACGAATCCTGACCCCCGCCCACAACCTCCGGCCGGCTTCATGCCGGCCCCACGGCCTCCCCCGAAAAACACACCCGGGTAGTGGCCGGCCTTGTGCCGGCCACCGGTATCGTGCCGGATGAGGCTCGCGGATATGTACGGGGCGACGGCTCCGGCCACGGATCGCGATCCATTCCATTCACGGCATAGCCGGACTCTGTAGCCCCCGCCGCCCCACGAAAGCCTCATCCACGCGAGCATGAGCGGTCCGAAATGAGCGGAAAGTCGCCTCTGAGTCGCGGAGGCTGGATGAGCGATGGGATGGTTCGCCCTGTGACAAGCACGAGGCCTGTCACTACTCTGGGTTCGCGCTCCACGGGCGAACGCATGAGCGACAACCTCCGGCCAGAACCGCCGCGCCCCGCTACACTAGGGAGACGAGGAACACCGTCCCCGTTTTCATGTCAGCAGCGAGTTCCCAACCCCGGAATGTCATGAGCATCGCCCCGCCTCCCACCAGCCACGCGCCGGATGCATCCCAACGGCAGGTCATCACCTCGTCCCAGCGTTCGATCCGCGTCATCGCGCCAGCCGGGTCCGGCAAGACCGAAACGCTCGCCCACCGGGCGGGTCACCTCATCGAATCCGGCATACCCCCAACCCGCCTCCTGATCCTCACCTTCGACAACCAGGCCGCCACCTCGTTCAGGAACGCCCTGCGCCGCCTCGGCATTCCCGGCAACGTCGAAATCCGCACCCTCAACGCCTTCGGCCTTTCCATCCTCACCCGCCAGTTCCCATCCTCCCGGAACCGCACCAGCCAGGTCTTCCACGGCTCCGCCGAGCCGCTCCTCTCGGCCCTCATCGAGCAGTCCGACGGCATGGTCCTTACCGGCATGTTCGGCACGCTGAAAAGCCACCTCTTCGATCCCCAGAATCTCAACACCTCGCAGGTGAAGCGCTGGATCGAGAAGAACTACGCCCGCCTGGTGCCCGAGCGATTCCTTGCCAACTACCCTGCGGAAACGCACGCGAAGGAGTTCGCCATCCAGCTTCGGCGCGAGTTCCTGCGGTACGAGGAACAGCTCGAAACCCGCAACCTCATCGACTTCGAGGACCAGAAGCTGCGCGCCCTCACCCTCCTCCAGCAACATCCGGAGGTCGCGGAACGCATCCAGGAGCGCTACGACGAGGTCATCGTCGACGAGGTGCAGGACATCAACCCCCTCGACCAGGCCCTGATCGAACTCATCGCCCGCAAGGCCTCGCTCGTGATCACCGGCGACGATGACCAGGCCATCTACGGCTTTCGCTGGGCCTCGGCCAGCTACCTGATCCGGCCCGACAAGCCGTTCGGTCGTACCTTCACCTCCTACGAACTCCATACCAACTACCGCTGCCCGAAAACCGTCCTCGACCGCTCCACCCAGCTCATTCGCCAGAACCGCGACCGCGTCGCCAAGACCCCGCGCTCCGGCGTCGGCGAGGCGGGCACCATCGAACTCGTCTCAGCCACCGACCGCCTCGCCGGATCGCGCCAGATCGTGGACCGGCTGAAGCGGGAGATCGACGAATCGCCCGCGCTCAACTGGAGCGACGTCGCGATCCTGGCGCGGCGAAACCAGCACCTCGACGAAATCCAGGTCCACCTCATCGCCAGTGGCATTCCCCACGCGGTCAAGTCCGGCCGCGACCTGATCCAGACCTGGGCCAGCGCCCTCGCCCTGCTCGACCTCGCCACCGCCCTCCGCGAACAGGGCGTGCGGGAGGTGACCGATCTCCGGCCGGCCATCGCCAGCTACACCTGGTTCCCCCGGCTCGTCCGGAACGACCAGATCAACCAGTTCAACGGCCTCACCCTGCCGGAACTGATCAGCATCCTCCAGCCCCAGATGCAGTCGCGTGTGGTGCAGGGCTTCGAGAACGCCATCGCCCTGCTCCTCAAGCAGAAGAACGCGCTGGACGAACTCAGGATCATCGAATCGCGGTTCCTCGGCTTCGACTCCAGCGAAAAGGAAGGCCAGGATCCCAGTGAGCGCCCGCTCGAACTGCTCCGCACCATCCTCAATCGGCGAGACTCCACCCGCGAGGAAGCCATCGAGCGGCTCCGGGGTTTCATCGAACGCTCGGCCGAGACCAACCGCCAGTCCGGCCCCCGGGTCGAACTCGCCACCTATCACGGCGCCAAGGGCCGCCAGTGGCATACGGTCGTGCTGCCGTGGGTCTCGTCAGCCATCGCCCCGGACCCCCTCACCCGCTGGGAGTTCGGTGAGATGGAGGCCGAGCGTCGCCTGTTCTACGTCGCGATGACTCGCTCGTCGAACACGCTCATCGTCGGTCACCCCGCCAGCACCGCGAAGGAATCGAACAGCCCCTTCCTCTACGAAGCCGGCCTGCTCGAACGTCCGCGCGAGGAACCGAAACCGAGACAGGTATCGCTCCCCGCGACGAACGGTTCCTCCCGCGCCACCACCGCCAGGAAACCCGCCGTCACCGCACGCCCCGCCTCGGCCACGGCGGCGAAATCAACCGGGCGCAAGGCAGCCTCCACGCGAACGACGACACCGGCCTCCCCCCGCGCCTCGAAACCGGGACCGGCCACCGCCAGGCCGGCACGCGCCACCAAGGCGACGGCCGCCAGGGGCAGCGAAACCACCAGCGACTACGTCTCCGTCAAGGACATCGAGCGCCTGCTGAAGTGGATCGACAAGCAGGGCGGCGCGACCATCGACTACACCGGCACGCCCGAACTGCTCTTCCCGCTCCAACTGGCGCTCCTGCTCGAAGGCATCCCGTACAAGGCGCCCGCCAACCACGACCTGCTCCACTCCTGGGTCCTGCGCGAACTGTACAAGCACGTCACGAAGTCGCGCCTGCGCATCATCCGCGCCGTGGAGGAGCCCGAGTATCCGGCCTACGGCACCGCCTACCCGGGCATGGTCACCTGGCTTCGTCACCGGAAACTCTCGGGGAAAACGGCGCGCGAGGCGCTCGACACCGCGATCGACCGGGCGCTTGCCACGCGCCGCGGAGGCGCCGCCGCGATCGTGACCTTCAAACCGGGCCGGAGCTGAGCTGTTTCCGGCGGGCCTGCCGAATCCCGTTGCCTCGCCAACGTACACTTACGGCGGCAATGATGCCTGTAGACACCGTCTGGAGAACACCCCATGCAATGCCCAATTGACCAGACCGAACTCGTGATGAGCGACCGCAACGACGTCGAGATCGACTACTGCCCCAAGTGCCGGGGCGTGTGGCTCGATCGCGGCGAGCTCGACAAGATCATCGACCGCGCGTCGGTACCCCCGCCCACCCGGACGGAACCACGCCAGGCGACCACCACCGCCACCCGTGACTACCGCGACGACGACGATGACTACACCTACGATCGCCATGGCAAGCGCAAGAAGAAGCGCGGCGGGTTCCTTGAGGAACTCTTCGACTTCTAGATCACTCCGGAGGACGTAGTGACGAATACGGACAAACACATCGTGCGGTCGCACGCCGGCGATTTCGACGGAACGCCCGTCGAGCGCTTCGTGCTCACCAACGACGCCGGGTCGCGCGTCGCGATCCTCTCCTTTGGCGCCGTCATCCAGGAAGTCTGGGTTGCGGGCCGCGATGGCGAACTCGCCAACGTCGTCCTCGGCTTCGACAACCTCGATGGCTACATCGCCAAGAATCCGCACTTCGGCTCCGTGCTCGGACGCTTCGCCAACCGCCTGCGCGGCGCGTCGTTCGAACTCGACGGCAAGACGATCAACGTCACCGCCAACCGGCCACCCCACAGCACCCATGGCGGCGCTCGCCCGTTCGACCGCTACGTCTGGGCCAGCGAGGTCACCGAGATCGACGGCGCGCCAGCGGTCAGGCTCACCCACGTCTCACCCGATGGCGACGAAGGCTATCCCGGCGAACTCACCGTCTCCGTCACCTACTCGTTCAACGCGGAGAACGCCCTGCGGCTGGATTACCACGCCACCACCAACGCGCCAACCGTGCTCAACCTCACCAATCACAGCTATTTCAACCTGTCGGGCGAGGGCAGCGGCGCCATCGAGGACCACATCCTCCAGCTCTTCTGCGACCAGTTCACGCCCACCGACCAGGACCAGATTCCAACCGGGCAAATCGCCCAGGTCGAAGGCACCGGGCTCGACTTCCGCACCGCCCGCCGCGTCGGCGACGCGCTGCGTGACGCCAGCGACCCGGAAATCCGCACCGCGCGCGGCGTCGATCATAACTACATCGTGAACCGCCCCACGCCGGACGACCAGTCACTGGCCAGGGCCGCCTGGCTCATGGACCCGGCCTCTGGCCGCGTGATGGAAACCCTCACCACCGAGCCCGGCGTGCAGGTCTACACCTCAAACTCGCTCGATGGCTCGATCGCCGGACACAGCGGCAAGCTCTACCGCCAAACGGACGCCATCTGCTTCGAAACCCAGCACTTCCCGAACTCCCCGAACGAACCGTCGTTCCCCTCGGTCGTGCTGCGTCCCGGCGAGGAATTCACCTCCACCACCATCTACGCGTTCCACAGCGAATAACGCCGACGACAACACACCTATCTCGTCACGGGGACGGCAGGGCATGTGCCTTGCCATCCCCCTGCCTGCTGCTGCCCGGAAACGGCGCTGGAAGATTTCTGAAAGAACTCCTCGCTACAACAGGTGCAGGATCGCTGACGGAGGCGATCAGCAGTGTGAGGAAGTCTTTCATGCCTACAACACGCCGTCAGTTCATTGGTTCCACCGCCGCCTTGGGATCGTCGGTTGTTCTGGGAACCCTCGTTCTCTCACCAGCCGTGGCCGCGCAAGTGGCGACGCCTGAAGATCAGGTCGCCGACCTGGGATTCCCGTCGCTCGATGTCCATGTCACCGCCACCGGTTTCGAGGGCATCCCCGGGTCACTCGCGGCCGGCCGCTATCACCTGCATGTCACCATTTCCGATGAAATGCTCGAGCAGGGCGGGGGCGGAGTGTCCTTCATCCAGCCCGCTGGCATGTCCGGCGAGGAATTCCTCGACGCCATCGGCGCCTACGTGGCCGGAATGACTGGTGAAGGCGAAGCGGCACCCGCCGATGACGAGGCCTCACCCGAAGCGGGTGGCGGCATCCCGCCCTTCTACTTCGAATCCCTCTTCCCCGGTGGCGCCTACAGCATGGATGGCTCCCCGGGCGAAGCCATCATTGACCTCATTCCCGGGAGTTGGGTGGCCTGGGCCGACGACCCGATGGCCCCCCAGGCGCCCGTCGTGTTCGAGGTCACCGGCGAGATGCCCGCCGACCTCGCCGAGCCCTCCACCAGCGCGGTCGTCACCATGGGCGAATACGTGATCGAGGTGACCGAAGGCGAACTGGTCGCCGGAGCACAACTGGTCCGCGTGGACAACATCGGCGCCCAGCCACATTTCGTGCAGTTCCTGAAGGGTCCCGACGACATGACCCTCGAACAGGTCGAGGTTGTCCTGCACGAGGAGATGGAGGGCGAGATGACCGGAACTCCCGTCGCCTACTCCGGGCTCAACCCCGAAACCGATTTCGAGTTCCTGGGCATTACCGGCACGCAATCGCATGGGACATCCCAGTGGGTGCCGCTCGACCTTCCGGCGGGCACCTACCTCGTCATCTGTTTCTTCCCGGACATGGGCGACAGCGCCCCCCACGCCTACCACGGCATGTACAACGTGATCACCGTCGCCGAATAACCTCTTCGCCACACGCCGGGAAGACCGGGGAGCACACGTCCGCCCCCGGTCTTTCTGGCGTCAACGCCACGGCCAACCGGCACCTTCCATCCATCCATCGGGCCAATCAGGGCAAACAGCGGTACACTCACGCCTATTCACCATGGAGGAATCTTCACATTGGTGCCCACCAGGGACGCCCCCAGTCCTCCACGTACCTGTAGGCAAGGACGCTGCCCGATGGGAACTTCTCCGGTTGGCCCGGCCCGGCCATCGCTTCGCATCCGCCTGCTCGGCCCAGGCGAAATCACCATCGATGGGCGCGTCCTCACCGACCGCGACTGGTCCGGTCGCCGTGCCCGCTCGCTCCTGCTGCTGCTCGCCAGCACGCCCGGCCACCGTCTGCACCGCGAACAGATCATCGACCTCCTCTGGCCCGATGCTGATCTGGATTCCGGCGCCAACGCGCTCTACAAGTCCCTCCACGCCCTCCGCCGCACCCTCGAGCCCGGCCTCCGTACCGGGCGAGACTCCAAATGCATCAGCGTGGCCGGCACCTCCATCGCCCTCGGCGAGGACGTTGACCTCTGGCTCGATGTCGACCAGTTCACCGCCCTCCTTTCGCACGCCTCCGCGCTGCCAGAACCGGAGCAACGCCCGATCCTGCGCACGGCGCTCGACCTCTACCGGGGAGAGTTCGTGGCCGATGAACGCTACGCCGAGTGGCCCGTTCCCCGCCGCGAAGCCCTGCGCGCCGAATATGAACGCGCCGTGCTCGAGCTTGCCGCCCTCGACCTCGCCGCCGGCGAACCGCTCGCCGCCACGCCCTGGCTCGAGGCCCTGCTCGCCCAGGAAGCAACCGCCGAGTCCGCGCACCGTGCCCTCATGCGCGCCTACCAGGCGGCCGGACAGCGCAGTCTCGCCCTTCGCCAGTACGAACGCTGCCGCGATCTGCTCGCCCGCGAGTACGACGACACCCCCGAGCCCGAAACCACCCGTCTCGCCGACGCCATCCGCCAGGCGCCGGTCCAGGTCGAGGACGACGCCGTTATCCGCGCCGCCTCCGCGAAGTACCGATCGCTCCCTTCCGTGCCCACTCGCACGGTCGGCCGCCAGGAAGAGATCGCGGCCGTCGCCACCATGCTCCGCGAGCCCACCGTCCGCCTGGTGACCGTCACCGGCAGCGGAGGCATCGGCAAGACCCGGCTCGCCACCGAGGTCGCGACCTCGGTCAAGGCCGACTTCCCCGATGGCGTGGGCTTCGTCTCGCTCGCGGCCGCGCGAAGCGCGGATCGCCTCCACACGTCGATCGAGGTGGCCCTCCAGATCGCGGGAAATCCTCGCCAATCATCCGAGGACGTGGTCAGGAACTTTCTCCAACCCCGAACTTACCTGCTGGTGCTCGACAACCTTGAGCAGATCACCGGCGCCGGGGCGGTGATCGCCCGCCTGCTCGAAGCCTGTCCCGGGCTCACCATCCTCGCCACCAGCCGCCAGCCAGTCCGGATCCGGGCCGAGCACCTCTACCGCCTCGACGTCCTCGACCTGCCGGATGGCGGGATCACCACCCCCGACCGGCTGGAAGAGGTCGAATCGACCGCGCTCTTCGTCCAGCACCTCCGCGCCCAGCGCTTCGGCTACACCCCCAGCGGCGACGATCCCGCCGCGATCGCCGACCTTTGCGTCCGGCTCGACGGCCTGCCCCTCGCCATCGAACTCGCCGCCGCCCGTTGTTACGACCGCCGTCCCAGCGAGGTCCTCGCCCAGCTCAGCCAGCGAGCCTCCATTCACGTCCTGCGGGATGGCCCCCAGGACCTGCCCGAACGCCACCAGACGCTCCAGGACCTCGTGCTCTGGAGCTACGACCTGCTCACCGAACCCGAACAAGCCCTGTTCCGCCGGCTGGCGGTGTTCGCGGGTGGCGCGGAACTCGACGCGCTGGAGGCCATCGGCGGGGACGACGCCCTCGCCCTCGCCAACGCCCTGGAAACGAAGAATCTCGTCCAGTGGACCCATGTGAACGGCGCTCGCCGCCTCGTCATCCTCGAAACGATCCGCGAGGTGGCCGTCATGCTGCTGGACGCCGAGCGCGAGAGCGGAGGTGTCCGCCTAGCTCACGCGCGCTTCTATGCCGAACTTACCGCCAAGGCCTACCCGGAACTCCGGGATCGGCGACAGCTTGCCCACTTCGATCGGTACGAACGGGATCTCGACAACATTCGCGCGGCCCTGGAGTGGTCACGGGAGCATCACCCTCCGTCCACCCTCACCATCGCCGCCCATGCGTGGCCATTCTGGTTCTACCGAAGTCACATGCGCGAGGGACTGACCTGGCTCGAGAGCATCCTCCCTCTCCCCGCCACGGAGATCTCCGAGGAACACGCCATCGCCGCCCAGGCGCTCACCAACATCTACGAGCGTACCGGCAACCACGACAAGGTCATGGAATTCGAAACCATCGCGCGCCGGTACTGGGAGAAGGTGGACGATCCGGTCCAAGTCGCGGTGATCGACCGGTTGACATCGGTCAGGAAGTACCGCGAGGGCAATCCGGATGAGGTTCTCCGCCTCAATACCAGGGCACTGGATATATCCCGAAACCACGACGACTTGTGGGGACAGACACATGCCCTGGTCGCCATTGCCTCGATCCAGATGGACAGAAGCCAGCTCACCGAGGCTCTGGCGTCTCTGCATGAAGCGCTCGACATCGCCCGGGCCAACGAAGACCCGCTCGGTCAGTCGTACGTCCTGACCCATCTTGGCGCCGCCACCTATCACTCGGGAGACATCGCAGGCACCCTCGCGATCGGCAAGGAGAGCGAGCGCCTCGCCCGCCTGACCGACAATCGCTTGTCCCTGCCCTGGTCGCTGCTCATCCAGATGGGCGCCGCCCACGACGCGGGCCAGTTCGCCGAGGGCCTGATCCTCGCCAACGAAGCCGTGAGCCTCTTCGATGAGGTGGGCGACAAGCGAAATGCCGCCAGTGCCAGGCAGTCGTGCGGCATGCTGAATCTGGAGTTGGGAAACCTGGATGAAGCGGCGCGCCACCTTGCGGACGCGATCGATGTCATCCGTGATTTCGGCTTCGATTCCGACAAGGAGAGCTTCATCTTCGAGACAGCGCGACTGGCGGCTGGCCAGGGACACAATGAGGAGGCGATCCTGCTGTTCGCCGCCAACCAGGCGATTTGCGAGTCCATCGACCTTGCCCGAACCGTTGGCGAACAGGCCCGATTCGATCAGGCGATCGCCGGGCCTCGCGCCGCCCTGGAACCACATGTCGCCGCCAGCGCCTGGGACCGAGGCAAGGCCATGTCGCTGGAGGAGGGGCTCGATCTCGGCCAGGAAGTGCTCGACCTGGCGCTTACCACCTCCACCCAGGATCGCGTCGCGAGCTGAGCGCCTCCCAACCCACCTCAGGGCTCCTCATGCAATCCCAGGAGCCGCGCCATCTCCGCGTCTATCCACTCCAGACCCACCATCGTCCCCGTCGACACAACATCGGATTGCACGTGCCGCAGCTCCGCCCGCCCAAACAGCTCCCCATCGCCCCGTGACCACAGCCGCACCACGAACGAATCGTACCGGTGAACCTCCCGCGGCCCATCGTCCGTTCTGGCTCCTCCTGGCTCCTGGTTCGTCTCTTCCATGGCGGCACTTCCGATCAAATACGGAAAGAAGGAAGCGGCCGCCCCCGGCGGTCACCCCCTTCTTCCCTCGCGGGAGATATCAGGCGACCGTGAACACCTCGATCATGCCGATCATGGCATGCGGTGGCTGGTCCTCGCCCGGATCGCTGATGAAGCACACACCGGCGTAATTGCCTGCCGGAAGCTCCCACTGGACCCAGTTGCTTTGACCCATCGAGATCAGGCCCGACTCACCCATGAAAGCGATCTGGGAAACATCGAGATCGGCCGGTGGCGTGCCCATGCCTTCCTCGGCCATGATCGCCGCGAGCACTTCTTCCTCCGTCACCTCCCGCGGGAACGACAGGATCAGCAGGTGGTGCAGCACCGGATCGACGTTGGTCAGGTGCCAGATCTTCGGCCCCACGCCAACCTCGGACGGCATCGCGAAGTCGTGGTGCGCCATTTCCACCTCAACATCGGCCTCGATCGCCACCTCGGCCACCTCACCGGTCACCACCAGCGGTGCTATGCCGAACGCCTCGCCGGTGTTCAGCACCCACCAGTCGCCAGGCCCCAACACGAATACCACCTCGCCCGAAGCGCCCGGCTCGCAACTCACGCCACCGGTCATCACGCCCTCGTGGGCGAACGCCGGGATGGCGGTTTCCGGTCCCAGGTTGGCGAGGATTTCCTCTTCGGTGATGGACGGGTCGACCTGGAGGAACTGGATTCCCGCCCAGCCATCGCTCTGGTTGGTCGCCTTCAGCAGAATCGTTCCGGCCGTGGTCTCCGGTTCGAACTCCATCCCGTCGTTGGTCACGGTCACCGTGAACTCGGGCAGTCCCAGCCCGGAGAGGAGCGAGGGGGCGGCCTCGCCTTCGGCCGCCGGTGTCGCCGCGTCCTGCTTGCCCAGCACGAGTTGTGGAATCGCGACCGTCGCGCCAAGCGCCGCCGCCGCGCCAACGAACGTCCTGCGAGTAGTGGTAGCCATCCGTAACATCTCCTGAACTCTCTGATCGCTGACACCAGCGATCCCGTGAGTACAGGTTTACGCCCCGAATCTTCCGGAAACCTTCCAGGCCTCTTCCACCACCCAGCGGCGCTACGCAGGAACCTCGACCACCTCTCGCGCCAGACGCGCCGGCGTGAGTTCCAGCGCCACTTCCTCGCGAGTCATCAACCCGGCCTCCACCACCAGGTCGGCCACCGGCCGTCCGGTCGCCAGGCCCTGCTTCGCCAGGATCGCCGCCGCGTCGTACCCGATGATCGGAACCAGCGCGGTGACCACGCCCACCGAACTCGCCACCATCGATTGCAGCCGATCGACATTGGCTGTGATCTCGTCCACGCAATGCAGCCGTAGCGTGGACATCGCGGTCGTCATCCATTGCAGGCTCTGGAACAGCGAGTGGGCCACCACTGGCTGGAACGCATTGAGCTGCAACTGGCCGGCCTGGGCCGCCATCGTCACCGTCAGGTCGGATCCGGCCACCGAGAACGCCACCTGCGTCACCGCCTCCGGAATCACCGGGTTCACCTTGCCCGGCATGATGCTCGATCCGGCCTGCACCGGCGGCAGCGAGATCTCGCCGAGCCCCGCCTGCGGGCCCGAGGAAAGCAGCCGCAGGTCGTTGGCGATCTTGAGGAGCTTCATCGCGGACGTCTTCAGCACGCCGGAGAGCTTCAGGAACACGCCGACGTCGCTGGTCGCCGCCACCAGGTTCCGGGCGGTCACCAGGTCGTAGCCGGTGATCTCGCTAAGATGCTTTCGGGCCGCCTCCGCGTAGCGCGGATCGGAGGCGATACCGGTTCCGATCGCGGTCGCCCCCAGGTTGATCTCCATCAGGTAGGGGACCAGCGCCTCCAGCTCGGAATGGTCTTCCTCCAGGGTCGTCGCGAAGCTGCTGAACTCCTGGCCGAGCGTCATCGGCACCGCGTCCTGCAACTGCGTCCTTCCCACCTTCAGGATACCGGCGAACTCGCGCCCCTTCGCCGCGAACGAGTCCTCCAGCAGCTGCAATTCGTCCAGCAACCGCGTCACCGCCAGCCGCAGCCCGATCTTGAAGGCAGTCGGGTAGGTGTCGTTCGTGCTCTGGCTGCGATTCACGTCATCCAGCGGGTCGAGGTGCTGGTATTCGCCCTTCTGGAAGCCGCCCAGCTCCAGCCCCCGGTTGGCGATCACCTCGTTGACATTCATGTTGGTCGAGGTTCCGGCCCCGCCTTGCAGGATGTCCACCACGAACTCATCGCGAAGCGCACCATGGCGAATCTCCTCCGCGGCCCGGTCGATCAAGTCCGCCCTATCCTGGGCCAGCACCCCGATTTCGGAGTTGGCTCGCGCCGCCGCCTGCTTCACGCAGGCGTACCCGGTGATCAGGTCGGGGTAGATCGAGATCGGCTTGCCGGAGATCGGGAAGTTCCGCAGCGCCCTGCCCGTGTGCACGCCCCAGTAGGCATCGGCCGGCACCGAAAGCTCGCCCAGCGAATCGTGCTCGTGCCGCCGCCGGTTCAGATCGTATCGACGGGTCTGTGGCAACGCCGCCAGCATCTCCGCCACTTCATCGTGTTGGAACATGTCCGAAATTCTCCTGAGAACACATCTGAACTTGTACGAATATCACAAGTACTCGCTGCTACAATTGTACTCCTGGCACAATCACCATGTATCGCCGCGTTGGCCGTTTGACCAGGGAATGGTGGCCGCGTCGTCACTCAACCCCATCGCCGTGTCGTCATCAGCCATCAACCCGCCCGTGGCGCACCCGCGGTACGATCGTTCCAGACACCAACACCACACCGCTGGAGTTGCGCCATGCACACCACGGAACAGCGCGCGGAAGCCCTCCTCGATTCCCCGGCCGGCTGTGTGCTCCTCTTGATGGCCGAGGAGCACCGCCTCGACCCAGCGGACCTCGCGCGACCTGAATTCGGACTCTTCGCCATCGCGATCGCCGTGGGCCAGATCAACCCGTGGAACGGGGATCACGACCAGATCGTCGCCCACGCCCTGTCCCACCGGGATCGACTGCGCCAACGAGCCGTCGACCTCGTCTCCCATCCCGGAATCGCCTGGTGGTGGGGTCCCATCGACCGCGAACATCAACTCTGGCTTCCCCAGCACGACGGATTCATCTGCGAGCATGAAGTCTGGGAACTCCGGCCCCGCGGCAAGCCCAGCTCGATGGAGCGCTACGTCCACGAGCCGCGCCCGCTGGTTTCGACCTCGAATGCCTACGGCAATCTCTCGCCGGAACTCGCCCACGTCCTCGCCGGCTCCGGCGACTGGGAACTGGAGTTCCCAATCAACATCCGCCGCGTCGCGATCCGGCCCACCGCCCGCGTACTCGAACTCAACTCCGCCCAGGACTGGCACGACCTCGTCCGCCGCTATCCAGCCAACGGCTATCACGCCACCCACCCGGACTTCCCCGGAACCCCTTGGGGCGTCGCCGACGGCATGGTGGTTCCCGACTGGCGGGCGATATCGTTCGACTGGGACGGCGTCCACATCACACCCTGGGCCTACCTCGCCGCCAACCAGGTTCGTGTCACCTCGGACATTGGCTGGACCGAGCCCTGGTCGTGGGAAGGCCCGCACACCATCTGGCTCGACTGGATGTTCGACAGCGTCGAAGACCTCCCGCCGGTCGAGGACAACACCTTCGATCCACCGCAAATCGCCCCCGCCTGGCACGAACGGATCGACGTGGCGCCCGCCCCCTCGTGCGCCACGATCACCGCCCGCCAGTGAGCCCCGCCAGAACCCGCCGCTCACCCTGTTGATCCGAAGGCGCGCGTCGGCCACACTTCCGGTCAACGATTCGAGGGCAACTCCCATGGAAGGCTGGTCAATGCAACGCGGTATTACCCGGGAGCCGTTTGGCGACATCGATGGTCAGGCGGTCGAGCGATACACGCTCACCAATGACCACGGCATGTCCGTTTCCATCCTCACCTACGGCGGCATCATCCAGTCGCTCTACGTTCCCGACCGCCATGGCCAAGTCGCCAACGTCGCGCTCGGCTGCGCCGACCTGGAAACCTACCGCCAGCACAGCCCGTACTTCGGCGCGATCGTCGGTCGCTACGCCAACCGCATCGCCAATGGACGGTTCACCCTCGATGGCAAGACCTACACCCTGCCGCAAAACAACGGGCCGAACTCGCTTCACGGCGGCCTCAAGGGCTTCGACCGCCAGATCTGGAAGGCCGAAGCCAGCGACACCGAGGCGGGACCCGTCCTCACCCTTCGCTACACCAGTCCCGACGGCGAAGAAGGCTATCCCGGCAACCTTGACGTATCGGTGTCCTATTACCTCAACGCGGAGGCCAATGCCCTGCACATTGGCTACAGCGCCACGACCGATGCGCCCACCGTCATCAATCTCTCCAACCACAGCTATTTCAACCTGGCGGGGGAGGGAAGTGGCGACATCCTCCGCCACGCCATCCAGCTTCGCGCCAGCCGCTATCTCCCGGTGAACGACACCCTCATCCCCACCGGCGAACTTGCCCCGGTCGCCGGTACCCCGTTCGACTTCACCGAAGCCCACCTGATCGGAGAGCGGATCGCCCAGCCCGGCGACGCCCAGCTCGCCATCGCCGGCGGCTACGACCACTGCTTCGTCCTCGACTCCAGCGACGACCTCGGGTTCGACCCCAGCTACAACGTCCGCGTGATCGATCCCGGCAGCGGCCGGATGATGGACGTCAGCACCAGCGAACCGGCCGTGCAGTTCTACACAGGTAACCAGCTCACCGGAGACTTCCCCGGAACCTCGGGCTCACCCTATCCGCGAAACACCGGCTTCTGTCTCGAAACCCAGCACTTTCCCGACTCGCCCAACCAGCCGGACTTCCCTTCCACCGTCCTCCTGCCCGGCGAACCCGGCTTCACCTCCCACACCACCTACTCGTTCGGCATCACCTGATCACACCAGCGCGCTCCAAACTGAGCGGACACGCGGCGGCGAGGATCCACAGCCCCGCTTGCGCGGGCCGTGGATCCATACATTTCGCGCCTTTCCATGCACCAGTATGGAAGGCCCAGCCGGCATCCGAGTTCCCTATCCCATGCGGGGCCCGCCGGCGCGTGGCCTTCCCAGCGATACGCGAACACTCCCTCCGCCCGATCGCACCGCCTTGGCCGCATGGACTCGCATGTCACGACTGGGCGGACACCCTCCGCGCGGGTATGGAAGGGTTCGTCATGAACGGGGGTCCGCCCCTACGAATAGGTGTCGTTTTTCCGGCGCCGAAGGTGCCGCTTTGGCAAACGGAACATCACTACGGAATGGTCGCCATCGCGTCGCGAACCATCTCCATCGCCGCGACCGCGCCAGGAGTGTTCACCTCTCCGGTCTCGTTGCGGAACCCGATGGTGAAGACGAACATGCGGTCATCGGCCCGCTGCATGATCCACGACCCAGCCAGCACGCCCATTTCCGAGCCGCCCTTGAACCCTACGTACGGCCAGAGTTCGCCGTCGAACGCGAGTTGGGTCTCGAGGGCGATGATCTCCTTCACCGGCAGCAGGCCCTCGCGTTGGGACGCCTCCCACAGCCAGACCATCGTCCGGGCCAGGTCATCGCGATTGGCGAACCACTCCACCCGGTCGATCTCCAGCGGCGCGGTCTGGTCGATATCCGCCAGCGCCGAGTACGGAATGGCGGCGATCTCCTCGGCCAGGATTCGTCGTTGCTCGTCGATATCGGCGGCGTAGTAGGCGTCCAGTTTGTCGGTGGGGTAGGCGAATTTGAGCATCGCCAGTTCGCGGGTGGAAATCAGTGGCAGGTTCGGAGATGGATCGGCGATCCCGATGGTGGTCGCCATCATGGTTTCCACGTTCTCGCGCCCGGCCAGGTGCAGCATGTGATCGGTGGCGGTGTTATCGCTCTTCTGCATCATCCGCTCGGCCAGATAGCGCAGGGTGTACTCGGTGCCATCGAGCGCGTAACGCAGGTCGCCGCCCGGCACGCTCTTGTACGGCTCCTCGATCACCACGACCTGTTCCCAGCTCAGGATGCCCTGCTCCACCTGCTCGGCGAGCGTGGCCAGAATCCAGAACTTGAACGACGACCCGATCGGCAACACCAGATCGGCGTTCACGTCGAGCAGGGGAACAACCTCGCCGTCGATGACTTCGCCGACCAGCAACGCGAAGTCTGGCGCGCCTTCGGCGAGCGCCGCCTCGATACCGGGGACCTCCAGTCCAGCCACCGCGGCTGGCGTCGCTTCCGGTGTTCCCTGGGCCGAACCGGCCCGGAACGTCAGGGCCGCCGCCAGCGCGGAGCCTCCGGCAAGCGCGTGACGTCTGTGCAGGCGAAGTGATGATGGGTCTGGCATGATGGCAAGTCCTTGCGGTTGGACGACCGAAACGGGTTCCCTCCTGAGTGTAGGGACAAATCACCAGAATGCGTTGTCCCTCCGTCCCAATCCTTTACCCATGCGTCCCAACTCCATCCAGACCGGCCCGCTGTTCATGCCGAGGTCGTTCGTTGGGACAATCCCAGCGAGCCCAAAGCGAGCGTGTGGTTGTCCGGCACTCCCGCGCTCACCACCGGCATATCACACCAACCCATCGCATCGCTGACTGCCGCGGGTATCCATTCGTGTGCCGCGCCTTCCAATGTACGGGGCAACGGCTCCGGCGACGGACAATACCTCGATCCATACTCCGCGCAGCCGGAGTCTGTCGCCCCTCCCACGCCCCGCCGACCATGCGCCGGTCGTCCGTTACCTCACCGGCGTGTCGCCCTTGTGAAATCTCGCCCAATGGCCGACTTTCCCCGCTTCGATGCGTTCACTGAGTAGGCACGTGCGACTAACGGCCCATTCGCCGACTTTCCCGCACCAACGTACGGGCGGACCTGCGCGCCATCGGCGCGCATCTCGATCCCATGTACTACGCAGGCGGCTGTTGTCCGCCCTTTTCCCGTTCACCATTAATTCCAGGCGGCGCATTTATTCAGAGGCCCGAAACCCCCGTCATTCCGGGCAAACTCGCCCTTCGAAGGGGAATTAATGGATTAATGGATTAATGAAGCCGAATTCACAATCTCACCTCAGCCACCCCCACGCACATGCACACGGGCTACAATCGACACCCTGACTTGCCGCACTCTCTCGGGAGACCCGCCATGTCCACTGCCTACCCATACCGGCGCATCGACAGCCACCACCACTTCTGGAACCCCGCCACCCGCGACTACCCCTGGATGCCGGACGCGCTCCGCAAACCCTACGGCCCCGACGATCTCCGGCCGCTCATCGAGGCCGCCGGTATCGACGCCACCGTCCTCGTCCAAACGGTCAGCGATGTGGAGGAAACTCGCGAATTCCTCGACATCGCCGGCGCCAACGACTTCGTCGCGGGCGTCGTGGGCTGGATCGACCTCACCGACCAGCAAACCGGCTACATCCTCAGCGATCTCAAGTCCGGACCCCACGGCGAATGCCTCGTCGGCATCCGCCACCAGGTCCACGACGAAAGCGATCCCGACTGGCTGCTTCAGCCGGAGGTACAGGCCAACCTCGAAGCCATCGCCGAACACGGCCTCGTCTATGACCTGCTGGTCCGCGCCCGCGAACTCCCCTCCGCCATCACCGTCGCCCGCGACTACCCGCATCTCAAATTCGTGGTCGACCACATCGCCAAACCCGATATCGCCAGCGGCGAAATCGACGAGTGGGCGTCGCTGATGAACGAGTTCGCTGGCCTCGAACATGTCGCCTGCAAACTCTCCGGCATGGTCACCGAGGTCAACCCCGACTCCTGGTCCACCGCCGACCTCGAGCCATACGTCCAGACGGTCTTCGATATCTTCGGCCCCGACCGGCTGATGTTCGGGTCCGACTGGCCCGTCTGCACCCTCGTCGCCGGGTACCAGAAGACCCTGGACACCACCGTCGAGGCGCTCACCAACCTCGGCCTGCTCGACGCAACCACTGAGGCCGCCATCTTCGGTAACACCGCCTCTCATTGGTACTCGTTGCCGCCCGTCACCGAGCCCGAAGACTGACATCGCCCATCGCGCATTTACCAGGGGGACAGCCACATGACCGCGACACCCACGTTCGACCCCGCATCCATCGCCGGTGATACGATCACGAATCTCGACCAGCTCGAAACCCTGCTCGGCACCCCGCGTTCCGTCTCGATCGACAAGGAATCGGTCGCCATCTCCGAACTGGAGCGAGCCTTCATCGAGGCCTCGCCGTTCGTCCTCCTCGCCACCTCGGCCGAGGACGGCACCTGCGATGTCTCCCCCCGCGGCGATCCCGCCGGATCCATCGCCGTGGTCGACGATCGGACCCTGATCATCGCCGAGCGGCCCGGCAACAAGCGGGCCGATTCCCTGCGGAACATCGTCACGAATCCGCAGGTGGGCCTGCTCTTCCTGGTTCCCGGCTACGATGAAACGCTGAGGGTTAACGGCACCGCCCAGCTCACCACCAGCGAGGCCATCACCGAACGCCTGGCCATCAATGGCAAGCCACCCCAGCTCGCCATCGTCGTCCGCACCAGCGCCGTGTACATGCACTGCGCCCGAGCCTTCCGTCGCTCGAAGCTTTGGGATACCGACACCTGGCCGGAGAAGGGCACGGTTCCCCAGATGCCAGCCGTGCTCAAGCAGAAGTTGGACATGGCCGAATCGGTCGAGGAGATCTCCGCCGAACGCGAAGGTCGCTACAAGACCAGCCTGTACTAGGGCCAACCAATCGCCACGACAAAACCCCGGCCATCGACATTTCGATGGCCGGGGTTGGTGTTCGTGAGGTTCTTTGGGCGCGTTGCTAGAACAGGCGCGAACGGTACTCCTCGTTGCGCTTGTCCTGGCTCTCGTCGGGCAACGGCTTGTCGCGTTGCTCGCAGTTGATCGCCCGCATCGTCGGAATGTCGTCCGCGTCCGGCCACGTCTCGGGCTTCCACAACCCCGAGCGCAGGAAGGAACGGGCGCAATGCATGAACACCTCGTCGATCTCCACGATCATCGCCAGCTTCGGCGCCCGTCCCTGGAGCGCCATTGACTCCAGCAGCGCCGGGGCCGTGGTGATGAAACATCGCCCATTGATCCTCAGCGTTTCATCCACGTTGGGAATCATGAACAGGAGGCCGACATGCCCGTTCTCCAGGATGTTCCGGTGCCCGTCCGCCCGCTTGTTGCCCAACCGGTCCGGAATCGCGATCGTGGTCGGGTTCAGCACCTTAACCACGCCAGGCGTATCGCCCTTCGGCGACACGTCGCACTCGCCAACGCCGTTGGCCGTGGCGATCAGGAAGAACGGGGAGTTGGCGATGAACTCCTCCACCAGCGGAGTGATGTGCGTTACATGATCTTCGGCGATTTCCGGCCGGGGCTGGCCGTTGATCTCGACGATCTCGGCCGCCGACGTCACCTGATGCGCCCGCAACTCCGCCATCAGGTCGTTCGTCGTCTCGCTCGGGGCTGTTCCCGCTGGTATCACGCTCATGCCGATGTCTCTCCCAGGCTTTCCGGTCCCTTGCCGGAGCGGTGCTTGCCAGCTCACTCTACACGAGATGCGCTAACCAAACAGGTCGATGTCCGGCCAGGTGGCGGTGTCCGCCATCAGCGCCTGCAACTCCGGGATAACCTCCCCGAAGAAGCCGCCGAAATCGACCGGCAACGTGTTGACCACGAACGCCAGTGTCGTCCCGTCCGGCCGGCGCGTCATCCACGCGCAGTTGGATCCTTCCAGCGCCCCGGCGTGGGACCACTCGAACCCGCCATCGACCGCGACGCTGTTCCAGCCAAGCCCGAGCGCTTCCTCCACATTGCCCGCGCCAGCCGCCGCCGCGGGTGGCCGGGGGCTCGACTCCATCGCCGTCACCGTCTCGGGCGCCAGCAACGCCGTCCCGCGACGGCCATCGACCGCCAGCGAGAACCGCACCATGTCGCTGGCCGTCCCCATCCATCCGCCATGGGCGTCCAGTGCCGGGATGTAGTAGGAGCCATAGCCAACCGGCACGAACCCCTGGCCGGGGAACACGCTGGGCCGGGGCTCCAGGCCCTCCGGCGAGTAGTAGCGCACTTCCCCGTCGGCTCGTTCTTCGAGCGTGGTGCCACCAATCGCCATCCGCTCGATGCCACTGGGAGCCAGCACGTGGTCGATCACGAACTGCTCGTACGACTGCCCGCTCACCTTCTCGATCACGCGCCCCAGCACGTTGAACCCAAAGTTGGAATAGGCGCTTACCGTGCCCGGATCGAAGTCCAGAGGCTGGCTCAGCATGTACCGGATGATGGTCTCGCCATCCACCGGGGATTCGGCTCCCAGCACATGCGAGGCGAGCACGGGCCACGGAATGTACTGCGGATCGATGGCGGTGGCCGCGCTGTTCCACCCACCGGAGTGCTCCAGCAGCTGCTTTACCGTGATCGTATCGAGCCGGGGATCGCGCGGCGCGTTGGCGGGTCCTTCCAGGTCGAGCAACGGGAAGGCGGGCGTATCCAGTGTCAGCTTCCCCGCGTCGACAAGCTGGAGGATGGCCACGGCGGTGATCGGCTTGGAGTTGCTGGCGATTCGGAAAAGGTGATCCGGCTCGACTGGCTCCTCGTCCTCGACGCTGGCGAAACCGTAGCCCCGGTTGAACACCAGCCGGTCGTCCCGGGCGATCGCCAGTTGCGCGCCGGGCAGCGCGAACTTCTCCATGACGGAGGTGAACAGCGCGTCGAAGGCGTCCAGCCCGGATACCGGCTCGCCGGAAACCGGTGTCGCGCCGGACGCGCCCGGAGTCCCGGACGACTGGGCCAGGCTGGCGCGCGGCAACAGGGTCGCCGCCGCGGCCACTCCGGCGCTCGCCTGGAGCGCGCGGCGACGATTGAGGCGAGACGACGTGTGAAGACTCGGGGTGCTGACCATGGGTGTGCTCTCCAGATTGAGGACGCCAGACGGCGGAGGGTGCCACTGGCGTTCATCATCTCACGCCGTTCCCCAAATACCACCACGGGGATGACGCTTGAAGGAGCGTCATCCCCGTGGCCGGTGCGTCTGGTTGAGGCGAACCCGCTAGTAGAGCCGGGTCCTGTACTCCTCGTTTCGCTTGCCCGCGGACTCGTCGGGCGGCGGAAGGTCCTTCTGCTCGCACATGATCGCGGCCAGCGTCGGGATATCGTCGTCGTTCGGCCAGGTGTCCGGCTTCCACAAACCGGATCGGAGGAAGGCCCGCGCGCAATGCATGTAGACCTCGTCGATCTCCACGATCATCGCCAGCTTCGGCGTCTTGCCCTGGTAGGACATCGACTCCAGCAGTTCCCGGTCCCGGGTGATGAAGCAGCGGCCGTTGACGCGCAGCGTCTCGTCCACGTTCGGGATGATGAACAGCAGCCCGATGTGCGGGTTCTCGATGATGTTCCGGTGACCATCCACGCGACGGTTGCCCGGCCGGTCGGGAATCGCCAGGGTGCGGGAGTCGAGCACCTTCACCACGCCCGCGGCGTCGCCCTTGGGCGAAACGTCGCAATTACCCTTGGCGTCGGAAGTGGCGATGGCGAAGAATGGCGAATTGGCGATGAAGTCTTCGATCAGGGGCGTCAGGTAACTGGTGTGCTTCTCGACGATCGAAACATGCGGCTGGCCATTGATCTCGTAGATCTCGTCCACCGAGGTCACCTGGCTCGCTCGCAGCCGATCGAGCACTCCGCCGCTCACCTTGTCCGCCACCACATCCGTCGCCATCTCGCTACCCTTCATGAAGTTCTGGTGTAACCGGCACCGCCACCGGCACGCATGATCATCAGTATAGAGGTACGGGCGCGGCCACCCGGTTCCATGGAGTGACCCGAAGCGCCTCCGTCACCGGGGTGCTCCACCCGGTGCCGTCTCACCCTCGACCAGGGCGTGCTCCATCGGCGGAAGGCTGACCGTGAACGTCGCTCCCTCGCCGGGCGTGCTGGATACCGCGATGGTTCCGCCATGGCGGTCCACCAGGTCCTTCGCGATCGCCAGCCCCAGCCCCGCGCCGCGGGTGGTCCTCGACGTCTCCACCCGGTAGAACCGGTCGAAAATGTGTTGCTGGTGTTCGGGCTCGATGCCTGGCCCATGGTCGCGCACCTCGATCACGGCGTGATCACCCATGGAGGAGAGCCGCACCTCCACCGGCGAGCCCGGCGGCGAGTACTTCAGCGCGTTGTCCAGCAGGATGCCCAGCACCTGCGCGATCGCCTCGCGGTTGGCCATCGCCATCACCGGCCCCTTGGGATGCTCGATGTCAATCCCCGCTCCCTCGGCTCCGGCTTGAAGCGCCGCGACGGTCTCGTCAACGACGCTGGCCAGGTCCACCGGCTCGAAGTCGAGCGCGTTCGCCTCGTCCGTCCTGGCCAGGTGCAGCAGGCTCTCGACCATGGACTGCATTCGCCTGCCCTCCGCCTCCATTCGCTCCAGCGCCTCCCGGGAGGCGTCGGGTCGCTCCATGCCCCACTTCTGGAGCATCCGCGTGTACCCAAGCAGGGAGGTGAGGGGCGTACGCAACTCATGACTGGCGTCGGCCACGAACCGCCGTTGCTGGGCAAGCGCCGCCTCGCGGTCGTTGAAGGCCGTCTCCAGCCGGTCCAGCAGGTCGTTGAACGTCCGCGCCAGCTTCCCAAGCTCGTCCCGCCCCGAGCGCACCGGTAGCCGTTGCGAGAGATCCGCCTCGCTGATCCGCGACGCGGCCTCAGCGATGGCGTTCACCGGCGCCAGCGAATAGCGAACAAGGTAGATCGACCCGATGGTGATCAGGATGAACGCCAGGATGCCGAATCCAACGAAGGCGAAGGTGACCCACATGTACTGCTGCTCGCCCACGGTGTCGTAGTTCACGCTCGCGGCCACGAAGGCGATCGCGGAGCCGTCCGCCACGACGGGTTCGACATGCGTGAAGTCCGCGGAGTCGCTCCAGCTATCGAAGACCGAGCGCCCGCCAACGGTGGTACTTTCGCCGGTTTCGGCCACCTCGGCCCATATCTCGGGATCGACCTGGGCCCCGGCGGGCAGGCCCGAGCCGATTTGACTCACCACCCGGCCCTGTTCGTCGATCGCCACGATCATGACGCTGTCGCGATTGAGGGTGACCAGGTCGGCATCGGTGAGCGTCCCCCCTTGCTCGACCAGGCGGGCGGCCTCGTTGGCCCGCGACCTGGCCGCCTGCTCCACATAGTTCCCGGCCGCGATGCCGAACACCGCGAACATGCCAATGATGAGCAGGACGGCGATGCACAGCATGGTGAGGATGTGGAAGAGGGTGATCCGCCAACGAATGGATATCCAGGAGAGCATCGGCCTACCGCGATCGCATGGTGAACCCCATGCCTCGAACCGTGTGGATCAGCGGCGCGTGTCCACGATCGATCTTGCGACGAAGGTACCCAATGTACACATCGACCACGTTCGGGTCGACATCCGCCGCGGTCCAGATCGAATCGAGGATTTGCTCGCGAGAGAGCACGTGGTTGGCGTTGCGCGCCAGGTAGACCAGCAGGTCGAACTCGCGCGCGGTGAGGCGAATCGCCTCGTCGCGCCGAATCACGGTGCCCGCGTCGGGGTCGATCTCCAGGTCGCCGATGCGCAGCACGGCTGGCGGTTGCACGCGGCGCAGGATGGCCCCCAGCCGCGCGAGGAGTTCCTCGATGTCGAACGGCTTGGTGATGTAGTCGTCGGCGCCGGTGTTGAGGTTGCGCACCTTGTCGCTCGGGGCATCCCGCGCGGTCAGCATGATCACCGGCACCTGCCTGCCCTCGGAGCGCAGCCGGGAGAGCACCCGCTCGCCGTCCATGGCGGGCAGCAGGATATCGAGGATCACCGCGTCGGGCCGGAACGACTCAATGGCGTTCAGGGCGCCGAGCCCATTGTCCTCGACACGCACGACGAAATCGCGATGCTCCAGTTCCAACTGGAGCAATCGCGATATCGAGGCATCGTCTTCGACGACCAGGATTTTGGTTCCCTTGCGGATCATGTCGCGGCGTGTCGTCCAATCGACCGCGCCGGCATCGACGCCGCGGGTCGAACGGTCCAGACCGGCTGCTTTGGGCGGCTGATGCGCCAGGCGATGGCGAGACCGGTCAGGGCGAGGGCAGAACCCACGATTCCGTCGAGGAAGTAGTGGTTCGCGGTCAGGATGGTGGCCAGGTACATCGCCAGCGGCATGAGCACGCCGAAGACCTTCCAGGCCTTGCTCGACGCGAACGTGACGATCGCGATCCCCATCAGCAGGTTCCACCCGACATGCAGGCTTGGCATGGCGGCGAACTGGTTGGTGAGCGAGGGCGGTTGCAGCACGCGATACGCTTCCGAATGGAGGGTCACCGTATCGATGAACCCATGCCCATCCAGGAACCGGGGCGGGGCCATGGGGAAGAGAAAGAAGAAGAAGAATCCCATCAGGCCCGAGGCCACCATCGCCGTGCGGAACATCGGGAACATGTCACGATGCTTCAGGAAGAGCCAGGTAAGCGTTCCCACGACCACCGGCCAGTGCCCGTAGATGTAGATGGCGTTGAAGATATCCACCAGCCACTGATGGCCGAGGATCTTTTCCTGGAGCGCCTGCTCATGGAAAATGCCGAGCCACTTCTCCCGCGACACGAGCCAGTTCGCGTTGTCCACCGCTTCCGATTCGCGCGAATGGATCAGGCCGCGAACGAAGAAGTAGATGTACGCCGCGAGACCGACGATCCCTGCTTCGCGAAGGAGACCCGCGACCGCCGAAGCGCCGCGTGATTGCTGTGATGGTCTGGTTTGATGTCTTGTTGTCGTATCGGGCGATACCATCACGCTCATACGATCCTCCCTTCACGAAGAGTGATCCCACTCATCTTGCGACCTACTGCCTGCATCATGCATGACACTTTTCACGCCATGAATACAGACCTGTGTCAGTTTTGTTACGCGGTTGATGCGGCCGGTTCATCGTTGTCGATTCCCTGGCCTGATTGGCCCGGAACCGCCTGCCGTGGGCGGCGATGATGGCTGCCGGTGATCCCCAACCACTGGTTCCAGTCTGCCTGTCGACCTGGCGGGGACAAAGGAGGGATTCGGGAAAGCCTCTCTGCTGGTTATCCCCCAGTGGCCTTCGTGTTTCCCTGCTGATGTGAACGACGTCCCCTGGCGATCAGTTCCGTGCCGACGCCATACGTCCGAGACCTGTCACCAGCCTATCGACGGAGCGGTTGGTTCGCTTCTTCCCGCTTGCCAGAATATCCGTGGCCTGGCCGCCACGTCCGAGGCTGGTCCGCATGCCCGGTCCAGCCTCGATACGTCCGTTATAGGGACCACTTCTTCCAGATACCTTCCAGCCCGTGAAGACGTACTGGCGGAAGTGGTGCGTCCAGGTCTAGTCGGCCGGTGAGAGCTCGGCGTCCGCGTTGCCCGCCGGCGTGAGCGCCACCGGCTTCGGGGCGATCCAGGTCAGCCATCCCGGCAGCCACCAGTTCCACTTGCCCATCAGCGAGGTGAGGGCCGGCACCAGGAAGGTGCGGATGACGACGGCGTCGATCAGGATTCCGGCGGCCAGGCCGGTCGCCATGATCTTGATCTCCGTCTGTGGCGTGGAGGCCATGGCCACGAACGCCAGGAACAGGATCAGCGCCGCGCAGGTCACGAGCTTCCCGGTGAAGGCCAGCCCGCGCACCACGGCGGTGTTGGTGTCGTGGCCTTCGTCGTACTCCTCACGCATGCGGTGCATGATGAAGACCTCGTAGTCCATCGACAGCCCGAACAGGAAGGCGAAGGTCATGATCGGCACCCATTCGGTGATGGATCCCGTGGATGGAATGCCCCAGATCAGCTCCGATCCCCATCCCCACTGCCAGACGACCACCAGCACGCCATAGGCCGCCGCGACCGAGAGCACGTTCAGGAGGAGGGCCTTCAGCGGCAGCAACAGCGACCGGAACGCCCGGACCAGGAGCACGTAGGTCACGATCGCCACCAGCACGATCATCAGGGGGAAGCTGGAGTAGACCTTTTCGATGAAGTCGGCTCCGGAGGCTGGACCGCCTCCCACCAGCGGATCGCCCTCGACATCGTCGAGCGCCGATCGCACGCGTTCGACCAGGGCCCGCCCTTCGACGTTGTCGCCGCCGCTCTGGGGAATCACCGTCACCAGCGCCGTGCCGTCCCGCTGGAACCGATCGTTCTCGGGGAGCACCACGCCTCGGACACCATCGATACCCGACACCGCCTCGACCACCGGCGCGGGATCGCCGTTCACGAAGATCACCAATGGATCGAAGACGCCGCCATCGATCCCACTTTCCTCGAGGTTCGCCAGGGCGATTTCGGCGTTCCCCGAGCTACTGAGCGAATCCGGCCGGGGAGCGCCGAGCGAGAGTTGCAGGGCGGGAATGATCAGCACGGCGAGGATCACCAGGCCCACCACCACGGCCATCCACCGGTTGCGAACCACGAACGCGCCCCAGCGAAGCCAGCCACGATGATCGTCCTGCTTTTTCGACCGTCGCAGGGCAACCCTGTCCATCGCCGGACCAACCGCCGCGAGGATCACCGGCAACAGCGTGATCGAGACCAGGACGCTGACCAGCGGAATGACCATTCCGCCGACCCCCATGCCCCGGAAGAAGGCGAGCGGCACGGCGATCAGGGCCACCAGTCCGATGCCGACCGTGGTGCCGCTGAAGATCACCGCGTGCCCGGCCGTTTCCATCGCCCGCTGCACGGCGATATCGTTCGCGACCCCGGCGTCCCGCTCCTCGCGCCAGCGCTTGACGACCAGCAGGGAGTAATCCACCGCGACACCAAGGCCGATGAGCGCGACGAGGAACTGAACGATGACGCTGATATCCATGAACGACGCCAGGACGCCGATGACGAGGAACGACGTGAGGATGGAGACCGCCGCGACGATGAGCGGCATCAGGGCCAGTGCGGAGCCGAAGACGTAGAGCAGCACCACCAGCGCCCCCAGGCCACCGATGAGCGTTTCCACCAGCACGCCGGTGTCCTCGCTCTCGCCGCCGTCGCCCGACTCGATCACCGGACGGCCCGTCACCAGCACCGGCTCGCCAGCCACGGTGTCCCCCGCGACGGCGGCCACCACCGCGTCCTGCCCGGTCAGGCTTTCGCCGAAAGACGGCAGGAAAACGAGCGCGAACGAGGTGCGCTGATCGTCCGAGAGGAAGACCGGATCTCCAGTGGAACCGTAGGAAACGACCCGCGCCGACGGCTCGGCGGTGACGATGCCTTCCTCGATGGCCACCCATTCATCTTCGATGGTGGCCGGGTCGAACGCGGCGCCCTCCGGCAGGGTCGAGACCAGCACGAGTGGGGCCGATGAGCCATCGTTGCCGTACACCCGCGCGGCCTCCATGGCCATGTCGGAACTCTCTGTATCCGGAATATCGAAGGATTGGGAAAGATTGTCCAGCGACCAGGGCATCGCGAAAATCGCCATCACCACCGTCGCCAGCCAGAACGACACAACCCATGTCTTGTGCTTCAGGACGAAGCGCGAAATCGAAGCGACAGGCACAATACACCACCATCCACTTGGGAACGAGACATCACATTGGCACGCGGGCGCCGCGGGGCGCCGGTGTGCCAGCATGTCTCAGCCTATGCAGGCTTCCTAAGAACGCCCTAAGAGGGCGAGGGGCGACTCGCGCGGCCAACGAGCCACCATGAATGACGCGCCGCTCCCCTGGGCCGTTCGGGCGAGGTGGGAACGCGCCTGGAAGCGTTTCCTCGCGGTCAAATACCGGGTCCGGCGGCTTCCAACGTTGGCTTGTCCGAAGTGCTCGAAATTCGATATCGATGACCTCTTGACAATGATCAGAACATCTGTACTATTGTACGTACAGTATGATTCCCTGGCTATGTTCCGCGACGCAGCAGGCAGGTTCTTGAGCGAATGGTGACGATCATCAAGCGATACTCTCCTCCCGCGCAGACGGTTACCCCCGTTCAGGCGGGTCACCAGTTCGCGGTGGAGTCCGTGATCTCGCAAATGCGCGCCAACCCCGGTCACGCGTTCACGCTCGATCACTTCGCGGAGATGGCAAACTACAGCCCATTCCATTTCTCCCGCCTGTTCCGCAACGTGGTCGGGGTTCCACCAGGCGAGTTCCTGGCGGCGCTGAGGTTCGAGGAGGCGAAGCGGCTCATCCTCACCACCGAGGCGAGCATCACCGACATCTGCTTCGAGGTTGGGTTTTCCAGCCTTGGCACCTTCTCGGCCCGGTTCAAGCAACTGGTTGGCCGTAGCCCCGCCGAGCTTCGCAACCTGCCGGAATCCCTCTCCTACCGCCTCCCGGACCTCGAGCCATGCTTCGCGACGAGCATGCGAAGCCTGCAACCGCCGCCAGGGGCCACCGTCACGGGTTCGGTGCTCTCCACCATGCCGCGCAAGGGCCATCTGTTCATCGGCCTGTTCCCCACCGCCATTCCGCAGAGCGCGCCTATCGCGGGCACGCTCACGCGCGGCCCTGGGCCGTTCAGGATCAATGGCGTGCCCTCCGGCACGTACAGGCTGCTGGCGGCGCAGTTCCCGTATGGCGACGACCCGTTCATTCACCTGCTGCCAGGGAAGTCGCTGCTGGTCGGCGCCGACCCCAAGCCGGTGGTCGTCGATACCAGGAACGCGCCGCGTCCAGCCCGCATCGAACTCCGCCCGCCAGGCGTCACCGATCCGCCGATCCTCACCGCGCTCGCGCCCTCCATCCTGAACCTGTAGCTCGCGATACGGCGCGCGCCCGGTCGTCGCAAAACCTTTTTCCATATTGGGACGTTGTATTAACGGAACCAGGGTGAATGAAACGGGCTCGGGCAAGGCCGGGCTCGAGGTGGCGTGTTCACGGCTCAGGGAGCGACCTCCCGTCCCCAGTGTTCCTGAATTTCAGGTACGATTAGGCAAGCGCTGGCGGTCACGCAGGAGAGGGGTGTCCTGAGGCTGGCTTCCGGCAGTTGATGTCAGGCACTCGGGCATGTCCACTTCATCCGATACCTCGGTCGAATACAACGGCTCGCTTGACGAGCATGTCGACACCGATGGCTCGCCGCTGGAAGGCGACGCCCATCACGGTGACGATCAGTTCGTTCCCATAGCGTTGGCCCCCCTGGTGGGCCGGCGGCGGGAACGGCTGGCGGTGAGCGACTTCCTGCGCAACCCGGAGGTCCGCCTCCTGGTGCTGACCGGTCCCGGCGGCGTCGGCAAGACACGGCTGGCCTTCAGCGTGATCGATACCGTCCGGGAATCGTTCCCCGATGGCGTGTTCTTCATCGACCTTTCTCCCATCAACCATCCCGATCACGTGTTGCCGACCATCGCCGCAGGCCTGGGTGTTCGAAGCAGTTCGAACATCCCGCTCATGCGAGCGATCGCGGCCACGATCCGGTCCCGCCGCATCCTGCTGGTGGTGGACAACTTCGAGCATGTGGCCGATGCGGCCCTGGTGCTGCCCGACCTGCTGATGTCCAGCCCGGAACTGACCATCATGGTCACCAGCCGGTCGGTTCTGTCGGTCTACGGGGAGCATGTCTATCCCGTTCCGCCGATGTCCATTCCACTGGTGCCAGAAGATGCCCAGCCCGGCAATGCCCTCACCCGTTCGCTGCTGGCGTCCGACGCCGTGCAGCTTTTCGTGCGGCGGGCGACAGCCTCGCGTTCCGACTTCGCGCTGACGAACGAAAACGCGATCGACGTCGCGACGATCTGCCGGTTGCTGGATGGCCTGCCGCTGGCGATCGAACTGGCGGCGGCCCGGATCGGCATCCTGTCGCCGAAGATGCTCGCCCAGCGGCTCCAGCGCCGCCTGCCGCTGCTGGACGATGGTCCCCGCGATGTGCCGAACCGGCTTCGCACCATGCGCAACGCGATCAGCTGGAGCTACGACCTGCTCGACCCGGATGAACAGGCTGTCTTCCGACGGGTGTCGATCTACGCCAGCACCTGGACCCTGCAAGCCGCGGTGAAGGTGGTGACCGGCCCGGATGAGGCCGAATCGCTCGACGAATTCCATGTGCTGGACGTGATTTCCTCCCTGGTGGACAAGAGCCTGATCAAGCAGGTGGACGCCGAGTCGGAATCCCCGCATTTCGCCCTTTTGCAGGTGCTTCGCGAATTCGGACTGGAGCAACTCGACAAGACGGGAGAGCGCGCCGAACTCGAACGCCGTCACGCCCACTACATGATGGAGATCGCCGAGGCGGCCAGCCCCGAACTGATCGGCCCGAACCAGATCGCCTGGCTCGACCGCCTGGCCGGCATCTACCCCGACGTGCAGACGGCGTTCAGCTGGGCCATGCAGAACGACCCGCCGGAACTGGCGCTGGGCCTGGCCACGTCGTTGTGGCGGTTCGGTTACACGCGAGGCCACACGCGACAGGGCCGTGAGTGGATCGAGGGGGCGCTGGCCCGCGCGCCCGAACGCACCAGCCTGCGGGCGACGGCCCTGAACGGCGCTGGCATCCTCTCCAACATGGAGCGCGACCTGGACCACGCCCGTGAACTCCACGCGGAGGCGCTGGAAATCGCGATGGAGATCAACGACCGGCGCCTGTGCGGCGTGGCGCACATTGGACTGGGGGACTGCGCCGCCACCGGTCACGATTTCGAGCAGGCGACCTACCACTACCAGCAGGCCGAGCGGATATTCCGCTCGCTTGGCGACCAGCGAAACATCGCGGCCGTGATGACCAACGTCGGCAACCTCCTCTGGAGCCAGGACAAGCTGGACGAGGCGGTTGAGACGAACGAGCGGGCTCGGGTGCTGTACACCAACGCCGGCGACCGGCGCGGCGTGGCCTGGTCGGCGACGAACATCGGCCGGATCGCCGCCCAGCAGCACGACTACCAGCGAGCCGTGCCGAACCTGGAGCAGGCGCTCCAGGCGTACGACCAGCTTGGCGACAGGGCCGGCTACGCCGAGGCGCTGGAAGGCATCGCCCAGGTGGCGATCGGGATGGGCGATTTCCCGAGGGCCGCGTCACTGCTGGCCGCCGCTGATGGGTTGCGGGAGGCGGTGAACCACCCAATCGCGCCGATCGACCGGGATACCTGGAACGTGATGATCGAGACGCTGCGGGAGGAACTCGGCGACTCGTTCGATCCGATCTGGGAGACCGACCGCGCGCTGTCGTTCGAGGAAGTGAAGATCCTCTCCAACGAGATCCTGACCGATGACCCGATTCCGACCAAGGCGAGCCCTCGCCTGGCGCGCCAGGTGAAGATCAACTCGCTGATCAAGGAACTGGGCATTTCGGAACGCGAAATCGAGGTCCTGACGCTGGTGGCCGCCGGGAAGACCGACAAGGACATCGCCGACGAACTCTTCATCGGCGTGCGGACCGTGCAGAGCCACGTGGCCAACCTGCTGACCAAGCTGGAGGTCAACGCCCGCTCGGCGGCCGTGGCCCGTGCGTTACGAGCGGGCATCATCAACTAACAGACCGAGGCTCAGACGTGCTCGGCGCTCCAGACGGAGGCGTCGAGTTCCGTTTCGCGCAACACCTCAAGGATCAGTGGCAGGAGCTTGCCGCGCATGTCCTCCAGCACGCTGAAGTCGACCTCCAGCAGCCCTTCGATACCGGCCGCCCAGTTGACCGACACCGCGATTCCGGCGTAGTGAATCTCCAGTTCGCGCGCGAGGATCGCTTCCGGCATGGCGGTCATGCCGACGACATCGGCTCCCATCAGCTTGCTCATGCGGATTTCGGCGGCGGTTTCGAAGCGCGGCCCGTTGAAGCAGACGTAGACGCCCTCTGGCCGGATGGTCAGGCCGTGGGCCGGGGCCCTGGCAACGATGGCCTCTCGCAACGCCGGGCTGAAGGGCTCGGTGAACGGGGTATGGCGCAGCCCCTCGTCGCCACCGTTGAAGTAGGTGAACTCACGGCCGCTGGTGAGGTCGATGATGTCACTCAAGGCGACGACCCCGCCCGGCGGGATATCCGCCGCGATGCCACCAACCGCGAACGTGGCGATGACGCGATCGACGCCAAGGAGTTGCAGGGCCTTGATGTTGGCCCGGTAGTTGATGCGGTGGGGTGGAACATCATGCTCCACGCCATGGCGCGAGAGGAAGACGACATCTTCCTGGTCGCCCTCGCCGACCCAGGCCAACGCCTGGCCATATGGTGTTTCGATGACCTGTTCGGCAAACCCCTCATCGGGCCGCTCCACCCCGGAGCCACCGATGACGCCGATGCGTGATGTCATGTGTTCCTCGATCCATTGTGCCTGGTGATGCGACAGCCGAGCCATTGCCGTCAGCATAGGCCGCTCCAGGGCGGCGGTACAACCAAGGATGCGGCAGGCCGACCCAGGCTCCACCCTCGGGAGCGGGCGGACCGCGATCCGCCCATTTCGCCACCTGATTGACACGGGAATCCGGCCAGCTAGGATGAAATGGGACCAGGCCACGATCGACGGATCACCGGGATGGGGCTGGCATGGACGGCGAACCTTCCATCGAACACCTCGACCAGCATTCACCCCCGGGCACCTCGCGGCTGTCGCGCGCCACGGCCCTGTCGGCCTCCGTTCCGCGCTGGCGGACGCCGCTCATCGGCCGCGAGCGACTCGTCGCGGAGATCGTCGAACGCCTGCGCCAGGAAAGCGTCTCCCTGCTGAACCTGACGGGACCGGGCGGCGTGGGCAAGACACGCCTCGCCATCGCGGTGGCGCATGCCGCGGAACCGCTTTTCCCCGACGGCGTCGCGTTTGTGCCCCTGGATACGCTCCAGGACTCCGCCCTGGTGATGCCAACGATCGCGGCGGCGTTCAGCGTCATCGACACCGGCGGCCAGCCCCTTGACGAGCGGCTCGTGGAGCGCCTGTATCCACTGCGACTCCTGCTCGTTCTCGACAACGTGGAGCACGTGGTGGATTCGGTGCCCGGCATTTCACGCCTGCTCTCACGGTGCCCAGGACTCACCATCCTCGCCACGAGCCGGGTGGTGCTCCACATCACGGGTGAGCAGGACGTTCGGGTCGATCCATTGCCCATTCCATCGGCCGTGGAATTGTTCGTTGCCCGGGCGCGGGCGGTGAATTCCGGCCTGGTGCTGACCGCCGACACCGCGGCGACGGTGGGGCGGATCTGCGCGCGCCTGGATGGCGTGCCGCTGGCCCTCGAACTGGCGGCGGCGCGCAGCGTGGCGCTGCCGCCAGCCGCGCTCCTGGCCCGGCTCGACGAGGCGCTTCCCCTCCTGACGGCTGGTCCCAGGGATCAACCCAATCGCCTGCGGACGATGCGCAACGCGATTTCCTGGAGCCATGACCTTCTCCCGCCGGAGGAGCAGGCCCTCTTCCGGCGCCTGGCGGTGTTCGTTGGCGGCTTTTCGCTCGACGCCGCGATTGCCCTGGCTCCCGAACAGCTCGAAGCGGTGGACATGATCGGCTCGCTGGTGGAGAAGAGCATGCTCCAGCGAATGGACGCTGGTGACGATCCAGAACCACGCTACCGGATGCTGGAGACCGTTCGCGCGTTTGGCATGGAGCAACTTGACGAGCGCGGCGATGGCCCGGCCGCGCGGCGAGACCATGCGGAGTGGTTCGCGGGACTCGCCGCGACCGCCGAGGCACATCTCGATGGCGACCAGCAGGTGGCCTGGCAGGAACGGCTGGACATCGAGCTTCCCAATATCCGGTCGGCGATCGCGTGGTCGACGGAGCACGACATCAACCTGGCGCTGCGGCTCGTCGCCTCGTTGCAACAGTTCTGGATCGTGCGGGGTAATCTGGCCGAGGCGCGAAGCACGTTGGACCGGATTTTGGAAGTCGAGGGAGGAGACCCAACATCGCGGGGCCGGGCGCTGATCGCGGCGGCCTGGATTCGATTCGCCCAGTCCGACGCCCGCGCGTGCCTGGACCTGGCCAACGAAGCGCTGGACCTGTTTCGAGAGACAAACGATCGTCATGGCATGGCCCGCGCCCTGATCACGGTAGGGTTCTGCCTCGACCACATGGGTCGGGACGCGCGCGACCAGGACATGGTGTCGGGAGCGGTATGGGCATTCGAGGAATCCCACTCCCTGGCCGGGTCGCTCGACGACAGCCGCATCCTGGCGCTGGGCTGCTATGGCCTGGCCTCCGTGGCGGAAGGCCGGGGCGATGCCGCGCGGGCAACCAGCCTCTTCGCCGAGGCGCTCACGGGGTTCGAGGCATGCAACGACTGGCGGAGCCTTGGCTGGACCGCGGGTCGAATCGGCGTGCTGGCCGCGAGCACCGGAGACACCCGGCGGGCGGCGGCCTCGTTCGAACGCGCGCTGCCGATTTTCCTCGCCCTGAGGGACTGGGGCTCGGCCGTGCAGATCGTCGTGCATGTGGCCGGGTTGGCGCTGGCGGCTGGCCGGCTGGTGGACACCGTTCAGTTGATCGCCGCCGCCGACGCGTTTCACACGCTGGAAGGATTGCGGCCCACCGACAACGAGCATGCGGCCCGGGCATCGCTGCTGGAGCAGGCGCGCCGCGCCCTGGGCGAAGGGGATTACCAGGCGGCGCTGAGCCTCGGCCGGTCGCTGACGATCGTCGACGCTATTAACCACGCCCAGGCGTTGATGCGCGGTGGGGAGGTTTGGGACGTTTCCCCGGCGTTGCCGCCGGCGCTGGTCTCGGCTGGCCTGACCCAGCGTGAGCGGGACGTGCTGCGCATGCTTGCGCTGGGACTCACGGATCGGCAAATCGCCAGCCGGCTTTCCGTCACTCCTCGCACGGTTGGGGGGCACGTTACCAACGTGCTCGGGAAGCTGGGTGTCGCGTCCCGCACGGCGGCGGCGATCCTCGCCGTTCGCCACGGACTGGATTGAACGCCCTCGAACCGGGAGGGCGCGGCGTTATTGCATGGAACCGGAGACACCTGATACAACGTTGACCATGTAACACCGTGTAATCCGGGTCTGGCGAATGCTGGGCGGCCGGGATCTAGCCTTGTGACCGCGAGAGGGATTCATTCCATGACGCTTCCGGCAAGCTGGTTAACCCCATTTCGTCTCCTGATCGCCTGCTTCCTGATCCTGGGCTCCGGCGGTTCGGCCCTGGCCATGCAGGATGGTCTCAAGGACGTCGGCGACGACGATGACCTGCCGGGTCTCATCGAGGAGGGGGAGTATGTCAGCCCCCAGTTCGACGTGGAAATCACCTGGACCGACGCCTGGGCGGTGGGCGACCCGAACAACCCCGATGTGGAGCACGCGATTGGCGGCAACTACGATGGCCCCGTCGCCTCCGACCCGCAACTCGGCGACATCGTCTTCCTGACGGACACTGAATCGGAAACCTCGGTCCTGTCGCTTGGGTTCAACCCGGCGGCCGGCCCGCTGGACCCGGACGCGGTGCTGAACGCGATGGAGCAGGAGTCTTTCCTGACGGACAACCTGTTCCTTTCGGAAGACGCCGAGGTGCTGCTGCTCGATGGAGACGACGACCACGTGGCGATCGTGGCCCGCGACGTGGCGCCGAACGACGAGCATGTGGTGTACATGTTGATCGAGATCGATCCGGGCCGGGACGACTATACCTTCTGGGTGGGACTGGACCTGTTCGACGCCGATGAGTACGAGCGCATCCTGACCAGCATCGACGATGACATCGACGTCGATGGCCACGATCCATTCGAACTGTTCGATGTCGACGAGATCCTGGAAGCAATCGAGGAGGGCGGGGAACCGGTCGAAACCGAGATTCCGGAAACGGAAGTCCCGGAGACCGAGGTGCCACCAACCGAGGAGCCGACCGAGCCAGTCGAAACAGAAGTCGCCGAGACCGAAGTTCCGACCGAGCCGGTGGAAACCGAGGCCCCTGAGACGGAGGTTCCAACCGAGCCCGCGGAGACCGAGGTCCCCGAAACCGAGGCGCCGGCCACCGAGCAGATCATCGACCCGCCCAGCGGCACCCCGACCGCCGAGGCGAGCCCCGTCGCCAGCCCATCGGCGGTACTGCCGGGCCTGGTTGACGCGGGAAACTACGTCAGCCCGCAGTACGGCGTTCCGGTGACATGGACCGAGGACTGGGTGCTGAGCCCGGAACACGAACCCGCCATCCTCTCCCACACCGACAGTGGCGTGGATGAGGTGTATCTCGCCGACGCGGAGAGCGGCCAGGCGCTGCTGTACATCACGATCGAGTCGTCGCATGGCATGACGGATGGCGAAGCGCTGTTGCAGGCGATGAGCGATCCCGCCTACATCGAGTCTGTGCTTGGCCTTTCGGCGGATACCGAGGTGGCGCTGACGCGAACCCAGCCCAACCGCGTGGCCGTGATGTACGTGGACAACTCGGCCGATGATCCGGTGGTGGTCATCCTCGAAGCGCACATCCTCGACGCGGACACGCATCTCTTCATCGAGTTGCGGACCACCGCCAGCAACCTCGACGAGGACCTGCTCGAGATGGCCGAGGACACCGTCGAAGCGGGCGGTGAGGATGCGATGGATATCCTTGACGCGGACGATGTGATCGCGGCGCTCCCCTAACGGCCCCACGTCCAATTCGAATGCATGGCCGAACGAGGCCGGTCCGTAAATGGACCGGTCTCGTTTGCGTACACGCAGGAATCACGTACCCCATCTCGGTGATTTCACGTATGACGCGGCCCACCGCGGTGCCTACGATGGATCCATGACGATGTGAACTGAAGAACCGGCGGCCAGATGTCGCCGGATTGCCCGCGATGCACTTCAACAGGAGATTGGCCATGGACCGCCAGACGACCTCACCGACATCCCACACCATCGATCGCAGGAAGGTGATCAAGGGAGTCGGGGGTGTGGCGGCCTCCGTGTTTGGCGCGGGCGCGTTGGCCGGACAGGTGGCGGGCCAGATCGACTCGACGCCACCACCGCCGCCGGTGACCTCCACGCCGCCGTCGGACCCGATCCCGGACCTGGCGGCCCGTTTCGGCTACGACCAGGAGTCGATCTTCGCCTTCGTGCGCGACGAGATTCACTATGAGAGCTACGCTGGCGTATTGCGGGGCGCGAAGGGGACGCTATGGGCGCGGGCCGGAAACTCCGCGGACCAGGCGGTCCTGCTGGCCGCGCTGCTGGAGGCCTCCCAGCTGCCGTTCCGGTTCGCGATTGGCTCGCTCTCGGCGGAGGCGACCGAGGAACTCGCGCGGCTTACGAGCGGGTCACGTGAACGCGCGCAAGCGGCGTTCGACGCCCGCGCCGCCGCATCGTATGGGTTCGATCCGGCCGCCGAACCTCCCCCAGCACCAGACCTGACGCCCGAGGTGCAAGCCATGCTGGACGAGGCAACCGACGTCGCCGAGGCCAGCCGCGCGAAAACCGCCGAATGGTTCGACGCCACGGCAACCACGATCCTAGACGCACTCGATGCGGCGGGCGTGACGCTGCCGGAACCGGGATCTCCGATTCCGTTGATGGAAGTCGACCAGCATGTATGGGTACAAACGCCGGATGGGCCGAACTGGACCACGCTCGACCCGTCATTCCCCGCGGACTCAACAAATTACGAGCACGCCACCGTGGCGCAAACCGTAACCGAACTTCCGCCCGAGATGTCGCACATCGTGCGGTTCCGAATCATCGCCGAAGAGGTGCAGGGTGGCTCGGCCCAGCGCCGCGAAGCGGTCACGAAGGAGTTCACCAGCGACCAGCTCATCAATCTGCCGGTTTCGTTCATGGTGATCCCGACCGAGGGACTCGAGGCGCTGGGACAGTCGCTGACGAGATTGTTCGAGGCGGAAATCAGTTTCAACCCGGCTATCGTGTTTGGGACGGAGGAGGAAGCCGCCTCGACTCCGGTGGTCTTCGGCTCGAACGAAGAGGGCGTGCTCGGGCTGTTCGAGGAAGACCCGGCCGGTGATGGCGCACCAGGAGAGGGTGAAACGATCGCCCTCTGGTACGGGATCGACGTGGTGAGCCCGGGCATGGAGCCGATCACGGTGGAGCGGCCCTGGTTCGACCGGTTCACGGCGGAGCAAAGACTGGAGGAAGAACTCGACCTCACCCAGATGGCTTCGGTCGAACTGATCACCCGCTCCGACGGCAGCACGACGGTCGCGGGACTCGACTCCATGACGATCGTGAGTGTCGACATGGCGCGTCTCCCCATCCAGACGGCGCTCAACGACCAGGAACTCACCGACCTGCTGGCGGGCACGAACACCATGGGCCCCGCCTACTCCACGCTCCGCGACGCGCTCGGAGTGGACCTGGAGTGGGCGCGGGGATTCGCCTCGTGGGTGGCGAGCCCGCAGGTAACGGCGTTCACCTTCAGGCCAGAGGACCCGCTCGACGAGGGGTCGCCGCTGATCCTGGAGCCGGATCTGCTGGTGCACGGCCCGGCGACGGCGTCGTTCGCGGAGAGCGAAGGAACCCCAACGACGGCGACATCGATCCATCCGGCCGTGGCGGCGGGAATCGTGGACCAGCTCGCCGAGCGACTGATGCTGGAGCCAAGCATCTGGGCACTCGACCCGGAGCAGGAGGACCAGCGCATGGCCAGCATTCATGTGGGCCGGGTATTCGACGAGGCCAACGCCGCGGGCATCCCCGTTCGCGCGCTGGTACAGGGAGATGACGCGAGCGTGCTGGAGTTACCGGCGGCATCGATCGCCGCGATCCAGCAGGCGCTTGATCTGGGGATGGTGATCGTTGTGCCGGAGCAGGGCGTGGAGATCGATGGCGCGGTCCGCGCTGGTTGGTGGGTAATTGACCCTCTGACAGGCTCCACCCGCGACCAGATGGACAGCGGGGGCGGCTCCGTCTCGGCGAGGACACCCCTGCGCGGCGGCGCGTTGGGCGGTCCGATCGTCGAATACATCGTGACCTGGGCGAAGGCATGGTGGGCGCGGGTGGAAGTATACAAGTGCCTTGGAGCGCTTGTTGCCGTGGTGGTTGGCTCCATTGTCGTGATTCACATGGAGCCGAGTCCGATATCGGGATGGGTAAAGCTGGGCGCGGCCAACGCGGCGGCACTCGGGCTGATTAGCGGTTGCAGCCCTATTGCTCCAGCGGCCTGACAAGAAGGATGGCAAGGTGAAACGACGTTCCAGCAACGCCACGCGATTCCTGATCCTGGCCCTTACCCTCCTGATGGTCGTGCCGAACTGGTCGAGTTCGCTGGCGCAGCCAGCGACTCCCGGAACGGCTGGTGACTGTGTGGCCGTGGCCGAGCCCAACGACCAGCCTGGCGACGCGATTGAGCTACCTTCCGGCGAGGCCTGCGCGGTGGCGACCAGCGACCGGAGCGGGCAGGACCTGTACCGGTGGGAGGTGACGGACGCGGAGGCGATGACACGCTGGACGTTCGGCCTCGGCGCGATCCCGGAACATGTCGGCCTCATCGAGATCTACGATGTCGACTTCGGAGACGCGGGTGAGTTGCTCTCCGCGACGAAGCTGGTTTCGGCGGGGAGCGCCGTGGCCTCACCCACGGTCGCGGCCAATGTGCTGCTCCTCCCGGGAACCTACTACATCGCGGTCGCCTCCAGCGAGCTCGAGTCTCGCGTCCCCTACACGCTGACCATCGACGAGGGGGAGCCACTCCCTGAGGTCATGAGCGGTGAGACCATCAACATTTCCGGATCGCCCGATCTCACGGTGGTCTCGGAGGCGGCGAGCACGACGGTCGAGTGGACCGTGGACGACACCGTGGCGGCGAACCATCTGAACCTAATGCTTCAGGCGCCGGTCGGCACGCGTGTGGAGTGGACGCTCGCGAACGAGAGCGGAATGACCCTGCTGACAGGCTCAACCCCGTCTCATGGGATCGTGACCGTGCCCGATGTGGGGCTGGACGCCGGATCATACCTGGTGACGGTGCGGACCTGGGATGAGATACCCGTTCCGTGGCTTCTGACCGCCACGGCGGGGACCCCACGGATCACGCAAGCGGAAGACGAGCCCAACGAGTCGGTGGAAGCCGCCATGCCGCTCACCATGGATGGGGACTCGCTGACGCTGACGGGCCGGCTCGCGACACAGCCCTCGGACCGAGATGTGGACGTGTACGCGTTTGCGGTGGATGCCTCGCTGGCGGGGAGGTTGACCGATTTCCGGCTGATCTGGCAGGGCGGCATCACGCGGAGACTGTGCCTGGTCGATTCGACCGGGGCCGACCTTCGATGCGCGGAAGGTGAGGCGGGACTCTCACTCATCGACATGGTACTGGCGGAATCGACGTACTTCCTCACGGTGAGCGGCCAGGCTGACCCGGCCAACCCGTACACCCTCAAAATCGATGTCACCGGCGAGGCGGTGGAAGGGTTCGAGGCCGAGCCGAACGAAACGGTCGAGTTTGCCTCGCCCTTGCGGCCCGAAGGAGACGGTTTTGCCAGCGCCGGGCGGCTGGGGGACGAGGATTCCGACGTGTTCGGGATGACGGTATCCGGCGAACCCCAGCTCTGGATGATCGAAGCGGACGGTCCAGGTATCAGCACGCTGTCGCTGCTCGACACCAACGGACGGCAGCTCATGTCGGCCACGGTCGCCGAGCCGACGTTCGTTATCTACGACGCCTATCTGCTTCCTGGGGACCACTACGTGCGGGTGTTCGGCTACAGCGGCGACTACACGCTGACGGTCACGCCACTGGGACCACCAGACCCATCGTTCGAACTCGAACCGAACGACTCCATCGACCGCTCGCAGCCTATCACCCTGCTGGAAGAGAGGATGGGCCGGCTGGCCAGCCGCCAGGATGTCGACACATACCGGTTCTCACTGCAGGGAGACACGTATCTCACCCTGACTGTCGAGGTGCCGACTGATGGCCTGAGCTACCTCAATCTTGACGACGGCGGCGCCGCCAACGTTGTGACCCTGTCGAGCGTTGAGCCAGGCCAGGACCTGGTATGGAGCGGCTGGCTTCCCGCGGGCGACTACACGTTCCGGCTAAGCCCGACCACGGTCAGCCAGGAACCATACCGGGTGAGCCTTACACCCGGAAATCCGTTCCAACTCCCCGATGACCTGGAACCGAACGACGACGCATTCACGGCATCGCCACTTCCGGCGTCGTGGGCGGTGTCCGGCACGCTCGACCCGGTAACGCGGGATACCGACTGGTACACGATGGAGCCCTTCGACGAAGAGGGGCAAGTGGTGGTGACGTATCCGGACGGTATCACCGTCAACCTGCGGGTGTTCACCGATGACCAGACCACGACGATCACGCTGCCGGCGGTGCTCGGCACCGAGGCGGGGCAGTCGCTTGTGAATGTGCCCGCTGGCCAACTCGTCTTCGTGGAAGTGACCGGGAGCGGCCCGTACGACATTCGGATCGACCCGTTGGACCAACCGGGAAGTATTACCGGGACGCCGGCTCCAGGTTCGGATGGCACGATCGTGGCGACACTGGACCTCGGAGAACAATCGCCCGCCGCGTACTGGGCGACAGGTCAGGTGGTGGAGGGAAGCCTGACGCTGGAGAACACGAGTAACGTGCCCGTTGAGGTGCGACTTTCCGCGTTGACGGGGCACGCGGACTGGCGAGTGGCATTCAGCCCGGAAAGCGTCTCGATCGGCCCCGGGGAACAGGTTTCAGCGGACGTGGCCGTGCACGTGGCCCCCGATTCGCGGGCCGACCAGCCGATTTTCGTGGCGGTGGAAGCCGCCAGCGACGACCTGGCGGCCAGCGCGACGGGGATCGTCACTCCAGGCACGGACGCGCCGCCGCTCAACCCGGAGCCATGGGACCCGGTTCCCGCCAACCTCCTTGGCGGGCTCAATGTGGCGTGGATGGGGCTGGGCGCGTCGCCGGTAACGGCGGACGAAGCCGACCTTGCGGACCAGTCGCTGCTGTTCAACGAACTGATCTCGACTGGCGATGGGATCAGGATCGGTGCCGAGGAGTTGCCCGCCGATCTGACGATCGACCTGGCCGGGGAGGAACCTGTACCGGTTGTGGGAATCGTGCTGTTCCCGGTGGGGTCCGACACGCGGAAGGACATGCAGCTGGCGGAGTTCGAGCTCGAGCTATCGATGGATGGCGCAACCTTTACCCCAGTGCTGGGCGGGCGCCTGGATTCGCGACAGGTGGAGCAGGTGTTCGTGCTGGACTCGCCGATGCAGGCGCGGTTCGCGCGCCTGCGAGTGATCTCTCCGCTGTCGCTCCAGGCGGGAGGCGTGACGATCGGCGAGTGGAAGGTGATCGCCGAACCCGGCTGGACCCTTCCCGCGCCGCTCAACATCGCCGATCCGCTCGCGGGTGGTCATGTAGTGACGGTCGACCCGCCATTCGGCTACACCGACCAGGCTCCGCTGTTGCTTTCGGCGGATGGGCAACCTCAGGAGGCCGTGGCGAATTCGGGGACCGCGCCCTCGATCACGATCGGGTTCCATCACAATCGGGCGGCGCGCATAACCAGCCTGGAATGGCTCGACCCACCCGAAAGTGACCCGGCGGCGCGGTTTGGCCATGTACTGGTGGAAACGAGCACGTCGAGCCCGGTTGGGCCGTGGACGGCGGTGGGCGAATATGAACTGGAGCGGGATTCGGCGGGACGCTCGACGGTGACGCTGGACGACGAGCCATGGGCCAGGTTCATTCGGATAACAGCCGTCGGGCCGGGGAATATGGAAGAGGGGAGCGACACGGTGACGTGGGAGCTTCCCGACCAGATCACGGTCTTTGAGCTACCGGCGGACGATTCGTACCGTTCGGTGCTCGGCGAATGGGGCACGTATCGTAGCGATGCCTTCTACGAGCGGTCGGTCAATCCAGACCCGGTCTCGCTGGACGAAGACGCCGGAAACGACGCCGGGACGGCCACGACGCTCTCGCCAGACGTGGTCCACACCGATTCGGCGGCGGTCACCGCTGACGAGGACTGGTTCGAGATCACCGTTCCGGCGGGGGAGGGCATACTCGACGTAACACTTGAAGGAATTCCGGCGCTGGGCGTGACGGCGACCCTGCTGGATGCCGAAGGGAACGAGATTCCGGTGACCGTGACGCCCGTTTCGGCGAGCGTTCACCAGGTGCGCGCCACCGTGGAGCCAGGAGCGACCTATCACCTCCGGGTGACGCAACCGCCGACCTCGGTGGTTTTCGCCTTCGACACGAGTGCGAGCATCGGGGCGCTGGAACCCGCCGTCTACCAGGGCCTGACCCGATTCGCGGGCGACGTATTGCCAGGAAGGGAGGCCGTGAACATCCTGCCGTTCGGAGAGCGTCTGCTGCTGGACGAATGGGTGGACGATCCGTATTTCCTGCAGAGCACGATCATCAACTACCCGCGAACCAGCGTGTCCAGCGATGCCGAGGGCGCGATTGTGGAGGCCAACGCCGGGTTGATCGAGCGGGAAGGCAACCGAGCGATCATCCTGATCACGGACGCCGAAAACGGTCCGATTCCTGAGAGCCTATGGTCAGGTCTGGAGTCGACAGCGCCCCGCATCTTCGCGGTGCACATCTCGGGAACCCAGGGCTCGCCAGTGGGCCAGGACCTGCTTCAGGACTGGTCGATGGTGAACAGCGGCAACTACGTCTACGTGCGCAGCCAGGGCGAAATGGATGTGGCGTTCAGCCGGGCGGCGACCGAACTGCGACGCCCCTCGATCTACTCGATCTCGTACCAGACCGCGCCGCCCGAACCATCGCCGACACCCGCGCCAACACCCACGCCGGAGCCAACCGCGACTCCGGAGCCGACACCGACGCCTGAACCAGACGGTTCGATCCAGGTGCTCGCCCCACCGGTGGTGGACGACGAGACGGTATCGCTTCCCGCGCCGGCGGATGGACAGGTAGCGATCATCCTCGACACGTCGGGCAGCATGTTGCAGGACCTGGAGGGCCAAACCCGGGCCGATGTGGCGAAGACGTCGCTCATCGACCTGGTGACAACGACGATCCCGGCCGGGACGACGGTGTCGCTACGGACGTTCGGGGATACGCCCGACTCCTGCGAAACGATCCTGGCGGTTCCGGCCAGCCCGCTCGACCCGACGGCGATGGCCGACACCATCGCCAACCTGCCGATTGTGAACCTGGTGCGGACACCAATCGGAGCGGCTCTGGAGGCGGTCGCGGGAGATCTGACCGGTACCGGGCCAAAGATCGTGGTGCTGGTGACGGATGGGGAGGAAACCTGTGACGGTGACCCGGCGGCGGCGATCCAGGCACTAACCGACAGCGGCGTGGACGTGCGGGTGAACATCGTCGGGTTCGCGATCGACGACCCAGCCCTTCAGGCGACGTTCACGGAGTGGGCGCGGTTGGGCAACGGCCAGTACATCGACGCCGGGAACGCCGACGAGTTGAACAGCGCGGTCGCCCAGGCGGTGATGCCAACCTTCGACGTGGTGGATCTCAACGGGTCGGTGGTTGCCAGTGGCCAGGTAGGCGGTGACGCGGTGGCGATTCCGCCCGGCACCTACCAGGTGGTGATCCGGAGCAATCCGGAGATCGTGATCGACGACGTGACGGTGTCGCCTGGACAGCCGACATCGGTGACGATCCCGGGCGGCTGAGCGGTAAGGAGCGTGAACGGTGGAAACCTGGGAGGGCACGAGGCCCTCCCCTACGAAAAGGTGCCATATTACGTTGGCGCGAGATCGCCAATTCTCTGGCGAAGAGAGGCCGAGCGCCTATCCCCGAGGAGCCAGGAGGCGCTGGAACGCCGATACCCAGCGAGGGCGATGATCTTCGCCCTTCACGTCGTACACGGGCAGAAACCCGTGCCGGAGGTAAACCTTGATCGCGGGCAGGCGCTGGTCGTCGGTTTCGAGGACGGCCGATTCGTAGCCGCGATCGCGGAAGTCCTGAAGCAGCCGTGCCATCAGGGCCGAGCCGAGTCCGTGTCCGGAATGCTCGGGCAAGCCACCAACCCAGTGGACGTAGCCCATGCCGGGAAACTTCTCCGCGTCGTACCGGCTGGAAGCGGTGGCGACGGGGCGATCGTTCCAGGTGACGACGTAGACGGCGAGCACGTCTGGAGCGGCGGTCAGCGAAGAGCGCACGCGTTCCACCGACCACTCTTCCTCGAACGATGTGGTGAGAACATGGGACAGATCGCGCTCGTCCTGGTCACCGTCGGCGACGCGGATGGCATATCCGGCGGGAAGTGGCGGCAGGGCCGGTTCGTCCACGAGGTGGGGGCGGATCATCTGGAGTTGGGCGGGTCGCGGAGCGGGTTCGGGGGCGGTCACGGGGTCTCCTCGTGGGTACTCGACTTTGGCCGTTCGGTGCATTGTGATGCACGTGGGTGTTCGTGGCGAGAGGAACCGGCGGGCGTGTCAGCCAGCACGCAGTAGAACGAGAAACCGTCCAAGCAGGCCGGCGACGATCACCACGAGGCCAACGGCGCTCGACTGCCACGGCAGGGTCGCGACGAGGACCAGGCAACCGGCAAGTCCGAGCACGTTGAGCCAGCGCGGCCACAACCGGTTCGCGTTGTCCTGTGTGAAGGCGGAGGCATTGGCGATGGCGTAGTAGAGCAGGACGCCGAAGGATGAGAAGCCAATCGCGCCGCGGACATCCGCCACGAGCACGATGGCGCAGACAAGTCCGGCGAGCACGATTTCGGCGTGATGCGGCACCTTGTACCGGGGATGGACCTCCGCGAACCAGCCGGGAAGGTCCCGCTCACGGGCCATGGCGAGACTGGTTCGGCCGATCCCGGCGATCAGGGCGAGGAGCGCCCCCAGGCTGGCGACCAGCCCGCCGATGCGCACAACCCCTTCGATGTCGCCGACTCCGGCCGCCTCGACGGCGGTGACCAGCGGAGCCGTGGAGTTCGCCAGGCGTTCCGGGCCGGCGGCGAGCAGGATGGTGATACCGATGACCGTATACACAACGACCGTGATAAAGAGCGCCATCGGGATCGCGCGGGGGATTGCCCGACGCGGATCACGAACTTCCTCGCCAAGGGTGGCGATGCGCGCGTAGCCGGCGAAGGCGAAAAAGAGCAGCCCAGCCGCCTGGAGGATTCCATACAGCCCGCTGTCCCCGAAGGCTGACCACCCTCCGATGTTGTCGCCACTCGTATCCCCGAAGGCGAGGATCGCGATCACGATCGTCGCGAGGCAGGCGAAGGTGATCGCGACGAGCACCATCGTGGCCCGAGCCGTACGGGTGATGCCGCGCAGGTTGAGGGCGGTCAACCCGATCACGGCGGCGATGGCGACCAGCCGCTCGACCCACCAGGGTCCGGAGGTCGCATAGGCGGCGACGGTCATTGCCATGGCGGCGCAGGAGGCGGTCTTGCCCACGATGAACGCCCAGCCAGCGGCGAATCCCCACCAGTGACCAAGACGTTCGCGACCATAGACATAGGTTCCGCCGGAGGTGGGGTACTGGGCGGCAAGCTGGGCAGACGCGATGGCGTTGCAATAGGCGATCACGGCGGCGATGGCCAGGCCGATGAGGAGCCCGCTTCCGGCGGACCGTGCGGCCGGACCGAACGCGGCGAAGACACCGGCGCCCATCATGGACCCAAGCCCGATGACGACGGCGTCGGTGGTCGAAAGTCTTCGGTCGAGGGCGGTCGGGGCGCTCAAGGTGGATGGTTCCTGCCTGGTGAGGGTGCGAATCAGCGGGCATTATCGCTGGTCGACCGATAGACACGGTTAACTCGTGATGATTGG
>JAEWEG010000035.1 GCA_023389575.1 Chloroflexota bacterium | reverse complement strand
CAGGTGCGTGGCTGGTCCGCCCTCGAAACCGGACTGGCGATGGTGGTGGCGGGCCTCGACCTGTTCCTCGCGCCGACGCTCACCCCGATCCTGGTGAACCGGTTTGGCGTGAACCGCGTCATCCTCGCGGGTCTCGTTTCCGCCGCGGTGGGATTCGCCCTGTTCACGCGGATCGACGCCACGACCTCGTACGTCGCCGGCATCCTGCCCACACTGGTGTTCCTGGGCCTCGCGTTCGCGTTCGCCTACGGCCCGCTCACGATCGCCGCGACCGATGGCGTGATATCCGAAGAGCAGGGGCTCGCCGGTGGGTTGCTCTACACCTCATGGCAGTTCGGAACCGCGATTGGGCTGGCCGTGGTGACGGCGGTGCTGGTCTCGTCCAGCGGCGACAGCGACGTGGCTGGATCATCCATGGATCACTTCTCGACGGCCCTCTTCGTGCCTGTCGCGATCGCGATGCTGAGCGCGGTGGTGATCGCGGTCGGTCTGCGGAGCCGCGAGACATCTGCGGACCCGGCGCAGGTGGAGGGCGAGACGAAGGTGACGCCCACTTTCGTCCCTGGCGGGTCGCTGGGAGAATGAGCCCACGTGCATGACGTGGCGTTCTACCCGGGAGGCAATCACCGTGAGGATCGAGGCGAAGCTGGAAGCGATGGGGCTGGTGCTACCGGAAGCGGCGAAAGTTCCGGAGGGAACGCCCGTCCCGCCGTACTGGATACGGACACGGAACAACGTGGCCTACGTTTCCGGGCAGTCGGCCCGCAACCCCGACGGCACGGCGGCGGGTCCGTTCGGCAAGGTCCCATCGGAGGTCTCCGTGGAGGACGCCCGAGCCGCCGCGAAGGGAGCCGCGCTCTCGATTCTCGGGACCCTCCAGCGGGAACTGGGCGACCTCGACCGGATCACCGCCTGGCTGTCCGTGACCGGCATGGTGAACGCCGATCCCGGCTTCACCGGCACGTCGGGCGTGATCAATGGCTTTTCGGACTTCATCGTGGAGTTGTTCGGGCCGGAAATCGGCGCCCACGCCCGGACCTCGCCAGGGATGGCCGCGCTGCCGAGCAACAGCGCGGTCGTCATCTCCGCCATCGTCGAGGTCGACGGCGGCTGATCAGAGCTTGAGCATTCGGGCCAGGTTGTCGCCGAAGATGAGCGGCTTGTCGGCCTCGGCGATGAAGGTCATTTGCGATCGAACCATCTCCATCGCCTGGCGGTAGGTGCCGGTGAAGCGCAGGACCGGGTAGTCCGAGCCCCACACCAGCCGGCGCGGCCCGAAATGCTCGTAGAGATTTCGCACGATCCACTGTACGTCGGAGTAGGGGAAACCCCACTTCACGGTTGAACTATAGTTGTAGCCCGACACCTTGATGTTGATGTTCTCCACCGCCGCCGAGGCGAGGACCTCCTTCAGGCCTGCCTCATCGGTCGCCGGGATCATCGCCAGGTGGTGGCAGAGAATCGGCACCTCCGGGAAGCGCTGGGCGATCTCTCGCAGGGCCGGATGCTGGTGCGGATGCCCCGCGATCGAGGCGATCAGGCCGTGCTCGCGGGCGACCTCGAACACCGCCACGCCTTCTTCAGAGTGCAACCACGAGCCATCGTCGTCCTGGCGAAGGTAGTGGGTGAAGCCGCCCAGCGGCCACTTCTCGGCCATCTGCCGCAGCCGGTCGGCGGCGCCCGGAACGTGATAGGTCTGGGACCAGAACGAATCGAGGTCGGCGCACTGGACGATCCGATCTGGATGCCTGTCCGCCACCTCCGCGCCGTAGGCGTTGTTCTCCGGGTTGTGCTCGATCTGGGCGCAGACCAGGAACGCCTTGTCGACCCCGTTAAGATCCATCTCGTCCAGCAACTGGTCGATGGTCCCGCGGGATTCCGGATCGGGAACCGGGGGGTCGTACGGCCAGTACGACCAGGCATGACAATGGGCGTCGATGATCATGGTGAAACCTCCGGGACGGGCGTGCGCGAATCACTTGGAAGCCGGTTGGCGGGCGAAGATCGCCGCGCCATTTGGCGTTGGCGCCGTAATCATCCCCGTCTTCGCCCGGTTCGACAATGCCTACTCGTCGCCCCGGGTGGCGTCCCGCAACGCGGTCAGCGTCGGGTGGTCGAGTTCCTTGTCCGCCATGTCGGTGAAGCCGAACAGCGGCAGCGAAGGATCGCCCGCCGCGTAGTGACGTGACTGGAGGTAGGCTTCCAGGGTGTCAGTGTTCTTGACGTAACGCGCCTCGTCGGTTTCCTGCTCCTCGTACTCATCCCACAGGGACGTGAGTTCGTCGCGGATGGGCTGGGGGAGGTTGGCCGTCATGCTGGCGAAGGCCGTCGCCTCGGCGGTTTTCTTGGCGGCCTGAGCCTCCGGGGAGCGCACATGGCGAACGCTGAAGAAGGCGGTCAGCGCCTCCACGTCGGAAGGATCGGGCACCTCGTCGGCGGCATAGGGTGGCGCGTCCCCCACGATCGCCTCGGCGAGGTCGTGGATGATCGCCAGTTTCAGCACCCGGGTGGCGTCGAGGTCCGGGTTGTCGAGCGCGGTGATCCAGGCGATCAGCGCGGTGAGGTAGGAGTGATCGGCAACCGATTCGACATCGGCCGGCGGCACGCCGCGGTCGATCCAGCCGGTGCGCTTCACGCGCTTAAGCTCCTGGAGGGTCGTGAAGAACTGGGCGAGGTCCCGGGCATCGTGCTTCATTGACCGGAACCAGCGCCAGCCAGCCGGGCTTCCATGAAGGCCAGCGTGCGTTTCCACGAGTCGGCCGACCCCTCGAAGTTGGGCGAGCTTTCGTCGAAGGTCAGGAAGCCGTGGGGCAGGCCGTCGTAGCGCACGAACTCGTGCTCCTTGCCGTAACGGGTGAGTTTGGCGTCGTAGGCGTCGACGTTGTCCATGCCAACACCGGCGTCCTCGGTGCCCCAGAACGCGAGGATCGGGGATTCGAGCCCGGCCACCTCGTTTTCGTCGATCGGGACGATTGGCGCGGTGGGTGTGCGCTCGCGGTTCGGGAATCCGTAGTAGGCGATGGTTGCCGCCGGGGCTGGATAGCGGGACGCCCCGAGCAGGGCGAGCGTGCCGCCCATGCAGAAGCCGATCGTGGCGTTCGCGCCCGTGGTCAGTTCGTGGTCGCGCAGCCACAGGTGCGCGAGTTCGATCTCGGTCAGCGTGGTGGCCTGCTCGGTCGCCTGCATCCGCGCGAAGCGCGCCTCGCGGCTGTCGTCGGGCAGTGGGCCGTACACATGGAAGAGGTCCGGCAGCAGGGCGGCGTAGCCGGCGAGGGCGAGGCGCCGCGCGAGGTCGCGGTAGAAGTCGTTGACGCCGTTGATGTCGTGCAGGATCAGCACGGCGGGGGCGGGAGCGCTGTCTGGCACGACGAACGTGGCTGGAAGTGTCCCGCTGGCCAGCGGGATTTCGACCTGGATTTCCTCGAGCGCGTCACCGCCGCGTACCGGGGCTTGGCAGTCGTCGTGGCACATGGAAATGGCTCCTTTTCGTGTCGGCGAGTTTTCGTGAGCACTAGCCTAACAGCCCGCCGGTCCAATCGGGGCGGCACGGTCTGGCCAGCACGCTACACACGGTGTATTGTGGGACCGATTGACCATATGGCGACATGCATTATTCAAGAATGGCGGGAGTTTGAAAGCCTTGCACAGGAACGTGGCGCGGGTCGTGCTGACCGCGTTGGTAATGTTCATCGCGTCTGGTTCACTGGCGGTGGCTGGCCCCGGCGCTGACCAGGGGCTGGAAACGACTTGGTCGGGCCCGGTCGCCCTGGGCCAGGAGGCCGCCTCGCCCGAGCAGCAACTGGTCGAGAAGTACGCGCCGATCGTCGCCCTGAAGGATCAGGAAGAAGCCTGCGACGACAACGGCGAACCGTTCTACCCGGTCTCGGTGGACGTGGTCTTTGGCAAGGACGATGTCGTCCTGAAGCGGGCGACAGGATCGTCATCCGCCTCCGACGAGGTGGTCAAGTCGGCGCCCACGGCGGCCGATCTCTACGCGAAGGGCGATGGCTATTACATCGACCTTCCCGGCAATCCGCGACACCCAGGGTGCGGCTACGAGCAGTGGTTCGACCTGAACAGCGACGGCTTCGAGCCGACGACCTACGCCCACATCGTGACGGGTGGCCATCAGCTCGCGGTGCAGTACTGGTTCTATTACGTCTTCAACAACTTCAACAATACCCACGAGAGCGACTGGGAGATGATGCAGATCATCTTCGATGTCGGCACGGTCGAGGAGGCGCTCACGACGGAGCCGGTTGAAGTGGCGGTCGCCCAGCATGGCGGGGGCGAAACCGCCGACTGGAACGACTCCAAGTTCCAGCGCGAGGGCGACCGGCCGATCGTGTTTTCCGCCGCGGGATCGCACGCCACCCAGTACGGCGACGCGGTGTACCTGGGGTGGGGCGAGAATGGAACCGGCTTCGGTTGCGATATCACCACTGGTCCCAGCACCCTCGTGCCCCTGAACGTGACCCTGCTCCCCAGCTTCGAATCGGACCCCGCCAGCGAACTCGCCTGGCTGAACTTCGAGGGGCGGTGGGGTGAACGCCAGGAAGGTGAGTTCAACGGGCCGACCGGCCCCGCCACGAAGCGGTCATGGAACAGCCCGTTCCTGTGGCAGGAGGGCCTGCGGTCATCCAGCATCGAGGTGCCCATCGCCGAAACCGCCGGACCGGCGCCCACCGACGTCTTCTGCACGCTGTCCGCCGCCGGTTCGAACCTGTTCCGCGTCATCGGCGATAACACTGTCGCGTTGCTGTCCTCGGTCATCGCCATCCTGGTGGCGATTGTGTCGGCCGTGCGATACGTCTGGCCCACCGTCCGTGCGGCGATAGGGGTCTATCGCAGGCAATGGCGCACCTTCATGGCGATCGGGTTGTGGCTGATACCGGTCGGTATCGCGTTCAACGGGTTCCAGTACCTGGTCTCGAATGTTCCGCCCGGTTCCACGGTGATCGAGGTGATTGGCAAGACCCCGGAGTCGTACTACGCGCTGGCGATCCTCACCCTCATCGCGCAACTGCTGGCCAGCCTGCTCGTGGTGGGGCCGATGACGATGGCGGTCTACGAGGGCATCGAGCGCGGGGAAACGGTGTCGTTCCGCCAGGCACTGCGGCTGACCATCGACCGGGCGGGCGGACTGCTGAAGGCGGTTGGGCTGATGGCTCTCGTCACGGTGGCCCTGGCGACCCTGGTCCTCACGCTGCCGATCGCCATCTGGCTGCTGGTGCGCTGGTGCTTCGTATCGCAGGCGACGGTGCTGGACGATACCAATACTCGCCAGGCACTGAATGCCAGCAGCGCGTCGGTCAAGGGTCGTTGGTGGCGAGTGGCGCTGGTGAACGTGAGCCTGTTCATCGTTGCCTGCGCGCCCGGGGTACTGGTTGGACTGGGGCTGCTGGTATTTGGCTCCAGCACGGTGCAGGCGACCAACGTGGTCAGCAGCCTGCTCTACGTGGTCAGCGTACCGATGTCGATCCTGGGCCTGACCCTGGTCTACCGTCGCCGGGATTTGACTCCCGAGTTGTTCAGGTGGCTGCGAGCGCTGATCGGCAAGATCCGGCGCACACCAGCCGATGAACGCGTGGCGCCGGCGGCCTGATCGAGCGGGTGATGGCCGGGCCACAACCGAGAGGATTGCATCGTGGCCCGACCTCCCCAATGGACGCCAGAAAACGCATCGCGCTTCGGAGACCGCACGGTGGTGGCCGCCTACCACCTTCGGTTTCCCTATCCGCCCGAGATCCACGACGAACTGGTGAAGCTCGTCGCCAAACCGCATTCGTCGCTGCTCGATATCGGCACCGGTACGGGCGAAATCGCCCGCGCACTGGCTCCCCGTATCGATCGGGTGGACGCGGTCGATATGTCCGCGAGGATGCTGTCCCGAGGGCGGGAGTCGTCGGGCGGCGATGCTCCCAACCTGCGCTGGATCGAATCCCGCGTCGAGGAATTCGAGAGCGACGAGTCGTACGAGCTGATCACCGCCGGGGACAGCCTGCACTGGAAGGACTGGGATGTCGTGCTTCCGAAGCTCGCTGGGTTGCTCGCGCCGGGCGGCCACCTGGCCATTGTGCACCGCTCGGACCTGGCGCCCGATTGGCAGGAGGAACTGGGCGCCTTGATCGCCCGCTACTCGACCTCGCGCTTCTACGAAACGTTCGACCTGATCGCGGAGTTGGAGCGCCGGGGGCTGTTCGAGGTGGTTGGCCGGTACACGTCGCCGGAGCGGGAGAGCCGGCAACCGATGGACGACTACGTTGAGTCGTTCCATTCCCGTTCCAGTTTGTCGCGAGAGAACATGCCACCTGAGGATGTCGAGGCATTCGACGCCGCGTTAAGGGAGTTGGTCGCGCCATGGAGCGCCGATGGCTTCGTTCACCTTCGGACGGTGGGAGAAATCGTGTGGGGATTCCCGTTGCCGCGGAGAAATGAAGTTCTGGAAAACGGAAGGCTGACATACCGGTAGCGGAAGAGCTTGTCTCTTCCCCACGGCGCTGTTTCCGAATGCGTTCTTCCTGACTCGGAGCGTGCGCGCCAATCCCGGGCGAGGATGAACTTCGCCACGACCAGATTCACCGGGACTCTATGCGGACTCCGGCGCCTGGCTGGTCTCAGCGGACGTCAGGGTTCAATGATTCGCCAGATCGAGCACGGGCTTTTGCTCTTTCCATGATCTGCTTCATGAGTTCAGGCGTGTATGGAATGCCTTCGCCTCGATCAAGTTCGTCAATGCCGATCTGGACCTTCGCTCGCAGGTCGGCGAGCGCCTTCTCTCGCTGGGCGAGTTGACGGACCGCTTCAATTACGACCTCGGTGCCATTCGCGAAGCCGCATGATTC
>JAEWEG010000038.1 GCA_023389575.1 Chloroflexota bacterium | reverse complement strand
GAGACGGCGCTGTCTGGCGTGAATCGGGCCATCGAAATGGTGCCGTCCACGTGACGCAAGCCGGTGTCGCGAGTGCGCTCCAGCGCGATCGGCGGTCGCTGGTCATCCGACCGTTCCGGGTTGATCCCGCCCTGGATGACTTCGATGGAAATCGCGTCGTTCGGCAACGCGGCGCGGTCGGCCGAAGGGTCGATCCCCTTGCCAATCTTCTCGGCCCTGAGGTTGGCGTTGGAGTTGTTCTCCCTGGTCACCGTGCGGTGGAACCGGCCCCCGTCATAGAAGCCGCCATCGACGTAGGCGAGGAAGTTCTCGACCGTGATCGGCGCTCGCGCCGCGTCGAGGGCGATCCGGATCGCGCCGTGGGCGGTTTCCATCACGATATCCAGCGTTGATGTTGTTGTCACCGGGTTCTCCTGTGCGACTGTGACCTGCGCGCCGCAGGCGCCTAACAATCGCACAGCCGGGCCGGAAAGCACACGGGTTCGCCGGAAGAAACGCGCCGTCGAGCGGTCACTCCTCGACGACGATCACCCCCACCGCCTGGCCGCCGCCAAGGCGGTCGACATACATCCAGGTCCCCGGCTCGTCGAAGGTGAACTCCCAGGTCATTCCGGCGGTCAGGTCGCCCGAATCCCAGGGCTCCACGCCCTCCGGCACCGCCACCAGCGACGGATCGTCGAGCAGGCTGGCGTCGGTGGTGATGGCGCGGCGATCGGTTCCCACGTTGCGCCACACCACCGTCGAACCAGTCGGAATGGTGAGGGTCGGCTTGTCGATCTCGCCCTGATCAAGCAGGTTGACCGTGAGCCGATTGCTGGAGCGGGCATCGAGCCACGTACACCCGGAGAGAGCGGCGCCGGTCAGCACGAAGCCTGCCCCAAGGCCCAGGAGTTGACGCCGGTTGGTTCGACGAGTGTGCATGGCCGCGATCACCTCCTAGCTATCGATCAGGCGGCCAGGGTTCTCCAGCCCCTGCTTCACCATCGCGTCGCCAGTGAGATAGGCCAGCGCCAGCAATGTACCCGTGGGGTTGAACCCCGGGTTCTGCGGGTAGAGTGCCGCCCCAGTGACGTAGACATTCGGCGTGTCCCACACCTGGCCGTACATGTTGGTGACCGATGTCTCCGGATTCGCCCCCATGATCGCGCCGCCGGTGCAGTGGGTGCTCTGGTACTCGTGGATGTTGTATGGCTCCAGTTCCGTGGAAGAGGTCATCCGCGTGGGCTCCATCGCCTGCATGATCTCGACGCAGCGCTCGGCGATGTAGGTATACAGCCGGTAGTCGTTCTCGTGGAAGTCGTAGGTGATGCGCAGGAGCGGTTGCCCGAAGGCATCCTTGTAGACAGGGTCGAGGTCGAGGAACTGGTCCTCGTACGGCAGGCTCTCGCCCTGGATCTCGAAGGAAGCCAGGCTGTCCCAGTTGCGCCGCAGGTTGTCCTTCCAGCTCTGCCCCCACTCCACGCCCGAGCCTCCCAGGTCGGACTGCTCGGAAGAAATGGCGGGGCCGATGCCGAAATCAGCCTCGAGATCCTCGTAATCGGCGAACCGCTCCTCATCCAACGTCATCATGCCCATGGTTGAGGTGATCGGCTCGCGGGCGCCCGCGCCAAACGAAATCGATGCGCCGCCCAGGAAATCAAGGTCGGAGTGGTCGAAGTTGTCTCCGTTGTACTCCTCGATCAGTTGTTTCACGCCCGCGCTGCCCATGTAGCTGTTCAGGCGGGTGCCTTCGAATAACCCGGACGCCGGGCTCCGCAGCAACTGATAGGTGTAGTTCCTGCCAACCATGCCGTGACTGTTGCCGACACCGTCCGGGTGCTGGTCGCTTTTCGACAGCAGCAGCATGCGCACGTTGGTCAGCGTGTATCCCGAAAGCACCACGATATCGGCTGGCTGCTCGTGCTCCTCGTTGGTTTCGAGGTCGATGTACCGCAATCCGGTCGCCAGGCCGTCCTCGCCGATCATGATGCCGGTGACCTTCGCCCCGTATCGCACATCGTAGTTGCCCGTCTCCAACGCCACCGGGATATGGTCGGTGATCGCGCTCGCCTTGGCGTCGACCTCGCAGCCGTACCTCACGCAGTACCCGCAATACAGACAGCCGGCGCGAGGTCGACCGGAGAGCCCGGTGTAGGCCTCGGAGAGGATGGCGGTGGGTTGGGGAAATGGATGGTAGCCCATGCTTTCCGCCGCCTGCCGGAACTTCTCCGCGGCGACGCTGCTCTCCAGCGGAGGCAGGGGGAACGGGCGCGATCGTGGTCCTTCGAACGGGTTGCCGCCGGGCAGGATTTGCCCACCAAGGTTACCCGTTCTCCCCGAGATGCCGATGTCGTACTCGGCGGCATCGTAGAACGGTTCGAGGTCCTCATAGGTCAGCGGCCAGTCCTGGATGGTGGAGCCTTTGGGCAGGCGATCCTCTCCGTAGCGCTCGATGTGATGCGTGCGATAGACGAAGTCGCTTGGGTGAAACCGCCAGGTTTCCGCGGCCCAGTGAACCCCGGCCCCGCCAAGGCCCTGTCCCGGATGAAACGACGCGTGCCGCCTCATGGGGAGCGAGGGCATCGCTGGGTTCGGCCGCCAGGTCCACGTTTCCTGGGCGAGATTGGCCATCAGCGCCTTGCGCACCGTGAACCGCAGGGCATCGTGGTTGTGCTGAAAGTCAGTCGAAGTCCAGCGCTCGGATCCCTGCTCGAGCGACCGGACGGTGGCCCCTTCCGGGCACAGTTTCGAGGCGAGGATGGCGGCGGTCCAGCCCGCGCCAATGGTGACGACATCCACCTTGTCCTGAACGGCCATTCATAGCTCCTTGCGAGGCGGCGAGAGTGGTCATCCGCCCTCATCCTCCCCGTCTTCGTCGTCCCCTTCTTCATCCTCCGTGCCGCGCACAGGCAGCACGAGGTTTGGGACGTCTTCGTTTTCGCCGGTGTGGAAGTGGGGCAGGTCCGCCATTGATTGGGGTGGCCGGGGCTCGCTGGTTCCGCGAATCTCCCCTGGCAGGTACGCTCGCTGCGCGCCGGGGAACCCAACCAGCTTCCAGCCCACCAGGTCGCGGTTGCCGCCATAGGCGGGATCGCTGAACATGCCCTCGGCCGTATGCAGGCGGAGCGTCTGGAAAAATGAGAACGAGGAAAAGTGGTCGAAGCCGTCAATGTCGCCCCGCATCAGGTCCCAGATCACCTTGTCCTGATCGTCCGGCTCAAGTTGGGCCATCGCCTGGCCGTACCGGTCGATGGCGTGCTGGTTGGTCAACTCCAGCCCGATCCGGTACACGTCCAGCGGGGTGAGTGGCGATTGCAGCGCGTACCGCCCGAGTTCCGCGGCAGGCACCCACACGATGCCCTCCTCCTCCGGGGGAGGCGTATCTCCTTCGTACGGCCGGGCCCAGGGACCGCTTCGGTAGACGGCCTCCTGGAACCCGCCATTCTCGGAGAGGAGGTTGTCAATGTAGTAGGCCACCCCGGCCTCCCGCGCGCCGGGATCGTCCTCGTCGCCGGGCAGCATCCGGGAAACCAGCGCCTCCAGGATCGCCGCCTCCTCGGCGGAGAGGGTCACGAACTCGGGGGGAGGGATTTCCGATGGCGCCGGGGGTACGCCGGTGAATTCAACGTGATCGTGCGGAGTGGCTGGCGTCGCCTCCTGACCCGCGACGGGGATGGTGACACCCGCCGCCATCATCCCGCCACCGACGGCCACGGCCGCCCGGCCCGGTTGCTGGAGCAGCCGCCGGCGGGTAACCTCCCGCCGCAACAAGCCCTCTCGCTGCTCGGAGGTAAGCAGGGCAAGGGGCTTGCCCCCTGGTTTGCTGGTCATGGTGAACCCCACAGTGGCCACTGCCCAGCGCCGCCGAACACTGGCCAGTCGTCGTAAAGGGCGTAGAGATAGGCGGCGATACTCGCGGCGTCTTCCTCGGTCAGGCCAACGTCCGGCATGGCGGTGCCAGGACGGGTCGACTGGGGATCGAGCAGGAACGCGATCAGGTTGTCGGGTTTGTTGGGTTGCGTGCCGGCCACGAAATGCCGTTCGGCCCAATTGTCCAGCGGCGGCCCGATGGAGAACGTGGCGCCCGGCACGCCGGGGATGGTGTGGCAGCTTACGCAGGCGTAGGTGGTCAGGGCCGTCCGGCCAAGCACCGGATCGCCGCCAGGCACATCCTGCATGGGCTCCTGAATGCGGTTGGCCAGCATCACCCAGCCGGTGGCCAGGCCCACGGCGGCCGCCAGGGCGACCACGATGATGGTCCTAGTGGTTTTGGAGAGCGACCGTTTCATCACTCACCCTCCCTTCTTCCTGTTCGAGACGGGTTCCACCGGACTGGCGGACCTGGGATCGCAGCGTTGGCGGCGCCATCCGCTCCGCGCTGGTCGACGCCGAGCGAATCCACAAGGCGAACACCACGAACGCCGCCAGCGCCAGCACTGTGCCCATCGGTATCCACATGATCACACCGGCGAGCTGCTGGTCCTGGAGCCGGGTCAGGTTCCAGGCATCCACCCATGGCGCGTGGCTCTCGTACAGCGGCCGGCGCCCGAAGGTGAGGATGGCGCCCAACGCCCCGCTCTGGATGGTGGTGATGAACAGCATCAATAGCGCCAGCGGATGCCCCATGCCCCGCCGCTTGCCGGTTTCCAACACGCACCACCACATCATGAACGAGAGCCCGAAGAACGTGGCGTGCTCCAGCCGGTGCAGCAGGTCGCTTTGCAGGGCGCGGTCGTACAACCGCGGCAGGTGCCATGCCCACAATCCCAGCGAGAACAGCCCGAACACCACCACGGGATGGTTGAGCGCGTGCCACGACTGGCGCAATCGCGTTCGACCGAGCCACATCATCGACACCTCGCGCCGGCGTCTGGCCGGCAGCGCCCACAGCGCCGCCAGCAACGGATTGCTGGCCGCCAGCAACAGTGGCGAGACCAGGATCAGCAGCATGTGCTGCGCCATGTGGGCGCTGAACAGGGCCGCGCCAAGCGCATCCAGCGGGGAAATCAACGCCACGAACACGGTGGCCATGCCGGCCATCCATGACGCGACTTGCCACCTGGCGATGCCGGTGCCAAGTCCACCGCGTTCCCACAGCCGGGCCGTGCCGCGCAGGTACACCCAGGTCGCGATCACCATCGCGGCCAGCACTGGCACATCTAGATTCCAAGATTGCCAGAGCGTTTCCGGCACGGGCCGGTCGCGCGTGTGAGCCACCGCGCCAGTGGGCGCGAGCAAGGCCGAGAATGCGAAGACGAGCGTGGCGATGGTCGAGCGCCTGAACCGGCTCATGTGCACGGGCCGATCACGAACACCGGTATCCACTGGGCCACGATCGCCAGGGACGTGACCGCCGACGCGGCCATGCCGAACACGCCCAGGAACGAGAGCACCGAGCCGCGTCCATCCAGTTCCTCCGGCACGGAATCGGCGGTTCGCTCTCCCGACCACACCCGCCACGCCTGCCACCCCGCCGCCAGAGTGACGGCGAGGAGCACGGTGCTGGCGATGTGGAAGGTCCAGTTGCCGCCGAGCCGGCAGACCGGCTGCACGAGGAAGTACATGAGGTTGAGGTGCGCGAACCAGGCGATGATGCTTCCGATCACGCCAAACCCGAGCGCGATGTGCTGCCCGCGCCCCTCGTAGGGATCCCGCTGGTGGGTTGTGGTGGACGGTGTCATTTCGCCAACCTCCATGGCCTGGAGCGCCTATCCATTCAGGTGCGGGAAGACGTAGATCGTCACGAACAGCGGGATCCACATCACCACCACGAACACCCAGTACATGGTGGTGCCTTCCACGGCGGATCGCCGTTCGACGTTGAAGAACCCCTTCCAGGCGAGCGTTTGCGTGATCAGGGTCTTGAGCAGCACGGTGATAACATGGCCACTGTGGAACCCGGCAATCAGCCACACGATTGAGCCGTACGCGCCGTCGTCCCACCGGTAGTCGAGATTGATGTACTCGTAGGCCTTGAGAACCAGGAAGATAACCAGCAGCACCGTGGCCAGCGCCCGCCACATTCGCATCTGGCGAAGGTCGCCTTTCCGCAGCCGCAGGTCGGCCAGCACCGCCGGTACCGCGCTCCCCAGCAGCACGATCGAGTAGACAATCGGCAGACCCAGCTTCGGTTGTGAAACGCCATCAGGCGGCCAGACCGTCGCGTTGGCGAACAGGTAGAAGTAGGTGGCGATCAGCCCGGCGAACACGGTGGACTCGATGAGGATGAGCATGGCGATGCCCCACCAGCCAGTGGCCGAACTGCCAGTCGCAAACGTTGACAGGTGCGTGGCGTTGCGCGTGGCCATGGCTAGAACTCCTCCGCTCGCGGCCAGAGCCAGCCGGTCAGGGTGATGTAGGCCAGCAGCACGCCAACCGGGGCGAACCACAGGCTGACGAGGATGCCGAGGAAGATCACCGCCACGGACAACGCCGCCAGGAATGGCCAGTACGATGGCGACGCCACGATTACCCGGTGTTCCAGCTTGCCATCCAGCAGGCGGGTCACCATCGTCTCGCGCCGGTGGGGTGTCGCGCCGATCGCGTCCTCGTCGATCACGGGAACCTCGAAATCGGGATCGGCGGGGCCTTGCTGGGCCTCGTTCCACAGCGGGTAAAGCCGTTCGACGTAGGGGATGTGCTCGAAGTTGTAGCTGAGCGGCGGGGACGAAGTCGCCCATTCCAGCGTGCCCGCGCCCCAGGGGTTGTCCGGAGCCGGGGCGCCACGCCAGTGGCTGACGATGGCGTTCAGCAGGATGATGCCGATACCCGCCGCGAACATGAACGAGCCGAGCGTGGAAACCATGTTCGGCCAGTCCCAGCCCAGGCCCGACCGGTAGGTGTACACCTGCCGCGGCATGCCCATCATGCCGGCGTAGTGCATGGGGAAGAACGTGAGGTTGAACCCCAGGAACGATATCCAGAAGCTGATTTTGCCCCAGTACTCGCTGAGCATGCGCCCCGTCATCTTCGGGTACCAGTAGTGCAGCCCGCCGAAGAGCGGGAAGACCGCCCCGCCGATCAGGACGTAATGGAAATGCGCCACGACGAAGTAGGTATCGTGCACCTGCGTATCGAACGGGATCGCCGCCACCATCACCCCGGTGATCCCGCCGAGCACGAAGATGAAGAAGAAGCCGAGGATGAACAGGAACGGGGTGTCGAGCTTCGGGCGGGTTCCCCACAAGGTCGCGATCCAACTGAACACCTGTATGCCGCTCGGTATCGCGATCATCATGCTGGCCGCCGCGAAGAAGCTGAGGCTCAGTTCCGGCAAACCGGTGGTGAACATGTGGTGCACCCACAGGCCGAAGCTGAAGAACCCAACCGAGGCCATCGAAACCGCCATCAGCGTGTAGGCGGTGTTCGGGCGGCGGGCGTATGTGGAAACGATGGACGACACCATCCCCAGCGCGGGCAGCAGGATGATGTACACCTCGGGATGCCCGAATATCCAGAACAGGTGCTGCCACAGCAGCGGATCGCCTCCCCCCAACGCATCGAAGAATTGCGTTCCCACCAGGCGGTCAAGCACCAGCATCACGCTGGCCAGCATCACCGGTGGCATGGCGAACACGATCATGAAGGCCGTGACGAGAATGGCCCAGACGAACAGCGGCATCCGGTTGAGCGACATGCCCGGCGCCCGCATCTTGAAGATGGTGACGATCAGTTCGACCGCCGCCACCAGCGTGGCGACCTCCATGAAGCTGATCGCCGTCGTCCAGATATCGACGCCGATGCCAGGCGAATACTCATCATTGGCCAGCGGCACGTAGTTGAACCACGCCGCGTCGGGCCCGTTCCCGCTGAACAGCGCCACCCAGACACTGGTCCCGGCGATCAGGTAGATCCAGTAGCCGAAGGCGTTCAGGCGCGGAAACGCCATGTCCCGCGCGCCGATCATCAGCGGGACGACGTACATGCCGACCGCTTCCAGCACCGGCACGGCGAACAGGAACATCATGGTCGTGCCGTGGGTGGTGAAGAGCTGGTTGTAGAGTTCGGGAGAGATGACATCCAGTTCGGGCCGGGCCAACTGGATGCGCATCAGGATGGAGGCCAGCCCGGCGAGCACGAAGAAGACGAACGCGGTCACGATGTAGCGAATCGCGATGTCCTTGTGGTTCGTCTGGCTGATCCAGCCAATCACGCCCGGACGCACGCCCCACGTCTTCTCGAGCGCTTCGTGGCGAGACATTTCCTCTGGGTTGCCTTCCATCGGTCGGTCTGTCACTTCAGGCTCTCCAGGTATGCGAGAAGCGCCTCGAGGTCGTAGCCGTTGATGGCGATTCCAGGCATCAGGTTGCCCGGTTTGATGCTTTGGGGATCGAGAATCCAGGCGGCCAGGTTCCCGGTGTTGTTCTCCAGCGTGCCGGCGGCAAGGGTCTCGCGGCCGGCGAAATGGGTCAGGTCGGGGCCTAGCGTACCGCTGGCGTTGGTGCCGCTCACCGTGTGGCAGTACACGCAGACCGAACTGAGAAAAACCTGCTCGCCGCGTTCGATCAGCGAGCCCTCGGGCGGTACGGCTGCCGGCGCGGCCTGGGCATCGATCCAATCGTCGAACGCCTGGGCATCGACGGCGATGACCGTGAACGCCATATTGGCGTGCTGCACGCCGCAGAACTGCGAGCACTGCCCGCGGTACGTCCCGGCTTCTTCCGCCTCCATGGTGATGGTGGTCGTGGTCCCCGCCATCATGTCGATCTTGCCGTGCAGGTTCGGCACCCAGAAGGCATGGATCACGTCGTTGGAGGTCAGGTTCACCTCAACCGGCTCGCCGGTCGGAATCACGATCTCGTTCGCCGTCACCACATCGCGATCCGGGTAGCGAACTTCCCACCAGAACTGATGGCCCACCACGTCGATCACCACCGCGTCTGGCGAGCCAATGCCGGCGACATCGCGCAGCGACTGGAGGGTGGATGAGAACACCACCGAGAGGATCACGATTGGCAGCAGGATCCCGCCGAGCGTGACCACCCGCATCCGCCCCTGCTTCGAAAGCGCGCTCGATTCGTCATCCCGGCGTCCCCGGAAGATGGCCCAGGCGAGAACGGCGAGCACCAGCAGGAACACCGCCGTGCCCAGGGAAAGCATGAGCAGCCAGAGCCGGTCGACGGTGCGGGCGCCCGACCCCGAGGGATCGAACATGGACTGCTCGCCGGTGCAGCCCGAAAGCGTGAGCGCGGCGACCAGGGAAATGGTCAGGGCAAGGCGTGGGCGCGAGGGGCGGTCGGGCGTTGCCCGCCTTTTGGAGAAAATGAACCACCGGCGGCCTTTGTTCGAGGTCGTCATGGTCAATGTGTCCTTCGTGGTGGCGCCGTGTTCCAGATGGCACGGTCTCCGGTCCCGAAAGACCGGATCTTCCGCTCGAGAACGCCTGACAGCCCGGCGAATTACATCGAGAAGCATTGATATTTCTCTGGTGCCTCTTAGTTTTACACACAAATTCGATAAAACACAACGATTCAGCGACACTAGCGCCTCAAATACAATGCGATACACTGGGATTATCTGAGGCCTTATGTGATATTCCAAATACGCATATGCACGATATGCATCCCGATATAACCAGCGATTTCGGAGGTATATATCTCGCCTTGCGATCCTGTCCGCGCGCGGATTTCCCTGCTGAAATCCGGAGGGTTCACGAGCGCCGCGACCTGGCGACCGCGTGGCCGGGACGCGCCGATCCGCCACCCGGCATACCGCGGGAGCATCCACGAACTGGCCTGGATTATGGGAACCCGATCTACGCGGGAAGCGTGGTGCGGCCGCGGCCAGAACTCACGGACCGTCGTACCTGCTCCAGCGCCTCGCCGAGCGAAAGCGCCTCGCCCTCGGCGCGAGCGGCGGCGAATTCGGCCTCGGGCAACCGCGATCGCGCCCTGGCGATCCGGGCCCGGTAGCGATCGAAAGCGGTGGGAGGATACCGCACGCCCAAGCGCTCGGCCGCCGTCAGCCCAGCGGAGTACACGACCACCGCCTCCGGGGTATCTCCCAGCGCGAGCACCACGGCCGCGAGTTCCGGCAGCGCCGTGGCCATCTCCTCGTCACCGCATTCCTCCACGAGATCGATGGTTTCCAGGCAATAATCGCGTGCTTCCATCAACCGCCCGAGCGACTTGGTCACCAGCATACAGGTCATGGTCGCCCGCCAGACATGGGCGGTGTCGCCCGATGCCCGGAACAGGTCCAGCGCTTCCCCGGCACGAGCGAGCGCCTCGTCCAGGTCGTCCCGATCGTATGCCAGCAGTGCCTGGATGAGCACCGCCCAGGGCCATCCGTGGCGGTCCCCGGCGAGCGACGCCGCGCGAACGCATTCGGCGGCGGCCTCCCCGGCCCCGGATGCGTCGCCCGCGGCGTACCGCGCCACCGCCAGCCTGGCCAGCACCTGGGCCTGTCCGGCAAGGTCCCCCTGACGCTGGCGGTCCGCCAGTGCCTGCTCCAGCAGCGAGGCCGGGGTGATGTTCGCGGGCCCGCCAGCGGGGCCAGCGAGGTTCGTCTCCAGCCACGACGGCGACGAGGAGTCCCCGGGCGTTGTCGCCGGTTGGCTGTGGTCCTCTCGACTTTGCTGGCGTCCGGATCCGGAATCCCCGGTCATCCTCGGTCTCCTGGGTTGCACCCGCCGCGCCCCTCACGGTCCCCACGCCGGGACAGGCGCTGAAAACGCCTGGCGCGCGGCGTGCGCTCGCGGGTGACACGGGCAGGTTTCAAAGCTTGCACACAGCTTACCGGAGGTTGCGAGGAATCGGAACAGATCGCCGGAAAAGGTGACTCGAATGGGCCCCGGAAGGCAATGTTCGCCGGGGTGGCGGGTTTTTCCACGTTCGTTGCGTTCACTGGGCAGCCGGAAATCTGATCCGGCAGGTTCATCCAGCGGTTTACCGCATTGCCCCAGGAGGCGCTTCGCCATGACCAACCCCATCGACTCCGACAACCTCGCCGAATCCGGAACACCCGAACCAGCTCCGGAACACACCGTCGCGCCCCACATCGACGCCGTGCGCGAACTGGTGCTTCGCGCCCACCCCAACGTCGTTCCAGAACTGGTGCGCGGCGAAACGCTCGACGACCTGCTGGCCAGCATCGAGCCGGCCTCGGCGGCCTACACCAACCTGGCGACGCGTTTCGAGCGGCCCTCCGTGGACGCGCCAGAGCCGGTCCCAGCCGGGGCGACGCTCCCCGCGCCGATCGACATCGAACGGATTCCGACCGCGGAGAAGCTGAGGCGCGGCATTGGTGAACGCCTTCGCCAGTCCCGTTAACCATCGCCACCCCCACAGGAGCATTCACCCATGGCACTCTCTCTCACCGAAGCTGGCCGGCTCTCAAACGATATCCTCATCCGCGGCGTCATCGAAACCATCGTCAAGGAAGCGCCCGTCCTCCAGTACCTGCCCTTCATGGAGGTCACCGGCACCGCCGTTCGCTACGCCCGCGAGGCCACCATGCCCGCCGCCGCCTTCCACGCCCCGGGCGGCACCTGGACCGAGGCGACGCCCACCTTCACCCCGCATATCGCCTACCTGTCCGTGCTCGGCACCGACGCCGACGTCGATAACTTCCTGCAGGCCACCTACGCCGATACCAACGACCTCGAGGCCGAGGTCATCGCCCTCCGGGCCAAGGCGGTCGCCCACAAGTTCGCGGAAACGTTCGTCACCGGCGACACCGGAACCGACGCCAACGCCTTCGACGGCATTCGCGAACTCTGCGCCACCGGCCAGACCATCTCCATGGGAACCAACGGCGCCGCCCTCACCTTCGACAAGCTCGACGAGCTGATCGACCTGGTCAAGCCCGGCAAGCCCGACCTGCTGGTCATGTCCCGCCGCTCCCGGCGGAAACTGAAGAGCCTCCGACGGGCCGACGGCATCAGCATGGAAACCCATCTGAGCGAGTTCGGCCAGCAGGTCGAGACGTACGACGGGATTCCACTTGTCGTCGACGATTTCATGCCCGACACCGAGACCCAGGGCACCACCACCGGCAGCACATCGAGCATCTACGCCATGAAGCTCGGCATGTCCACCGGCCTGATGGGCCTCCAGCACGGCGGCATCAGCGTCGAGTCCGTTGGCGAACTGGAGACGAAGGACGCCACCAGGCACCGCATCAAGTGGTACGCCGGGCTCGCCCTCATGTCCGAACTTGGCCTGGCCCGGCTCCAGGGCATCACCGCCTGACCCACGTCGCCCCGGAAATCCACGTCCCATCCATGCGAAAGGCTCCATCCCGGGTTCGGGATGGAGCCTTTCGCGCGTTTGTGAGTCCGTTACACCATCAGCGCGATGGCGGTGACCAGCGCCCCGGCGACAGCCGACAACCCGGTGATCTGGAGCGCCTTCACACGATCCTGGCGCTGGAACTCGGCGGTGGTCACGTCCTCGGTCTCACCCGCCGCGTTGAGGACATTGAACACGCCCCGCATGCCGAATCCCGCGCAGAAGTGGAGGGCGTCCTGCAGGAATCCCGACGCTGCTCCGAAGGCCGGAATAAACAGCAGCAATCGCCAGGGGCGGGAAGCGTGGGTGACGAGCAGCACAACCATCAGGACAAGCGTCGCGATGGCGGAGACGATGCCGGATATTCGCCGTAGCCTGCGCTCCTCCGGCCCGATATTGCATACACCGGGGATGTAGGTCTGGCGCTCAGAGTTGCCGCTGGTCATGCTGGGTCCCTTCCGTGAACGAATCTTGCCAGGTGGCATCGTACACCGGCCGACTGGAGCCTCGCCGCGCCCGAGCGCCACCCAGGCTTCCAGCCACGCGCCATCCGGCGCGAAAACCCGGCAACGGGGGCTCAATGATGAGCCCCCGGACACCGCGATCTTGACCTGGACCGGATCGTTATCCGGCGAGAATCCGGGCCTTGGCGGCGGTGAACTCCTCGTCGGTCAACAGCCCCTGCTGCTTCATCTGCCCCAGTTGCTGGAGTTTCTCCATCATGGGGTTGGCCGCCGGGGCGGCGACTGGTGGCGGGATCGACGCCGCCGCCTGTTGCGCCTGCAGGTCTGCCATCTGCTGCTGCATGGTGGCCAGGTCCTGCTGGGCCTGGAGATCCGCGGCCTGGGCTTGCGCCTGAGCCTGGGCCTTCCCCTGTTGACGGCGGGATACCGCGCCAGCGGTGGCGGAGGCGGTTCCGGCGACAACCGCCGTCCGCGCCATCGTCCCCACGAGTCCTGGTCCCTGTCGTACGACAACTGGTCGGCGACGCATCATGATGAACATCCTTTCCCGGGCGAGCTCGCTCCGTGCCGATGAAAACTGGTGGGCCTACCGCGTTGCGGCCGCGTCGTGTTCCTCAAGGGTCTCGATCACCGCGCGAGGTATGCGCTCGGCGATGAGCACCTCGCCGTTGGCGTTGCGCACCGCCTGGGCGAACCGGTTCGCCCAGGTGTTCTCGTACACCACCAGGGCGGCCGAACTGTTCGGCTCCATGCCATCGCCAAGCGCCCGGACATCTTCCTCGGAGAAGAACGCCTGGATGTCTCCCACGAACGCATCGAACGTGGTGCCCACCACGTCGTCGAGATCGCTCAGCTCAACCGCTTCGACCGTACCCTCGGCGCTCTTCCGCACGAAAATCAGGTCGAGGATCTTCACCGTGCCAGCGTCGACGAGGTTCTTCAGTTCCTCCGTGATCTCGCCGGTGAAGGTGTTGTCTGGGAACTTCACGACGAGGAGATCGACTGGACCATGACTCATCCCAGTACGTCCTTTCAGGTAGGTTAGCGGTAGCCCCGCCCGTGCCAGGCGACGCCACCTTGAGAGCGACGATCAGGTCGCGGCTCTCTCCAGCGGAGTGGCAATAGCGCCACACCGGCATCACGCCCCCACTATAGAGACATTTCGCCCATTTGAAGCATCCAGCCGCGTTTCCGCGGCCACCTGGCCCGTGAACGCGGGTACCAGGCTCGCGCTGGGCCGCGCCACAAGCTACACGAGCTGCCGGCGGGCCATCTGCATGAACGGGCCGTCGTGCTGCATCAATTCGTCGTAGGTGCCGCTCTGCACGATCCGCCCGGCCACCAGCACGTGGATCATGTCCGCCTTGGCGATCGTGCTCAGCCGGTGGGCGATCACGATCCGGGTCGAGTTCAGTTGTTCCAGGCTCTCCCGCACGATCTCCTGCGTCCTGTTGTCCAGCGCGCTCGTCGCCTCGTCGAACACCAGGATCCTGGGCCGGGTCACGATCGCCCGGGCGATCATCAGCCGTTGACGCTGCCCGCCCGAGAGCGTGGTGCCCCCCTCCATGACATAGGTGTGCATGCCCATCGGCATCGCCTTGATGTCGGCGTCCAGGCCGGCCATCCGGGCCGCCTCCCAGGCATCGTCCAGCGTCAGGTTGGTGGTGCCGATAATGTTCTGGCCCAGTTCGCCCGGCATCACCGTGCCGTTCTGCAGCACCACCCCCATCTGGCGGCGCACGGCCTGCACGTCGATCTTCTCCAGGTTCTGGCCATCGAACAGCACCGAGCCACTATCCGGGCTATCGAAGCCGATCAGCAGCCGCAGCAGCGTCGACTTGCCCGCGCCAGACGGCCCGACGAAGGCCACGAACTCACCCTGGCGAATTCGGAACGAAACATCCTCGATGGTCGGCGGGTCACCCTCGTTGTACGCGAAAGTGACCCCACTCATCTCGATGTCGCCGCGCAGCACGCCCGGATCGGCCTTGGCGTCGCCCGTTTCCGGCAGGGCGGCCAGGATCGGCTTCGCCCGTTCGAAGGTCGGCACGATCGAGGTCATCGCGCCAATGGCGGTCGCCATCCCAATCGCCGCGCCCACGATCTGGCCGAAGGCCGCGTTGAACGAGAGGAACGAGCCGGTCGAAACCGTGGCCCACTGGTACTCCACGTAGAACCCAAACATCACCAGCGTCGCGATCGGCGGGAACGCCGCGAACAACACCGAGAGCTGGATCTGGATCGCCTGGTTCTCGCGCGAGAGCGTGCTCTGCTTGCCGTACGAGTGAGCCCAGACCGAGAACGCCCGGCGCTCGGCGCCCGCGATCCGCAGCTTGGGAATACCGTTCAGCAGTTGCAGCACCAGACCGGAGAGATACCCGCCCGTTTCGAGCAGGCCATGCTGGATCGCCAGCTGCCGCCGGGTCGCGATCCAGGTCAGCCCCAGCATCACCGAGAGCAACGCCAGCGAAACCATCGCGAGCGGGAGCGAAATGAAGACCTGCAGGGCGAAACTGGGCGCGGAGAAAATGAACGCCAGCAGCGCCGTGGTCGTCACATCGGAGAGCGCCTGCCGGATGCGGTCGATCCCCAGCGCGCGGGTTCCGAGATCACCGGCCGTGTAGTCGCGGAAAAACGGCACCGGCAGCCCCAGCAGCCTGTCCCACACCGCCGCCTGCACCGAGGAGTCCGTCTTGCCTTCCACCCGCATCATGGCGATGTTGCGGGTGATGGTGAAGGCCGCGACCGCGATGGCGCTGGCCATCAGGGCGAGCGAGAGTTGCAGCAACTGCCCGCGGTCGGCCTCCGGAATGATGTCGTCGATCAGCAGACCAGTCGCGACCGGCGTCGCGATGCCGAGAAGTCCGCCGAGCATCCCGAGTACGACAATCGCCCACAGGTCGCGGGCCGTGCCCCGGAATCCGAACTTGAACAGGGAGACCGCGTCCATCGCCTTGTCCGGGAACGGCCGGTAGAACATCTGGGCGAAGGGCTGGAGCGTCCTCGATACCGCCGCGTCGACCGCGGTTTGCTGGCCGGACAGGCCATCGACGACGTTGTAGCCGCCCCTTTCCCGGGGCAAGAGCGCCACGGGAACCTCACCATCCGCGAGGTATCCCAGCAGGGGACCGGCGTCGTCCTTCCACCACTGGCCGTCGAGCATCACCTGGCGTGTGCGCATCCTGGAGGCCCGGGCAATCGCCCGCAGGGGGTCGGAGGCGACGCCCTCCTGGGGAGGCGGGGCGGAGACCTGGATGCCGGCGGCGAGCCCCACCATCCGGCAGGCCGCCAGCAGCGGATCGCTGGTATCGGACGGCGCAAGCACCACCGGCGCCATCTTGGGGTCGAACACGCCGAGAATGCCCCGGATCGCCCTGTCCGTCGCCAGGTCGTCGGAGGAGACCTCCTGGAGCAGGCGCTCCTTGTTGCGCCGCCGCTCGATCGCCGCCGCCTCGACCCGGGCCCGAATCACCAGCCCGCCAACCACGGGAACGGCCCGCGCCGCGCCGCCTTCCGGCGCGTCCTGGAGCACCGCCACGATCGCCGCCTCGGGCGCGACCACCCACGTGTTCTCCGCCAGCGGTACCGGACCGCTCGCGGCATCGAACGTCCTGCCGTCCAGCCCATAGAGCTGGACGGCGCCCTCACGCACCTCCACCCACACCGGCGTGTCATAGGTCATGGCCGATTCGCCGGAAACGAGCGCCAGCTCTTCCCCGGGCTTTAGCGTGGCCGCGGCACGCGGGCCCGGACCGGGCCGGATACTGCGCTCCATCACCCGCAGCCATCGGCTGGCGCTCCATTGCGCCGCCGGGGCCAGGGCTGGTTCCTCCAGCATCTCGCGGGGCAGCGACACCACGCGAGTTTCCGGCAGGCCAACCCCCATCAGGGCCCAGGCCTGCCCATCGATCTCCACCGGGGCGAGGCCAAACAACACGGAGCCCGGTGGCACGCCCCGCAACGAGGATCGCGCGCCACTCACCGCGCCATCGCGAACCGGCGCCACGAATACCTGCAATCCGGCTCCCGTCACGAGCCAGACGCGCTCCGGATCGTCCAGCAGGAGCGGCTGGTTGCCACTCGCGCCGGACGAGGCGCCCTGCTCCTGGAACCGCGTGATCAGGGCGGCATCGCCAAGACCCGCGGTGGCGACGCCGGTGGGCGCGTCTCCCTTGGCGTCCTGAGCCGTATCGTCTCCGGGTGGAGGTGTCATCGTCATCGAGTCTCCCGCTTCCTGGCTGAGTCGGTCATCCAGGCCCACGTCATTCGGCCGCGATCAGGGTCGCGTACAGTCCCTCGACCGCCTTCAGTTCGTCGTGCGTTCCGCGCTGCGCCACCTTGCCCCGGTCGAGCACGATGATTTCGTCGCAATCGCGAATCGTGCTGAGGCGGTGGGCAACGATGACGCAGGTGCAGCCGCGCCGCCGCAGGCTTTCGTCGATTTCCTTCTCGGTAACCGGGTCCAGCGCGCTGGTCGCCTCGTCCAGCACGATGATCGATGGCTCGCGAACCAGCGCCCGGGCGATTTCGAGCCGCTGGCGCTGGCCGCCGCTAAAGTTGCGGCCACCTTCCTCGATCTGGCTGTCATAGCCGCCCTTGCGCCCCGAGGCGACATCGTGAATCCGGGCATCGCGAGCCGCGACAAGCACATCCGGCTCGGGAATATTGGCGTCCCACAAGGTCAGGTTCTCCCGAATCGTGCCCGAGAAGAGGAAGATGTCCTGATCCACCGCAGCGAGCGAATTGCCCATCACCGCCCGGGGGTACGCGGTGTGCGGCTTGCCATCGAACAGGATGTCCCCGCTCCACGGCTCGTACAGGCCGGTCACCAGCTTGGCGATGGTCGACTTGCCGCTGCCCGATCCGCCAACGAGCGCCACGCGCTGTCCGGGCCGGACGTGCAGCGAGAAGTCCTTGATGATCGGCGGGTCCAGCTTGGAATAGCCAAAGGTGACGTTGCGGAGTTCGAGATAGCCTTCCAGCCGCGCCTGGTCCAGCCACGAATCGTCCAGCGGCGGATGCTGGTCGATGGCGGGGTCGCGCTTGTAGTTCAGCACGTCGTCGAGCTGGCGAAGCTGACCATCGGCCGCCTGGATGCTGCCGCCGAAGCCGACCAGGCTGTTGATCGGCTGGCTGAACGTGGACATCAGTGCCTGGAAGGCCATCAGCGTGCCGATGGTCAGTGCCCCTTCGATCACGCGCAGCCCACCCACGCCGAGCACCACCACCGTGGTGAGCGAGGCGATGAGCGGCGGCAGGGCGATGAGGAACTGGTTGTACAGGCCAAGCCGCTGCCGGGTGTTGCTGGCCCGCATCTGGTACCCGGACCACCGCGCGAAGAAATCGGGTTCCGTGCCGCTCGCCTTCAGCGTCTCGATCATCTGCAGGCCACTGAGCGAGGTCGCGATCACGCGCGATTCCTGCTGCTGGAGCAGGCGGTTGCCCGACTGGCGCCTGCCAGACACCCACCGCAGGGCCACCACGTTCAGCAACGCCATCGCCACGCCAATCACCGTCAGCACGATGTCGTACTGGATCATGATGACCGCGTAGAGCACGATCACCAGCGCGTTCACGGCATTGGTCGCCAGGCTTCCGGCCAGGAGTTGCGCCACCTGCTCGTTGAGAGCCACGCGCCCCGCGATATCCCCCGCGAACCGCAGGTTGAAAAACTGCACCGGAAGATGCAGCACATGCCAGAAGAATTCCGTGGACGATGTCAGCGCCAGCCGCTGCCAGACCCGGAACAGGATTCGCTGCTGCCACCACGTGAGCAGGCCAATCGCGACCACCGCGAACCCCAGGATGAGCAGGAGCGGCGGCACCTTGTTGACCAGGTGACGAACCAGCACCTGGTCGACGAACACCTGGGTAACGGTCGGCACGGCCAGCGTTGGCACCACCAGGAGCGCGCCGATCAGGATCGCGAACAGGACGCCCTTTTCCGACCCTTCAAGCCGCGAGCGCAGCGAGCGGACCAGGCTGGGCGGCTGCCCGCCCTTCTGGAACTCCGCTCCCGGCTCGAAGGTCAGCGCGATACCGGTGTAGGAGCGGCTGAACTCGTCCATCGTCACCGTGCGCTGTCCCGACCCCGGGTCCATCAGGTACACGGTGTCCGGCCCGAACCCCTCCACAACCAGGAAGTGATTGAAGTTCCAGAACACGATGAACGGCAGCGGCAACTCGCCCAGGCCCGCGATGTCCTTCCGGAATCCCTTCGCGTCCAGGCCGTAGCCTTTCCCGGCATCGATCAGGTTGACGGCCTTGCTGCCATCGCGCGAGATGCCGCAGTCCTCCCGGAGCTGCTCGGGGGCGACCCACCGGCCGTGGTAGGCCAGCACGCCGCCCAGCGCCGCCGCCCCACACTCCACCGCCTCCATCTGCAGGTAGGTGGGCGTCTTGACGCGGCGAGCCGGAAGCTGTGGCTCGTTCTGCTGAATCTCTCCTGCCAATTCGGGCTCCTCAACCTGTCTCGAACCTGACCCCTCGCGCGACGGTCGCTACGGGAACACCAGCGATATCGGGGCCTGCTCCTCGATCACGATCTCCGCCTGGGCCACCATCCCGCTCGTGATCTCGATGTCGGGTCCGTTGGACGACGACCAGGCGTAGCCAGACGGCGTGCTGGGGTCCTCGGTCAGGTGGATGGTGATCTCAATTGGGCCGGCCCCCGTCTGGGCGAGGATCGACTGGGCCATGTTGGGGTCGCTCGTCACCAGTTCGATGCGTGAACTGGTGGCGGGAAAGGGCGCGACGGTCTCCACCACGCCCTCGACGTAGCCATACTGCTGCTCGGGAAACGACGTGAGCACCACCTTCACCGGCATGCCGGGCTCCACCAGCCGCCCGGTAACGCCCGGCAGGTACACCAGCACCCCCAGGGGCCGCTCGACGAACTCCACGAGCATGAGCTCGTGCCCGGGGGACAACATGCTGTCGTAATCGACCAGGAGTTCGAGTATCCGCACGGGCTCGTCGTACTGGTTCACCACTTCCACGGTCGAACCATCCTCGTGCTCGTAGCTCATCACCACCGCGCCGGCCTCGACCACATCGCCCACTTCCACGCGGAACCGCGAAAAGGTCCCCGGATCCTCGGCCGAAATCCGAACCACGCCACCGTGCCGCAACACCATCGCCTGGCCGTTGGCCCTGGTCTCGACGGTGCCCAGAATCGCCCAGGCCAGCACCGCCAGCACCACCAGGCCCGCGGCCGCCAGCGCGAACCATTCGCGCCGGTGGGCCAGTTTCATCCGCTGGTCCAGTTGCTCCGGGGATGTCAGTTGCTTGACAGCCTCATCCCGGAAGAGGTTTCGTTCCATACCGCCGTGTCTCGCTTCCTGTGTCGTTCGTCCAGGCCAGATGATTCGCCAGTGTCCAGCGGTTATCCAGGCAATCTCAGCGACCGGATGCCCGTCGCCGAGCCAGTCCGCAGCAGGGCATGCGCCACCGCCGCCCGCCCCCAAATCGCCGAAAGGTTGTGCCGGTCATCGGCCCACGCCCCGGGGAACCACGAACCATGCTGGCGATGCGTGTCCAGCAGCCGTCCCACCGCGATTCCGGCGGCGTCCGGAATATCTCCGGCGGTCAGCGCCACCTCGACCACATCGAGCAGTCGCCACGGATCGCTCCGTTCGAGTTGGGCCGCGATCCAGCGGCCTGGGAGTTCACCTGCCCCGGACTCGTCATCCAGCCACCGTTCGACCTCGATCAGCGCCAGCAATGTGCCCGCGGTCAGGTCGTCGACGGACGTGGCCAGGCGCGGAGCGGCCCACCCTGACAGCGCGCCTCGCAGGTCGAGATCCGGATCGAGCAACCCGCGGTCACCGAGCCGCGACAGGGCGATGGCCGCGCTCGACGGCCCATCCGGCAGCGAGCGAAGCCCCAGCTCCGCCTTGCCCGGTCGCCGTGTCTCGGTGCTTTCGAGCCCGGCCAGCAACACGGGAACCACCGCCTCGACCACCTCCCGGTCCACGATCTCCGGGAACACTTCGAGGATGGCCAGCAGCAACCCGGCGTCGCCCGCCACGATGCCCGGTTCGAACGGCGTGGCCCGCAGCCGGGCGGCGACCATCTCCCGCCCCGCGTCCACCGCCCCGGCCAGGTCCGCATCGTCAACCGAGCGGCCGACCCGGTCCAGTGCCCAGGCCCACGCGGCAAGCCCATAGTGGGCGCCGGCGGATACCAGCGACGGCGCGCCTCGCCGGGCGCGGTCGACTTCATCCCGCCAGGCCCGGACAGAGGGATCGATCGCCTGAATGGCGGCGTCCCGCCAGGCCGCCTCGCCGGTAACGTCGTACAGGTCGGCGAAGAGCATCGCCAACCCGGTCGTGCCAGTCAAGATGTCGGGACGCAGCACTTCCAGGCTCGGCACATCGGCGGGCGGATGATAGGCCAGCCCGGCCCAGGCCTGACCCCCATCGAACGCCCGCGAAAGCACGTCCCGGCCAATCGCCTCGGCGGCCGCCAGGCACTCGTCCGGCTCCACCTGGCGGTCCGATCCGGACGTGACTCGCACGCCTGGCGCTCCCACCGCGCGACCACTGGCGAACGACGACCGGACGATGGCCAGGTGCTCGTCCAGCGGGAAGTCGGCGAGCCCCGAAATCCGCGCTTGCAGCCGGTCCCAGGCCGTGCCGGGGAAGAACGTCTCGCGCAACCCGCCCGGAGCGAACACCTCGTCGCTGTTGGCATGGGTCAGGAAAAACGGCACATCCAGCTTGCGCAGCCCGTCGATCTCGGTCGCCACCAGCCGCGCCTCCGCCGGCTGCCGGTCGGCGTCGCTCGCGATGGGTTGCAGCAACTGGGCGAGAAACAGCTCGCGGTGCGCGGCATCGGCCAGCAACCCCGGCTGCACGCCCCGGCTCACCAGCTTCAGGCACGACCAGGTGTCGCGATAGATGTAGCGAATCGGCGCGGTCGCCAGTGGGGCCAGCGGTCCATCCTCCGCGGCCAGCCTGTCCCGAACCGAGGCGAGGCACTCCTGCATCGCCTCGTACCCGGCCAGAACCTCGTCAAAATGCTCTTCGGACGCGATCGGAACGCCGTCGAGAACGGGAACATGCTCGGGATGCTCCCACATCACGTAGCCTTCCTCGGTCAACGGGGGCGTCCCGGAGCTGGCGGCCAGTGCCCCAAGCTCGAACAGGAACGGGCTGGCGAACGGCCCAACCGGCCCCAGCGCGCCAAGCTCCTGCGATGGCGTCCCCGCGGCGATCGGCATCGGCATCGCGATCGCCGAGGTGCGGCAGGCCGACTCTTCCAGCCAGTCGTAGGCGGCCTGCTCGGCGTCCGAAAGCGTGGAAGGAAGCGGCCGCCGGGGCTGAAGCAGCATCTCGATATCGATGAAGTGCGGGTACTCGCCACGGGCGATGAGGTTGTCCAACCAGAAATCGCGGCCCTCGAGGAACTGCAACAGCCGGATGGTTTCGCCCATTCGCCGGTAGAACCGCGCGACCTGCTCCGGCGATGAACAGGGCTCGGTTTCGACGAACTCCTCCCAGGTATGGTCTCCCTGAACGGCCATCTTCCGCACTGGCAGGTCGAGTTCCAGGCCGGAGTCGTTGAGGAACTGGCAGAGATCCAGCCAGCCAGCGGCGACCGTCAGGTCCTTCGGCTTGTACACCACCCGGCCACCGCCGTCGAATCGCAGGATCGCGACCGCCCGCCCCTCGTTGTGGAGGTCGCCCGTATCGCCGGCCACGCCAACCAGCGCGCCCCGCGTCTCCCGGCCCAGGAAGCGCGAGGCGATCAGCGCCGCGTCACCTTCGGTGCGCGCGCAGATTTCGCTTATAAACGTCCGCCAGTGGACGTAGCAGGTGCCGATCACGTAAGCCAGCACCGGCAGCAGGCTCAGCCGGTGAAGCCAGCCATCGATGGACGCATCGAGAAATTGCCCCTCGCCGCCGGGATTCAGCCACATGGCGGTGGAGTTGATAAGTTTCTGCTCGTGTTCCAGCGCCGGGGCCACCACCCGCCCCAGCCGCACGCGAAGCATGCCAAGCAGGTCGTTCCGCGCGGAATCGTGGATCTCCAACCCGGTGTCCGCCACGATCCGGGCCAGGTCGGTCGCGGCGAGCGCGATGAACGGCCACATCACATCGCCGCTGAACGCGGGGTCCACGATCGGGTCGGAAGACAGCGCCCGCTCGATCACCCGTGCCCACTCCGCCAGTTCAGCTCCCTCTCGGACCCGAACCGGTGCGAACATGGCCAGCAGCGTTTCGTCCGGCAACCCGAGCGCGGCCTGCACCCAGGCGGTCCCCTCCGGCTCGCGAGAGACCGTCGCCTTCCAGGCCGTGAGATAGCGTCCGGCGATGCCCGGATCCTGGTCCGGATCGGGCTCGACCCAGGCGCTGTTCAGGCGCTCGGAGGGTGGTACGGCCCGCGCCAGGATCCGGTGCAGGTCAATGGCTGGTGGAGCGTGGGTCATTGAAGCTGGAACCTCTCCTCGGCCAGCAACCCGGCCGCCAGGAATTCGTTCAGCCAGCCGTGCACCTGGTCGGGGCTGCATCCGTGCTGGTCGCGCACCAGGCCGACAATCGTGCTGGTCTGGGCTCCGGTGGCGAGCAGGTTGGCGGTGGTCGCCAGCGCCTCGCCATCGCCTGGATGCTGGATATCCACGAACTGCCGGTAGCGTCCTTCCACCCGCACGCCGTCGGCCAGCGGTTGGACCGTCAGCCAATCGTGCAGCGAGAGGTGATCGGCGGGCCGGACGGTGGGAATCATGTACCGATCGATCAGGCCGTTGATCGTGTCCTGGAACTCGTCGATCGTGTTCCATGTTCCTTCGCCATAGACGAAGAACCCGAGCGGCCATTCGTCGGTGGCGGTGCAGGGGCTGATCAACTGGACCGTGCGATCCACCATGTTGAACAGGAACCCGGTGACGCAGGCGATGGTGTTGAGCGGATAGTCCTCGGATTCGTTGTAGTCGGGGTTGTCGCGGTACCACGGCGCATGGTCGGCCAGCTTCTGGAGCTGGTTGCCGAGCAGTTCAGGGTTCTTCAACGCCCGTTCGCGGAAGCGCCCGGCGTTGCCGAACGAGAACGAGGCGTCCTTCGTCAGCGGCAGACACTCGACCTGCCGCAACTCATCCGCGCTGAACTCGGCGTGCACCCGGTCGAGCAGCTTGAGCGAGAGCACCGAGAACCGGTTCTGCCAGCAGCCCCACTCCTCGGACAACCGCAGCAGCTCCCGGGTCCGGGCTGGGTCCTTCAGCGCCTGGGCGGTCGTTGTTGGGGGGAACTCCCCGGTGGTGTTCGCGAAATCGAGGCAGAAGCGCTCGTAATCCGGGTTGTCCATCGGCTCCGTCGCCCAGTACAGGAAGCCCGCGGCGGCGCCTGGTCCCAACCGTTCCTGGAGGATGTCCAGCATCCCCCGCCAGAACGCCGCGTTTTCCGGGGTGTACTCCCAGTGGCCGCCGAATCGCTTGGCGTCCACCGCGCAGAACCAGCAACCCATCGTGCAGCCCTTGCTGAGCTCGACCGCGTAGGGCGCATGAATGTTGGTGGAGGCGTGGAACGGCCCGACATCGAGTATCTGGCGACGAACCTGGCGCGCCCGCCAGGTCTGCCAGCGCTCATCGGAAGGCAGGTGGTCTCGCTGGTAAAACGCCTGCGAGGCGGCGTGCTTCTCCATCGCCACGCTCCACATGGCCTGCACGGCGGGCGATGGTTCGGCGATGCCAGGGTTCAGCAGCGAGGCGATATCTTCTGGCGCGAGATCGATGCCGTACTGGGCCAGGGTTCCCGGAGCATCGCCGGCCAGGGCCTGGCGGAAGGCGCTATCCGCCACCCACCGCTCGTAAAACCGCTTTACCATCGGTGTGCCCTGCAACATGTCGTGATACCTGGCGACTGCCTCCATGGGGTTTTCCTCCTTAGTCGCGGTTGAACTCATGCGTGGGCACCATTCAGGGACGAGTCGGGAAGACTACCGAGCATGAAATCGCCGACCGACGATTCCACCAGGTAGTCGGTGCCAATCGCCTGGGCGAAGAGGTCGGCATCGCCACTGCCTAGGGCACAGGCGCCAATGTCCATTGAGGTCGCCACCAGGTACATCGTCTGGTACGCCACTCCCACATGCTTCTGGATGGCCGCGTAGGCGATGGCGTCGTATTTCCAGGTCATCCGCTGGAACCGGGCCGCCAGCGTCACCAGTACCTGGGGCCTGGCGCCCGGAGCGGTGATTCCCGCGAACCAGATCATCCGGTCCACGAACTGGCCATTCGGCCGAACCCGCACCAGGTGATGCTGTTCTGGGTCGTAGTGGTAGATGCCGGGTTCGAGGCCATCGCACTCCGAAACCGTCAGGTAGAACTCCAGCTCGTACGCCGCGCCCCCATTCGGGAACGGCCGGCTGGTGGTCTCCATCGCCACCGGTTGGCCCTTCGCCGGCACGAGCAGATGACCGCGCGATCGCACCCGGGCAACGCGATAGAGGAACTCGCCCAACTGGTCGCGGCTGATCGGTGGGTCTCCGAAGACCCGCGTGGACACCCGCGACTCGATGACATCGGTCAGCGGGCGGTCGCTCACCTTCAGGGCATCGAGATCGGGAACCGCCAACGGGAACACCTCGCCATCGTGGGATGGCCGAACAGCGGGAGCGGGTGGAACCTCGTCCACATAGGGGAACGACGCGCCAAACGGGTGATTGTGGCGACCGAACCGGCTGCGGGCGTGGAACACCAGGTCGTGGAAGTCCCATTGCCGCAGCGCGTCCGAACGGGTTTCAGCGGTCGCCCCATCGGCCTCGACCGGGTCGATCGCGCCGAGGCTGTGGAGCAGTTGCAGGGCCGTCATCAACTCGCCACGAGTCGCCTGGGGAACGATGGCCGCCAGGTCGCTGACCGAGGCCGGCTCAGCCAGCCGAGCCACGATCGCGCCAGCCATCCACGAATGCCCGGTGACCTTCGCCGGTCGCAGGGGCGTCTCGATCAACAGCGCGTCACCCTCACGCCGCAGGTAAGCGAAGCGTGACAGCACGAACGCCGTTTCCAGGTCGATCGGCCGGAATCGCGGCGCGAACGCCGGGGTCATGCCCTCCAGGCTCAGGAGCGGCTGGTCACCAACCCGGGCCGTGTACGCCAGGCAGCCCCGCCCCATCAACTGGTTGAGATGCAGGTACAGGCGGCTCAACTGAACGGCGCCGTCATGCTCCGTCACCAGGTTCTGCAGCGCCTCCTCGGTCGCGCCACGGTTCGCCACCAGCAGCAGCGCCTCGCGCAGCCCCGCGGTCAGCGCGGGCACGGTGATCGCGCCAGCCGGGAACGCGAACTTCAGGCCGCCATCCTCCGTTGGGGTCACCGTCACGCCCGGCGAGATGGCGATCCAGCACGGAGCCGCGTCCGTGTCGCTGGTTTCGATTGGTGCGTCGCGCGTATCGAGCGCGTCCAGAATCGTCATATGCGACCGTCCATATCCGCTAAATGAACATCGTGATCGGGTTGAGGTCCTGCTCCGCACGCGGCGCATCGACCCAGCCAAGCTCCACCGGCACGTCGTACAGCCGGCCCGGGGCGTATCGCGCCCAGAAGTGCCGAAGGCCCGGAATCACCACCTTGGTGACCGGAATCCCGATATCGGGCCGGGTCTGGTCCAGCACCAGCATTTCCAGCCCCTTCGCCTCCACCAGCGAACGGCACAATTCGATGTCGTCCTTCAGGTCGTCGGTCCAGGTGATAGCGAACTCGTCCAGCCTCCGCTTCGGCAGGTCATCGGCGGGCAGCAGGTACGGCTGGTTCTCCACGGTGGCGGTGCGCCACCAGTGCTGGGCCTCGGCATCGTCGTAGGCGTAGGTGCCCGAACCATCCTCCCCTATCGTGGCCACGCCAGGCATCATCTGGTTGAGCTCGGTGAGCGCCCGCAACAGCGCGATCTTGGGGTCGAAGTGAGCGGCCGGGGCGAAGGTGATGTCCTGCACCGGCTTGTCGACGCGGCGCGAAAGCGCCACGAACGCCGGGATACCGAAATCGGCCGTGACATCCAGCACCCAAAGGTGCCGGTGCTGCCGCCGGTGGATCTCCCGAAGCGATTGCAGGTAGGGCAGGTCGATCGAATCGAGATCAAGCTCGGGACGCCGCGCGCGGTTGTACCACCACAATGCGACGCTATCCCGCTCGATCAGTTCCATGAACCCCTGGAGGATCGCCTCCTCCACCGTGTTACCGGCCGCGCAGCCGTTGGAGTCGGCCGGGGCGTACAGCTTCGGCGGCGGGGTGGGATGCCCGTAGAACAGGTAGCTGGTCGGCAGGTACCGGATCGCGCCATGCGTCAGCGACCACAGCGGGGTCCAGTCCATCGTCTCCTCGGGGTCGAACGGCACGGGAATGATGTCGAGGTTCCGCTTCCGGTTGTTCCACTCGTCGCGGTCGGCGTACTGCTGCTCGCTGTAGAGCATCGAGGTCCGGGGATCGATCGCCAGGTCGCCGATCGACGTCAGCGATCCCTGGATGCGATGCTCCTCGCCCCGGTACACGCCGGAGTAGCGCTCGACCGCCTCACACAGCCCGCTCACCTGGGCCTGGGCATCGGTCGTGCCCTTTCCGCAGCTCGAACCCCGGATGTTCCGCCGCAGGGCCTGGTACGAATCGTACCGGGCGGCCAGGTTCTGCCCGCTGATGTACACATGCTGATATGGGTCCGCTGGATCGGTCGTGCGCAGCAGCGCCTTCACTACCCCCGTGATCGGGCTGATGTGGTGCTTGTAGCGTTCGAGCGACTCCTCGGGCGTGCTGGCCCGGTGGCCGCCATCGGTGGTGAACGTCTTCTTCACGTTCGAAAGCACGATCGGCTCGGGCTGGGCGATCGCCTCGCCTTCGGGATCGCCGCACACCGCGCACTGCGGCCGGCGCACCAGCACATGCTCCCGGATCGACACCGTGGCGGGGTCGATGGACCGGATCACGTTGTTGCGGCTCATCGTATTCGCGCCCACCAGGATCTTGGCCACCTCGGTCGCGCAAATCGTGTACACAAGCTGCGACGTGGTCGGCAGCGCGCTCCGGGCCGCGAGCGGGTCCTGGCGCCCGGCGAGCCCGTCGAGGAAGGTTTCCACCTCCCGGTTTGCCCGCATCCGCTGCTCCAGACAGGCCCAGCAGCCGGTGGACCCGGGCACGAAATGCGGCCCCACCATCGGGCTGGAGCCATTTGGCTGGATCAGCAACCACGGTCGCTCGCTGGCGATGGCCTCGCGATTGATCCGGTCCAGGTCCGAGCGCAGGTAGTCATCGGCCACGACGATGGTGAGTGCTGCCTCGTCCGGAGTATCGGCCACCCTGATACCCAGGCTGGCCAGCGCATCGCACAGGCTCCAGATCGACTGGTCGCCAAGCGCCGTGATCGCGACCTTCGAGGTGCGAAGCGCTTCCTCGGCCCTGCGCACCGGCACATCCAGCGCCGACCAGAACGCCGCCTGCTCCACCGGCATCGATTCCGGCGCTTCCTCGATGTATCCATTCTTCTCTAGCATCAGGAGCGCGTAGGCGCTCTCCGTGGTCGAGACCGTATCTATCAGTGACTCAATTATGTCGTTCGACGATCGCTGGCCATCAATTAGCTCCGAAACCGCTACGTAGGCTTTACCGCTAAGCGCATATTGCCGGCCTTCCCCATACAGGAACACACGGTCTGGCGGAACTGGCTGCACATGCAGGTGAGGACGAATAACTGGAGTCTTGATCATGATTCCCAACACCGGTTTCCGCGCGCCAGGGTAATGGCGCCCTTGTCCCGGCCCAATCGAGCCGGATCACCTGCCCGCCCACCGTTCCGCCCCTGGCGATACCCACATGGTGGAAACGCCAGGGACAGAACCAGCGGAACCCCGCCGCTCAGTGAGCAGCGGCGGATCGCCTGACTAGTTGCACTGCGTGGACGCGGTGGACGCCGACGACACGCAGGACGGAATGGTCAGGGCCGTGCTCGACGTGGACTGGCAGCTTCCGCCACCGGCCACCGCGCTCAGCTCCTCGTGGGAAAGCTGGTCGCCCGTGGCGCCAACCACCAGGTGCAGCGTGTTGGCGTCGCCGGCCGGAATCTCGTCGAACTGCGAGAGAACCTTCACGTTCAAGCCTTCTGGCAGTTCGAGGCCGCTCTCGGCGAGGACGCTCTTCGGGTCGCCCTGCAGACGCGTGCGGTACGCCTCGTCGGTCAGTGCCTGGGCGCTGACCTGGCCAATGATTCGCTGTGCTTCCACCGGACTCTGTGCCATCCGAGTACCTCCCATGTTCCGGGTTCCATCCATCCGGACCCCGTGAATCAATCTCGGGCCAGCCAATGTGTCTCGACTCGCCCTGCATGGCCCATGCCATGCCGGAATGCTTCCCTGGTGTCCGTCCGGAACAACCCACCGATACCCCGAACAGGGGCCGCGTGTGCGCCGGGGCCGAGACGTTTTCCCAATCGAGCGTTTCCTCACTAGAAGTCTGCCGGACCTGGCGCCCAGTGGATACTGGGAGGTGTTACCTGTTTCAAACCGGCGGGACTACCAGGTCATCCCTGGGCCACCTACCGGGACCGGCCGAAACAGGCAACGGCCCTCTCAGGGTCGCGAACCGTGGCCATGGCGGCGCCCCTCGCGGAGAGCCGCCATGACGGATTCCGTCATCCCCACGCGCGGCGCTGGGCGGCGCGGGGACGGCTGGGCTATCCCGGGCACTCCGTGGACGCGGTGGACGCCGACGACACGCAGGACGGGACGCAGAACGCGGTGCTCGCCGTGGACTGACAGGTGCCACCACCGGCCACCGCGCTCAGCTCTTCATGCGACAGCTGGTCGGCGTGAGCGCCAACCACGAGGTGTAACGTGTTGGCTTCGCCAGCGGGAATCTGGTCGAACTGCGAAAGGACCTTCACATTCAGGTCCGCGGGAAGCTCGAGGCCGCTCTCGGCGAGCACGCCCTTCGGATCGCCCTGCAGGCGGGTGCGATACGCCTCGTCGGTCAGTGCCTGGGCGCTGACCTGACCAATGATTCGCTGCGCTTCCACCGGATTTTGTGCCATGCGAATACCTCCTTGCCTGGGAACTCCGGAGGTCCGGAGCCCCGTACATCACGCTGGAGTCGCCGAAACGGCCCGGCAACTCCTCCATGGCCCATGCCATGCCGGAACGGCTCGCTGGTGGATGTTCGACCCGGGACACGGGGACCACCCGGATACGGCCCACGAACGCCAGCGCCGAACACTCTTCACAACAAACACGACTCCTCAACGTCAGTCTGCCGGAGGAATCGCGCGCTGAATACTGTGAGGAAATACCGGTTTTAGCGGCTGGGAATACCGGCCCATGCCCGGTAGCGAATACCAGGCACACGCCGCGAGGGAGACGATCAGACGATCAACCGCTCTTCCACCGCCAGCTGCGTGGCCTGCCGCCGCGACTCGACACCCAGCTTCCGCAGGATGCTCGCGACATGGAACCCCACCGTGCGTCGGCTGATGAACAGCACTTCGGCGATTTCGCGGTCGGTCTGGTGGAGCGCGACCTCGCGCAACACCTCGATCTCGCGCGCCGTGAGGCCATAGCGATCGGTCGCCGGCGTGGTGGGAGCCTCCCCTCCGCTGGCCGACGCTTCCAGTTCGCGAATGATGGCGATGACGGAATCCATCGGCTGCACGAGGGCGTTGACCACCGGTTGCCGGACCTGGAATACGGTTTCCTGGAGACCGGTTGCCCGCGCGATCTCGCCGGCGAGGTCAGGGTCGATCGCCGAACTATCGTTGATGCCCGCCGATTCGCGAATCGCGTTCGCGGTACCAAGCAACTGGCTGGCGAACTCGACATTCCCCTCCCGCATGGCGATCCGCGCCGAAGATACCAGGATGCCGGAGGTCACCCGGGGGTCGTGGTGGGTGACGGGCTGCTCCAGGGCCTCGCGAAAATACCCCAGGGCGGCGACATGCTGGTGCTGGCCAGCGGCGAGATGCCCGAGATTGGCCAGCGACCGGCTTACGCCCTGCAGATCGCCCGCCTGCCGCCTGATGTCGAGCGCCCGCCGGTAGTGGCTGGTGGCCGAGGCGAGATCGCCCTGGCAGTGCGCCAGCACGCCCAGGTTCGAGACCGCCAGCCCCTCGACAAACACCGCGATGGACGGATCGCGAATGGTTCCCACCATCGACCGGGCGGATTCCAGCGCCTCCTGGGCGCGGTCGATGTGGCGCAACCAGGTTTCCGCCTTGCCCAGGCCCACCAGTGCCCGGGCATGGAGAATCGCGGCCTCGCTGCTTCGCGTCGTCTCCACCGCTTCCCGAAACAGGCTGGCGGCGCGCTCCAGTTCCTCGCGGAACAACAGGCAATAGCCAAGCCCGATCAGCGCCCGCGCGTGGTGCAGGCAATCGCTGGCCGGCCGGTGCGCCAGGATGCGCTCCAGCCAGGCATGACACTCTCCCACCCGGCCGAGCGCGATCCAGTTGTGGGCCAGCCTCCCCGCGAGGTGCTCGGCGAGCGCCCACTCCTCCGACGCGCACAGCCACGAAAGCGCCTGCGTTATATTGGCGTACTCGGCTTCCACCAGCGCCAGCAAGCTGTCGCCATCGGCCGAACACGGCGCGAGTTCGCACCGGGCCAGCAGGTCCAGCAATCCGCGAACCCGGGCCCGCTCGGCCAGGTCGCGCTCGCCGTTGGCGTCGAGCTGCTCCAGCGCGAACTCGCGGATCGTCTCCAGCATCGAGTAGCGAGGCTCACCGTCGGGGTCGGTTCCCGTTTGCAGCAGGCTATGATCGGTGAGCTTGGCGATGACATCGTACGGCTCGGACCATGTCTCCCCTTCACGCTCCAGCGCGCCATCGTCCTGGACCAGACCGTGATACTGGCCCAGCACGTAGCTGGACGCACGGAGCCGGAACCCGCCCGAATGAATAGCGAGGTTGCGATGGCAGAATTGCTCCTCCGGCGAAAGCAGGTCGTAGCTCCAGGCAATGGCATTGCGCATGGTGCGCTGGCGGCTGGGCCGGTCGATGGAATCGGTCGTCAGGAACGGCAGGCGCCGGTGGAGCCCAGACCGCAGCGTGGTCAAGGGCAGGTAGGTCAACCGCGCGGCAAGCAATTCGATCGCCAGCGGAATGCCCTCCACCCGGCTGCAAATGTCGGCCGCGATCCAGACGGCCTGCTCGTCGGCCTGGAACTCGGGCACGATCGCCCGGGCGCGCTCCAGGAAAAGCTGCACAGCCTCGCTGTCCAGGATATCGGTGGGCGTGGTTTCGCGACTGAACCGGGGCATTTCGAGCGGCCGCAACCGGATGGTGTACTCGCCGGTCACGCGCAGCAGCGTCCGGCTGGTGGCCAGGATCACGAGAGATGGGCAGGAGCGCAACAGTTCAACCAGCACGCTGCCCACGCCCGGCAGGTGCTCCAGGTTGTCGACGATCAGCAGCACCCGCTCGGAACCGATCGCCTGGGAAAGCCGGCGGAAATCGGTCAGGCCATCCAGGCCCATGTGGCGGGCGATGGCGGAAACGACCCTGGCGACAGTATCGAGATGGGCAAGGGGCACCCAAACCACGGCACCCCCAAACGACGCGCCCAGTTCGATGCCGGCTTCCACCGCCAGGCGGGACTTGCCGACGCCGGGAGGCCCGGTCAATGTCAGGAGCCGCGCTCCGTCATCGAGCAACCGGGCAATCAGTTCCAGTTCGCCGCCGCGACCGATGAGGGGGGTAAGGGGAATCGGTGGCCCCGTGATCCGCTCCTGGAACGAGGGACCATGTCCGGCGGCCAATGGGCTCAACAACGTATCGGACTTGTTGGTGAAAGCCTGCAAGGCCAGTCGTCCTCAACGTACGGGTTTCCCCGTATTGCGCGCTGTTGCCGCACCATGGCACCGCAGCACGTGTCTAAAGCAGATCGTGTCCCAGTCCATTGATCTTATCACGACACTTTCACAAAAAGCACTGGGATTGTCGGGCTATCCACAATGCATGGTGACCCATGTTCCTGACCACGGCCTGTGCGTTGTGCATAAGAATCGCGGAGGAGGGAAGGGCGAACGCCCTCCGTCACCCACGCTGCCGCTTCACCGCCTCGCTCCCGGTGATCCAGCGGTCCGGTGGCAGCGCCAACGCCTTTCGCATCGTCATCTGGAACAGGATGCCGATCACGGAGAACACGGCCGCCACCAGCCACCACCACCACGACTCGTTGATGATGGCCACGGCGGTTCCCCGGCCCAGCTCCCCGTGGTCGACCTGGTTGAACACCAGCAGCACACCGCTCACCACCACGGTCGCGCCGGCCACCGAGGTGTTCACGATCACCACGTACGTCGGCAGGTTGAGCGCCAACGCCACCACCAGTAGCGCCACGAACCCGACCGCGCCAAACACGAACAGCAGCCAGTCCGAATCGCCCCCGAACAGCCGGACCGCGCCGGTCCCCAGCGCGGCGCCAAGGGCCCCGGCCGCCAGCAACGCCCCGGCGTACCACCAGTACCAGGCCAGGAAGCCGAACAGCAGCCCCACCGCGAATCCCACCAGCCATGAAGCCACGGACCCGAGAAAGCTGTGTCCAAACAGGGCTTCGACCCCCGCCGCGCCTACGAACATCCCAAACAGGAACCCCAGCAGCGGCAAGGTGGTGAAAAACACAGCCAGGCCAAAAAAGGTGATGACCATGCCAAACATCACCAGGAGGATTCCCAGCGCAATATCCATTCACACCCTCCGCGAGGCGCGTTCGCGCCCGCCCCAACCTGATTGACCCCGGCCCACTATACCCGCCACTTCCCGACAATGTGCACCGAATTCGGACGGAATCGCCACGATCCGGCCCTCGAATCGACAATCCGGCCGGTCCCTGTCCCGACATGGCCACCCCGGACCTGGGGCGAGATGGCCCTCGCCGACCCCAGGCGTCACAATGTCACCCAGCGGCCCGACCTTCCACCTCGGCCCGGACTCATCACCAAGCAAGGGAACGCGCCGATGCACACGGCCTCACATTCGGGCTTCCCCCGGGTCGCCTGGTCGATCCGTGGGGGATATTTCTGGTTCTACGCGGCGATTGGCGCGTTCATGCCCTTCGCCGCCCTCTACTACCGCGAACTCGGCTTCGACGGCATCCAGATCGGCCTCCTCACCGCCCTGCCCTCGCTGGGCATGGCGCTGCTCGGGCCATTTCTCGGCGCGCTCGCCGATGCCCGGGCGCTGCACAGGGTCCTCCTCCGCGGCGGCCTGGCGCTCGCGGCGATGACGGGCTTCGCCATCTCCCAGTTCTCCGCGTTCGCCCCCATCCTCGTCCTGGTCGGCCTGCTGGCGATTGTCACCGTGCCCATCCCTCCGCTGATGGACAGCTATGCCATGACCACCAGCGAGGCATCTGGCCGATCCTATGGCTCGCTCCGGGTGTGGGGGTCGCTCGGCTACATGGCGCTGACGCTGTCGATGGGCTGGGCGATCGGCGACTCGATCTCGTCGATCGTCCTGGTCGGCTACGGCGCCAGCCTCTCCCTGGCGCTGGTCGCCACGCTGGGCCTGCCGCCAATGGCCGAACGACGCCCTCAATCGATCCTGTCCGGCCTGGGCGACATCCTCCGCAACCGGCGGCTGGTCCTGCTGCTGGTCATCGCCTATCTTCTCGCCACCTGCGGTGCCCTGCTGAACATCTACCTCGGGGTGCATCTGGAAGGGCTGGGCGCGAGCGCCAGGTTGATGGGATTCGCCTTCGCCGTCAGCGCCGCCGCGGAGTTGCCGATCATCGCCGGTGGCGGGTGGCTCCTCCGCAAGCTCGGCCCCGTGCACCTGATGATGGTGGCGATCGGCGCCTACACGGTCCGGTTCACGATCCTGAGCTTCATCGACCAGCCCGCGCTGGTGGTGGCATCGCAACTCCTGCACGGGCTGACCTTCGGCGCCTTCCTGATGGCCTCGGTCACCCTCGCTCACCGGATCGCGGGCCGCGCCCAGGCGGCCACCGCCCAATCGCTGCTCAGCGCCATGTCGTTCGGTTTGGGAAGCATCACCGGCGCCATCATCGGCGGCGCGTTGCTCCAGGTTGGCACCACCGGCCTGTATCGCGGCGCGGCGGGGGTCGCCCTCGTCACGCTCGCCATCGCGGTCGTTGGCGACCGTCGCATTCACCTCGGCCGGTAACGACTCCGGAACAAGGCACGCTACCGCGGCATCACGTCGCGCGGGCCGAGGTTATGGATTCGCTGGTTCAGCTCCCAGAGCGCGACCCGGTTGCTGTCGAAGCGGACCAACGCCGAGGCGGCCTCGAGCGATAGCCATCGCCACTCGGTATGTTCGGGGGACATGCGCAGCTCCCGCCCGGAAACATCCACCCCGAACGCATGCTCCGGAATCACATACACCGCGTCTCCCCAGTGGCCTCCCTTGGGAAAGATATGAGCCGGGATCGACGTGGTCGCATCCAGCGCCAGGAACGCGCAATCGGCCGGAATACCACCTTCCTCGAACGCCTCCCGCCTGGCGGCGGCCAACGGCGTCTCGTCGTCCTCCCCACCACCGGAAAGCCCCTGCCAGATGCCCAGGTCCGCCCGGCGGGCGATCAGGAACTCGACGCCACCATCCGCCATCCGTCGCCAGGGCAGCACAAGGACTTCAAATGGCGCTCTCGGCATCGTCTCCTCCATACCTTCAACGGAGCAACCGGCATCCAGAAACCTCGGCCGCGGACCCGGCCTCTACCGCGGCATCGCGTTGCCGGGCGCGTCCGCCAGCCACTCGGTGCGCGTCCGTGGCACCCCCACGTCCCCGTGACTGGTGAGGAACCGCACCACCGTCTCCCGAACCAGCGCATTCAGGCCAAACATGTCGCTGGTGGTGGCGGCGCTGGTCGAGAACCGGAGCTGCACCACGCCCCGGGCCACGTCCGCCACGGCCATCGCGGCCGACCGCCTGTCCCACAACGGCGACTCATCGACCGCCTTCGTGTATTCCTCGCGCAGCGCGTCCAGCGGCACGCTCCAGTCAACGTCAATCAGCACCACGCTGTTGATCCGGTCTCCCCAGCGGGTCCAGTTCTCGAACGGCGTGGTGGTGAAGTACGACGACGGCAGGATCAGCCGGCGGTCGTCCCACAGGTACAGCACCACGTAGGTGAGCGTGATCTCCCCCACCGTGCCCGACTCGTTCTCCGCGCTGACCACGTCGCCCACCCGGATCGAATCGGTCAGCGCGAGCTGGATACCGGCGAAGACATTCGAGAGGGTGGTTTGCGCGGCCAGACCCGCGATGATCGAGATCAGGCCGGCGGACGCCAACAGGCCCTGCCCCATGATGCGTACCGCCGGGAACGTCATCAGGATCGCGCCGATCCCGACCGTGATCACGATCGCCACCAGCAACCGCCGCAGCAGGATGATCTGGGTATTCGCCTTGCGCACGCGAATGCCATCCGCGGCGTAATATGTCGCGTAGCGGGAAAGCAATACGCCCTCGACCGCGACCAGCACCTCGCAAATCGCCCACACCACCGCCACGATGAAGGCGATCGCCATGACGTGGCCGAGCACTTGCACCCACCGCTCGTCGCTGGAATCGGTGCCCAGCATCACGATCCGGATCGCGGCCACCACCAGCAGCGCGACAAGTGCTTTCTGCGTGCGCCGCAGGATCGGGGCGAGGTTCGGATGGCTGGCGCGCCTGGCATCGAGCACCCGGCTCAACACCCACACGGCCAGGATCACGAACGCGCCCGTGATCGCCATCCAGATCACTTCGCCACGATGATCGCGAAACAGATCGCCCAGCATGCCCGTCCCATCTCGTCCCGGCCCAGCGCCGCCTCCGCGCCCGCTGAAACCCGCCAGATTGCCAGCATTTCCGACAGTGTATCGCCCTGGTCACGCACCGCCCGCGTCGAGGCAGGGCGATTGGGACGGCGGGGCGTAGGTCGTTCCCTCGGGCGAGGCGCCAACCGGCCATCCAGCGATCCCCGCGCCATCGGAAGCGCTCAGGTAGAGCAGCGTACCGTTCGACGCCCGCGCCTCCGCCACGGCGAGGGCGGGATCGGTCGCCACGATGGCGCACATCTCCTCCACCCGGTTCGGATCGAACACGAGCAGGCCGCCATCCGGCACGACCACCTCTCGCCCCGGCTCCCCGTCCACGTCCCGTGCGTTCGCCTCCGGTGCGAGAAACCGCAGGCTCGCCCAATCCTCGATGAACATGTGCGGCGCCCCGGCGAACGCCACCGGCGCCGATGGATCGTCACTATTGGCCAGCCGCCAGCCCAGGTCCCAGGCGGCCAGCGTCCTCGGATCCCCCCAGTTATGCAGCACCCGCTCTGGCCGCGTCATCCACATCAGGCTGGACACCCCAATCGCGACCACCAGCCCGCTCACCAGCACCTTCCGCACCAACCGATCCCGCTCCACCGGCCAGGTCAGCCAGCGAACGGCCGTCACCGCGCCACATCCCGCCAGCAGCATCCAGATTGGCGCCACGCCGACGAACCGTTGTGACTGCACCGGGTATGACTGGGCGATCCCCAGCGTCAGCACCAGCCACGGCACGGCCAGCCAGGCCGCCGCGAGCCACGCCCGGCTGGCCAGGACACCCGTTCCCCAGGCCGCGCACCCAATCGCGACCAGCGTGGCCATTGGCCAGCCCAGAAACGGCGCCTCGTGCAGGTAGAACAACCGCCAGCTCTCGATGAACGGCAGGAACAGCGTCTCTCGAAGGTTGTCGAGATATACCCGGACCACCTCCATGCGGCCTGTAATGTCCGGATGAACGGCCCCAACCGAGGTTTCCTCTCTCCGGCTCCAGAAGATATCGGGGCGCATCTGGAATGTCATCAGCAACGGCAGCGTCGTCGCCACGAACCCGATCGCCCACCACACGCCGACCCGGATCACGCCTGGCATGCCCAGCCGGCGATCGACCAGGGTGAGCAGCAGCAGGATCGCCACGATCAGCGGAAACGCTCTGGCCCCCCAGTAGCCGTACCAGCCGATGCCGACCACCAGCCCGGCCAGGAAGGCATCGCCCCGCTGGCCGTGCTGGACCGCCTTCCACAGCAACAGCAGCGACACCACCAGCACCGCCGGATCGACGATGTGGTTCAGCGCCGAGCGGCTGAAGAGCAGGTGGAATGGCAACGTCGCCAACAACGCCGCCCCGATCCAGGCGGGCCACTCGCCCACCAAATGCCGCCCCAACCGCCACGCTCCGAGCACGCCGATCGTGCCTACCAGGCCACCAGGCACCCGGTGCGCGGCCAGCCCGTCACCAAACAGGCTCGCGATCCAGCCCGAGACGGCAGGATACATCACCGGCACGTGCAGCCAGCCGGTCCCGAACAGGTTGGACAGCGTCCCCTCGCGCGCCTGGACCGCCATCATTAGGTACTCGGCCTCGTCGCCGGTGATAAAGGCGGGATACCGGTCCAGCATCACCAGCCTCGGGACCGCCGCCAGCGCGGTCAGCACCACCCACGAGGCCAGGATCCAGCCAGCGGGCAGCTTCTCCCACCAGCGCCCAGCCACCAGCTTTCGAGATCCCTTCCAGCCCGAGAGTTCCGGCCACCAGGCGGCGATCCCAAACAGCGCGATGCCCAGCAGCCACGGCGCGATCACATCCCAGCCGACCGAGCGCTGGTCCAGATCCCACCGCCGAACCCCGGCCAGCAGCGTCGCCAGCGCGGCGAATCCCACCAGCACACCCGGCGGCGGAATGTCTCGACGAGTCACCACGGGAAGCCGCTCGCGCACCGGCGCGGGATGAACCAGCCCACTCCGCGCCAGGCTCATGCCCAGCATCGCCAGCGCCATCAGCAGGATGGCCCCACCCAGCCAGTCGCCCGCCGGATACCTCGTCAGCAGCCGCACCGCCAGGTACACCCCGGCGAACGCGGCGCCGGTTTCGGCCCACAGCCTCCAGCTGAAGCCAGCCTTCGAACGCGCGGCGCTGGAAGCGGACGGGGAACGCTCCCCGCCCGAATCCAGTGCCAGCGCCTCATCCGCGCCGGCGGCCACTCCTGGCGAAACCACCTGCCGTGCCATCGCTCCCGCCCGTGAAGATCATCCCGTTCGATCTCTCCATGGTAGGGGCCAACGGCCCGATTGCAATCATCCCCGCAGGGCGGCGATGGCGTCTGGCCGGTCGGCGTAGCGCTCCACGGTGTCGAGATCGACCGAGACACCCAGGCCTGGCCCGTCCGGGATCGCCAGCATGCCGTCGTCGTCCAGCGTCCAGCCACCCACCGTGATCTCGTCGATGTACGCCGAGCCGACGATGTACTCCACCAGGTCGGTGGTGGCGAATGCGGACGCCAGGTGCAGGTCGGCCGCCAGTCCAAGCGCGGTGTTCCAGCCATGCGGAATGAACTGGGCGCCATGCTCCTGCGCCATCCAGCCGATCCGCCGCTCCTCGCTGATACCGCCAACCTTGGTCACGTCGGGCTGCACGATGTCGAACGCGCCGCGCTCCAGCCACGGCTGGAACGCCTGCCGACGCGTCAGCGTCTCTCCGCCGGTGATCGGCAATGGGGCATCGCGGCGCAGCGCCACGAAGTCCTCCAGCGCGTCCGGCGCCAGCGGTTCCTCGAACCAGGCGATGTCGTATTCGGCCAGCATCTCGGCGGTCCTCCGCGCCCACCGCAGCCCGTTCGGCCAGAACGCATCGCTGCCGCCCGCGTCGACCATCAGCCGGACATCCGGTCCAACCGCCTCCCGCGCGGCCCGCACGATCGCCTCGTCGGTGGCGTCATCCACCCGGCCAAACGGCCCCCACCCCATCTTGATCGCCCGGAACCCGTGCGCGGTGACCTGATGCAGGACCACCACGAGGCGAGCCGGCTCGTCCATCAGGATCGAGCCGTACGGCTGGACCCGTTCGCGGTAGCGCCCCCCGAGCAGCCGCCCCACGGGCTGGCCGGTCGCCTGGCCGAGAATGTCCCACAGCGCGATATCGATCCCGCTGATGGTGTGGGTGATCGCGCCCCCACGCCCCTGCCAGAAGGTGTGCTGATGCAGCACCTCGCTCACCCGCTCCGGCTCCAGCGCGTTCTCGCCGATCAGGAGCGGCCGCAGCACCTCCAGCGACGCCCGAGTGAGGTCACCGCTGGTGAATACGCTCCCCCAGCCAGTCAGGCCCTCGTCGGTGGTGACCGCGACCAGCGCGTGAACGCAGACGTCCGCGTTCACCTCGTTGGTCCACCCGTTGTCGGGGGTCGCCCCAACCAGCCCAACCACATGCACATCCCGAATCTTCACCAGGCATCCTTTCGCTCGTCTCGCGTCGATGCCCGCCATTGTCGATGCGAGATGTGCGGCCGTCCATACGCGCCCGTGCGCCCGCTCACGGCCCCTACGACACCGGCACGGCTCGCTCCAGCTCGCCCAGGTACGCGCCGCGCCGAACCAGGGTGTCCTGGAGGGTGGCGATGTCGACGTCCCGCACCCGCACCCGGTACTCGGCGGCGATCGCGGCGGCGGTTCCGGCCGCCTCCCCCATCGCGAACGCCGGCGGCATGACTCGGGTGGCCGCCATCGCCTCGTGCGTCGCGGAAATGCTCCGGCCCGCCACCAGCAGGTTGTCCAGGTCCGCCGGCACCAGCGACCGGTACGGAATCTGGTAGATGTTGGCGGTTTCGGTGCCGGTCACGCCCCCGCTGTCGTCGGTCGGGCTGTGGATGTCGACCGGATACCCGGCGAACGCGATCACATCGTCGAAGTCGCGCCCCGCGGCCAGGTCGTCGAGCGTCAGCGTGTACTCACCCACGATCCGCCTGGTCTCGCGCACGCCGATCATCGAGGCGGTGTCGAGCAGCGTGCAATTTTCGAATCCCGGCAGCCACTTCCGGAAGAAGGCCATCAACTCCATCACCTGCCGCCGGCCCTCGATCTCGGCCCGGGTGAGGTCCTCGGCGCTCGTCCCGTCGATGCGGTGGATGCGCGTCGTGTTGATCCGCCAGACCCCCGTCTCCAGCGTGCGATAGAGCCCGATCCCCTTCCGCGGGATGGTGAGTTCCCCCGCTTCCCGGGCCCGCATCACCAGCGAGGCGAACGGCCGGTAGTCCTCTGGATGGTCGGCGACATACTGGCGAACCGTCTCGTCGTCGACGTTGGCCACCCGGAAGAAAAGCGTCACCGGCTGCGTCAGCCCATCCTCCTCCCGTCCCTGAAGGAAGGCGGCGCCACCCCGGGCCGCCACGTCGGCGTCGGCCGAACAATCGATCGTGATGCTGGCCCGAATCAGGCCAAGGCCGGACTTGTTGGCCACGATCACGCCGGTCACCGCGCCATCCTCGACCAGGGTATCCACCACGAACGTGTGCAGCAGGAGGTCGACGTCGGACTCCATGCACATGTCCAGGGCGGCCTGCTTCGCGGCCTCCGGGCTGAACGGCGTGACCTTGTCGTGCCCCGGCACAATGAAACCGCAATACTCGGTGCCAGCCGCCACCTGCGACGGATGCAGCGCCTCCCCCATCGCCACCATCCGGTTGACGAACTCGTCGAAGATGCCCTTGATCAGTTGGGTCTGGCCATCGAGGCTGAACGATGTCATGCAGGGCCCCACCAGGCCAGCGGTGAGGTTCCCGCCCAGGAATCCGAACCGCTCCACGAGAAGCGTTCGCGCCCCATTGCGCGCGCTGGCGATCGCGGCTCCCAGACCCGCCGGTCCGGCGCCAACCACCAGCACCTCGGTTTCGGCGATGACGGGAATATCCTTCTGGTACGAGACTGTGCCGGTCATGAATGCTCCATCTTCCAAACGCGACTATGCAATCCGTCTCCAAACACGTGTTCCGCGCCCTACATGTATCAACCCGATACTCCGGTAGGGGCCGATCTCGTATCGGCCCTGAACGAACCCTGCCATCTCGAACGTCCGCGGCGAATCGCACCTGCATCGGCCCTGCACAAACGGGGACACCACCAACTCCTGGTTGTCGTGCTTGCTTCCATCCGCCTCAGGCAATGCCCTATCGAAACCCCCGATCATGGCGTGCCCGAAATGGCGGCAAGAATCAGGTCCATCCCCTCGATAATGTGCGCCCGCATGACCGACCGCGCCTGGTCGACCTGGCGCGACGCCAGCGCGTCGATCAGGGGCTGGTGGCGTTCGGCCGACGGCGCGGCGAAATGATGGGTATCGAGCAGGGAAACGCGATAGTACTCGCATTGATCGGCGAGGTTGAGCAGGGTCCGGGACAGTTTTGGCATGGCGGCGATGTCTCGTATCCGCTCGTGGAACGTCCGGTCCAGACGCCGCAGTTCCTGGATCGTTCCATCTGGCCGGGCCGCCAAATCCCCGATGGCCCTGTTGAGCGCCTGGATCGCGGCGATGTCGTCGTCGGTGACCCGCTCGACCGCCTCCTCGATCGTCAGCACCTCGAGCGCGGCGCGCATCAGGTAGATCTCGCGAACCTCGGAAGGCACCAGCGAGGCCACGACCGCCTCCTGATGCGGCCGCATGCGAATGAAGCCCTCGCTGGCGAGCTGCTTGATGGCGTTGGTGACCGGGATGCGGCTCATCCCAATGTCGCTGGCGATCCTGCTGACCACCAGGGCTTCGCCCGGCTGCCAGCGCCCGGCGATGATGGCCTGGCGCAGCATGTCGTAGGCCGCCTGTTCGCGGGTTCTGGGCTGGACGGTGGACCAGTCATGGTCACGGGAAACGGATTGCATGCAACATACCGTATGCGGCATGCAGAACGCTGTCAACCGAGTTGAGGTGGTGTCGGTTCTCATCATGGCCATGGAACTGGGGCATTGTGTTTATGCGCGTATCGGATAATCTGCACTACCACGATCCCGGTTCCCACACCGCCCTCGAAACCACGGCTTCAGCAAGGACAACGCAGGTGACACACACGCACACGGTCGTCTACGCATACGAATCGCAACACCTCCGCCAGCAAGCGATCGCGGGCTCCCCGCTCGACGGCACGGTGAACATCCGGGAAGTCCACTGGACGCGTGACATGCCGGCCGAGGAACGGGCCGCCCGGTTCGACGCCGCGCTTCCGGGCGCGGACGCCATCGTCGTCGCCCCCTGGATCCGAAACATCCCGCCCTTCACCCCCGAGCGATGGGAACTCGCGTCCAGCGTGAAGGTCATCGCCGGCACGTTCGACAACCGGTTCGGCGGCTGGCTCGATGTCGGCGACGCCAACCGGCGCGGCGTGCCGGTGATCGACACCTCCCGCAGCATGACGCCCTCCGTCGCCGAGTTCGCCCTGGCGATGACGCTCAACCTGATCCGGAACATTCCGGAAGCCGTCCACATCGTGCGGGACGGCGACTGGCCCGAGGGCCACTGGGACCAGCCGGGGTTCGTGTATGGCGACCTGACCGGCCGCAAGGTTGGACTGGCCGGGTTCGGCAGCATCAACCGCCGCTACGCCGAACTGGTCGCCCCCTTCCACTGCGATGTCGCCACCTGCGACCCCTTCGTGGACCCAGCGGTGCTTGAAATGGCCGGCGTGCGCTCGGTCGCGACGCTGGAAGACCTCGCCGCCCAGAGCGAGGTTTTCATCATCGGCATCCCGCCCACGCCCGCCACCCAGGGGATCATCTCGGCCTCGGTGATCGATGCCTTGCCGAAGGGCGCGCTGCTGGTGCTCGTTACCCGCATGGCGGTGGTCGAGCAGGACGCCCTCTGGCGCCGCGCCCTGGCCGGCGAGATTCGCGCCGCCATCGACGTCTTCGAGCCGGAACCACCGCCCGCCGACGCGCCCTTCCGAACCAGCCCCTACGTGATCCCCACCCCGCACATGGCGGGCAATACCAGCATCTGCCACCGCCGCTGCTTCACCACCGCCTGCGACGACGCGCTGACCGTCCTGAACGGCGGCAAGCCGGTCTATCCGGCATCCGTCTGGGACGACGCGTTGTATCGCGGCGCGTTGGCGGCGGGAACGCCGGACGCCGGGCACGGATGACGCCAGGCTGGCATCATTGAGGCAGACGATCGATCGATACGCCCGGACGCGGCCATCCGCCCGCCGGGAAGCGCTCAGCGAAAGGGACCACGGCACATGAGCATGGGACGAGCGGAACTCCTCGCCAGGTTCAGGGAGAACATCGAACGGGGCATCCCGATCATCGGCGCGGGCGCCGGAACCGGCCTCTCCGCCAAGTCGGTCGAGGCCGGTGGCGCCGACCTGATCGTGATCTACAATTCGGGCCGGTTCCGGATGGCGGGCCGCGGCTCGCTGGCCGGGATGCTGCCCTACGGCGACGCCAACGCGATCGTGATGGATATGTCGCGCGAGGTCCTGCCGGTCGTCAAGCACACGCCCGTGCTGGCCGGGGTTTGCGGAACCGACCCGTTCCGCATGATGCCGAACTTCCTCCGCCAGGTGAAGGAAACCGGGTTCGCCGGGGTCCAGAACTTCCCGACCGTCGGCCTGTTCGACGGCAAGATCCGCCAGAACCTTGAGGAAACCGGCATGGGCTACGACCTCGAGGTCGACATGATCCGCATCGCCCACGAGATGGACCTGCTGACCACACCCTATGTCTTCAACCCGGACGAAGCGCGGAAGATGGCAGAGGCCGGCGCCGATATCCTGGTGCCGCACATGGGCCTCACCACCTCCGGCACCATCGGTGCCCAAACCGCGGTCACGCTGGAGGAAGCCGCCCAGCAGGTCCAGGCCATGCACGACGCCGCCAAGGACGTGAACCCGGACGTGATCGTCCTCTGCCACGGCGGACCGATCGCCGAGCCGGACGACGCCGCCTACATCCTCGCCAACACCACCGGCATCGCCGGGTTCTTCGGCGCCTCCAGCATGGAGCGGCTCCCGACCGAGATCGCCATCTCCGCCAACATGAAGCGCTTCAAGGACATCACGCTGTCCAACCAAAACGCCTGACCGGCGCATGTGATCGACTGCTTTCGCCTTCCAAGACACACCGAAAGGACACCTCAATGAGCACCACTCCAAAGGCCGTCGATGTCAGCACGCTCCCCACCGCCACCTTCGACTGGGGCATCGTCAAGTGGCTCGTCACGCCGTCGATCACGGAAGGAGCGAACCTCTCGTTCGGCGAGGTCATCCTCCTCCCGGGCGTCGGCCACGACCGCCACAATCACCCCGCCGCCGAGGAAATCCTCTACGTGCTTTCCGGCGAGGGCCTGCAGATGCTCAACGACGAAGAGCCGTTCCCGGTCAAGCCCGGCGACACCATCTACGTGCCGACCGGCATGTTCCACTCCACGCTGAACACCGGCTGGGCCCCGCTCCGCCTGCTCGCCATCTACAACCCTGGTGGCTCGGAGAAGGACCTCGAAGGTCTCCCCGACTTCCGCGAATACCCCGCCGGCACCCCGCCAACCCTCAAGCGCTCGTAACGAACCCAAAGTACGGAAGAGCCTCGGATAGTCGCTCCCAAGGCTCTTCCGTACAGAGGTAAACGCTCCCCACTCCAGGCCCCACGGAACGCTCCCATCCCCGTAGCGGCGAAGCTCGTCTTCGCCCAGCAGAGATCGCGCCGCTCACGCACCTTCCACACAACTATTGCTCGTCATGTTGAGCGAAGCGAAACATCGCCGGACGAAGTCCTTCCGCCGCCAGGCGGAATCCCATACCTGTCCCAATCCCGCCCACACTCTCGAAATACGTCACCAATTTGTAGGGGCCGACCTCGTGTCGGCCCTGTACGGACACCCTACTCACGCTCGGTTGGAATCGCCAATCACTGATGTGGACCCGCCCTTCGCGCCCGCCCGGTGTCCCGGGCCATCAATGGCGGGATGGCAATATCGTGCTCGACCTATCGCGGAAGCCAGTCCCGCCACGAGTACTCCGGCACCCACCCGAGCAACTCCTCCGCCCGCTTGATCGAGAACCCGGACCCAAACCCCTCGATCCGCTCCCGCACCTCGGTATCCGGCAGGTATTTGGCCACGAGATCGGCCGTCGGCTCGGAACACAGCGTATCGGCGGCGATGATGTTGATCGGCTCGAACCCGAGCCCGTCCACCTCGACCCCCAAGCGGCAGGCCCGGCCCGCGTCACGCCCGTCCACATACCCCCACAGGTTGTTCGCCATCCCGGCCGTGCTCGTGCTGTCCGGATCGCCCCCGCCCTGCTCGGCGATCGCCTTCAACTCCTCGGGCAGGGCGACCCAGTGAAACCGCAACGCCAGCACCTGCATGTCGTCGCGCCGGTGGAACATCTCGGCCGTCCGCTCATCGGCGTCCTTCGACAGCCCGTACGGATCAGCGACCAGGAACGGATGCGACTCGTCCAAGGGCACGAACAGCGGTGGGAACGGCCGCTTCGTCCACGCCATGCCATAGGCGGACACGCTCGACGCCACGACCACCTTGCGGATTCCCAGCAGGTGCGCGGCCTGCAACACCGCGAAGGTGGACAGCGTGTTGTTCCGGAACACCACCTCGTCGGCGTGCCGCCACGGAGACGGTATCGCCCCCAGGTGCATCACGGCGTCGCAGCCATGCATCGCGCTGGCCACCTCGCCCACATCGGTGAGGTCGGTTTGCACGTACCTGGCCGCCGGTCCGCCCGCTGGCGCCGGTCGCCGCGAGGCGTTGATCGCCTCGTGCCCGTTCGCGATCAGGTCGGCGATGGCGAACTGCCCCAGCCGCCCACTACCACCCGTTACGAGGACTCGCATGTGTTGCCCACTTTCACGCTCATAAGCTGAATTCCAGGCGCCGGAAGGAAGATTCCGCCCGGCGCTTCAGCCTAGAGCACCCCAAACACGTTGTACACCTCATCGATCGGCATACCAGCCGCGATTTGCTCGCGCTCCTCGTTCTCGATCTCGAACGTCTTCTCCACCCGCAATAGGACCTCATCGACCAGGTGCGCCGGGATCAACTGCACGCCATCGTTGTCGCCGAAGATGAAGTCGCCCGGCATCACCTTCACGTAGTGCGTGATGTGGCCCGGTAGGTACACCGGCTCGTTCACTTCCGTGATGATCCAGCCGCCAAAGGCGTTCGGCCGCGTGCCGAAGCTGAAGATCGGATAATCCGGCATCTTCAGCACATACTGGGTGTCGCGGCAGTTCCCGGCCAGCAGCATCCCCCGGCAGCCGTGGGCGTAGGCCAGCTGGCAACTCATCTCGCCGAAATGCGCCGGCTGCATGTCGCCACCGCAGTCGAAGCAGAGGATCGAGCCGTCGGCGCCGTCGGCCACGGCCCGCATCATCCGCTTCTGCGGGTGACCGCCCTCGGCCTCCCACTTCGCCTCCTGGGCCGCCTTCTCCTCCTCCGACAACTCCCGCTCCACCACGGAATGCAGCTTGATCGGCAACGCCCGGCCCACGAGCTGCATCCCCTGCCGGAGTGGCTTGAACTCGCTGGAGAACACCGTGTCCTTCACGCCAAGATGCCAGAGCGCGTCGGACACGCTACCGCCATACCCGGCCCGCTTGTACCGCTCGATCCGCTCCAGGTCATCGATATCGAGTGTCCGTATCTCGTTCGATTGCGCTTCGGTGGTCATCGTTCCTCCCGTCGTCATTGTCCGAACGTCGTCGCCTTTCGATGCCAGCGCGCATACCCGGCGCGCCGTCGACAAACCTCCTTCCCCAGGGCCAAACCAGGGCGGGCCGCCGCGGGCGGACGCCTGGCCACGGCGGGTGTTGACTGAATCATGTGGTCCGACTATAGTCGGGCATAGTCATCAGATCAATAGGTCACTTTGAGCACTCCAAGGTTTCGCTCGACCTCCGTGGGAACGTCGCCATCGGGCGCGTCCGGCGGTTTCCGTCCAGTCGATCGCCGGAGACGACCTGCATGACCGGGACCCCTACGCCAATCCTGCGAAGCAATCTGCCCGATTCCCTCGCGAGAGGCATCCTCGCCCTGATGCGCGAGGATCACCTTGGCCCGGGCGACCGGCTGCCCAGCGTGCGGGACTTATCGGTCCGGTTCCAGGTGGCGGTGCCAACCCTGCGCGAGGCGATTCGCCGCCTGGAGGCATTCGGCGTGGTCGAGGTGCGGCACGGGTCCGGCATCTTCGTCCGTACCGCCCAGCCACCGCTGATGCTGGCCAATCCCACCGCGAACTCCATCGACACCCGGATCATTCTCGACCTGCTGGACACCCGCATGTTGTTCGAGCCGCATTGCGCCGAATGCGCGGCCCGCATTCCGGACAGCCGCGAGGTCGCCGCCCTTGCCACCATCCTCGACCAGGCCGAAGCCGCCATCGACAACGACGACGCCATGCTGCAGGAGGCCAACATGGCCTTCCACGCCGGGGTCGCCAGGTGCAGCGGCAACATGGTGCTGGCCCAGGTGATGACCCTGCTGACGGACATCTATTCGTCCGAACAATCGGTCCTCATGATCGTCAGCAACCAGCGCCTGAACGACCATCAGGAGCACACCGCCATCCTCGCCGCCATCCAGCAAGGCGATCCCATCAGGGCGGGAAAGCTGATGCGGAAGCACCTCCAGGGCGTGCGCCGCGTCATCGCCGACCGACTGCCACCCGTCCATCCTCCAACCGCCAAACCCGCGAGCACGCCATGAATCCTGACTTCCGCCCCCACGAAAAGGAGGTGATTCGCCGCTAACCGGTGACCAGGCGCCCACCACGGCGCGATGGCTTGTATCCATTCGATCGCTGAGGAGTATTGTTGCCATGATCGAGCGAGCATCATCACATCGCCTGACCCGTCGAGACGCGTTCAAGGTCGCCGGCGCGGCCGCCGCTGGTTCCCTCGTCTTCCCGCGCGGCTCAACCGCCCAGGAAGCGTCCCCGGCGTCCGAGGGCTTTTTCCCGTCGCCGATCGAGGGCGTGCCGAACGCCTACTATCAGTACCCCGAGCCCTTTACCACGGTCGATGCGCCTCCGGGCAAGGGCGGCACGGTGAAGCTGGCCCACCTCTCCGACAAGCGCATCAATGCCCGCGACAGCAACAAGTACTGGCAGGAACTGGAGAACAGGCTCGGCGTCACGCTGGACATCACCCTCCTCCCGGGCGCGGCATACGCCGAGCGCATGGCCACCATGATCGCCGGCGGCGATTTCCCCGACCTCCTGTTCGTGCTGGACCTGCTCTACCCGCAGGCCGCCGAGTTCAAGGTCCAGGGCGCCTTCACCGATCTCACCGAGTACCTCGATGGCGATGGCCGCAACGCCTTCCCCAACCTCGGCGCCATGCCGTCGTACGCCTTCGAGAACTCGAAGCTCAACGGTGTGCTGTATGGCGTGCCAAGCCCCACCTCGCTCCAGCCGAACGCCCTCTGGTACCGAGGTGACTGGCTGGCCAACACCGGCCTGAGCGCCCCCACCAGCGCCGAAGAATTCCTGAACATGATCAACACCTTCACCACCGGCGACCCGGATGGCAACGGAAGCAACGATACCTATGGGACCTCGTTCGAACGGCTCGACGCCGTGTCCCAGCGCTTCATCCACAGCATGTTCCGCGTCGGGGCCGAGGGTAACGGCTGGATCGTCAACGACGACGGCTCGTTCACCCACGCGATCGAGACCGACGAGTTCCGCGCCGCGCTGGAATATGCCCGCGAGGTCTGGGCCTCCGGCTCCTGCCATCCCGATTCGCTCACCCAAACCAGCAACGAAGTGCGCGAGCAGCTCATGGCGGGCACGGCCGGCTCGGGCCCGAACGCCTTCATCCTGCTCAATCTCATCCGGAGCGAGGCCGCCAAGGTCAACCCCGAAGCGGAAATCCTCGGCCTGGTGCCGCCCGGCCACGATGGCGGCGAGGGCGTGGCCTACAACATCGGTGGCTGGTTCGGGCACTTCGCCATTCCCACGCCAACCAATCCGGACGAGGCCCGGATCGAGGAACTGCTGGGCATCACCAACTACTTCGGCGCGCCGTTCGGCAGCGAGGAATACAACTTCCTCGTCTACGGCATCGAGGGCGTGCACCACACGGTCAACGACGACGGCTCCCGCACGCTGACCGAGGAAGGTGAGCGCGACGTCTTCAACCCGTCGCTTGGCGGCCTGAACGTGCTCTACAGCCCGAACCGCGACGAGATTCAGTACGTGCAGCAACTGATGGCCGAGCAAACCCGGATCGGCCTCTTCTCGCCCACGGTCAACCTCTACTCCCAAACGTCGGCGGAGAAGGCCGGCGAGCTTGGCCAGCTGTACAGCGACCGCAAGATCGACATCAGCGTCGGGCGCGCCGGCATGGAGGACCTCGACGCCCTCATCTCCGAGTACATGAGCCGCGGCGGCGACCAGATCCGCTCCGAGTTCGAGGAAGCCTACGCCGAGGCCCAGTCACGCTGATCAACTCACCGGCGGGGAAGGCACGTCCTGGCGTGCCTCCTCGCCATTGGGAGTTTGCTCCATGACCACATCCACGGAACACCACATTTCGAAGAAGAATGGAACTCGCGTGTCCCGCCGGGAGGCTCTGAAGGTCGCCGGCGCCGCCACTATTGCCCTCGGCACACACTCGACAAGCGCCGCTCAGGAAGCCTCACCGGCGCCCGCGACCGAGGGCATGTCACCGTCACCCATTGAGGGTGTGCCTGACGCCTACTGGCAATATCCTGAGCCCTTTACCTCAGTCGAAACAACACCGGGGACCGGCGGCAGGTTCTCTGTACTACTGTCTAACGACAAGCAGGTAAACGACAGGGACGACAACCGCTTCTGGCAGGAACTCGAGAATCGCCTTGGCGTCACTCTCGACTTCACGTTTCTCCCGGGATCGGCATACGCCGCGAAAATGGCCACCACGTTCGCCAGCGGCGACTTTCCCGACCTCATGAACGTGTATACCCTGCTCTACCCACAGGTCTCGGAATATACGGTTCAGGGCGCATTTCTCGATGTCACGGACTACCTGGATGACGCCGGGAGAGCGGCCTTCCCGAACCTGCAACGGTTTCCCGGGTACGCCTTCGAGAATTCCAAGCTGAACGGCCGCCTTTTCGGTGTGCCGAACCCGACCTCACTTCAACCCAATGCTCTCTGGTATCGCGAAGACTGGCGCGCCAACCTTGGCGTGCCGATTCCCACCGATGCCGCCTCCTTCCAGGCGATGATCGAACAGTTCACCACCGGAGATCCGGACGGCAATGGGTCGACCGACACCTACGGCAACGCATCGGACAGCGTAAATCCATTCGAGACTCGGTTCGTCCATGCCATGTTTCGGGTTCCGGCCGAAGGCGACGGGTTCGGGTTCTCCATCATGCCCGATGGCTCATTCGTTAATGAGATCGAAACGCCGGAGTTCCGGGCGGCCCTGGAGTACATGCGCGAGATGTGGGCCTCCGAAGCCATGCATCCGGACTCCCTTACCGACACCAGCGCCGATATCCGGAACAAGTTCATGGGCAGCAGGGTCGGTTCCATCAGCAATGCCTTCATCCTCCTCGGCTACATGCGCGCCGAATTGGCGAAGGTCGTACCCACTGGGCAGGTAATGGGACTGGTTCCGCCGCCGCACGACGGCACGGGGGGCCCTGTCACCTACAACATCGCCGGATACTTCGGTCAATGGTGTATTCCCTCCGCCACCGCCGGCGATGACGCAAAAGTAGAGGAGCTTTTGCGGATTACGGACTATTTCGCCGCTCCATTCGGAAGTGAGGAGTACATCTTCCTAAACTTCGGGATCGAGGGTGAACACCACACCCTTAACGATGATGGCTCACGCACACTCACCGAAGCAGGAGAACGGGAGGTCTTCTCACTCTCGCTTGGCGGACTCAACGTGCTCTACGCACCAGATCGCGAGCAGATCGTCTATGCCCAGCAACTGATGGCTGAGCAAACCGCCTTCGGCGTTACAGATCCAACCTTCAATCTCTATTCGCCAACCGCCGCGGCCATGAAGGGGCCGTTCCAGCAGATGTATTTCGACAACAAGATCGCGATTGGTTCCGGACGCGAGTCTATGGACATGCTCGACTCCTGGATCGCCGACTGGCGGTCTCGCGGGGGCGACCAAATCCTTGCCGAGTACCAGGAAGCCTACGAGCAGGCCCAGAGCTGACGCTGGTGCCGTCCTCCGACCGCTAGTGGGCCCCGCGGGCCCCCCCCCCCCCCCCCCC
>JAEWEG010000026.1 GCA_023389575.1 Chloroflexota bacterium | reverse complement strand
ACCCGGTCCACCAGTTCGTTGGTGGTGAGCGCCGCGAACCAGCGTTGCAGGGTGTTGCCACCTTCATCGCCGAAGGCGTTCACCACACCGTAGGCGATGGCCATGGCGGCGGTCATCGCGATGGTGGCGATGAAACCGCTGGCGATGCTGGTATCCAGCCAACTGGCGCGGCGCGATGGCGTTCGAGCCTCCTGATCGGAAAATGTCGAGCGGTCCATACGGGTCTCCTTCCGTGTGGTTGTCCCCTGCAATCGCTCTCCCTTATGTGATGTAAGCCCCATCCTAGGCAGTCGAATGGCGAATGTCTACCCCTTTCCGCCACGACTGGAGGGATGGGGGAGACCAAAGGTGCGGTGCGGCCCACCCCGCCGAGGGTTTACGTAAGGATGATTAACATCCGGCGTCTGGAAGCTCGCCGAAGCGAGCGTAGATGCCTTCAGCACCCACTTCCTCGCCGAACATGCCGGTGGGGAAGTGGGTGCTGGGGGATGGCGCGCCGCGATGGGCGGCCGGTCAGGACGGATCGATGGGGGAGTGGACCTGGCGACCTCTCATGCCACCGTGGCGCACCGTGATCGAGATGAACCCGAGCACGATCGAGCTTGCGACAGCCGCCAGCAGGATGGCTGTCCGATCGCCGTGGCCGGTGCCCGCCCCGGCCACCGGGAGGGCGTTCACCTGAATGGTGTCATCTGGTTCCGGGGTGGCGACCTCATCCGCGAGGCGCTGGAAGGGAACAGCTACCGGAGAGGACGGGAGATTGTCGACATCGTCGACCGGCTGGATCGCGCCGGGAGCCTCCGTGGCCGGGAGATCCTCGACTGGCTCCTCGATGGGCGCTTCCTCGGTTGGGATCTCTTCGACAGGTTCCTCGGTCGGTGCCTCGGTCGGAGTTTCGATTGGGGCTTCCGTTGGCTCCTCAGTCGGAATCTCAGTGGGTTGCTCAGTGGGCTCTTCAGTTGGGGCCTCAATAGGTGCTTCCGTCGGTTCTTCCGTGGGGACTTCGGTCGGCGCTTCCGTCGGCTCCTCAATCGGCGCTTCCGTGGGTTGCTCAGTTGGTTCTTCGGTCGGGCTTTCCGTTGGGATCTCCGTTGGTTGTTCGGTTGGCACTGCCTGGGTCGGTTCCTCTGTTGGAACTTCAGTGGGCTCCTCTGTTGGGAGTTCAGTAGGAATCTCCGTCGGAGCTTCAGTTGGCTCTTCCGTGGGTTCCTCGGTCGGGATCTCGGTGGGCTGTTCAGTCGGAGCTTCCGTTGAAACCTCGGTTGGCTCTTCGGTCGGAACGTCTGTGGGCTCCGCCGTCGGCTCTTCAGTTGGTATCTCGGTAGGTGCTTCCGTTGGCGCCTCAGTCGCTATCTCAGTTGGCTGTTCGGTGGGCTCTTCCGTTGGCGCCTCAGTCGGTTCTTCAGTCGGTTGCTCAGTGGGTTCCTCGGTGGGTTCGTCTATTGGGGGTGTGGCTGGGCAATCGGTCTGGATTTGAATGGTTTGTTGCTGGTGACTTCGGCCGTCTTCGTCGAACAGGGTCAGTTGCACTCGCCAATCCGTGAATTCGGCGGTGAAGTTCCCGCGGATGGATTCGGTGAACGTGCCGTTTCCGCGAGACGCCTCGATGATCGATGGCGCAAAAGACCTTGGCAGGTTGTCTTCCACGCTGGTGGCCACGATACCCACCTGCACGCCGCTGAAGAATGGGTCGGCGTTTTGGACCGTCAGCTGGACATCCACCGAGCTCGTCTCGGTGCATGTGTCCGGGTCCGTTATCACCACGTCGGAGAATTCCATCGGCGGCGGTGATGGTTCCGTTGGGGTGCAACCGAGCTCGACCGGGAACGTCTGCTCCTGGGCGATCGACGATTCGCCGAACAGGATCACCTGAACCCGCCAATTCGAGAACTCCGTGGTGAAGTTGCCCCGCAGGGAAGAGGAGAACGGGCCATTGCCGCGCGATGGATCGATGCCTGTCTCGGAGAGAATCAACTGCCGGCCGTCCGCGGTTCTGGTGGCCAGAAGTCGTATCTCGATCCCCTGGAACGTGGGGTCGACGTCGTTGACGGTCAGGACGACTCGAAAGAGCGCGTCCGAGGCGCAGGTGTCCGGACCGATCACAAACACATTCGTGAACCGCATCGGCGGCGGGGTAGGTTGCTCCGCATCACAGTCCGGCTGGATCTTGACAAGCTGGGTCTGATGGTTTGTGCCGGCATTGTCGAGCAGGTTCATTTCTAACCGGAAGTCTGTGAAGGTGACGCCGAAGTCGCCCGTGACCGGCTGGATGAACTTGCCGTTGCCCCGCGATGCTTCGACCACGGCGCTGCCAAGGAGTGTCGTCTCGTTTGACGAGACGCTGGTTGCCATGAGGAGGATCTGCACGCCTCGGAATGTCGGATCGGCGTTTTGAATCGTGAGCCCGACGAACACGGTGCTTTCCGTCGTGCAGTCCACGGGGCCAATGGCGCGCGCATCCGAGAACCGCATTGGCGGAGGTGGTGGCGGGGGTGGTTCCGCTGGCGGGGTGCAGGTGGTCTTGACCAGGAACGACTGTTGTTGGTGAACTGCCCCTTCGCCGTTGAGCAAGCGTATGTCGATCGTCCAATTTGCAAACTCTGGAGTGAAGTTGCCCGGCAGGAACCTGTCGAAGGAACCGTTCCGGGTAGGCTCGATAGTTGCCGGATCCCCCAGCACGACCAGTTCGTTCGTCTCGGTGCTGGTGGCCAGAAGCCTTATCTCCACGCCCTGGAATGTTGAGTCCACATCGTTGATCGATAGATTGACCCGGACGCTGCTGGCCGCGGTGCAGGTGTCCGGGCCGATAACAAACACACTCGTGAATCGCATGGGCTGCGGGAGAGGTTGCTCCGCCTCACAACCGTGGTCCACGGAAACAACCTGCACCTGCCGGTTCTTGCCATCGCCATCAACCAGGCGAAGCTCCAGTCGGAAATCCTCGAACTCGCCGGCGAAGTTGCCCGTGATCGGTTGGAAGTACTTGCCGCTGCCCCGAGATGCTTCGACGATGGTGTTGTCATGAACCACGACGGTGTTGGTCAAGATGTTGTTGGAAAGAAGCCGTATTTCCACGCCCCGGAATGTCGGGTCGGCATGTTCCACTGTCAGATCGACGAAGACAACGCTTCCAGGATTGCATGCCTTGGGCGTCGTCATTCGCACATTGGTGAACCGCATCGATGGAGTGAGAGGGTCGGTTGGTTCGGACGAGGGGACGCAGTTGGGATTGACCGTGAAAGTCTGCTGCTGGTGCGTGGCGCCGTCGCCGTCGAACAGGCGTACTTCCACCCGCCAATCCTTGAACTCAGTTGTGAAGTTGCCCCGGACCAAGGTGGCGAAACGCCCGTTCCCCCGAGACGAATCGATGGTCGACGCCGGGAATACCGCCGGGCCACCTAGCGCGGTTCTGGTAGCCACCAGGCGTATCTCCACGCCCTGGGCCGCGGGATCTACATTGTTCACCGTCAGCGCGACCGTGACCTCGCTCGTGGCCGTGCATGTCTCCGGGCCAGACACCAGCACATCCGTGAATCGCATCGGCGGCTTCTCAGGGGAAGGCCCTCCCTGCTCACAGTTCGCACCAATGGGAACGATTTGTGCTTGCCGTTCCTGGCTCTCGCCGTCGAACAGGTACAATTCCACGCGGAAATTCCTGAAATTTGGACCGAAGTCCCCCGAGATCGGTTGGAAATATTTGCCGCTTCCCAGGGATGCGTCGACGGTCGTGGTGCCAATGATGGTCGTCTCGTTTGTCAGGTTGCTGGTTGCCAGGAGGAAGATATGCACACCCAGAAAGGTAGGGTCAGCATTTTCCACCGTCAGGTCGATGAAGGCCGTGCTTTCCGACCTGCAGTCCGAGGGGCCAATTGTCCGCACATTCGTGAATCGCATCGTGGCGGTCGTGGCCAAATCATCGTCGGCCGCGGTTTCCAGTGTTTCCGCCTCCGGGTCGAGGTCTCCGGTGGTTGGGGTGCCGGGTCCAACGAGGGGCTCATCGGCCGGTTCGGTGGCTGGCTCTCCTGACGGGTCAGTCTCGTCCGCGCCATCCGGGGAGGTGGTTGGATCCGTGGACGGCTCGTCGCCTGGAGCCTCGTTTTCCGGTTCGACACCGGGAACGGTGGCGGTTTCGTCAACGACGGTTTCGGGATCCGGTCCGGTCGCTGGATTGGTGAGCGGCTCGTCGGTCTGCTGGACAGCGGGGGCCGTGGTCGGTTCCGCCACTGGTTCGACCTCATCCGTCGCTGGCGGAGGCGGTTGCTCGGCGGTGGAAGGCTCGCTTTCGACGGCGGTGGGATCATCCACCTGTGCTGGTGACTGGGCGGCCTCCGCGATGAGCGGTGTGATGATTGGCCCGATCAGCGTCAATGCCAGCATGGCGATGACGAAGACATGCAGGGCGGCCGGAATCCGGCGCCCGCGACTGGACGCGGCGAACATGGGACATCTCCTCGAAATGGTGAATCTGGATGGCACGGGAGGAGATGCCCGGCGAACACACAGGCCGCTCCATGGTGCGGGGAGCCTGGTCGTTCCAGGCGCCACGGGCACCTTACGAAGGAGCCGTCAAGGCAACGTCAATCGCTCGGTGGCGCATCGTCAAGGAGAGAGATCGCGAGGTGTCATGGGGAAAGTGCGCCGGTGGCCTGGCGCCTGGGGGAAAGGGTGCCGCGCTCGCTGGGCGAGGCGAGGGGCGTCACGACGCGCCGGTGTCTCCATAGAGGGTGGTTCGCACCGAACACCAGACGTCTGGCGAGTTCGCCAGCAGCAGGCCGCGCCGGTTGGCGTGGTCGGGTCGGAATGGCGTGCCATCCGGGTGCTGGGCGACGCCCCCGGCCTCGGTGAGGAGCAGGCAGCCAGCCGCATGGTCCCACGGCATCAGGCGCTGGAACAGGGCGAACTCCTGCTCGCCCTCCACGATGGCTGGATACTCGTACCCGGCGCAGGAGAATCCCGCCGTCACCTGCGCGAAGCGCCCCAGCCGGGGCTGCATCATCTCGCGTTCCTCTGGTGTCAGAAACCGGGTCAGCACCGCCCCGCGCAGATCCTGGATCGCGGTTCGGCTGGTGTCCGTCGAAAGCCGCTCACCGTTTCGCCAGGCGCCCGAGCCGAGTTCGGCCACGTACATACCCTGGTCACCGTGCCGGTAGGTCCAGGAAATTACGGTTTCGCCGTTCTTGACGAGTGCAACCAGCGTCGCCCAGTGTGGCTCGCCCCGCGCGAAGTTCGAGGTGCCATCGAGCGGATCCACCAGCCACGCCAGCGGCTCGGTGCGGAGTGCGTCCATCAGGTCCGGGTCGCTGGCGACGGCTTCCTCTCCGACAACTGGAACGCCGGGCAGAAGCTCCGCCAGCCTCGTTGTTATCACGTCCTCGGCCTGTCGGTCGGCGATGGTGACCGTTTCCCCGGGCGATTTCTCGTCGATGTCGTGCTCGCTCAGCGACTGGAAATGCGGGAGGATCGCGGTCGCGGTGGCTTCGCGCACGATGTCGCTGACCGCGTCGATGTCGATCCGGGTCATGGACGTCGCTTGCCGACCACGGTGACTTCGTTGCGGTTGTGATGCAACTGGCCAACCCACACGATGTCGTATTCGGGTTTCAGGTTGTCGAGGGCATGCTGGACCGTGCGCAGGGTATTGTGCGGCGTGACCTTCAGCGTCTGGATCATCATTCCGCCCGGTCTCAGCCGGATCGCGGCGTCCAGCATCGTCCTGGTCGAGAGGTCGGGGTCCATCCGCATGTCGTTGACCACCAGGTCGGCTTCCACGTCGGTCATGCGCAGGAAGGGGCCGGCGGTCATCTTCACGTGGTTGATGCCGGAATCGTTCGCCAGGCGAGGATCGAGTTTGCCCGGGTCCACCGCCCACACCGTGAACCCACGTTGCCGCAGGATGCGCGTCCAGCCGCCGGGGCTGGCGCCAAGGTCGATCGCCACGCCGCCCTGGGGCAGGTCAAGGTCCTGGACGCGGAAGAGTTCCTCCAGCTTGAATTCCGAGCGGGAGATTTGCTCTTTCGGACGGGCCAGTCGCACGCGCCCACCCGGCCAGTCGCTAAGCCCGCTCGCCAGGCCGTTGAGGCCGAGGCTGATGCCCTCGCTGGTGACGGCCATGCCGAGCACCTGCTCCTGCCCGGCTCGCTCCACCGCGATGCCCCGGTCACTGAGCGCTTCCGCCACCGCGCGTCGCAGTTCGTCGGTCCTGTAGGGGAGGGGCACCTCGCCGGATGCCCAGACCTGCAAGGCCACGTCGGATCGGACGGGGAGCTGGGTCCACGCGCCGATCGCGATGGCGACCACATCCTCCAGAGATTGGGCGGTTTCGGCTGGGATCCACCCGATTTCCCGCATCAGGTGGCGAACGAAGATCGACGGCTCCGTGCGACAGGCGGTGGCGAGGTCGTTGATCGACAGGCCCTCGGCCTCGATCCAGCCCAGGTCGGGGCCCAGTTCGCCAAAGGTGGCGTCGGGAAACAGGCCGCCCAGTTCACCGGTCGCCGCGTCCAGATAGTCTTCCGCGGCCGAAAACAGCAGCCGTGCCCCGCTCATGCCCTTCACCTCTCCCCTGATCCGGTCAGGATTCCCGCTTGATTGGTCCGGCGCCATTCGGCCCGAATACGGTCAGGACGAAGTCGGCGACATCCTGCCGGTCCTCGGTGCCATCCAGCACCATGCAGTCCAGCACGTCCACCAGGTCGTGGTTGATCTCGTTAAGTTCCTGGATCACTGGCCGTTCGTTACGGCTGGGAAGGGGATCGATCACGAAGTCATAGATCGCGTCGGTGAGGTCATCGAGATCGACCTGAAGCCGGAAAAAGCTCGACATCGGGGCAACTCCTTCTTGCAGGGGAAGTGTACGCGCCACGGCGAGATGACGACGGTTTGCGCCCGCCCATCGGAGTGGCTTGAAATGGCTTGCGCTGAGCCTGGTTAGCTCTCAACGTTACGAGCCAAGGCCACCGGTCTCGTTACAATTAGCCGGCGATCGTGCATGTAACGAGCGAAGATCGGAAAGACCGTTGCTCGGGTGACGAGAAAACCCCCGGCGACTGGAAACTCCAGTCGCCGGGGGCGTGCCAACAAGAGCGAATGGCGTTACCCGTTGGACGATCCGCCCATCAGGCCCTTCAGCGCGTCCGACGCCCAGTTGATGACTTCCTTGCGGGTCTCATCGCCCGATCGCGGCGCGAACAGGAGTCCAATCACCAGGCCATAAACGAAGAACTTCACCGCGGTTCGTGCGTTACCAAACATGTGTCCCGTTCCTTTCGTCAGGTTCAGCGCGGCCCAAAAGGCTGGACCGCGCGGTTCCCACGTACTACACGCCTTCCGGCGCCACCGGTTCGGTCGCTCCGCCGCTCGTCGCCACGCCAACCGGTGGGGTCACCGGCTGCGTGGGCCGCGTTGGGACGCCCATACCTGGTTGGCTGTTGTTCGCCGTCTGGCCAAGCTTCACGCCCACCAGGGGGGCGGTCGCCTGTTCCAGCAACCCAAGTGCCTTGTCCCCCAGGCCGCCGCCCGGAACGTTCGATCCGGGGGCGACGGCCGTCGCCGGGGCCGGGTCGCGTTCCAGGCCCAGCATTTGCCGGAGTTCCTGGCCGGATTGCGGTGTGTTCCACAGCGCGGCCGCGGCGCCAACCGCGCCGCCCAGCACCGATCCGAAGATGAACGCACCCCGATGACTGCTTGATTTCGCCATAGTCAACTCCTTCCTGCCCGGTTCCCAATGGTTCTTGCGCGCTTTACCTGGCAGGCGGGACCCGTCGCGCTCGAATGTGAACACAACTATACCGTTGGAGTGCAAGCGAACAGGGCCATTTCCCAGCCAGCACGCGGATTTCCCGATACACTTTCCCTCGAAAGGGTAGTGATCGACGTCGTGAGCAATTCCATCGCAAACCATAATCCAGGCAACCCGGACCTGATCGCCATCATTCGCGACGACATCGCCGCCACGGGAGCGATCCCGTTTGCCCGGTTCATGGAACTGGCGCTCTATCATCCCGAGCACGGCTACTACGTGTCGCCGGAGCGTCGGCCCGGCCGTGGCGGCGACTTCCTCACCGCCCCCGAGATGCACCCCCTGTTTGGGCTCACCATCGCCCGCCAGGTCCTTGAATGCATGGACCGGCTCGACGACGCGGAGCCGTTCACCATCCTCGAGTACGGTTCGGGTATCGGCGGGCTCGCTTACGATGTCATCGTAGGTATCGTGGAGGAGCGGCCGGACGTTCGATCTCGCCTTCGATACCGCCTGAACGAGGTTAATCAACATCGCACCGCCCAGGCGCTTTCGGCCATGGATGAGGTTGGCATTGGTGACATCGTCGACATCGATGACGGGACCGATCCCATCACCGGCGTCATTCTCGCCAACGAAGTCGCCGACGCCATGCCGGTGCACCGCCTGCGCTGGACCGGCTCCACCTTCGAGGAGGCGTGGGTCACCTGGGACGATGCTTCTGGTTTCACCGATCGCTTCGGGACGCTGTCGCCCGACGTGGAGGCGCTCGACCCGGCCGCGTACCTGCGTTCGGCTGGGGTCGATCTCGCGGCGCTGCCCGCCGGATCGATGCTCGAAGTGGCCCCGGCCATGGACGCCTGGGTGCGCGAGCTGGCTGCCCGACTCCGACGTGGATACGCCCTGATCGTCGACTACGGTTACCCGGCCACCCAGCTCTACAGCGAGCATCGGCTGGAAGGAACCCTCCGCATCTATAGCGAGCACACGGTTACGGACAAGCCGTATGACGGCGTGGGTGAGCGCGATATGACCGCGCACGTTGATTTCACACGGCTCATGACCGTCGCCACCGAGAGCGGTCTGGAGGTGGCCGGTTTGGCTACCCAGGCCGATTTCCTGGCCAACGCCGGCCTGGGGGAACTACTCGTGCGCCTGCAGCAACAACCGGACATGCAGATTGACGAGTACTATCGTGCGCAGGCATCAGTGTTCCGCCTGATCGATCCCGGCGGAATGGGCCGGTTCCGGGTGCTCGGCCTTGCCCGGAATGCCCCGGTCGACCCGCCGCTCCGCGGGTTCAGCGGTCCCGAGTTGCCGCCCAGTCTTCAGTAGTCATTCGCCACCTTCGGCCATCAACAACAGGAGAGCATCGCTTCGTGACCACCACCGCATCCAGCCCAGACTTTCGCCGCCGCGTTTTCCTCTGTGGCGCGGATATGGATCCCATCACCATTCGCCAGCGCTGGCCCGAGGCTCGTTTTGCCGGCATCGCGAAGGCGGACGGCATCATCACCGGCGCCCTCGGCCTGCCGAGTTACGCCTTTGGTCCGGACGTCTGGGGCATCGTGGTCGACACTGGCTCCGAACAGTCCGGCGCCATGATTCCGCTCACGCTGCGCGACGGCACGTCGACGACCGCGATGGGCACCGCCGACGCGGCCAGGTTCGGCACGTTGAAGGACGCCCTCGCCCAGGCGCTCTACTGGGAGCTGCCCGCCGCCTACCGCGAGCAGCTCCAGGCCGCCATCGACAAGGGGTGAGGTGTCCAGTCAGGCCGGAGTGGCGTCCCTGAGTGCCTGGTGATGCATCTGCTCGTACCAGTTCAGGATCACGGGGCTATCTTCGCGGATTGCCTCCGCGTGCACCCGGCGGCACAGGTTCCGGAACGCGGGTTCCCGTTCCGCCCGCCATGTTTCGGCCAGGGTGGCAAGGCGTGCGTCGTACAGGGAGCCGAGCGCGAACTGGCGGCTGAGCCCGAACTCGAGTGGCACGACGGTCCCGTCCGGCTCGATGACGAGTGGTGAGAGCACGTCGGACAGCGAGAGCGAGGCGTCATTGGCGGTGTACGGCTCGGCCAGGACCCGTTCCGGGGCGCGGCGCAATGCCTCGCGGGGAGCGTAGTCGAGCTGGATCGCGATGTGCTCACGCAACTCGTCCTTCAGCCGCAGGACCTCCAGGTACGAGAAGGATGCTTCGACGTGATCCGGCGTGGAGCTGGCGAGGTTGCTGACCGCTCTGCCGGCCTGTTCCAGCGGATGCACCTGCAGGAGCGCGGCCCCCTGTTCGACGGCGAACCGCGCCACCCATTCCAACTCGTCGAGATTGTATTGGGTCAGGGTGAAGATGAACCCGAATGGGATATCGCTCTGGCGCACGCCATCGAGCCTGCTCGCCATGGTCTCGAACGCGCGGGGATGATTGCGCATCCTGTTGTGCGATTCGGGCCGGCCATCAAGGCTGATGGCGAGCAGGCTGGTCACTCCCGCCAGGTTGGCGAGTCGCCGGTCATCGAGCAGCATCCCATTGCTGGTGACCGTGGTGATCATTCCCAGTGACTGGGCGTGTCGCAGCAACGCGCGGAGTCCAGGGTAGACCAATGGCTCTCCGCCGGAGACGCCCATCGCCGAGTACCCCTCCGCCGCCGCGTCTGATATCGCCTGGCACAGGAGTTCGACGGGAATCGACTCGTGCTGGTCAGGTCCTGACGACGAGTAGCAGTGCAGGCAGGTCAGGTTGCAGTGGCGGCTCGGGTGGACCTGCACCACCCGGTAGGTAGCACCGGTCGGACCCATTCCGCACCGTCACTTCATGCCGGAGCTGAACGAAACGATGAGTTCCTCCGGGTAGGGAATGCCCTTGGGGAAGACCTTGAATTCGAACTGGATATTCGAATCGATCAGGCCGTTGATGATCTCGCCAACCTGCTGACGCGGCACGGCGATCGTTCCGGCCAGGGCATCGATCGCTGGTTGCCCTCTCCACCACCACCGCTCGAGCACGATGTCGTCGCGATCCACGAGCTTCAGGATCTGGGCGACCGCGTCTTCGCTGATGACGGCCTTTTCACCGAACCGTTCACGAATGAGTTTTTCCGAGCCGCGCAAATTGGCCATGATGCTGTCCTCCATACGACCAGCGCCCTTTGGGCGCGGGCAGGAATGCATTGTTTGCGATCGACTACCAGGGACCCGTGTGATTCGCACTCTACGCCTGCCGGGACTCGTAGTCAATTATGGAAACCCAGTACCGTTAGGGGATGCGTTTTGGTCGGAGTCATGCCGTTCCTGGCGGTAAGGCCGACGTCGGCGCATCCGTTTCGGGCGTGACGGCGTTACCATGGATGGAGTGACCCATCGGTGTGTCCCACGTGGGGAGGGCGGCGTGAACCAGTCCACAACCTGGCCCACCAGTCAGGCACGGCCATCGTGGCCGCGGCAACGGACCATGGTCGCCCTTGGGCTCGTCGCCATCCTGCTCATCGCCCTGGCGATACCCGGGCTCCGCCACCAGATTCCCGGGCTGCGACCGGATACCTCCGCCGAGGTGGCGGGAGCGTTCCTGTACCAGCAACAACGCTCGCTGAGTTGCGAGTACGCCTCGGTGCACATCGCGGCCTCGATGGTCGGCCACAGCCTCTCCGAGTACGACATCGAATCCGTCGTTCCGCTCCACGAGAACCCGCACAAGGGGTACCGGGGCAATATCCTGGGCACCTGGGGGAACACGAACGACTACGGCGTGTACAACGCTCCGCTCGCCGCCGGTCTCGACCTTCTTGGCATTCCACACGAGGCGTACTACGGCGACCGCGCCGACCTCGAGCGTCATCTTCGGGAGGGACATCCCACCGTGGTGTGGCTTGGCATGCGCGGCGAGGGTCATAGCACCGATAACTGGGACGGCGAGGGCGATCGCTACCAGCTCACCACCTACATGCATGTGATGACCGCCTACGGGTTCGACGACTCCGGGGTGTATCTCACCGATCCGGGAACGGCCGTCTGGCGGCACTATTCCTGGGACGAGTTCATGACGATGTGGAACGTGATGGACGGCATGGCGCTCAGCATCCTGCCATAATGCACGCCTCCCGGTGGCGCCGGCGCCACCGCAAAGGAAGGAAAACGCCATGCAGGGAATGATGCGACTCGGGCGTGGCCTGGTCAGGTCAACCGTCATCGCCGCGGCCGCCGCCCTGGCGGTCGGAGGGGTACGCCGCTCTCGCCAAAGGTCGTACCACGAGGCTCCGAACTTCACCGCGGGTTCCCGGCCGTCTGGTGGAGGTTCGCGTGGGTTCGTCGCGACGATCGAGGATACGTCGAACGACCGTGGCTTCGTGGCGAGTGTGGAGGATCGGTCCAACGACCGGGGATTTCGCCAGCCCGTACCGGTACGTGTCCCCGAAGCCTCGGAGGATTCATCGCCGGAAGCCTGAGCCTATTCGGCCGGGCAGCGTTCCTGGACGTAACGGATGAACGCCCTGGCCTCGCGCATGCGCCCCAGGCGCGTGCGGTACACCCCATAGGCATTGCTCGCCTCCCGCAGGCGCCGCGTTTCGTCCAGCAACGGTCGCCACCTGCCGGGCAGTTTGCCTCGCCAGTGGTCGAGGGCGGCGTCCTTGCCGATGATCTCGCCGTCCTCGAGCGTGGTCAGGATCCTGGCGACCGTGGTCACGCCGAACTCCACCCCTTCGTCGGTGAGAAATCTCAGTCCGCCCGGTAACCTCACCCGCCGCTCCCAGTACACGTCGAGGTTGTAACGCATCGCCGCTCGCACATCGTCCCATGTGGTCCGAATCGGCAAATCCTCAGGTTCCGGGCCTGCAAGTCTGACCCCATGATGCGCGAACATCCACCACGTCACCGCGTTCACGTCTCCGTGCGTGGCGGGGTGAAACTGGCCGTCCCGGAAGGCAGGGTAGGGCGGAGTCGGGGAGGTCGTCTCGCCAAGACGTTCGAGCGGGAAGTAGATCGCCTCCAGCCGGTTTGCCAGCGGTAGCGCCTTGGCCAGATCGGCATGAATCTCGGCGAGCCTATCGATCTCGTCGCTCGTCCACTCGCCGACCGTGAGCACCACCGCGTCGATGTCGCTCACGACCGGATTCCAGGCGCCCAGCGCCAGCGATCCATACAGGTAAACACCGTGGATGCGGTCGCCCAAGGGCGCGAGCGCCTCCAGCCAAGCGTCGAACAACGGCGCCAGTTCCACCGGAATGTTCGGACTCGTGGTGCCAGTCAATCGTCTCGATCCTTCACTTCGAGGACGGGCGGCGGGAGATTATTGATGCGATTCTCGATCGTCATTTTGCCCGCTCGGAGGTCCGGCCGACCATCCGTTGGGGGCCGGCCGGGGATTGACATTCCGTTTAAACGCGGTAGGATGCGGGTATTGTTCACACATCGACCGACCGAGCTTCAGGCGGAGTAACCCGTCACAATCGTTGTTCATCGGGCCAGGTATCGATGGTGAGCACCACATGGGGGCAACCGGTCACACCGGTGTCCACATCCGATCATCGTCACCGCGTGGCATGCCCGGTCTGCGATTGGAGGATATCCCACCGCTCTCGATGACGTTTTGACATGTGGCTCGGTCACGAGCCGCGGGTCCACCGCACCACATCACTTTCTGGGCGGTAATGGACACCATGGATCCAGCAGATCCCGTTTCTCCGAAGTTCGGGAGCCACCCGAAAAAGGCTCAAACCGGCTGGAAACCGCATCCATGCGAAACGCGCGAACCTCTTACCGGTGGAACCTCAGTCAAGACGGCCTCATGCATCGATGGTAGCGATCTCGCGGACGTTCATCGTCATCACGCGCTGTATCCAATGGCGCATGTCATCACCGCCGCACATCGTTTTGGTCCGGACGCCGGCTGATTCCCGGCCGCCGCATACGAACGATGTTGGAACAGGTCACCACGCGGATCGAGCAGGATACAAGCCTGCCACGACATTCACGGCCATGACCCATCCAATGTGCGACGCGGAACCAGCATGACAGGCGACACGATGCCAGGAGCCAGGAGGTTCGCCGCATCGACACAAACGAGTGGTCAACGAGCCTCGGACGAGCCGATCAGGGGTATCGAGGCGCGGCAGGATTCCGCTCCAGGTGGAATCGACCAGGAACAAAATGAAGAAGGTATGAGCAGGAGTCGGGGCGCACATGCACACCGGCTCTTGCCTTGTCCTTCGCGCTCAGCGAGATCCGTCTTCCATGCCACCAGGCCCTCTAAACGATCATATCCATCCGTTGGAGACAGTTGATCCCGGCTCGGATGATGCCGACCTCGCCCCACTCGCCGGGATGGCCTGCGATGCGCGCATCGTGGCGATCGGAGAGGCTACTCACGGCACCAAGGAGTTCCATCTGCTGCGGCATCGGCTTGTCGGGTACCTGGTCGAACATCTCGGGTTCCGGCTCGTTGGCATCGAGGCCGGTTGGCCTGAATGTCTCGCCCTCAACCGCTACATCGTCGATGGCGAGGGAGATCCCGCCCAGGCGCTGGCAAGCGCCGGCTATTGGATGTGGGATGTGCGGGAATTTCGCGCATTGGTCGACTGGCTTCACAGCCATAACCAGACTCAAGATCGCGACCAGCGGGTCCACCTGTTCGGATTCGACGCATCCACCGGGAGTACCGCGACGGACCTTGTTTGGGACCTACTCGACCGCATTGATCCCGTGTACTCGCAAGCGACATCCGCCGTGCGTCGGGAGATGGCGGAATTGAAGCCGTGGGCTCGATCCGGCAACGAGCACACATCGATCTCGACATCGGCGGCACTCGCGGACCTTGCCGAACATTTGATGACCAACTCGGATCGCTACCGGTCGCTGGTCGGTGAAGAAGAATGGAGTATTGCGCTCCAGTCAGTCGTAGTTCTCGGTCAGGTTGATGCTCGTCGTCAAGCGGGCCCTGGGGCCGGGAGCTTTTCAGTGCGGGACCGCGCCATGGCCGCCAACGTCGCCTGGCGGCTGGATCAGGCCCCGCCAGGTGAGAAAGCGGTGCTTCTCGCCCACAATGGTCACGTCACGCGGGATTCCCGGGGCATGTTCGATCCCGCGGTCGTCACGATGGGGAAGTGCCTGGCTGAACAGTTTGGCGACGACTACCTTTCCGTTGGAATGATGTTCGGACAAGGTTCGTTTCAGGCAATCGTCGACGTTGAAACCGGCAACCCCCGTCTGGACGAAGTCGCGATCGGTGCGCCGCCACCTGGTAGCCTCGACGCCGCGCTGATGGAGGCCACCTCGACCCCGGCATCGCTGCTCGACATGCGTCTGCTGCCGCCCGACCTCCGAGCCTGGCTCGCGGGCCCACTCATCATCCGCGAGGCTGGAGCTCCATTCGAAGGCGAGTCGGAGATGCACTCCACCATTCATCCGGCCAGCCGTCACGATGTGTTGGCTTTCGTTCGCCAGACGACTCGTGCCAATCCCAACCCAACGGGTGTGCGGCCGCCATGGTGAGCCTTGGCACGTCTGACCTATACCGACCCTGAACGAAAACAGGGCGGGCATCCCATGTGGAATGCCCGCCCTGATGCCGTGTGTCTACGAAATCTCGCCTATTGCACGGTCTTCAGCATGATCGTCGGCTTGCGTGGCTTGGCGACGGCCTGCACCGCAAGCTGTGTTGCCACGCGCTCCGCCAGGTGACCGAACGCCTTGCCGGTCGCCGAGTCCGGCGCCTCGGCCACGATTGGCGTGCCCTCGTCGCCACCCGACCGGATGCCCGGCTCGATCGGGATCTGACCCAGCAGCTCCACGCCGTTCTCGTCGGCCGTGCGCTGACCGCCACCCTCGCCGAAGATCGGGTGGGTCGAACCACAGTCCGGGCAGATGAACCCGCTCATGTTTTCCACGATGCCCAGGATTGGCGTCTTCACTTCCTGGAACATCTTCAGCCCCTTCACCGCGTCGGCCAGCGCCACCTGCTGTGGCGTGGTCACGATCACGGCCCCGGAGATGGGGATCTTCTGCACCAGCGTCAGCTGCACGTCACCGGTGCCCGGCGGCAGGTCCAGCACCAGGTAGTCGAGATCGCCCCAGTTCACGTCATTCAGGAACTGGTTGATGAGTTGGGCCACCAGCGGACCGCGCCATATGAGCGCCTTGGTCGGGTCCAGGATGAAGCCGATGCTCATCACATGCACGCCGTGCGCCTCCAGCGGCACGATCTTGTTGTTCGACATCAGCGGCTTGTCGTGCACGCCCATCATCAGCGGCACGCTGGGGCCGTACACGTCGGCGTCGAGGAGACCGACCTTGGCCCCGGCCTGGGCCAGCGACACCGCGAGGTTGGCGGCCACCGTCGACTTGCCGACGCCGCCCTTGCCCGACGCCACCGCGATGGTGTTCTTCACGCCCTGGATCGGCTGCGCGTCGGACCGGCCGCCACCGCTGGGGCGGACCTTCGTTCGCCAGTCGATCGCCACCTGCCCGACACCGCCGATGGTGCCGAGCGCCGCTCGCACGTCGCGCTCGATCTTCTCGCGGGTGGAGCGAATCGGGCTCAGGAGTTCGATGGTGAGCTGTACGTCGCGCCCGTGAATCCGCACCTCGGGCACGAGCCTCAGGTCGACCAGGCCGCGGCCGGTCGCCGGTTCGGAGACACCTCGCAGCGCATTCAGCACCTGCTCTTCCGAGAGCATTGCCACACCGTTATCTGTCATGAGGATGCGCCTGAACCTTTCATGTCCGGGGAAATGGGGGAATGCCATCGCGGCGGTGGAAACCGGGCGACCGGATGGTCCAGGCCATCCGCCGCGCCCGCGCGCCGCACATTACTTCCCCAATTGTAACGGCCCCGTCGAATCGGGCTCACCCGCTGTTCGGGCGGGTGAATCAGGCCTTCCGCGATTCGCGCTCCAGTCTCTCCGCTATCCGCGAATGGGCGAGCGTCGAGGCGGGTATGCCCGCGCGTTCGGCGGCGGCTTCGAGCGCGGCGACTTCGGATTCAAGAAGGCGCACTGAATAGATTCGTGCCCGTTGTCCACCTGGTCGGCTGATTCGTGTCTCGGGTGGAATCGGGGCATCCTTGGTGGCTTCGGCGAATTCCGCCTCTTCCATCAGAAATCGCTCAAGGTTGGTCACTGATTTTCTCCCACAATGACGGACCGCTGATTTTGGCCGTTTCCGCCGCTCGGAGAGGTCGGCTGGGTTCCCAGTTACATGGATTGCGGGTCGATGCCGAGCAGGATCGTGCCGGTGAGCCCTTCCGTGATCGCCTCGGGGTTGACCTGCTCCAGTGTCACGAACACCCCGCCATCGTCGAGGTGGCGCGCGAAAATGCCGTCCTCGCCCGCGCGCACGAAGTCCGAGGTCCGGCTCGCGTATGGCTCGGTCTCCGCCACGAGGAGTGTCACCTCGTCGACGAAGGCGATCTGGCCGGTATGGGCGGTGGTTCCGCCCTGGTAGACCCCATCGGCGTCTTCTCCGCCGAGATGCACCGAGAGGTGAATGTGAATCGCCCGGCCCGCGTACCAGCCTGGATAGATGGTCTGAAACCGCACGTTCCCGTCGGCGTCGCTGAGCTGGATACCTCGCAGGAAGGTCCCGGCGTCCGAGCCGTCTTCCATATACCCGGCATCGTCTGGTTGCCCGCCCGGGCTGTTGTCCACGAATCCCGAGTAGAATCCGTTGGCGTCGCAATGCCAGATCTCCACCGCGGCGTTCGCCAGCGGGGCACAGGTTTCAGCGTTCACCACCGTCATCGTCAGGTCCAGCGGAACCCCGGCCTTGTCCTCCGCCACGTTCTGACGGATGAGCATGTCGTCGAGGTAGTACGGGCCCTCGGTCATCTCCGGGGAGAGCAGGCAGGTCGAGGGGAGGTCGCCCTCCGGCGTGGAGCCCGTCTCCTGGGAGTGGGCCGTTTCCACCGCCAGCGGCGCGATCGAGGCGCCCGCGAGTCCCGCCATCATCCGGCGGCGGTTCAGTTCGGCCTGGAAAACCATGAGGCGCTCCTTATCGTCTGGGTGATTGTTTCCGAACCAGTATCACCCGTTGCCCCGGATAACGGTGGCGACGGGTGACGATCGTGCGTGCGCTTCGGATGATGCAGCAGGGGAGCCGGGCTGGGTGCGACCGCCGGGGTGGCGGTGTGGGAAGCATGGGCTCGCGACATGGTCGCGAGCCAAGGTTGGGGATGGGAGTGTGGAAGGTGCCCGGCTCCCTCACTGTGCCGGACTTCTCCGGCACTACCAAGAGTAGGGGCCCGGGATGAACATTGGGCCGAAAAAGGCTGGGAACTTGCTGTGAATCGCCCGCCGGGTCAGCGTGGAGGAGTGGGGTGGAAATCGACGGGCGGCTCAGCCCTGGCCCGGCACGTACTCGTCGAGGTCGGCGATGGTCAGCAGGCGTTCGTATTCCGGTTGCCAGAACAGGTGGCTCAGTTCCACCCCGGACAGCACCTCGTACACAAGCACGACGTCCTCGGTGGCGCCCGGCGCGATGCCGATCTCGCTCTCGGCGGGTATCAGTTCGGACGTTTCGGAGGCGTCGGCCCAGGAGCGGCTGTAGAAGAATCCGTCCACATCCTGGAGCCGGAAGTCATCGGCCCGCACGATCATGTTCCCGCGTGAACCAAGATTGGTGATTTCCACCACGATCACCACGTACTGCGACCCGGGGGACGGTACGTAGTACTCGCTGTAATCCTCCCACTCCAGGATCACTTCGCTGGCGCGCAATTGCGCGACCTCGCTGCCGCTTTCGGTGATGTAGGAAACGGTGTCACCCACTTCAGGGTTGGACGAGTTCGCGATCGGCCCATCCTGGATTGCGCTGTAACCAAGCGCTCCCGCGGTCCCTGGTCCAACCAATGCCAGCAGCGTGATCGCGATCGCCCAGAGTTTGAGCACGCGACGCATAACGTGAGTCTCCGGAGTAATAGGCAAATACTTGCGCAAACCGGCCAGCACCTGGCCAGGAACGGTGCGCCATCGGTGGCGCGGATGGTCGATGATGTGGGCCACGAGGTGGTTTCGCGGTCGTCGGTGACCGGCGAGACACGGGCCTATGGAGTAAACGTTGCCCCTCGAACAACGGTTCCCTGCTCGCGACGCATACCATCATAATTCGTTGACAAGAGAAACACCCCGGGCAGCCACGCTGCCCGGGGTGTCCTTTTTCAGGAGCGAATTGTGCGCGGAAACTACTCGCCCTCGAGGTTCGCCGCCGTGATCAGCACGCCGCTGTCCGGCTGCCAGTACAGGTGGGCAAGCTCTTCGCCCTCCAGCACCTGGAACACGACCGTGAACTCTTCCGAGTCGCCGTTCGCCAGGCTCACGGTGTCCTCCAGGATCGGCGGCTCGGCCGTTTCGCTGGACGTGAAGGCCCGGCCCCAGAGGAAGCCAGAGGCGGTCTGCAGGCTGAAGTCGTAGGCCTCGATGTCGATCGCGCCCCGCTCGATGGTGCTCTCGACGGTCATCGTGAACGCCACGTACTCGGCGCCCTCTTCCGGCTCGTAGTACTCATCGTAGTCGGACCAGCCGCGCTCGATGGAGTTGACGGTCAGGATGCCGGCCGAATTGCCGTCCTCGCCGTAGAACGTCACCGAATCCCCAATGGCGGGATCGATCGGATTGGTTCCCGACGATTCCCCGGCGAGTTCCTGGAGATCGCCCGCATCGGGTGTCGCGTCCTGGGCACTCACCGCCGCCGCCGATCCTCCCAGCAGGAAGAACATCGCCATCAGCGCGATCAGAAGTTTCCGCATGAATAGACCCTCCAATGAAATTCCGAAACGGGAAACACGCATGTCGCGTCCCCTTGTGCGTGCATCATGCGTATGCACCGACTTGGACTCTACCATCTGGTGTCAAGGTAAATTGCGAACAAATGTCAACATTGCCTGGCGCGATCGTACGCGTCCTGGAGAGTTCGCGGTTGGGTTCGGCGCATGCCAGACGCCTCCCGCGCGAGTCCAGGTTCACAGGTCGCCGAGATACTGGATCGTGAGAAATGCATTATCCGGAGCCCAGAACAGGTTCGAGAGACCCGACCCTTCCGGCACCTCGAACACAAGGAGGAAGGTCGCGGTGTCACCCTCCTCGATGCTCACCTTGCCTCGCAACGCGGGCGGATCGTCGCTCTCGGGCTGCACGCTGGAGGAGTCCTCCAGGATACCGGGATCGCGTTGCAGGTCGAAGTCCTTCCCATCCACCTCCAGATCTCCCTCCACGGCCTCGATCTGGAGGGTGAACGCCACGAACTCGACACCCTTGCGCGGCTTGAACGTCGACTTGTACCCGGTCCAGTCACGCTCCACGCCGGTCACGGTCACGGTCGCCAGGGTGTCGCCCCGCTCGTCCACGAGGTGAACCGCGTCACCTGCTTCCGGCGCGGGCGGGTTGATCGGTTGTGCTCCCGCCACGCCGAACCCCGTTCCCAGCATCATCGCCAGGCCAACCATCGCCGCAAGCGCCAGGCGTTTTATGCGCATCATTTGCTCCTTGTATCCCTCGTACGTCTCGTATTGACCATGGAAAAGCATAATCCCCGCCTGTCCCCATGCTCCATGTGGATGGGCGCCTTGGTCCCCTGAACGCCACACACCCGGGAGGGCATCGCCTTCCCGGGTGTGTGTGAGACGTGGGATTGAAGTGGATGGGCTAGACCCCGGTCAGGTCCGCCAGGGGCAGTCGGACTGGCTGGGCCGAGGTGGACGGAGACCAGTCGACGTTGGTGAGGCCCTCGCCCTCGAACACCAGGAACACCACCGTGAACGAGGTGGACTCGCCCTGTGTCAGCCAGATCTCCTCCAGCAGCACGGGGGGAGTGGCGGATGTCGAACTCACCCACGCCGGCATCGAGGTGAACCCGAACTCGGTGTGGAGGCCGAACTCATAGGGCGAGATGATGACATTTCCCCGCCCGGCAACGTTCTCGACCTCGACCGTGACGGCCACGTATTCCTTGCCCGCCTCGGGACCATATCCCTCATCGAAATCGGACCAGCCGCGCTCGGCGCCGGACACGGTCAGGGTCGCCATGGGGTCGCCGCTCACGGAGTAGAACGTGACCATCTCTCCGATCGCCGGCTCGATCGGGTTCAGCCCATCGACCTGGGGTTCGAGGTCGGCCAGCACCAGCTGCACCGGTGTGGGGCTTTCCGGCCGCCACAGTGCCTGGGCCAGTGGTTCATTCACGTACACCGCGTAGATCAGGGTGAATTCTGTCGACTCGCCGCCTTCGAGCGAGATGTCTTCGCTCAGGAGGGGAGGAGTTACGGTTTCGCTGTAAATCCATGCGTTGGCGTGCACGAATCCCATCTGGGTCTGGATCGTGAAGTGATAGGCCGAGACGTTGAGGCTGCCCCGGGCCGCGACATTTTCGACCTCGATGGTGAGCGCGACGTACTCCATGCCCGGCTGTGGTTCGGGCCCTGGATCGAACGCCCGCCAGTCGCGCTCCATCCCGGTTAGCGTGGCCGTTGCGACCTCGTTCCCGTTTTCCGAATGCAGGGTCGCCGATTGGGCCGCGACCTGGCCGGTCTTGAGCGAGTTCGGCGCTTCCGGTGTGGCGTCCTGGGCCGCCGCGGGGAGCGCGGAGCCCGCCAGGAGCAGCAATCCCAGCAGCGCGACGAGTGTCTTCATCATGGCAACCTCTTTCCATTCACAAACGCATTCATGCCAGGAAGACCCCAGATGCGCGGTAACGCTGGCTCGACGCGCGCCATCTGGCAAATGAACGTTGGCCAGGGTCCCATCGTTCCGGGAACTGGCCCACGTTCGAAGAGGTCGTGGAGGGAGACGAATGACCTGGCCGGTGGCGGGATTTTCGGTGCTCGATGCGTTCACTGGGTGCGGCCGGAAAACGCGTTTCGATCCAAGCTCCGGCCGTGAAGGGACCCGACCATGTCATCTCGATCCCACCCGCCGTGCGACGGCGACGCGACCCATACCGACGACACGCCCTGGAACGCCGCGCTGCAAGCTGGCTCCATCGAGCCGCTGCTGAACACGGGTATCGCCCGCCTCATCAGCCAGGCGAGCGACAACCTCGGGGGAGAGGGCGTTTCGCGAGAACTCGCCACCCTCCGCGTCGTCCTCGCCCGGCTCGTCGCCGAGGAGCAGGACCTGGACGCGCTCACCAGGAACGTTGCCCGCATCACCACCGTCCTGCTTCAGGCCGCGCGCCTCCAGCGCCAGATCACCAACCAGGATGCCGCTTCCATCGTCGATGCGATGGCCGTCATCCTCGCCGAGATTCAGCCTGAGCGCTGACACCATCCCTGGGACGCGAGCGACCCGCTCGCGTCCCAGCCGGGAAGGAACGCCACCATGGACAACCCCTGT
>JAEWEG010000010.1 GCA_023389575.1 Chloroflexota bacterium | reverse complement strand
TGGCGCTGTTGCGGGGAATCGGCTGCGATTACGGGCAGGGTTTCCATCTCGGGCGCCCCGTCCCCGCGCCGGACGTCCCACCGGGGCACATCGACCTCTCTGGTTCCTCGCCCTGGGTCGCCAGTCTAAGTGGTTCCTCGACGGATGGTCAGGGCTGATCGCGTCCACAGCCGCTGGGCTTCCTTTCTCCCAACATCAGGAGATCCAGGAAGCCAGCCCGGTCGATCGAGCGCGGTCAGCGCCACTCGGCGTCTTCCCAGGTCGCGTTAGCGAGATCGTCCTGGACGCCACTGGTTGGCGGCACGTCCGCCGGCTCCCCTGACGCGGCGCGCCGGTCGCGCCCGCCCGTTGGGACCGCCATGACGCTCGTCGTCAGGTGATCGAGCGTCGCCAGCATCGAAACGAGGCGATTCATCGCCCTGGGTACTCGTCGTTGCCGCTCGGTTTGCATGGTCATCGGGTTCTCCATTTCTCGTGGCACCGCCGGGGAGGGATGTCCCTCCCCGGCGGATCGATCGAAGCGGGCGCTCGTCCAGTTCAGGACTATGCCCGTGGCGCAACGTTCTGGTTCAACCGGAAGAGGTTCTCTGGGTCGTACCGCCGCTTGATCTCGGCGAGGCGGGCGTAGGTTGCCTCCGGGTACGCCTCCCGGATCCGGCCCTCGCCCTCGTTTTCCAGGAAGTTGACGTACACCCCATCGCCTTCCGGCCGCAGGATCGACCACAGCTCCTGGGTCCAGGTTTCATGCGGGAGGGCGTCCTCGGTGGCGTCCAGCCAGACGTTGATGATCGCCACGAAGTACCGGCGATCCCGGTGGGCGAACGCGGTCGCGTCCCGGCCGACCCGGGCCATTTCCCCGCCAAGTCCCCGGATCTGGATCAGGGCGAACGGCGAACTGGCATGCTTCATCGCATCCAGGGTGGCATCGATCGCATCGTCGCTCAGGTCATCGGCGAACATCATCCGGATCGACGCGGCGTGGGGTTCGGCGGCGAAGTCGGTGAACCGGTAAATCACCGGGTACGGGATCGGACTGATTGCATCGGCCACCGGTTCGGCGAGCGCCCGAAGCGGCGCGAGGGCGCGCTCTCCGTCCGCGAGGCTTCCTGTCCAGACAAGCCAGATCATCAGCACCAGCTCGCCCATCCGTTGCTCGGGTATGAACGGCGCGGGAGGCGCGTACATGACGTTGGCGATCGTCGTCAGGTCGTCCGGCGCCGAGGTCGAGTACTCCAGGTAGCCGCGAATCACCTCGCGGGTGGCGGGGAGCACCAGCGCCCCACCCAGCACCTCGCCCACCGGCGCGAGACGGAACGTGAACTCCGTGACGATGCCGAAATTCCCGCCGCCGCCCCGGATCGCCCAGAACAGGTCCGGGTGCTCGGTCTCGCTGGCGGTGACGATCTCGCCGGCCGCGGTCACCACCTGGGCTTCGAGAAGGCTGTCGATCGCCAGCCCATGCTTGCGGACCATGAATCCAATGCCACCGCCGGTGACCAGTCCACCCATGCCGACCGAATGGGTATCGCCGGTGGTGAGGGCCAGCCCATGCGCGTTGGCGGGCCCGGCCAGGTCGCCGGAGGTAGCCCCGGGCTGCACCCGCCCGATGCGGGTGTGAGGATCGATCTGTACGCGCTTCATCGTCGAGAGGTCGACGACGAGGGCGTCGTCCACCACGCTCAGTTTCGCCAGGCTGTGGCCGCCGCTTCGCACGGCCAGCGGCAGGGAATGATCGCGGGCGAAGGTGACGGCCGTCTTGACATCGCCGGCGGTCGCCGCCCGAACGATGGCCAGCGGATACCGGTCCAGGGTGATGTTGATGGTGCGGCGTGCCTCGTCGTATTCGGGGGCGCCGGGAGTGAGCAGTTGTCCCGCCAACCGGTTGCGAAGCCCGGCGAACGGATCGTCCGTGGCGTCGAGGGACTGAAGAACGTGTGCGGTGTGAGTGATGACCATGGGGTTCTCCTGAATTTTTGGGCAATCGCCCGCTGCAAGATGGAAGGTGGATGGGAAGGTCGCGGGGACGTTAGCCCGCCACGGTTGGGGTCGCGAACTCGACGCCATACTTGGGCGCCACGGACAGGACCCTCGCCATGTCTGGCTCCCACGGGGCGCGGCCCGCGTGGTCGCTGATGTCCTCGACGAACTGCTCGTGGATGCCGCCCGGGGAGACGAGCACCAGCATCCTGGCCGGCTCCGGGCCGGGGTTCACGAAGGCGTGAACGGTGCCGCGCGGGATGAAGACGTATCCGCCCGGCCCCAGGTCGATCTGGCGCTCGCCAACGAGCACCGTGTACCGGCCCTCGATGACGAAGAAGGCTTCGTCGTCATAGCGCTGGACGTGGGACGGGCACCCTCCGGACGGGGGAGTCTCCGTCTCGTGGAGGGCGAAGGCGCCCGCGGTCTCCGCCGTCGTGGCCTTGACCGTGATCGCGTCGGTCAGGACGGTGAGACGCCGTCCTTCGCCCGGCGCCAGGTGGATGGGAGTGAGTGTTGCCGTGTCCGCCATTCGATAGCTCCTTCTGCTCCGTCGTTCGCCATGCGCCCCCGTCAGGCGGGGAATCGCCTGGTTTCCAGTCTCTGGCGGGGGGCCCTCGCATCCCACACACAGCGGTCCAACAGTCGCCCACCACTTCTCCAACACTTCCCCGGAACCATCTGGAGATTGGCGATGACGGCTGGTACCATGCGATTCATGGGACCTGGCCTACGTGAATGCCTCGCCAAGTGCCGGGAACCCCGGCCGCGTGGTTCGGGAAGGACAGTGCGGTGGCGGGTGAGCGGGAACGCTACGGTGAGCGGCTGCGCCGCCTTCGCGAAGCCGCGGGCTACTCCCAGGAAGAGCTCGCCGAGCGGGCCGGGCTCTCCGCGAACGCGATCAGCGCCCTCGAACGGGGCGAGCGCAAGCGTCCCTACCCCGACACCTTGCGCCGGTTGGCCGATGCGCTGGACCTGAATGACGCGCAGCGATCGGAGCTGGCCGCCACGCTGCGGGGCGCTTCCGATCCACCGGCGGCTGCTCCCAGCCAGCCCAGGCCAGCGGCGGACCTGCCGGGCGAACCAACCCCCTTGATTGGCCGCGAGGGCGAAGCGAACGTGGTGCGGCACCTGCTGGCCCATCTGGACGGGCAACTGCTGACGCTGCTCGGACCGGGTGGCGTCGGCAAGACCCGCCTCGCGCTACACGTGGCGCGTTCGGTGACGGACCGGTATGCCGACGGCGTGGTCTGGGTGGAACTGGCGCCGCTCGCCGATTCTTCCCTGGTGCTCTCGACCATCGTCCGGGCGATGGGGCTGGACGAACCGCTCGGCGGCGACCCGGGAGCCACGCTGCGCTCCTGGCTGCGCGAACGGCGCGTACTTCTGGTACTCGACAATGTCGAGCATGTGCTGGACGTGGGGCAGGACCTGGCGCGGCTGCTCCAGGCGTGCCCGTCTCTCCGAATCCTGGCAACCAGCCGGTCGTCGCTGGGGATACGCGGCGAGCAGGAATACGTGGTCCCTCCCCTGGAACTGCCGCCGGGCGGACCCGTGATCGACGTGGACCACGTGGCGCGGGTGTCCTCGGTGCGACTGTTTGTCCAGCGCGCGCGGCAAAAGCATCCGTCCTTTGTCCTGACCGGCGAAAACGCCCCGATCGTGGCGGCGATCTGCCGCCGTTTGGACGGCCTGCCGCTGGCCCTGGAGCTGGTGGCGGCGCGGGTTCGGGTGCTGAGTCTTCCCGAACTGCTGGCGCGCCTCGACCAGTTGATGTCGCTGCTCGTGGGCGGCTCCCGGGACCTGCCGCACCGCCAGCAGACAATGCGGGCCACGATCTCATGGAGCCACGACCTGCTTGGACCGGACCAGCAGGCGCTGTTCCGACGGCTCTCCGTCTTCGCCGGTGGATGGACGCTGGAGGCGGCCGAATCCGCCGCTGGCTGGGGCGACATCGCGGGCGAGGATGTGATCGACCTGCTGTCCAGCCTGGTGGAGCAATCGCTGGTGACGGTCACCCAGGAGCGGCATGAGACTCGCTACTGGTTGCTCGAACCGATCCGCCAGTACGCGGGGGAACGCCTGCGGGCGAGTGGCGAGGCGGAGGAGACCCGCGCGCGGCACGCGAGGCACTTCCAGGCGTTCGCGGAGGCGGCGGCCCTGGAGCTGGAAGGCAAATCCGAGCAACTCCTGTGGCTGGACCGCATCGAGCGGGAACACGACAACCTGCGCGCGGCCCTGGCCTGGTGCCAGGAAGGAGAAGGCGCCGAGCGCGGTGGAATCGAGCTGCGGATCGCGGCGGCGCTGTGGCGCTTCTGGGAAATACGGGGTCACACGGTGGAGGGGATCAGGTGGCTAACCGCCGCGCTGGCGCGGAGCGAGGGCCAGCCACCGGTGCTACGGGCCAACGCCCTGAACGCCGCCGGGAACCTGGCCCGGGACCGCGCCGACTTCGCGCGGGCCACCGCCTGTCACGAGGAATGCCTCGCCATCCGGCGAGAACTGGGCGACACGCGTGGCATCGCGATTTCGTTGAACAACCTCGGGGTGATCGCCCGCGATCGGCGCGATGCCCAGCGCACGACGGAACTCTGCGAGGAGAGTCTGGCCCTGTTTCGATCCGTCGGCGACCACCATCGAGCCGCGATCGTGATGATCAGCCTTGGGGTGGCCGCGAGCGAGCGGGGAGATCACGCGCGGGCGCGGGCCTGGTATGAGGAAAGCCTGGCGGTGTTTCGCGCGGCCAGGGATGGGTGGCACACCGCCTGGCTGCTGACCTACCTGGCGGAGGCGATGGTGAGACAGGGGGATTTCGTCGCGGCCCGCGGGACCGTGGCGGAGAGCCTTGCCCTGCACCGGGAGGCGAACGATGTGTGGGGCACCGCCCGAACGCTAAGTGTCCAGGGAAAGCTGGCGCAGGTGGACAACGACCTGGATGGCGCGGGGAGACGGTTCGCCGGGGCGCTCACGCTGCTGGTGGGAGCTGGCGTGGAGCGCGGCATTCCTGGCTGCCTGGAGGACCTGGCGGGGATCATGCTGGACCAGGGCCAGCCGGAGCGCGCCGCCCGGCTGGCCGGAAGCGCAGTGGCCCTGCGCGAGCAGATTGGCGTCACCCAGTCGGCGGGGGAAGGAACCGCGCCCGTGGTGGATCTGGGCGAGTTGGAAACCGGTCAGGCGGCGGCGTGGAACGAGGGGAGAAGCCTGACGGTCGAGCAGGCGATCGCCGGGGCAATGGCCCTCGCCGCGGAGTTGGCGCGTCCCGCCGAGGAATGAGAGCCGCGGGGTCTGCCGCCCATCCGCACCATCGGGCCAGCCAGCTCCAAGGGGGGCGCCACCCGCCTGGCGCGGGATCAACCCATCCCGACGCGCCCCTCCGTGGACGCCGGGACCCGGTAGGGTCCCATCCGCGCGACGGTGAAGGCATGGGGACTGTCGCGATCCTTCAGCATCAGGATGGGTAACCAAATGCCCAGCGGGGTGATCGCCATCGCGTAGGCGATTCCCTTGATCCAGTCCCCCTCGACCATGCCGTCTTCACGCAACGCCTGGATATAGGCCACCCCGATTGGGAGGTGCAGCAACAACGCGGCAAGCAATCCGGGACTGTAGGTGTAGACACTCCCCTCGCGACGCCCCAGTCGAGGAAAAACCATGCCATGCAGGACGACCTGGCCAATCCCGAACTGGGTGGGGCCCAGGCCAAGCCATTTCCTGTCCGGAATCAGGACCGGGGCCATGTACATGGGGTAGGCGATTGCCGTGTTGATCCACATCGCGGAGTTGGTGTTGAGCGGGTAGTTTCGTGGGGAGTCGCTCCCGAACAGGCCACGGTTGAGCTGGCCCGGGAAATACCCAGGAGCGTGGTATTCCTCATATTGATGGACCATGAGGGCGCTCAGGTTGAGGGCCGCGAGCCGCTGTCGCCTGGACAGCCGCCCCCCGGCAAGGGCGGTTCCAGCCGCCACGACCATGGCCGCCACCGCGCCGATGCGGGGCCACTGACGTCGATACGTCGAGAGTGAGATTCTGGCCATCCCGCGAGGCTCCCTGCACATTCCGCTCCGGACTTCCGCGCCATCCCTGACGAGCGAAACGGTAGCACGGCGACAGCAGGGCGCAAGAGATCATCCCCCGCGGATGCTCGCCCATGAGGCCCAGCACGAGCCTTGCAGTTCCAAGACGCCGGCGGGGTGACGAGAGTCGAGGATTGGACTGACCTGGGGATTGAGCGGGCTGACCCCAGAGCTTGTCCTGTTCCGCCCGGACGTTCAACGAGCCGCCCCCGTTCGTTCAGGCGCCGGTGGTGGCTCATTTTCGCGTGCGGGAACGTCCGCGAAAGACCACCTTTTTCCTCCCCGCCATCCTCCCCCAAAATTGCTCCTCGCACGTACCCCGCAAACGCCACGCGACCTGCTACACTGCGCCAAGGGTCACATGTTTCACCTACAACCAAGCGCCGGATTCGCTCGTTTCTCTTCTGGAGGCACAGTGGACACAACGCCGTCAGCTTCGGGGTCTGGCCAGCATGCTCGTACCTTCCGCGCGCCTTGGACAGGCCGGGATGTAGCCACGCACTGGCTGCTTTTCGCGCTCGCCATCGTGGCCGGGACCCAGACTGGTGGGATGCTTTTCGACACGCTCGTCAACGATCCGGTCTGGAGCGAGTCGGTCGAGGCCGCCCGCGCCTGGGACATCGACACCGGCAGGTTCTACATCGCCTCGAGTAATGGCATGGTCGTCCTCGCGATCATCACCCTGGTGGTCGGATGGCGGACACCGCCACCGGTCCGCTGGTGGTTGCGCGGGGCCACGGCGCTGTTCATCATCGCGGTCGCCACCACCATGGCCTACTTCCTCCCCGAGCTCCAGGAAATCCGGGGCGCCTCGGCGGAGTCGATTCCGGACGATGACCTGCGCGACCGGATCGATCGCTGGACCCTGCTGGACACGCTGCGGGAGGTTCTGGTGGTGGCGGGCTTCATCATGACCATTCGCGCGGTGGGCCTGTCGCATGTGGAGCAAGCACGCGACGAGGCGTCCAGGTCATAACCCGACATGCGAAACGGTGAACACGGTTAATCCGCGCGAGGGCGTGCCCATGCCGTCACGTCGGCGGCGATGAATACATCAACGCGCCCATCAAGAGGATGGGCACGTTGGTCAGGCATTGGAAATCGCTCTCGCCACGTCCCGGCTCAACGACATGGGCGTTGAGGTCAGCGAAGGTCGTCAACTCGGGGCCGGGCTCTCGATCAATCGCCCACGCCGCCTCCGGTTTGCACAACGTCCGCGCACCGAATTTGTGCTCTCAGGCCGTGCCCGCGCGCTCCAGGTTGAGCGCCAGCAAGCGGGCGAGGATGGTGTCCTCGTCCACGGCGGCGGGATCGGGATCGTCCCAGCCGTAGGCGGCCCAGACGACGCGGTCGAGCGCGGCGTGGGCGTTCTGGAGCCAGGTCGGTCGCTGGTTGTAGAGGTTCGTCAGCGTCCGCTTCTTCAGTTCGGCCTCGGACGCGCCCTCGGGGTCGAGCCAGTTCCGCCGCAGCCGGTCGAGTTCGGCGGCGGCCTCGCCGATGGCGATCACGCGCGGGTCGTCGGTCGGTTCAGTGCCCGGCGGCCACGGCAGCGGGAACGTCTCGAAACAGGTGGTATTGTTGTAGATGGGATCGTTTCCTACTCCATGGCGCGAGCCCATACGAAGCGACCATATTTCATGCGCCCGGGAGTGAAGCACGCCTAGAAAATAGTCATCATCTCGCGCGAAGACGATCAGCTTCTGATCGGGAACTACGTTCTCACGCAACCACACCATGAGGCGGTGCTTCGCGACAATTGGCGTAACCAAGAATCTTTGCAGACCGCGTATGGCATTTCTCAGTGCAGGCCTAGGTTCAGCGTGGAGCCACCACCGCTCGCGGTAAGTTGCGCGATTATTGCCTTCTCGTACCGGCCTAACCACACTATTCACATATTCAAATGGCGACTCAAAATAACTCGCATCGTGAGCATCCATAGAGGCGCCAAAATCAATAATCCATTTATCGGGCCAGCGCCCGGTGACCGCACGTGCGTTGAACCATGGCTTAACAACGTCAGAGTTGGGTCGCCCATTGATGTTCAGTGGCTGCGCAATCATTTGACGGGCCTGATCTCCGTCGAGTTCGAATGGGCCTTTCTTTGATGTGCCCATAAATGCGACTCCCCGATTCTCTTGCAGTCGCTGCGCCTTCGTCATATCGAGAGAACTAGTTAAGTCAGCGTTTATCGTAGTGACAGTGAGCCCATCTAGCTCACGGGACTTTTCATTGCCATTATCAAATCCAACTATTGAGATACGCACCGATGCGCCATCAAGCACCCATGGCAGGTCGGACCAAGCCACGAAAATGCCTCCAGAAACATTGATTCGCTCTAGCACTCGGCGGTTTCCACCATGGCGGATTGAGTTAGTCGCCAACAGGCCCACGCGCTTTGACACGCCAGCCTCAACTTGCTCACGAGCTTTTTCGAAGAAGTAGCAAACCAAATCCGATGTAGAGGACAGTCGACTCTCGAAGATATCCCATAAATGGAGGACGTATCTTTCGCCAAGTTCCCCTCGCATCCTGTAGCCACCGAGAAATGGGGGGTTGCCGATGATGAACTCGGCGGCGGGCCAGGGTGTTTCCGCCACACCGTCAGCCGTCTCGGTGATGAGCGCGTCCTGGAGGCGGATGGTTTCCAGCGGTTGCAGGACCGGTTCGCTCCAGCCGAAGCCGTTGCGGATCATCCACTGCAGGTAGCCGATCCAGATCGCCACCTGCGCCAGCTCGCGTGCCAGTGGGTCGATCTCCATCCCCAGCAACTGGGTGGGGCTGACGCCGGGGATGCCAATGGAGAGGCCGGACTCGGCCCCGTGCATGATGACTTCCTTCTCCAAAGCCAGCAGGCGTTCCAGCGCGATATAGAGGAAGTTGCCGCTGCCGCAAGCCGGGTCCAGCACCTTCACCCCGGCCAGCCGCTGGAGAAACGCGCTCTGGGCGGCGGCCAGGCGGCCCTCGGCGTTGCGGCGAGTCTGGGGTGTTTTCGCCGCGTCCACCTTCGCCCGCAGGTCGTCCATGCTGGCGCGGACGGTCTCCCACTCGCGGCGGAGCGGGGTCATGATCACCGGGTCGACGACCCGCTCGATGTCCTGGCGGCCGGTGTAGTGCGCGCCAAGCTGGGCGCGCTTGCCCGGATCGAGCGAGCGTTCGAACAAGGTACCGAAGATGGCCGGCTCGATGGACGACCAGTCCATGCGGGCCGATTCGGCGAGGGTGGCGATCTCGTCCTGGGTGAGGTCGAACACTTTCACCTGGCTGAACAGGCCGCCGTTGACATGCGGTATCGGCTCCATGGTGAAGAAGCCGCCGGTGGCCATGCTGGTCAGCAGCGATTCGATCTGCTCGTTGAAGCGGGCGGGGTACTGGGCGCCGAAGTCCAGCACGCGGCTGAAGATGCGGTTGCGCAGGATGCCGATGTCCTCGGCGAACAGGCAGAACAGCAACTGCATCAGGAAATGGGCGGCCTCGCGGGGTTCGGCTCCCCTGTTTCGCAGCCCGAGGGCCAGCACGCCGAAGTGGCGGGCGGCCTGCTCGGTGACCTGCTGCACGGTCTCGGCTGGTTTGAGCGAATCGGGTTCCCAGAAGGCCGCCCGGAGCACGCGGATGCTTTCGGGCTCGGTGATGCTGGAGAGGTCGATGGCGTGCACCTGCTTGACCGTGCCGGTGAAGTTGGTGTGCACCTCGATCCGGTTGAGGTCGGAGACGATCAGCAGCGGCGGGTTTTCGAGGTCCTCGCGATACTGGGCAAGCTGGTCGTAGGCGGCCTTGAGGTCCTTGCCCGGGCCCTTGTATTCGATGGCGAACCGGCCGCGATACCAGACATCGGCCCACCCCTGGCCCTTGCGGAGCTTGGTGGCCCCGCGCTCGAAGGTGAAGAACTCACCGGTCGGGTCGAGGTCGGTGGGCGTGGGATGGTTCACCAGGGCGCACAGGTCGAGGAAGTGCTCCTGCGAGGCGGTGCGTTCCTTGCGGGTGTTGGCGAGCCACTTCTTCTGGAACTCAATGGGGTTCACGGTAAGGATTCCTGGCCGGGATGGGTTGCTGGTCCGTGACACGATGATACCCGACCGGCATCATGCACGGGCCGCCGTCATCTCGTCAGCAGGAAGTCCCCGCCTCGCGGGGCGACCGCGAGGCGGGGGCGGCACATCACCTTTCAGAACGCGGGCAGCGGAAGGTACCTACCCGGTTCTTCGCGCGAAGTGGACCGTCGTCGAGGGCGTGACGGTGGCCAGGTGCGTCAGCGGGCGCGGGGCGCGAGCCGGTTCGCTGGCGCGTGCGGCGGGGGCGACAGTCCCCGGGACGGGCACGCCCAGCACCGGAATGTTCCTCCTGGCCAGCACCCGAGCCGGTACGTGGCCAAGACCTCCGCAGTCCGCGTGATCATCGCCGCTGGTGGTCATGACCATCAGCGGATTGGGCCATTCCGTCGCCACCCTCGTCAGCCAGGCGACGGGGTTACCGACCCGTACGGCGATGACCGTTTCCGGAGGCAGTCCGTGGGTCCGGCAAAGGTCCGCGAGATAGGCTCTCGCTTCCTGGGCATCGCGAGCGGCGCGCTCCTCGTCGTACCGCGCGGCCCGAAGCGGGGGACCCCCGCACCTGACCCGGGGGTCCGGACAGGGTGGCTCGGGTCTGGGCACGATCCGCAAGAGGACGAGGGTTTTCCGCCCGCCGAGCGCCTGCCTGATGGCGACCGGGAGCGCCAGTTCACTGGTGGGCGATCCATCGAGGGGAACGATGATGGTCTGGTACATGGGGCCCTCCCTTCTGGCACCTGATGATGCCTGTATGGTCCCAGTATCCGTACATCGCCTGACAATGGCGCTGTCCAGCCCGCCACGGATGTCGCAACAGTGTGTCAGTCCGCCCCGCGCTCGGAGGAATAACAGGCGATTCGTCCCCACAACCGGGATGTACCAGAGGCAACGCTTCTTCGTGATGCGCGGCGGGGTCCGCTACGGCGAGGTCGAAGCGCGATGAACCACCGTCTGGTCCCTGGGGCGATCGCGCGTGATTGGCTTGTGGACCCCGGCGTTCCGGTTATTCCGGGCCTTCACCTCGATCATGGCCAGATCGGCGCGGTGCAGCAGGTGGTCCACGGTGTCGTCCGGCAGGCTCACGGCCAGCCCGATGCTCGGCACCGTCCCTTCAAACCGGTCCTGCGTATCGTGAAAGACGCGCATCATCTGGTTCACGATGATGGTTGCCTCGGCCTGATCGGTATTGGGCAAGAGCATCACGAACTCGTCGCCACCGAGCCGTCCAACCAACCGATCCGACAGGGCGAACGTGGCGAGCACCTCCGCCACCCGCTGCAACACCCTGTCGCCCGCACCGTGCCCGTGGACGTCGTTGACGCGCTTGAACCGGTCGAGGTCGAGGAACAGGCAACTCACCGGCTGGTTCCGCTGGGTTGCTTCCGCCAGGCGCTGCTCGGCCCGCTCGATCCAGCTCGCCCGGTTGAGCACGCCGGTCAGGCCGTCGTAGGTCGCCCGGCGCTCGACTTCCGCCGACAGGGCGTAGGCGCGCTGATTGGTGCGGTCGGTCAGCAGGTATATGGCGGAACTCGCCAGCACGGTGATCGCCACGAGATAGAGGAAGATATCCCATTCCCGACTCCCATTCGGCTCCCAGAGCAGTTGCAGGAATGGGGGCAGGAATACCGCGGCCATGCCGCCGACCAGGTGGATCCACGAAAGCCAGAACAGGGAGCACCCGACCGCCAGGATCACGCAATACGGAAGCGCATGGTGGATTCCGCGTTCCATCGCCGCCATGGCCCAACAGACCGACCCGCTCACCACCAACGCGCTTCCGACGGTGCACCAGCCAGCCGCGTGCACCATCCGGCGCTCGGCGAAGATCTTCATGGCGACCGCCAGCGCGCCGCTGAGGAGGGCACTCGCCGCGAGAACCATCGGTACCCCATCGACCAGCGTCACGACATGCAGCTGAGCCGCGAGCGCGAACAAGGCGGACAGCGCCGCCAGCCCCAGCAACAGCCACGGGAGGACCGGCGCGACGAAGGATCGAAGCCGGTAGCGTTGATATGGGCTAACGGAGTGGAACACCGCCCTGTACCTCATGGCATTCACAGCATGTGTTGGGAGAGAAATACACCAGCGGGACAACCGGTACCCCGGTTAGCCTGGTTTTGAATGAAGCGGCTCGCAAACATCTTGAGACAATGAGGACACCCCGTACCATGGGTTATAGGTCACATATGTCAAGCCAGTACCTTTGCGCGGCCGTTCGGAACCAGCCCCGGAACCTTCGTTCACCCATCGGCGGTACTGGAGGACAGCAGGTGGTCCGCGGCGGGGATTCCGGCCCGGCCCGAGGGAAGATCCACGGCCCGGGCTGGGCCGTACCACGGGAATGCGCGCTATTTAAGAAGCCCTCCCCGTTTCATATGACTCAAACGCGTGTCATCACGTCACCACGACCCGGCGGATCGAGTAGCATTTTCTTCAATCTGTCGCGAATGGTGAATGTATCCTTGGGGATCACGGCCCGAACGATGCATCGGCGCACGCGGTCAAACGTCAAACTGGTGGGGCGTCCTGTTCAACGAGCGCCGTCATTTGGGGAGCCAGGCACTCGCGGTTGACGAGCGGCTGGATCATTCCGTTGGGCTGGGACATGGCAATGGAGAAGACGCCCGACCTCTCGATTCATGGCTGGGCCCTGCTGAACACGCTGGAAGCGCAAATCGCCGTCCTGAACAGGGCTGGAGACATCCTGGCGGTGAACGGTTCCTGGGTTGACTTCACCGTGCGGAACGGCGGGGACCCGGCCTCGTCCGGCGTGGGCGTGAACTACCTCGAGGCCTGCTCGGCGGGCGAACCGGACGAGCATTCCAAGGCGGCGATCGAGGGCCTCACCAGCGTGCTGGACGGGTCGGTGCCGGAATTCCTGATGGAGTATCCCTGCCACTCGCCCGGCGAGCAGCGCTGGTTCCGGATGCGCGCGCGGCCGCTGCGGATCGAGGACTGGACGGGCACGATCGTCATCCACGCCGATGTGACCAGCAAGTATCGCGCCGAGGAGCGGTGGCTCCGCGAGCACCGGCGATTCACCTCCCTCATCGAGCACGCCGATGCCCTGATCACGGTGATGGACCCCAACGGCATCATTACCTACAAGAGCCCCGCCTTCGAATCCATCGTTGGCGTCTTCGGCCTGGAGCCAGACACGGGCGACGTGTTCAACCTGCTTCACGACGACGACGTGGAGGCGTTTCACCAGACGTTGGGCGCCACCGCGGCGCTGCCCTCCGGCGACCTGCGCCTGGAATTCCGGATGCGGCACGGGGAAGGATCGTGGCGGTGGATCGAGGCGACGTTCACCAACCTGCTCGGCGATCCGGACGTGAACGGCATCGTGGTGAACTCGCGGAACATCACCGAGCGCAAGGCGGCGGAGGTGGTTCTCGCCCAGCAGGCCGAGAGCTTCTCCACCTTGTTCCACGCCACGGCCGAGGCGATGCTGATTCACGATGGAACGAACGTCCTGGCCGCCAACCAGGCCTACGGCAACATGATTCAGGTACAGCCCGATCAGATGGTGGGGCGGCCCATGCTCGACTTCGTGGCACCTGGTTCGCGCGAACTCGTCCGCGAACGCGTGCGGCAAGGGAGCGAAACACCCTATATCAGCACGGCCCTCCGCGGCGATGGATCCACCTTCTTCGCCGAGCTCCTGGGTCGCCAGATCCAGTACGAAGGTCGCGCGCTCCGGCTGGTGTCGGTGCGCGACGTGACCCAGCAACTCGCCGAGGAGGCGGCCCTGCGGGCAAGCGAGGCGCGCCAATCACTGCTGCTGCGGCTCGCTACCGCGCAGCGAGAAACGAGCGATCCGGACCGCATGCTGGCGATGGCGTGTGAAGCACTGGGCCGCAACCTCAACCTGCATCGCGTCGGCTTCTTCGAGATGAAGGACGATACCTCGATCCTCGTGACCGCCTGCTGGACGGACGGCACGTTGCCAGCACTCTCCGGCCCCCTCCCGATCGCCGGAGTCGCGGCCGCGTTCGCGGCGGAGGTTCGCTGTGGCCGGCTCGCCAGCAATCCTCCAATGGGGAGCACCGCGGCCACGATTCACGGGGACGGAAACCGGGCCGGAATTGGAATACCTCTGGTTCGGGGTGGGGAGTGGCGAGCGGGACTCTTCATCGACCACCTGGGGTCGCGGGAATGGAGCGAGGACGAGTCTGACCTGGCGCGCGATGTGGCGGAGCAGACGTGGGACGCGGTTGAACGTGGGCGGGCCGAAGCCGCGCTCAGGGCCAGCGAGGCCCGGTTCCGGGCGCTCGTCCAGGAATCCGAGGACATCCTGGTCGTGTTGAACGACAATGGCGGTACTCGCTATGCCAGCCCAGCGTTGGAACGTATCCTGGGCAACCCGGTTGAGATATATGCCAACGCATTACGCCTTGACCTCGTCCATCCTGACGAACGCGCCGCGGTGGAACGGGCCTGGCTAACCGTGCGAGAGTCCAGGGGAGAGATCCGTCGGGTGGCCTACCGAACCCTTGACTCCGAAGGCAACTGGCTGTGGATGGACGCCAGTTTCACGAACCTCCTGCATATGCCAGAAGTCAATGGCGTCGTGCTGCACGCACGCGACGCGACCGAGCAGAAGCGCCTGGAATCCCAGCTGCGGCATCTCGCGCTCCACGATCCGCTGACGGGTCTTCCCAACCGGACCCTGCTCGCGGACCGTATGGAACAGGCGCTCCGGCAGGCCTCCCAGGGCGAGAAGCGGGTTGGATTGCTCTTCCTGGACCTCGACTACTTCAAGCAGGTCAACGACGCCTTCGGCCATGCCGCGGGTGATGGGGTTCTCCGCGCGGTTGCCGCCCGCCTGCAATCGATTACGAGGGTCGAGGAGACGGTCGCGCGGCTCGGTGGGGACGAGTTCGTGATCCTGCTCCCCATGATTCCGGATGCACTTCCCGCCATACACCGCGCGGAGCAGGTGCAGGCGGCCATAGCCACCCCGTTTCAGGCTCACGGTCGTGAGGTGACGACTGGCGTGACGATCGGGATCGCGGTGAGCGAGCCGGGACTTCTGCAACCCGAGGTCCTGCTTCGCGATGGCGATGCGGCTCTGTACAATGCCAAGCGAACCGGGCGCGGTCACTACCTGGTCCATGAGTCGACCATGTCGGGAAACGCGATGCGTCGCTGGCGACTCAAGAACGATGTGGGCGAGGCCGCCGACCGGGGCGAGCTTGTGATGCACTACCAGCCGATCGTCGCGCTGGCAAGCGGCGCCGTGTCCGGTATGGAAGCCCTGCTGCGCTGGCGCCACCCGGTGTACGGCATGGTGTCCCCGGACGAGTTCATCCCCCTCGCCGAGGAGGCCGGCCAGATGGTGGCCCTGGGACAGTGGGGACTGACCCAGGTCTGCGACGTGCTCGCCCGGTGGGGCGCGGATTCCCTACCCATCTCGCTGAATTTCTCGGCGACGCAGTTCAGCGACCCGAACCTGGTGAGTGATGTTGCCGCGGAACTCGCCCGAACCGGCATCGACCCGCGCACGCTGCGGCTGGAAATCACGGAACAGGTCGTGATCGAGGACCTGGCCGGCACCGTCTCGACCCTGAGGCAGCTCCGGGAGTTGGGCGTCGGCGTCGCCATCGACGATTTTGGCGCGGGATACTCATCGCTGCGCTACTTGCGGGAGCTCCCCGTCACCGACATCAAGCTGGACCGCTTGTTCCTGCATGGCCTGGAGACCGATCCCGGGGCGCTCGCCATGATCACGGGCATTATCACCCTCGCGCACGCGATTGGCTTGCCGGTCACCGCCGAAGGGATCGAAACGGCGGGACAACTGGCGCTGTTGCGTGGAATCGACTGCGATTATGCACAGGGATTCCATCTGGGGCGGCCCGGACCCGCCCCCGCCGACCCGGCCAGCCGGATCGAGATCACCAACCTCCGGACCGTGTGATGGGTTGTGCACACCGGCTACAGTACCTGTACCCGCGGTACGCACTGTCCAGCGGGTTCTAGTGGCCCATCGCCACCGATCATGGCTGGCGGGCGGCCCGAGGAGGGTCTCATGAAAGCGGTAACCTGGCACGGCAAACGCGATGTACGAGTCGATACCGTTCCCGATCCGGCGATCGAGGATCCACTCGACGCCATCATCAGGGTAACCACCACCGCGATTTGCGGATCGGACCTTCACCTCTACGAGGTGATGACCCCCTTCATGACCGAGGGCGACATCATCGGCCACGAGCCGATGGGCATCGTCGAAGAGGTTGGATCGGGTGTCACCGCCATCAAGCCCGGCGACCGGGTGGTCATCCCGTTCAACATCTCCTGTGGGCAGTGCTACATGTGCGACCAGGGCCTGCAGTCCCAGTGCGAGACCACCCAGGTGCGGGAGCACGACTCCGGCGCGGCGCTGTTCGGCTACACGAAGCTCTACGGCCAGGTGCCAGGCGGGCAGGCCGAATTCCTCCGCGTGCCGCAGGCGCAGTACACCCACATCAAGGTGCCCGACACCGACGCCCCCGACGACCGCTTCATCTACCTTTCGGACGTGCTACCCACCGCCTGGCAGGCGGTGGAGTACGCGGCCGTGCCCGAAGGCGGCTCGCTGCTGGTGATCGGGCTCGGCCCCATTGGCGACATGTCATGCCGGATCGCCAGGCATCGCGGCCACCGCGTGATCGGCGTCGACATCGTTCCCGAACGCATCGAGCGGGCCCGCCAGCGCGGCGTGGAAGTGCTGGACGCCTCGAACCAGGACATCCCGGAGGCGGTACGCTCGCTGACCGATGGGCGCGGGGCGGACTCCGTGATCGATGCGGTGGGCATGGAAGCCCATGGCGCGCCATTCGGCAAGCTGGCCCAGCAACTGGCGGGGCTGATGCCGAAGCCACTCGCCTCCAGGATGATGGAGCGGGTGGGCGTCGACCGGCTGAGCGCGCTGTACATGGCGATCGACGCCGTGCGCCGCGGCGGCACGTTGTCCATCGTGGGCGTGTATGGCGGGATGACCGATCCCCTGCCGATGCTGACGCTGTTCGACAAGCAGGTCCAGATTCGCATGGGCCAGGCCAACGTGAAGCGGTGGACGGACGATATCATGCCGCTGCTGACCGGTTCGGACGATCCGCTGGGGGTGGACGACTTCGCCACCCACCGGCTGCCGCTGGCCGAAGCTCCCCACGCCTACGAGATCTTCCAGAAGAAGCAGGACGGGGCGGTGAAGATCCTCCTCGCGCCATAGCATTCGCCGTCGCCGGACAGTCCCGGGGGAAACGCATGGTTGCCTCACGAATCCTGGAGCGGGGAGCACGTGAACCCGGCTTGCTGCGCCTCCTCAACCACAACATCTTCAGCCTCAACGCCGATTGGGAGCGGCGGCGGGACGTCCTCGCGGCGGAGATCTCCGCGCTGGAACCAGACGTGGTGTTCCTTCAGGAATCGATGGTCACCCCGGATCACGACCACACCACCGATATCCTCGGCGACGGGTGGCGGGTGGCGCACTCCGCCACCCGCGCCAGCGACGGTGGCGGCATCTCGATCGCCAGCCGGTGGCCAATCGAGCAGGTTCATGAACTCGACCTCAAGGGTGTGAGCGACCGGACCCACGACTTCGCCTGCACCACGCTTCTGGCGGAGGTGCGCGCGCCGGAGCCGTTCGGGACGCTGCTGGTCGTGAATCACTTTCCCGACTACCACACCACCCACGAGGTGGAGCGGGAGCGGCAGACGGTGATCGCGGCCAGGGCGGTGGAGGCCAGGCTGGAGCGTGGCTTCGCCCATGTGCTGCTTGGGGGCGATCTGGATGCCGAGCCGGACGCGGCCAGCCTGCGGTTCCTGGCTGGAAAGCAATCGCTGGAGGGGATGAGCGTGTGCTACCAGAACGCCTGGGATGCGTGTCATCTGGGCGAACCAGGGCACACCTTCACGCCCGAGAACCCGCTGGCGCCACGGATGTGGCCGTTCCGCAGGATCGACCACATCCTGGTCCGCTGTGGGGAGGACGACATGCCGACACTGGAGATCGCGGCCTGCGAACTGGTGGGCGACCAGCCGGTGGATGGCATCTGGGCCAGCGATCACTTCGGGCTGGTGGCCGATTTCCGCCCTCGCACCGATTGACGGCCCCCCGCAACCGGGTAGTCGCGACTACCCGGTTGCGTCGGCCAACGGCTCCGGGCAGGCTTCCCATGGCTCGACCGCCAGCTCGAAGTGCCAGATCTCGTTCGCGTAGGTCTGGCACAGGCCGTACCGGTAACCATGCTCGATGAGCCAGTAGTCCGCGTCGGTATACCCGATATCCACGCCCTCGCCGGTCACGTGCGTGGACTGGTCCGGAGTGTTGACCCACTTGCGCGCCTCCTCCTCGCTTCCATAGGTGACAATGGCCTCGTCCAGAAGCGACTGCTGGTATCGCTCGCTCCGCCACCCAGAGTTGACAACCATCACCACCCCGTCGGCCTCGGCATCAATTGACGCCCGCTGAATGGCCACGAGCAGGTCGGGCTCAAGGTTCGCGATCGCCGGATGGTCGGTGTCGAACGGCGACAGGACCTCCCCCTCGGGGATATACCCGTCAGCAACGCCGATGAGCGGAGGAGGGGTGCCGGTCTCGGCCGGCACCCTGGGCGGCGGCGAGGTGACCACGAACACCGGCACATCGTCACCCTGCTCATCGACGGCATTGGCGTGGAATCCGTCACCGATCCGTGGCGCCATCCAGTTGGAGGCGATGGCGCCGGTGGCCGTGACCAGCGCGATGGTGAAGACGAACAAGGCCGCCACGCCGGAAAAGCGCCGCGACGAACCAAACCTGGAACCCATGAAACCACCTTTCGGAATGTCACCAGGACCGATTCCCGGTGCCGTCCCTTCACCCTACCGGGGAGGATGTTTCGCCCACGTTTGGGAAATTCCATACACTTTCGAAACATGCTTCCGACCTATGATTGAATACATGGAAGGATGCGCCCGTCGACATGGCGCGGGAGGAGTGAGGATGCGAGTGCTGATCGTCGAGGACGAGGAATTCCTGGCGGAGGCACTCCAGGCAGGACTCCGGCACGAGGCGATCGCCGCTGACGTGGCGCTGAACGGGGACGATGGGCTGGACCTGATCGCCACCAACGACTACGACGTCATCATCCTCGATCGCGACATTCCCGGCGTCCATGGCGACGAGATTTCCCGGGTCGTGTCCCGTGAATACCCTTCCGTCCGGGTGTTGATGTTGACCGCCGCCTCCAGGTTACGGGACAAGGTGGAGGGCTTCACCCTTGGCGCCGACGACTACCTCACCAAGCCATTCGCCCTGGAAGAACTGATCGTTCGCCTGCGCGCCATCGCCCGGCGCCCGCCCGCGACGGTGCAACCGGTCCTGGAGTTCGCCGACGTTCGGCTCGATCCCTTCCGCCGGGAAGCGTACCGGTCTGGTCGCTATCTCAAGCTCACTCGCAAGCAGTTCGCGGTGCTCGAACTCCTGATGCGGGCCAACGGCGGTGTGGTGAGCGCCGAAACGCTCCTCGAAAAAGCGTGGGATGATCTCGCCGACCCGCTCACCAGCGCGCCGCGCATCACGATCTCGACGCTTCGAAAGACGCTGGGGCCGCCGGACCTGATACGCACCGTGCCGGGCGTGGGGTACCAGCTCGCCGAACCCGGCCCCGATCAGTGAACGAGCAATCGCCGGCATTTCAGCCGCGTGTCAGTTCCCGCCTGCGCCTGACCCTGAGCTACGCCCTGTTCCTGGTCGGCGCCGGCGTCTTCGCGATGTTCGGCGCCTACCTGCTCATGTTGTATGTTCCGACCTTCCCCATCACGGCGGAGAATCCCGAGGATGCGTCGGTTTACATTGGCCTTATCGGAACCCGGACGCGCCAGGAAGTACTCGAAGCCGTCGTCGTGGCGGGTGGCGTCATCCTCGCGATCCTCCTGGTGATCGGGATCCTTGGTGGGTGGCTGCTCACGGGGTGGGTGTTGCGGCCCCTGCGGAACATCAACGACGCCGCCCAGACCGCGGCGGCGGGACGACTCGATCACCGGATCAACCTGTCGGGCCGGAACGATGAGTTTCGGCAACTCGCCGACAACTTCGACAGGATGCTCGACCAACTCAACGCCGCCTTCGAGGCCCAGGAGCGGTTTGCCGCCAACGCCTCCCACGAGTTGCGGACGCCGCTGGCGATCACGGAGACGATGCTCGATGTGGCTCGTCGCAACCCTGAAGGCCAGGACTATCCCGCCCTCGTCGAGCGCCTCAGCATCACGAACGCGCGCGCCATCGGGCTGACCGAAGCGCTGCTGCGGTTGGCCGACGCCAACCCGATCACCGCGACATCGCGGCCGCTCAACCTGGCCGATATCGTTCGCGACGCGGTCTCCGAGAGCGCCGGCGAGGCGGACGAGCAGGATATCTGGCTCAACGTTCGACTGACCGACGCCTGGATGGTGGGCGATCCGACCCTGCTGGGGCAACTCGCCGCGAACCTGATCCAGAACGCGATCCGGCACAACGTGGTGGGTGGGTATGCCGAGATCGCGGTCACCCACAATCCGCGCCGCTCCATCCTTTCGCTCCGGGTGGAGAACACCGGCGCGATCTACACCCCCGAGGTCGCCGCCCAGCTCAGCGAGCCATTCCTGCGCGGAAGTGGCCGAATTCGGCAGGGAGGCCGCGCCAGGCGAGGGTACGGGCTTGGCCTGGCGCTGGTGTCCCGGATCACGGACGTGCACCATGGCGTCCTCACCATCGTTCCACGCCCCGGCGGAGGGTTGGTAACGGTTGTAACGCTGCCCGTCTCGGACCAGGTATCGCGGGACCTGGGTGTTCATGCGAATGAGACATCGCTCCGGAGATGACAGACCTCTGGACATGACGAACCCACCGCCCGACCACATCCCACCCGGACGCCGCGCTCCAGCGCGCCATCCCACTCCGCATACCCCTGTGCTACAGTCACCGCCAGCCTGGCCCACGCGCCACCCTGCCCTCCCGAACGCCCCTGGGCACGGGATTTCCATTCATTTGAAAGGCACACGCGCTCCATGAACATCGGTGTGAGTTCCTACAGCTTCTCCCAAAGCTTCCGGCGCGGCGAAATGGACATCCTCGACGCCATCGACTGGGTCGCGGATTCCGCCGCCACCCACTTCGAGCTCACCGGCGTGGGGCTGGTGGCGACCGTGGCGACCCTCGAACGCGCCGCTCCCGCTGGAAGCTGGAACCCGGCGGACTACCCCGACCGCGACGCCAACATCGCCGCCGACCTGGTGAACCAGCCCGCGCTGATCGAAGCCATTCGCGCTCACGCCGAGGCGAAGGGCGTGCCGCTCTCCAATTACGCCGTGGGCGCCGACTTCCGGACTGACGACCTGCCCGCGGAAATCGCCCGGGTCAAACGGCACATCGATACCGCCCACGCCCTGGGCATCCGCTACTTCCGGCACGATGTGGTGGCCTGGTCATGGCGCGAGGAAACCCACGCCGAATTCGAGGAAGCCTTCGGGACGCTGGTGGAAGCCAGCCGCGAACTGGCCGACTACGCCGCTCCGCTGGGCATCACCACGAGCGTGGAAAACCACGGCTTCTGCATGAACGTCAGCGAGCGGGTTCGCCGCCTGGTCACCGCGGTTGACCGCCCGAACTTCAAGACCACGCTCGATATCGGCAATTTCCTGTGCGTGGACGAAGCGCCGGAATCGGCCGTGCCGCTCAACCTGCCCTACGCCTCGGTGGTCCACCTCAAGGATTTCTACCACCGGGATTACCTGCCGGGAGATGGCTGGCTCACCACCGTGGCCGGGAACGCGATTCAGGGATCGATCGTCGGTTTTGGCGATCTACCCATGAAGCGCCTGCTGGCCGCCGTGAAGGCCTCCGGCTTCGACGGACCGATCGCGATCGAGTACGAAGGCCAGGTGCCCGACCTGCTCGCCATCGAAACCGGCCTCGCCAACGCCATCCGCATCTGGAACGAGGTGTAGACGGGTAGTCGACTCCTTCCAGGGAGGCGCGGGTCCGCCAGACGAGCCCGCGCCTCCCTGACATCGAACGTCATGGCACCTCGATCGTGACCGGATCGGAGACGAGGAGCGTGGTCGTCAGGCCGTCGCCGTCGATCGCCTCGATCTTCAGCGAGAACGTCCAGGTACCGGGCTCAAACCCATCGAGGGGGATGTAGCGATCGCTGAAGGTCGTGGTGCCCCCTGGCAGCGGCACATTGTCGGCCACCACGAACTCCTCCACGGGTTCCCCGTTCCGTTCAACGACCAGGGTGACGCGCCCCGCCGCCAGGGGTTCGGCGGAGTTGAGCACATCGGCGTTCACGGTCACGAACTGGATCGGGTCGGCGTTTGGCTCGATGGCGAGAGCGGTGAACGTGACCGGAGCGGTAGGCTCCATCGTCGAGGCCGGCGCTTCGTCTATCTGGATCGGCACGTCCACCAGCGCGAAGCTGGACCCACCGTCGCGCTCGTCCCCCAGGTCCAGCGTCAGCCGGTACTCGCCGGGGACCAGGGCCGAGCCCAGTCCCACCTGCAAGGTGGTGGCGTGCCCCATGTACACGGACTGCATGCTGACGGGTCCCGAAACGAGTTCGACGCCTTCCGGTGACCGGATCGAGATCGTTCCGCTGGGGCCAACCAGCACGTTGCCCGTATTTCGCACGGGTACGGTGAGCAAGAGTTGCCCCTGCTCCCACGTCACCACCGGCTCGCCAAGCTCGAACGACGGCGTCACCGGTCCCGGCACGGTGATGACGATGGCGCCGTTTTTCTGGATTACCTGGCGGAACGTGTTTCCGCCGGGCACCTCGAACGAATCGACGGTGCGAACGGCGAACCCGTTCACGTACTGCCCGGGCGCGGTGCCCTCCGGCACCGTGACGGGAATGGCGATACCGTGGACCTCCCCCGGCTGGACCGTGAACGTTTCCGGGGTGAAGTCCATCCACGTCGTTGGCGGGTGAAGCTCGGAGCCCTCGTGAGCAAGACTGAACCCGCCGTTCACCATTGTCACCACGTCGGCCACGAAGGTTTGCAGCTCGATGGGCGTGGCGGCGTGGTTCGGCACCTCGGCATGGAGCACGGTTGATTCTCCCGCGGCGAGTTCCACGCGGAACACGTCAAGATCGGCTCCGCCGGCTGGCTGCAACCCGAAGCTCACGGCTGGCTCCTCGTCCGCCCCGGCGGGCGGTGTAGCCACGTCCTGTCCCAGCGCGCCCGGCGGCGAAACCAGGAGAAGGCAGCCAATCACGAAAGCCATGAAGCCGGACGGTATGCTCCGCATGCCGGATTTCTCCATTCAGTCAATGCGCGTCCATGCGCGGGGTTCTCGGTCGCTTGCGTCGGCTTCCGCCAGCCTGCTAGATGACGCTTGGATTCAATTCGACGATCAGGACGGACTGGTAGGTCGTACCTGGTTCGAGCCCGACGCCGGTCAAATTCAGTTCCGCGTTCCACTCCGCGACGAAGTTTCCCATGCCTCGGTTGTACGAGCGGAAGGCGCCAGGACTGCATTCCACCGTCGAACCACTGGCGTCCACGAGCGGAGTCTGGAGTTCGCCGTTCGCGTTGAATGTCACGGTCGTCGGCGTGATCGGGTGAAACAGGGCCGGAATGTCGGAAGGAACGGGATTCGGGCAATGCGTGCGCCAGAAAAACTCCAGGTCGGCCACGGCGTGTGGATCGGGATCGTACTGGCTGCTCGCCAGACTCAATGTCAGTCTTTGCGATGAAAAGTCGGTATACACCGACACGAATGGCCCCGCCTTCATGTCGACAGTCCACCCCCCGGCGGCGCATCCAGCGTTGACGGCCAGCGCCAGGGGCAACACCGACCCCACGGTGGTGTTCCCCAAGGGCGGGACCGTGCCAAAGTCAAGATCCCCTCTGGTCAGCATGAACTCCACAACAGCATTCTGGTTGTTGGAACGGTCACAGGGATACGGTTCCACCCGAAGTGTTCCCGTTCCCGTCTCCGCGTACACGATGCCGGTTGTCATTCCCAGCGCGAGCGCGACGATACCGACGATATTGAACATCCTGTGCTGCCATCGTTTCATGGTCAAATCCCTGTGTTGGGAGGCTCCCGGCTCGCCAGCGAGGTGGCTTCGACCAAACGCCTCCACATCATCAACCCGTGGTGTCCCCACCACCGAAGACTGAGGGCTAGATGGATGTACTCACCGCGACGGTGAGGACGGACTGGTAGGAAGCACCTGGCTCGAGCATCTGGCCAGTCAGGTCCAGTTCCGCGTTCCACGACGCCACAGTGGTGCCCGTCGCGCCAAGAGTGGTGTCCAAGGGGGGTACGCAGGAGATGGGTGATGAGCCAAAGAGCAACGCGGCACTTCCCAGGAACGCTTTCCCACCATCGGTGATAAAGCCCACCGTCTGACCCTGGGTCGGAGGCGGCAACGCCGCCATACCGGGAAATGGGATCGTGAATCCCGCAAGGTACCAATTCCACAGATGGTAACTTTCGGCATCCGGATGGGGTCTATACGTGAAATCGGCGGCGGTCAATGTCAACCTGCTTGTCGGTATCGACGGCACCAGCGTGCCCCCCTCGAACGCACTGGCGGAGATGCCAACCGCCCAGGGCAAACTGCTACAACCGGCCTTAACCGTCACTTCGAGTGGCGATGCCGAGGCCACGGTGACGTTGCCATGGGCAGGTACGGTGCCGAAGTCGAGATTGCCCCGGCTAAGCACCGCGGTGACGGACGTATCTTTGGGGTTGGAGGGGTCACAGGTAAGGTCCATCACCTCGAACTGCGCCGTTCCCGTGTCCGCGTATACGATGCCGGTTGTCATCCCAATCGTGAGCGCGACGATGCCCACCAAATTGAGTAGTCGTTGCCTAAGACTCATCGGAAATGCCTCGATTCCGTGAAGCCCGCTTCGCCCGGATTCTGGCGCTCTCCTGGATCGGATTCGCGAACCCGCGAGTGCGATACTGGGCGTTGGTGCGACGGCCGTCCTGGTACGATCAGGCCGTCGTATCAGTTCCGGTGACCTCGCGCGAGCGCGAGGTCACCCTTCGTCATGTCGGTCCCCTCCTCTCGTCAGGATGCAGCGTCACGTCAGGGATCCGGTCCGCCGGCGATCACCACCGTGGCCGTATAGGCGCCGGGCATCAACGCGTCCGGCACGTCCAGCGAGACATACAGCACCACCTCGCCAGCGGCGGCTCCGCCCGGCGCCCGAATCGTGTATCGCCCCTGGTCACCAGAAACCGTTGCTCCCGGCACACCGTTCACGGTCGCGGTGGTCAGGCCCGACGCGGACACGGTCTGCCCTTCTTCACCCGTGAAATCGGAAATCGTTACGTCTACTTGCCAACCGCAGGTTGAAGCGCCGGTGTAGGCTATTCGGATGGTTCCATCCGCCATCCGCGTTCCACCGGAGGCCTCCACGGAGGTGAAGGTGATCCCATTCAGCGTCACCACCGGCGGCGTCGGGCCACTGCCCTCGAGATCCAAATCCGTGCGATACGTTTCGACCGTGGGCTCCACCGGCTCGTCACCGTCCCGGCCTGGCTCGGCCGAGGTCGCGGTGAAGTCAAGGTGGATCGTCACCGTGAGCGGGGCGGTGCAGTCTAGCTGGGTGCCGAGCTGGAAGTGGCCGGTCAGGAACCCGTCGTCCCCGGGCGTTCGGTCAACCAGCGTGAGATGGCCATCGCTGGCATCGAGTACATCTGGTTGGTCTGGCGCGTTGGCGTCCACCACGATTACCCGCCATCCGGTCTCGGCGGTCCAGGCGCTCACCTCGACGGTCGAGACGCCCTGGGTGGCCCAACTGGCCGTGCAGGCCAGCATCGACCAGACGCCGGTTCCCGCCGTGGGTGGCGCGCCGTCCGCGACCGGGTCACAGGTGACCACCGGCTCGAACGGAATCGCGGGGTTCGGAGTTGGGCTGGGCGTGGGTGTGGGGGTTGGCGACGAAGTGGGAGTCGGAGTCGGTGACGCATGCGGCTCGCCTGGGGGCGTGGCCGGCCCACCAGTGGGAACTTCGGCGGTGGGAGTCACGGTTGGATCGACAGGACCGGGGGCTTCCGTTGGCGATGGCGTCGCGGTGGGTGCCTCGGTCGGAGGCGGCGGCGTACTGGTGGGCGGCGGAGGCGTGGGCGACGGCGGGGGAGATGGGGTGCTGGTTGGTGGTGGCGGGGGTTCGGTGGCGAGAGGTGGAACGTCCGCCTGCTGCCCATTCTCGGCCGGAGGGTCGCTGATGGCGTCCTCCGCCGCGATCCAGGCCGGCACCAGGCTCAGCAGCACCGTCAGGCCGATGGCGATACCCCGCCACCATGCCCAGGATTGACTGGCTCGACCGGCTGTCGAAGGACACCTTCCCATCCGCCACACCCATGGCACACGCACGCGCCAGCGTCCGCGACCCGGCACGACAATGCAACCGTTGGCTTCCGCCAATGACGGCGCGATCCCATCCTCATCCGTTCGCTTGAGGAGTCAGAATCCCCATCGCCGATCGGTTTTCCGTGCGGCCGGAAGCCCTGAATGTATGGAAAACCCACACGCCCAGTATACGGACTCGATTTCGAGACACAACGTCATTATTTTTCGTTCCGTCGCGCGCGCGAGAACATGCCGTTAATGGCTAGATGACGAGCACGATGGCGGTGGCACGGCGGTGAGGACGAGCGTTCACGCGGGCGATCCTTTCAAGAGAGACGGGCTGTCAACGGAGACCATATCGGGCTCAGGGATGGGAGGAGCACCGCCTCCTTCAGTGATCGCATGAAACGAGCACGAGGACATCGTCAGCAGTGCCGACCGGTTGCTTGGGCCAAGGGAAAGCTCCGCCGGGGTCACCGCGCTCGACGCGGGAGGGACCACGAACCAGTGACACACGGCATCCGTGATGCCGGAAACCAGCACCGGCTGGCTGTTCCCGGTTTGGAAGATCGGCGCGGACTGGTTGGACAGGTCCAGATTGCAGTCGATCGTGAAGCTGGTCAGCCCTTGCTGCCCGGGAAGCAGGGTGACCTGGTGGACGCCGGGGGCCAGCGATGTGCCGAATCCAACGACGCTCGTTTCCGCGCCGAACCACGGCAGGAAGATGGCGGGGATGGGCGAGGACGCGAGATTGGCCCCGAACGCCGCTTCCGTCAGTTCGAACGACGCGTCGGGAAAGCCATCCGGGCAATCGAGGATCGGATCGGCGTTGGCGGCGAGCGGATCGTAGCCGGGCGGGCAGGCGCGAACGGCGATGTACTGATAGCGCCGGTCGAGGTTGAGGAAGCGGGTGCAGTACACCTCTTCGCCGGGAGACACCGTCATCGCGGAGTGCCACTGCCGGTACGTCTGCTCCGATGGCATGAACCAGTCGGTGCGCAGATTCGAGATGCACCAGTCTGGTGAGGTAAAGGCGAAGGCGGAACCTCCACCTGGCAGCTGCATCGCTCCCCGGTTGTCGATTTCCACAAGGCCTGGTTCGACCGCGAAGGTCACCTGACCGTCGTTGGCCGGGTCGGTGACGGCCTCGCCATACCCGTGCACCCGAATCACCAGCGGGCCGGCCGGTTCGACGCAGATATCGTCGACAACGTCATGCGGGAGCTGGTTGCCGTCGGGATCGTGCGTGGCCCAGGCGCCACCGTAGATTTCGGGACACACCACCGCGTTGAACGTGATGGTGGCATTCGTGATGGATGGTGGTTGGGTGCCCGGTGGCTGGTTGTCGAAGGTGGGCGGCGGCGCGGGTGGCAGGAACTCAGTCGGCTGGGCCGTCACCGGTGGCTGGGGATCGATCGGTTCCGAGGTGGGTGGCTGCGTTGGTACCTCCCGGGGCGGTGTCGTCGGGGTCGGCGTGGGACGAGGTGTCCTGGTGGGAACGGCGGTCGGTGGAAGCTGGATTGGGCGCAGCGTACTCACCAGCACCGGCCCGTCCTCTTCGGTGGCGGTCGGCACCGGCTGTGCCCGGCTTTCGGTTCCATAGAGCCCGGCGGCCAGGTACGCCGCGAAAACCAGGAACACCGCGAGCAGGACCGCGATCGGCCCCAATCGCCGCACAGGAGCGTCGTTCATCGCTGGCCTCCCTCTTGACCTGGCGCGTCATCCAATGGCTGCAGAATCGGTTGCGAGGGCGCGATGCCAGCGCCATTGTCGGACAGCCACCGCGGAGTGTCCTGTGGACTTCCATCGGCGCTCATCCAGGCCGGGCGAACGGTGCGCGAGGTCGAGGCATCGGTCGCCATCCATCCGGGGCGCTGCCGGACCAACGCGGCCTCCTCGTACCACTGTTCCTCTTCCTGACGCTCGCGGTTTTCCCTTCCCCGGATCACGATGTCGCGCATGCGGACCACCGTATAGATGAAGGGCACCAACACGGCGAACGGACCGAGCCACGAGGCCTCGCCGTTCATCAGGCGGGTGAAGAACCCACGCGATTCCCGCTGGGGAACGGCCTGCTGGAAGGCGAGCGGGAGCGCCGACGCGCTCCCAACGCCGGTGTTCGGGTATTTGGTGGGCGTGTCGCCTGGCGTGCCGGGTTCGCCGCCGCAGTTCCAGACTTCCACGAGGGTCTCCTGGCCATCGTTGACGCCAAATGTGTCTTCGCTCGTGGATGGCGCGGCCAGGATCCGGCACCATTCGCCGCCGTGTTCGGCAAGCCAGTAGTCGCCGGATGCCAGTCCGGTCCAGGTGATGCGACCCACACCATCGGTGGTAGCGGTCGCGATCACCGCGTCGCTACCGTCAAGCAGGTCGAAGGTGACGCCGTCTTCCTCGATCTGGCAATCGACCTCGGAGACGAAGGTCGCCGTTGAGCAGGTGTACTTGATGACGGTGACCGTGCCGCCATCGTCTTCGGGGACGTTGTACCAATGGCACGTGATGTGCTCGCCGGACGCGAGGTCGATGTCGAGCGTCTCGTCGGTGGAGAGCGGATAGGGCTGCAACTCGCCCATCAGGTGACCGGTGCATTCGGTGACGAAGACGCTCGCGATACCGTCGGGGACTGTTTCGGTCACGGTGTAGAGACCAGGATCGAGATTTCCGAAGTGAGCCACGCCCGGCATCACATCGCCGGTGGTGGCGGTGGCGGACGCCGGCCCATCAAGGGAAAATTCAATGCCATCGGCGAGTTCCGGGCAGTCCACCTTGGGATCGGCGCCAGCGGCATACGGGTCGAACCCGGCCACGCAGGCGTGCTTGACGATGGTGATGTCGCCGGGGCCGCCGGGAATGTTGAACCAGTGGCAGGAAACCGTTCCTCCGGGAGCCAGGTCGCGGCTGACGTACCCCGTCGGCGCCGGGAACCGGAACCACGAGCCATCAACCTCGCAGAGCACCACCGGCTCGCCGTACCCCGCCGGGATCGCCTCCTGGAGGCCGACCTGCCCGGCCGGAACCCCGGTGAATGTCGCCGCGCCACCCGCCGTGGCTTGCGACGCGGTGCCGTTCGCCGTGGTCAGCGTAAAGGTGACGCCGTCGTGGGGCTGCGCGCAATTCTGCTGGTACCAGTCGTTCGACTCAGCCAGGGTGGCACCTTCCGGACAATGCCACTTGGTGACCTCTACGGTGCCGTCGTCCGGCGGGATATCGCCGGCCAGGTTGAACCACCAGCAGTCGATGTGGCCGCCCAGCGGCATCTCCCCGCTAAATTGGCCGTTGACGGTGGGGAATGACTGGAAGGGCTCGAGGTCCTGCTGGCCGCCATGATTGGCCGAGACCTCGCAAAAGACGATCGGCTCGCCGTAGCCCACCGGGATGGTTTCCTTGAGCGTGAACGGTCCGGCCGGAATCGGCGACAGCACCACGATCCCGCTGAAATTGGTGTCGCCCGTCACCGTTCCCTGAGCCGTGGTGGCGGTGAACTCCACGTTCGGCATCGGCACCGTGCATTCGGTCTGGTAGTGATTCAGTGATCCCCCGTACAGCACCGTGTCGGGACAAATGCGCTTGTAGACGCGGATCGAGTATTCCCCGAGGTCGATGTTGAACCAGTGACAGGTGTAGGCCGACCCTGGCACACCGAACGAGAACTCGACCAGGCCATTGGCCGATGGCACCTGCACCATCGGGCCGCCGCCGTTGGGTATGGTGATGTTGCAGAACACCACCGGGTGGTCGTAGTAGTCGGGGATGGTCTCCTGGATGGAGAAAGGTCCCTCGGGAAGGCCAGTCCACTCGACCAGGCCGTTGGCGGTTGTCTGGGTCGACACGCCGTTCGGCGCGGTGAGGGTGAACTCGACATCGTTCATGGCCTCCGTGCAGGTGGCCAGGAGGTTGTCGAGCGGCCAAACCGGGTCGTAGCCGGTGTCCTCCACGTTGCAGCGCCACTTGTGGACTGTCACCACGTTGTCGCCATCTGGCGCCTCGCCGGTGCCGATGTTGAACCAGATGCAGACGAGCCGGGAATCCGCCGCGTAGTCCCAAACGATGCCGTTGCCGTTGACGAGCGGCTGGCTGGTGAGACTGACGGCGCTGTTCTGGTTGAACTGGTCAGAGCACCAGACGGAGAGCGGTTCGTACCCGGCGGGCACGGTTTCGGTGATGGTGATTGAGCCGGCCGGGACATTGTCGAAGTAGGCGATCGGGATATCGGGGCTGACGGTGGTTTGCGTGGCGGAAAACGCTCCGCCATCCGTGACGGTGAACTCGACCGAACCGGGGTGCTTCGCGCAGTCGGCAAGCAGGGTTTCGAGCGGCACATTGGTGGCGTCGTACCCGGGTGGGCAGCTGAGCTTCCCGATGGTGATATCGTGTCCCGCCTCTTCGTCGGCGCCAACGGTGGTGTTGAACACCACGCACATACCGTCCACCGCCTGGCCAGGATGGTCGAACGATAGTGTGATCTCCCCGTTCTGCGAGAGAACGTACTGGCCGAACTCCTCGCTAACATCGAGGCGTTCGCGCGGCCCGCAGAAGTAGGCCGGCTCGCCATACCCGTCTGGTATCACCTCGCGCACGGAGATCGTGCCGTCGCCGCGTTGCTGGAGGTCGTCCCAACGTGCGGTGTCGTCGGCGGCGGTCGTCCGGGAATGCTCGCCGGTCGCGTCGGTGGCGATGAATTCGACGCCTGGCATGAGTTCGGTGCAGAACACGAAGGGATTGAGCTGGTCGCTGAGTGGAGACGCCCCGTCGGGGCAAACGAACTTGAGGACGACGAATCGCTCGCCCTTCGCGATGTTGAAGAACCAGCAGTGAATGTCCTCGCCGGGCTTGGCGTCCCAGTTGGCGAATGGGGAATAGGTGGGCGGGGCATCGGCCTGGATCAGTGCCTTGTCCGAGTAGCAGTAGACCGCCGGAACGGCCGCGATATCGGGAACGATCTCGGCCACCGTCAGCGAGCCGGCCGGAACGCCGATCTGGACCTCGCCCCCCACTCCGGTATCGACCAGTTGCTCGAAGCCATCGCTCCCGGAGACGGTGAACTGGATCGGCTCGTCCACCAGCGGGCATTCCTGCTGGAACGCCTGGATCCCGTGGTCACCGTAGGGATCGAAGCCGTTGTAGGTCAGTCCATCGCTGGCCGGGCAGGCTCCCTTGTGGATGGTGAGGTTGGCGGGAATCAGTTGGAGCGCCTGGGTCTCCGGCGTGGGCGATGGCTCTTCGGTGGCGGGCGCGATATCGGGGGTGGTGACGGGTTCGGTGGACCGCGGGGTTGGAGTCACGCGGGGAGCGCGGGTTGGCGGCGCGGTGGCGGTGGGGAGCGACGGCCGGGTCGGCAGGGCGACCGGGTCCAGCGTGGGAATGAGCACGGGGCGATCGTCCGGCTCCTCGGTGCCGATCGGCTGCAGGGGCTGGATCGGCTGGACCTGGACGATCTGGGCGGCGCTCTCCAGCAGCGGCAGGAACAGGAACAGCAGGACACCGAACAGGTAGAGGTGATGACGCGATGCGCGACCGGAGCGGTGCCTCATGGTGTTCCCCTCATATTCCCTTGTCGCCGGTGGTGGCGCGCCGTGCCCGATGACAACGGATCAGCCTGAAACGGCCCCGTTCGCCGCCTCCGAAACACCACTCGGGTTCGATACCTCCAGTATGGGACCGGAAAACACCATTCGATTCAGTGAATTTGCGGATATCGGTTACGTAGCCGACGCGCAATCGCCGCTACGTGATCGGGACGTACGCAATTTCCTCGTGGCGAACGCCGGATTCGCGGGGTCCGCCACTCATTCGTCGTCCAGGAAGATGTCCTCGATCTTCAGGCCGAACAGCCTGGCCAGGCGGAAGGCGAGCGGCAGGCTCGGGTCGAACTTGCCCTTCTCGATGGCGTTGATCGTTTGGCGCGACACACCCGCGCGCTCGGCCAGGTCCGCCTGTGTCCAGCCGCGTTCGGCGCGGAGGTCCCTGAGGTGATTCTTCATCGGTACCTCAGGTGTCCGCCAATGGTGGCGGCCACGTAGACCACCGCCATCAGCATGATGAGAGCCCCGATGGTGGCCTCGCGGGCGATGAGGTCGACCTCGGACGCGGCGGCGTAGGCACACCCGGCCACCAATGCCGCCCCAAGCGTCACCGCCATGGCGTCGATCATGATCTTGCGTTGCAGTTCGTCGAGCTTCTGGAGATAGCGCGCGTGGTCACCGATCAGGCCGACGCCAACGGCGACATTGACCGCGATCGCGAGCCAGCTGGCCGCCTCCCGCTCGTCCCACAGGTGAACCGGTCCGTACCTGGCCAGGGCCAGCGTCACCACCCAGGCGAGCGTCCACGCCGCGAGCCGCGCGACACTTCCAATCGATTCCTGATCGCCAATCCCAATCGCGTTGCGTGATTCCACGACCTGTCCTCCTCGCGAATAAGTCAAACACACTTGACATCGCCATCATCGCGGTGCACGCCGGAAAAGTCAAGTCTCCTTGACACCAGGATCGCGCTCACGCACGCCATGGAGGGAACCATGGCTCGCTACAAGGTCCAGAACACCTACATCAAATACGGGCTAGGTCGAGAACGCCGAGGTCAAGGTCCAGGAGACGATTCAGCCGGTTCTGGACGACGGCGCGAAGCGTGGCTGGACGCCGCACTCGTTCCAGGCCACGACCGCCACGAAAGGCGCCCATCTCGTCATCATCTGGATACTGCCTGATTGATGCCCGGTGATGCCCCGTTATCCCAACCCATCGCGGCGTCGGATAAGGAACGCGGTCTCGGCGGTGTTGCCCGCGAGTTCGATGGCCCGGTCGTAGGCGGCTCGTGCTCGGTCGACGCGGCCCAGGCGACGCAGCAGGTCAGCCCGCGTGGCGTGATAGGCGTGATACGCGTCCAGGCTGTCGCCCAGCCGGTCGACGGTCGCCAGGCCTACCTCCGGGCCGTCGAGTTCGGCGACCGCGATGGCCCGGTTCAGAAGGACGATCGGCGACGGGTCGATGCGCGCGAGCTGGTCGTACAGGGCGACGACCTGCCACCAGTCGGTGTCGCGAGCGTCGGGGGCGGAGGTGTGCACGGCGTTGATGGCCGCCAGGATCTGGTAGCGGCCGGGGGCTTCGCCGGTCGTGAGACGCTCGCGCACCAGCCGGTGGCCCTCGGCGATCAGCCCGGTATCCCAGAGTTCGCGGTCCTGCTCCGCGAGCGTGACGAGTTCGCCACTGGCCGATACCCTGGCAGGACGGCGAGCCTCGATGAGCAGCATCAGCGCCAGCAACCCGGCCACCTCGCCATCCTCCGGCAACAGCGCGCGGATCAGGCGCGCCAGCCGGATCGCCTCGCCAGTCAGGCCAGGGCGCACGGGATCGGTGTCCGGGCCAGTCGCCAGATACCCCTCGTTGAAGACGAGGAAGAGGACGGCGAGCACGCCGGAGACGCGCGCCGGAAGGTCTTCGATGTCTGGCACGCGATACGGAATGCGCGCCGCCTTGATCTTGGCCTTCGCCCGGGTGATCCGCCGCCCCATGGCACTCTCCGTGACAAGGAAAGCATTCGCGATCTCCGGCACGGTCAGGCCACCGACCATGCGCAGCGTCAGGGCCACCCGGTTTTCCATGGCCAGCGCCGGATGACAGCAGGTGAAGATCAGCCGGAGCCGGTCGTCCTCGATGACGCCGACCGGGTCGGACGGGTCGTCGTACAACATCCGGGCCTCCTCGTGCTTGCCATCGCGCTTGTGTTCACGCCGGAGCCGGTCGATGGCCTTGCGATTGGCGGTGGTGGTCAGCCAGGCGCCGGGATTGGGCGGCACGCCATCGGTCGGCCACCGCTCGACGGCGGTCGCGAATGCTTCCGCCGCCGCCTCCTCGGCGATGTCGAGGTCGCCGAACCGCCTGGTCAGCGAGGCGACCACCCGCGCCCACTCGTCGTGATGGGCGCGGGTGATGTGGGACTGGACGTCGATCACGCCTGGGCCGTGTGATCGTGCATCGGGCGCAGTTCAAGCCGGCGGTCGCAGGCCTTCGACCCTTCGGTGGCGAGCTTGAGCGCCACGTCCAAGTCTGGCGCCTCAATGATCCAGAACCCCGCCATATGCTCCTTCGATTCCAGGAACGGGCCGTCCGTGAACAACGGTTCCTCCCCTCGCGCGTCGACGACGGTGGCCGCGCTCGGCGCCGCCAGGCCATTGGCGAACACCCAGTATCCCTGGGCCTTGAGCTTGTCGTTGAAGGCGTCGATCGCCTCCCCCACCTCGGGGGCATCGACTTCGGTGCCGTCGGAAATCACGGAAACCAGGTACTGCATCGCAAATCAACTCCTGTGCTTCGAGGCGTCCCGCCCGGGTGCCTCCTACCTATACTACGAACCCGGTTTCCCGATTCGGACAGCCTCACCCATGAAGGGTGGGCCGGTAGGTGAGTACCTGGACATGGCCGTCGAGCGTGCGATGCTCGATCAAGTCGAGATCGAAATCGGCGGCCTTCTCGAAGATGGGCTCCTGGCCGGTCTGGCCGGTGATCACCGGAAAGATCGTCACCTGCACGAAGTCCACCAGCCCGGCGGCCATCAGGGCGCGATTCATCGAGAGCCCGCCATGCGAGCGCAACGGCACCGTGGACTCCTCCCGGAGCCGAGCGACGATATCGACCGCGTCTCCTCTCACGAGGGTCGCGTCCGGCCAGTCGAGCGGACCTTCGAGGGTGGTTGAGACCACGGTCGCGGTCAGGTTCCGCATCCGGGTCACCCAAGGGTCGCGCACGTCGTCGCCCTCGGTGCTTTCGGCGAGCATCCGGGCGAACGCGCGATACGTGTTGGCGCCGAACACCATGTGTTGGTCCTGGGTGTAGACGGCGAGGCGATGGGCGAGCAATTCCGGCCCCTGCTTGCCCCAGTATCCGCCCCAGTCGCCAGTGGTGGTGCCGAAGCCATCGAGGGTGGTGAAGACATCGAAGGTATAGGTCGCGGTCATGGTGATCTCCCTGCGTTTGGGGTATCGAACCGGGATTCGTGCGGTGATTCAGTCCACCGCGTACTCCGGACGATCGGCGGGGCGGTAGACCTGAAGCGTGATGCCCTTTGGGAAGGCCCGCGACTCGATCAGCTCGAGCGCGAGGTCCGGGCCACTGGCGGGGAACAGCCGGTCTCCCGCGCCGACGATGACAGGGCACACGAGCAGGATCAGTTCGTCGACGAGATCGTTCTGGAGGAGCCAGCGGACCAGTTGCCCACTGCCGTGCACCTGTAACTCACCGCCTGGCCTGGCCTTCAGCTCGCGAATCGCGGTCGCCAAATCGCCGGAGAGCACCGTGGTGTCGGCCCAGGTCGCTTCAGTGAGCGTGTTTGATGCGACGTACTTCGGTCGCTCGTTGAGGGCATCGGCGATCGGACCGCTCCCCGGCCCCATCGCGCCCCAGTAGCCAGCGAAGAGATCGTAGGTCCTCCGGCCGAACAGGAAGGCATCGGCGCGCTGGTAGGCATCCCCTACGAACGCCAGGGATTCGCTGTCGAACAGCGGCCTGGCCCACCCGGCCCGTTGGAAATCGGGATCGAGGACGGGATGGCGCCCGCCGTTCGCCTGCATCACGCCGTCGATGGAAACCTGGGTATTGGTCGTCAGCTTCATGGTCACGGTGTCCTTTCGTTCGCCGTGGCGCCCCCGCGGGCACCTTTCACCTTTACGACGAACGCCGCTCCCCGATTCGGACACCAGGCCAGGATCGTGTGTGTCAATTCGATCTCACAGCGCGGCCGGACCGGCGTTGAACCGGTGCAACCGGCAATTCGACAGGCCAGGGAAGCCGCGATCCTTCGCGCCCGCCCGCGCCCTCCATACGGACAGTCCATGAGGCACTCTTCACCCAGCGATCCAAGCGAGCGAACGAGCCTCACCATCACCTCGCGTGACTGGCTCCTGCTGATCGTGCTCGCCCTGCTGTGGGGAGGGTCGTACTTCTTCGGCAAGGTGGCCGTTGAGGATATTGGCCCGCTGACGGTGGTCTTCGGCCGGGTGGTGATCGCGGCCGCCATCCTCTACATCGTGATCCGGGCCCGAAACGTGCCGGTGCCATCGACGGTCGAGGCGTGGAAACCCTATTTCGTGATGGGCCTGTTGAACAGCGCCCTTCCCTATACGCTGATCTTCTGGGGCGAAACCCGCATTTCCAGCGGGCTGGCCGCCATCCTCACCGCCACCGTGCCGATCTTCACGGTGATCGTGGCGCACTTCTGGACCACCGATGAACGGATGAACCCGGCGAAGGCGGTCGGCATCGGCCTGGGCATGGCCGGAGTGCTGGTGATCATGAGCGAGGATCTCGGCTCCATCGCGAGTGGCAGCGGCCTTGCGCGGCTGGCGATCGTGGGGGCGTCGATCTCGTATGCGTTCTCCGGCATCTACGGTCGTCGCATGAAGGGCCAGCCGCCTCTGCTCCTGGCCTGGGGCCAGATGTGCGCGGCCACGGTGATCCTGCTGCCGCTGGTGCTACTGGTCGACCGCCCCTGGGCGACGGCCGAATGGCACATGGACGCGGTGCTCTCCGTGCTGGCGCTCGCCGTGTTCTCGACCGCGATCGCCTACATGATCTTCTTCCGGTTGCTGGCCAACGTGGGGGCGACCAACACCTCGCTGGTCACCTTCCTCATCCCCGTGAGTTCGCTGCTGCTCGGCTCGCTCTTCCTCGACGAGGCGCTGGTGGCGATTCAGCTGCTCGGCATGCTCCTCATCGGCGCCGGCATGGCCGTGCTCGACGGGCGACTGTGGGCCCGGTTCCGCGGTCCTCGACCCGACCTGGCGAATGTGCCGGCTGACTGAGAAGCGCACGCCGAATCACCCTCCGCGCCTGGTCCCGCCCCCCGGAATCCGAGACCGCTGGATCACCCCTCCGCCGGCTCCAGGAATCTCCCGAATGTATCGAACCATCAAAAGAGTTGACTTTGCGGGACATTTTCTCTAAGTTGGGTTCAGGAATATTTGGTTATGTATAGTTTTTTGAAGCATCCGGAGTGCGAGTAGCGCAAGGGCCAAGTGCCAGTTTCGTGGGGTCTGAGGGAAGCTTCGCGTAGGTGGCCACCCTGCGTCTGCTGGTTCTACCAGAGGCGACAGGAAGGGAACTGGGCGATGATTCGACGGACGCAGGTACCTGGGTTGTATCGGCTGGCGATAGCACTGCTACTGCTGGGCATGCTGGTTCCGGCGATGGGACTCAACGCCGCATCGCAAGCGACGCCTGAGTCTGGGGGGCCGACTGAACCCTCGACATCCGAAGAGCCGGAGGGGAATGCAGGATCTGGGGCAACGGAGGAGCCCGCGGCAACCGAGGAGGCCACCGAGCCCGTTACCGGCCCGCCACCGGCAACCGACCCGCCACCGTCACCGACCCCCGCTCCGGAAGAGGTGGTCCCAACGCCAACCGAAGGGGCCTTGCCGCCTGAGCCGGACGAGGGTACTCCAACCACCGAGCCAGAGATGATGCAGCGGGGGATGAGCATCCAGTCCACTGACGCGACCGGAACGGTGACGAAGGCGGTGGACGATAACAGGCCAGCTCCAGGCCAGGAGGTGACGTTCACGATCACGATCAAAGGCAGCGCGCCAGCGGGGGCGGTCTTGGAGTTTGGGGATAGCTATCCCCTTGAGTTCCTGGAACCGGTCGAGGCGGCCCCGGGGGCCACCTACGTGGTGAGTTCGTCCAATCTCAATCTGGGACCGATTGCGTACAGCACCAACCCTACACGCAACAGACAAGGCCTCTACCTCTCGCCTATCGTCGTGGCGACGGGGGAATACGCGGCGACCTTCACGGTGACATTTACGGTGTCGGATCAGGCGGCGTTTGGCTTGGTTTTCGTGGGGACCGCGAGCCTTTACCACGTGGTCGCGTCGTGGTCAAGTGATCTATTGGGCGGGGCCGCCACGTCGCTGATGGTGCTGCCCGTGACCGGGACGGTGACCCTTGAGAAATCGGGCGAGTACCTGGCGCCGTCGGTGGAGCATCCGTTCGGGTTGGTGGAGTGGTCGGTGGTGGTGACCAACACCGGAGAAGGCGCGCTGACGGATGTGACGGTGGTCGATAATACGGTGGCCGACCTGGACTGCGATCCGCGGACGGCGGGGTTCCAGACTGTGATCGCGTCGATAGCCGAGGATGCGGCGGCCATCACTTGTACCGGCACCACGCCGCTGACGCTGGCCGATGGTGGTCAAACGCTGGTGAACGAGGCGTCAGTGACCGCAACGAGTGTCCTTGCGGCCGATCCGGTGACGGACACCGCCAGGGCTGAGGTGCTGGCGCCGGAATTGCCGGTCACCACGCCCACCGCCCAGCCATGGCTGCCCACGGTCACCGATGGCTCCTGCGTCGACGGCGTGTTTACCGCCGCCACGTTCACCGCCCAAACCACCGCCCAGTCCGAAGGCATCCAGGCCTACCACTTTTCGCCGGACCCATATGACCTGCTTAGCACCGGCGGCGAGGTGACCATGACCGCCATGAAGTATCCTGGCATTCCCTGGGGCGACGTGGATTCGAACATCTGGACGGTGAGCGGCAATGATGCCACTGCCACCATCACCATCGTGGCTCCGCCCTGCTTCACGATCACCAAGGGCGCCATCATCAACGGTGCGTTGCGCACGGGCGACATCACCGTCGCCCCAGGAGACTCGTTCTCCTGGTATGTGGAAGTCCACCATACGGGCGGCCCCGCCGCCACCATCACCCTTGAGGACGAGTTCCCCTTCCCCTTCTTCGTGGGCGGCCACGGCAGGTCCCAGGCACTCTTTCCCTGTCCGAACCCAAGCCGCACCGGCATCAACTGCACCGTCCTGGTCCAGCCCGGCGCCTCCGGCGGCTACCAGGCCGGCGCCCAGATCAGTTCCGTCTACATGGCGCCCGACCATTGCGGCGGATCGCACGCCAACACCGCCTCCATCACCGCCATCAATGGCGAGCCCGCGAGTATCGCCTCCAACACCGTCACTCTCACCATCGACTGCCCCACGGTCACGCCCGTGCTGCCCGCTCCCACTCCCGGTTCCTGCCTCAACGGCGTCCACACCCCACCCGCCTTCGATCCCACGCCGCCCGATGGCGTCGCATACGCGTATGAGCCCGAGCTGGCCGAAGCCCTGACCACCGGTGGGGACCTGGCGATCACCGCCACCATGACCGGATTCACCGGCTGGGGCAGCCTGGACTCGGCCGTCTGGACCGTGGACGGCGCCACGGCCACGGCCACGGTGTCGATCGTGGTGAACTCGTGCGCCACAGCCGACCTCCAACCGCCCCAGGTCACCCAGGCCAGTTGCCTCGACGGCCAGCCCGGCAGCCCAACCCTCGCGCTCCCAGCCGACGGCGGCGGCGTCACCTACGCCGCCGACCCCGCCGGCCCCTACACCCCCGGCCAGACCGTCGTCATCACCGCCACCCTCGATCCAACCGGCGCCGCCTGGCCCGACCCGCTTCCAGGCGAATGGCAACGGGTCGATGTCCTCACCGCGACCTGGACGGTGAACCTGACGACCCCGGACTGCCCGCGGCTGGTGGTGACCAAGACCGTCACCTCGGCGAGCAGCGATCTCGATCTCCACGACGTCGTGACCTACGAGGTCGTGGTCGCCAACGGCGGCAACGTGCCGCTGGCGAACATCTCGGTCACGGACCCGCTCGTCGCCGACCTCGACTGCGAGAACGCGCCGGGCGGCGTTCTCGCGACGGGCGAGGAGCTGACCTGCACGGCGAGTCACGAGATCTCCGAGGACGACATCCAGACCGGATCGTTCACCAACACGGCGCGGGCCGAGGGCACGGGTGGCGCGGACGACCAGGCGGTCGAGGATGACGCCGCTGTCACGGTTACCACGGTGAAATCAAGACCGGTGGTGACGCTGGAATCCTCGGTCGCTCCGGCATCCCTGAACGCCCCGGGCGAGGTAATGTTCAGCTTCACGATCCAGAACACCGGCAACCTCTCGCTGACCGGGGTGGCGATGACCCTCTCGCTGGCCGATCCCACGCGGGTTGACTGCGATCCGAACGCGGATGGCGTGCAACCGCTCCCCGCCAACCTCGCGGCGAGTTCCGATCCGGTGACGTGTACCGTTCCGTACGCGGTCAGCCAGAATCAGATCGATTCCGGAACGGCCATCGCCAATACGGCCCGGGTCACCAGCGACCAGGTCGCGTCGAATGAGTCAAGCGTCACGGTCTCCATCGTCCAGCAGCCCGGACTGTCCCTGAGCAAGACGGTGGACCCGGTGACGGTCGATACACCCGGAACCGTGAACTACACATTCGTCATCCAGAACACCGGCAACGTGACGTTGACCAACGTGGCGCTTGTCGATCCGGCGATCGATCTGGCGGCGGTGGACTGCGGCCCGGCGGACGGGACTCAGGACGTGCCATCCACGCTGGAGGTGGGCTCGGATGCGGTGACCTGCACGGCACCGCATGAGATCGACCAGGATCAGTTCAACCTTCGACAGCCCATCGTCAATACCGCTCAGGTCACCAGCGATCAGGTGGATTCGGCGGAATCATCCGCCACGCTCACCATCGTACCGGTGGATGGGCTGAGCCTGGTGGTCTCGGTGGACCCGTCCTCCGTGGACGCGCCGGGCGAGGTGGTCTTCACCTTCGTGATTGCCAACGGCGGAAGCGCGAGCGTCAATGGCGTGGAGCTGGCGGCGTCGCTGGTGGATCACGCCCTGCTCGACTGCGATCCGTCGGATGGCGTGCAGCCAGTGCCGGGAGTCCTTGACGCGGGAGAGGAAGTGACCTGCACCGCCGCGTACGCGATCGATCAGGACGACATCGACGCCGGAACGGCGCTCACCACCACAGCCCAGGTGACGAGCAACCAGGTGGACTCAAACGAGTCATCGGCGACGGTATCCATCGAGCAGCGACCGGCGATGACGCTCGAGAAGGCGGTCGAGCCAGCAACTGTCGATACGCCAGGCGATGTGACCTACACGTTCGTCATCCAGAACACCGGCAACGTGACCCTGACCAGCGTGATGCTGCAAGATCCCGCTGTTGATGTCGCGACCCTGGACTGCGATCCCGCGACCAACGACATCCAACTCCTGGCGGGCTCGCTCGCCGTTGGCGCGGAGGTGGCCTGCACCGTTCTGTACGCCATCGACCAGAACGACCTCGAAGCGGGGACGCCGATCGAGAATACCGCCCAGGTCACCAGCGACCAGGCCAACTCCAACGAGGCGACGGCGACCATCTCCATCCTCCAGCAGCCAGACATCGCCGTCACCAAGACGGTCACCTCGGCGACCACTGATCTGGATGCTGGGGATATCGTCACCTATGCGATTACGGTCACCAACATCGGCAATGTCACGCTTTCCGATGTCGAGGTACACGATCCGGGAGCGAACACCATCGACTGCGGGACCATGCCAGACACCCTGGTGCCGGATGCGGTCGTGGAATGCACGGCCAGCACCGAACTGACCGAGGCCCACCTGCTGGCGGGCAGCTACACCAACCATGTGTCGGTGTCGGCGACGTTCCGGGCGGCTCCGGCGGATAGCCAGCCCCAGGCACGGACCTTCAGCTTCATCCAGACGGACCCGATGCAGACGGTCGAGGCATCGGCCAGCGCGACGGTGACGATGCGCGCGGTCGAGGTCGGCCTGGCGATCGAGAAGACGGTTGAGCCCGCCGAACCAGTCAAGGAAGGCGCGACGCTGACCTACACCTTCGTGGTGACCAACACCGGCAACGTGGGGCTGGATGACGTGACGATCGACGATCCCCTCCTGGGGCTCGTCTGGGATGAGGCGTATCCGGACGGTCTCATCGGGACGCTCCCGCGCGGTGAGTCGGTGACGGTGACCGCCACCTACGAGGTGACGCCCGGCGACGTGACGGCCGGGCAGGTGGCCAACGAGGCGGTCGCGGTGGCGATCGACCCGACGTGCGAGCCGGATGACGATACGCTGACTTTCCTGCAGGCAGCCGAGGATGCCTGCGCGCTCCAGTCGGACACAAGCCGGGTAACGGTGGAGACGGTGGCCGAGCCGGCTCCGGTCACGCCAGAGTCTACCGATCCAGCCGCGTCGCCCGTCGATGAGGTGGTGACCTCGCTGCCGGAGACCGGACAGGGACAGGCGACGCCGACCGGGCTGGCGGGCCTGCTGGCGGCGCTGGCGGCCGTGCTGGCGATGGCGGCGGGGCTGACCCGGCGGGAGACGACCCGGACCTGATCCGGGCGTCCGTCGCGGACTGATCGCTGGGACGAGGGCAGGTGGCCGGGGGTCACCTGCCCTCGTTGCGTTTCTCACCTGAATACGACACCACCCGGCGCGATATCGGGCCGGGTGGTGTCAATGTCCATTGGTAAATCAGGATGGGGTCACGTCCCGGGCGAGGGCTCAGACCGCGGCGCCTTCCGAGCGGAGCAGGCGCACGCTGGTCGTCGCCAGCCACACAACCCACCCCACGAATGCGACCAGACCGACGATCCCGATCGCGGAACCTTCATGCGCCGACACCACGGCGATGGCGCCGAGAATCAAGAGGGCAGCCGCGCCACGAAATCCCCCAAATTGCGACCACAACGGCGCAATTCCGAGGCCTGGTCTTGTACTGGGTGCCGCTGTCTGATAAAACCTACTTAATTGATCGGATTAGTCAGATATCTCTACCGGGGAGAACCATGAGCATGAGCACGGGGACCACACGTCGCAAGGTAGTACAGGGCGCATCGCTTGGCGTCGCGGGGCTCGCGATGGGCATGCCGGCGGGCATCGCCGCGCAGGAGTCCAGCCCGGTGGCGGTCGCCGGCGGGACCCTGGTGGTCTACTGCGGGCGAAACGAAGCCCTGATCGGGGCCCTGATTCCCGATATCGAAGCCGCCACCGGTCTGACCCTGGATGTGCGCTACGGCAATACCGCCGAACTGGCCGCCCAGATCCTCGAAGAGGGCGGCAACTCGCCGGCGGGGCTCTACTTCGGCCAGGATGCTGGGTCGCTCGGGGCGCTGGCGAAGGAAGGGCGGCTGGCCGCGCTGCCCAGCGAGACGCTCGACCGGGTCGACGCGCGCTTCCGCTCGCCAGACGGGCTCTGGGTCGGACTCTCCGGCCGCGCCCGCGTGCTCGTCTACAACCCCAACGTCACCGATCCGGCCACGTTGCCAGCCACCATCGCGGAATTACCCACCGCCGACGTCGGCTCCATCGCCTGGGCACCGACCAACGCGTCGTTCCAGACCTTCGTCACGGCCCTCCGGGTGGTTGAAGGCGAGGACGCCGCCCGCGCCTGGCTGGAAGCGATGATCGAGGCTGGCACCGAAACCTACGAAGGCAACGGCCAAATCCGCGACGCCGTCGCCAACGAGGAAGTCGCGATTGGCCTGGTGAACCATTACTACCTGTACCAGGCCCGCGAGGAGAACCCGGAGATTGCCGCCGAGAACTACTACTTCCCGGATGGCGACCTCGGCTCGCTGATCAACGTGGCCGGGGCCGGAGTCATCGCCGGAAGTGACCAGGAAGACGCCGCCATCGCGGTCATCGACTACCTGCTCGGTGAGGAGGCCCAGACCTATTTCGCCGAGGAAACCAGCGAGTATCCGCTGGCCGCCGGGGTGACCGCCATCGACGAACTCCCGCCGCTGGAAACGTTCGAGACCCCCGACATCGACCTCACCGATCTCGACGACCTGGCCGGCACCATCCAGTTGCTGACCGAGGTGGGCCTGATCTAGTGTCGCTCGTCTCAACTCGCGTCAAACCCGTTCCCAGGCGACAGGCATGGCGTTGATGCTGGCTCGCCCGTCCAGGCGGTGGTCCTCGTGGCCACCGCCCACGCTCGTTATACCCGCCCTCATCGTGTGCGTGGGCATGCTGGCGCCGTTCGTCTACCTCGCCATCCGCACCGCCGACGCCTGGGAACAGGTGCAACCGCTGGTGTTCCGGGCCCGAACGGCTGACACCCTGTGGAACACCGTTCGCCTGGCGGTCGCGGTCGCCGCCACCACCACGCTCCTCGCGGTCCCTCTCGCCTGGCTCACCACCCGCACCGACCTGCCCGGACGCCGGTTCTGGAACATGGTGCTCCCCCTGCCACTGGTGATCCCGTCCTATGCCGGGGCGGTGGCCCTGATCGGCCTCCTGGGACCACGAGGATTCGCCCAGGACTGGCTGGCCACCGCCGGGTTGCCCAGCTTCCCCACCATTTACGGGTTCACTGGAGCCTGGCTAGTGCTGTCGCTGTTCACCTATCCCTACGTCTTCCTCTCCGTGCGCGGGGCGCTGCGAGGCCTCGACCCAGGGCTGGAGGACGCCAGCGCGACGCTGGGGGTTGGCCCGACCGGCACGTTCTTCCGCTGCGTGCTTCCCCAGTTACGGCCGTCCATCGGCGGCGGCCTGCTCCTGGTCAGCCTGTACACCATCTCCGATTTCGGGGTCGTGACGATGCTGCGGTACGAAACGTTCACCCGCACCATCTACACCCAGTACCGCGCCGCGTTCGATCGCTCGCTGGCGGCCGCGCTCGGGTTGATCCTCGTCTTCCTGGCCATCACGGTGCTGATCGGGGAGTACCGCGTGCAACAGCGGGCCGCGCTCTACCGGGTGGGAACGGGAGTTTCCCGGTCGCCCCGGCGATACCGGCTCGGCCCCTGGCGCTGGGTGGCGTTCGCCTGGTGCGCCGGGGTCGCGCTGGCCGGAATCGGCGCGCCGGTCGGCATGTTCCTGTACTGGATCAGCACCGGCGCGTCGGCGGGGCATCGGCTCGAGCGGCTGCCGGCGGCAATCACCGGGTCACTCACCATCGGCCTGTTCGCCGCCATCGGCGTCATCGTCGCGGCCTACCCCATCGCGGTACTGGCGGTTCGATATCGAGGGCGTTTGGCGACGATCCTGGAACGGCTCAGCTATCTCGGCTTTGCCCTGCCCGGCATCGTCATCGCGCTGGCGTTCGTCTTCGTGGGGGCCCGCTACCTGCCCGCGCTGTACCAGACCCTCACCTTCCTGGTGATGGCCATGGTCATCCGGTTCCTGCCACACGGCGTGGGCGCGGTAAAATCATCGCTGCTGCAGATCAACCCGGCCCTGGAGCACGCATCACGACTACTCGGTGCGTCCGGTCTCCGCACGGTGACGCGGATTACCCTGCCGCTGGCGTGGCCCGGCATCACCACCGGCGCGGTGCTGGTTTTCCTGGGTGCCATGAAGGAACTCCCCATCGTCCTGTTGCTCGCCCCCACCGGCTATCACACGCTGGCCACCGAAATCTGGTCGGCCACCGACGACTACGCGCTGGGACAGGCGGCGGCCCCAGCCCTGTTGCTGATCGCCCTGTCGGCCCTCGCCACCCTCGGCCTCGACCGGCACCGCGCGCGGGGGGAGGCGCCAACGTGAGTCCATTGCGGATCTCCAACCTGCGGAAATCCTACGCTGGACGGCGAGTGGTCGATATCGACCAACTCGAACTGATTCCGGGAGAGCTGCTGGCCTTGCTGGGCCCAAGCGGCTGTGGCAAATCGACCACGCTCCGCCTGATCGCCGGGCTGGATCGCCCCGATGACGGAACGATCTCCATCGCCGGGCGAGTGGTCTCCGGAGACCGGGTGGATGTGCCACCCCAGCAACGCAAGGTCGGCCTGGTGTTCCAGGATCACGCGCTCTTTCCGCACCTGACCGTGGCCCGAAATGTCGCCTATGGCCTCCCCCGGGGTTCGGACCGGAGGGCGCGTGTGGCGGAGATGCTGGAGCTGGTGGGCCTCGGCGACAGCGGAGAGAAATACCCGCGCGAACTGTCGGGCGGTCAGCAGCAACGCGTGGCGCTCGCCCGAGCGCTCGCTCCGCGACCCGACCTGTTGCTGCTCGACGAGCCGTTTTCCAGCCTCGATCCCGGTCTCCGCGCGCACCTGCGAGCGGAAGTACGCGCGATCCTCCGGCGGGCGGGTGCCACCGCCCTGCTGGTCACGCACGACCAGGAAGAAGCGCTCTCCGTCGCCGACCGGGTCGCCGTGATGCTGAAGGGCGAGATCGTGCAGGTGAGCGCACCCGAGCAGCTTTACTACGCGCCAGTGACATCCGAGGTGGCGCTCTTCATCGGTGACGCCAACCTGCTGGACGGAACCGCGAACCCGGACGGCGTCGTCACGCCGCTTGGCATGCTGCATCGTCCCACCCACCACCGGGGCCCGGTGCGGGTGATGCTGCGACCGGAACTGATCACGTTGTCGCCAGAGCCGGTCGCCGATGGCGTGGAGGGCATGGTGGCAGGGATCGACTTCTTTGGCCACGACTACGTGGCGAAGGTGACGATCGAGGGACTGGCGGAACCGATCCACGTCCGACTGTTGCGATTCGTCATCGTGCGACCGGGCCAGAAGGTATGGCTGACGTTGTCGGGCGCCGGCATGGTCTATCCCCCGGCCCCCGCGCCTGGCCGGGCGGAAGGCCCGGTCGTGGGATAGCGCTGGGCGGCCCCGATCAGCCCGGGCCGGATCGATCCGGACGCCCGTGGGCCCAGGCCGTGCGGAAGCGAATGAACGAGCCGATCAGCGCGATCGCCAGGATGATGGCGCCACCGTCGGTGACGATCGACGGCAGCAGCCCGGCGAATCCATGGCGGTCGCGGGCGGCGTCCCAGAACTCGGGCGGGATCGCGACGAAGCCGAATGCCTGGGTGACGTTCACCAGGACCGCGACCCAGAAGACCCAGGCATGGCCCCTGAGCGCCAGCATCCCGATCGCGTTGCCCACCATGTAGACGCACCCCACGATACGGAAGCCAAGCAGGAAGCCGGGCGCGTTATCCGCCGCCTCGGCGTTCGATTGCCCCGCGAGACGCATCGTCTGTTCCATGAGGTCGAGATCGACGATCACGAAGTTCTGGACCGTGGTGCCAATGGTGAAGATGAGCGAACAGATCACCGTCAGCCACTGGAGTGGGACCGTGAATCGCGTGGGGGCTGGGGTTTCGTGGTTCGGCCGTGAGGTCATGGGGAATGATGCCTTTCACGATGCTCGGATGGTGACCTCCCGAGCCGTGAAACTAGCACACCCGTCAAATCGACCCGCCCCCTCGCCTACCCTGTCGGATGAGTTCCCACGCCGATGTCACGGCAGTGCGCCGCGAAGTAGGCCAGCGAGGCCCGGATAAACATCGCCGCCCCGAGCATTTCCATGGCTTCTTCAACATTGCTCACGACACGCGACGACATGGGCCGTACCTCTCCAGCGTCGAGACCGTTCGCGACCCAGTCCAGAGCCAAGGAACCAAAGCCCAGGACGATCGCCGCGAACACGAATGCCCGCAGGGTTTCCACCGGCAGCGCCCTCAGGAACGGCAGCATCGCAATCACGAACACCGCCGGCCCCACCCAGACCAGGGCACCGGCCCCGCCCGCTTGTGAGGTAAGGCTGTGGTGCAGGTCCATTCGGACGGCGGCCACATCCAGCGAGAGGTACAGGAACCCGCACGCCAGCCAGCACCAGCCAATGCCGAACCAGCGCCTGCCCGCCTGGATATAGCCCAGTCCAATGCCCACCAGCAGCAATCCGCAGACCAGCAGGAGGAACGTGTCGTACCAACCGGGGATGTTCTGGGTTTCTTCGAGATTGAACAGGAAGGGCCACAAGTGCCACGGTGGCATGCGCGCCGGTTCGAACACATAGGCGATCGTCGTAAAGGCCAGACTGACCGCGAGCAGCAGGATGATCACACTGACGAGGAACCGGAAAATGACCGTGGAGTTCAAGCGAATCTGGAAGGCCAGGGCGTCGTCGGAGAGAGGTTCGGAAGTCGTCAATGAGGAGCACTTTTCGCCGAGAGCGCCTCGCCGGATGGCGAGGTCTGGGAAATCATCGTCGTCTGGACCCAGGGACCCGGACACCAGCATACACCCGCGGGTGTGGACGCACCTGTTAACCAGCGGGGAGCATCGCGTTCCCCGCTGGTCGCTCGAACCCCCTACTTCGTGGTGAACGCGCTCTGGATCAGGCCGGGTTCGCCAAAGCCATCGACCTGCTCACCCGCGGCGTAGCGGTACACCGCCGCCTGATAGATCGCGCCCATCGCCGACGACACCGCGATCACGAACGCCAGCGCGATGACCACCGGGATCACGGACACCACGATCACGGCGGCGCTGCCGGTCGCGGCGGCCAGCGCGATCAGGCCCCCGCCCAGCACAATGACCACCAGCACCAGCAGTCCGGTGAAGAGGCCGATTCCGGCGTTGCCCACGATCTGCTCGCCCCAGGTGCGCTTGAGCAGCGACACGCTGCGCTTCATCGCATCGATCGGGCCGACATTCTCCACCACCAGCGTGGGGATCACGAGGAAGGTCGCCAGGCCCCAGGCGGCGGCACCGATCGCCGCCACGATCTCGCCAATCCTGCCGCCTCGGTCGGACAACACATTGAGCAGCACGCCAACCGTGGCCGAAATCGCGGCCCAGCCCAGGATCTGCTTCCAGCGTGCCCGGGCCGCCGCCCAGCCGGTGTCAGGATCGGTCACCCGGCCGTTGAATCGCGCCATCACCAGGGAGATCAGCGCGGTGTTGCAGAAGATGACCACGTACGAGGTCACCAGGTAGAGGATGAAGACGCCAACGTAGGGCAGCAGTGAGCCTTCCCCATTGGCGGCGGCCTCGGCGTTTTCCACCGAATCGAACACCCCGGCGCCCCACAGGGTGACAACCACCAGGATTCCCATGATGGTGCTGAGGATGCTGGAGACGATCGGGAACCGGAGCAGCGTCCAGTCGGAACGCAGGACACTCCAGCTCGCCATGGCGAGGCGCCAGCTGCGTTTGAGGCGATTCATTGCGAGAACCCTTTCAAGGCACTTTTTCGTGATAACATCATGGACCCGTTCCCGCAATTCTAAGGGAAAGCACGGGGGCGCAAAAGATCCGCCGTATCGGCGATCGACTGGATGCCGTCAGACTCACCGATCCTGCTTTCGAAAATTTTCGTTCCCCAACCTGCCTCAGGCCTTCGGGGCGCCAGTTTCGCCAACGAACATCGTGGCGATTCGCTTGACCTGCGCCAACGTCTGACCAGACACCGTTCCCCGTTTCCGCAGAAACCGGCGTCTATCCATCGAGCGAATCTGCTCACACATGATGACCGAGTGTTCGCTGAGCCCGCCTTCCTTTCCCTGTATCTTCACCTGGTAGCGGATATTCCGGTCGGTGCCCGTAATGGGAACCGCGACGAAAAGAAGATTTTCCGCGGCATTGAACCAGTCGTTGGACAGGACGAGAGCAGGTCGAATGCCCGCCTGCTCAACTCCCATGGTGGGACTGAACTGAACGTCCCAGACCTCACCCTCCCGAGGATCGGCGAGCGGCTGCTCCGGCAAGGATCTCCCTCTCTTCCTCAGGCGTGTAATACGGATCCTCGGCATCGAGAATCTCGTTGGGCATGTTGTCCCACTCGGACATCTCGGCCAGGTAGCCTTGCCAGGCCACGGGGTCTGCCTTCAATCTGGCGAGATCCTCTCTCACCCCCGACCAGAATCGCTCTTTCTCGAACTGGTCAACCAATTGCTCGACGATCTCGCTCATCGGCCGGTTGTCTTCCTTGGAAAAGGCAAGCAGTTTGGCATGGGTGTGCGGCTTCACCTTGACGACCGGAGGCGATGGCTTGCGTTGCGCGGACATGAGCGCTCCCTTCCGTTGGCCGTCGTCGCCTCGCCGGGCGAGCGACTATTGCAGTCAACTCCTGAGCTAACTCGATGGTACACCTCACACCAACTCCCGCCATGGGTCACCTCAAGGCGCGGCCACCAGCGCTAGGTCGCTCAGTCATACGTGGCCGTCATGACCAAATCTCGGCGAGGTAAGACCAGCATTACCGCGGACGATTTTGCCCAGAGCGAACTCACGCGCCGCGCAGGAGTGCCTCCAGCGTCTCCCTGGCTGCCCGCTGGTACTCGGCAAGATCGTTCGGCGGGTAGGAGTCGCCATGCATGAGCAGGCTCTGGATCCAGGCGAGCGTGCGCGAGACCTCGTAAAACCGCTTGCGCTCGCGCATCGAGGGGTGCGGTGATACGTGGTGCTGGTATGCCTCCAGGAAGGCTGCCTCGAACGCCGGGGGAGCGTCGCGAAAGTTGGCCAGTTCCGTCCGCATCAGGTCGTACTCGTTGTGGCCGGCGATGGCTTCCTCCACATCGAGCAGCCCGCTGATCGAGCCGTCGTGGATGAGGATGTTGCCCTGATGAAGGTCCATGTGCAGCAGCCGCGCCTGGATATCGCCCTCGATCAGATGCTCGTGGCGAGCGACGTAATCCTCGACCGGGGTGATCAGGTCCGCGAACGGCGTTCCCCGCATCAAGCCGAGCCGGGCACGAACGATGTCGCGATGCATGTCCACCCAGCGCTCGTACGGGCCGGGAACGGCGCCAGCGACATCTCCTAGCTGATGCGCGGGTTCCACGGCAAGCCCGTCCTCACCTGGTCCCACGTCACCAAACTGGTCAAAAGTCGTCGCATGCATTCGGCTCAGGTAGTCGCCAAGTTCGCGGTACAGGCGCTCGTTCGCCTTCGTATCCAGCGAGCCCGCGATTCCGGACCACGCCTCGCCGGGGAGGCGCTCCGTCAACGACCAGGTGAATGGGACAACCGCCCGCGATGTATCGACCGCCAGCACCTCCGGCGCCGGAATGGCCAGTCCCCGCATGTGCGCGAAGACCGCCCGCTCCTTTCGCGGCTTCCAGCCCTCGCCATCACCGTATCGCTTGAGAACGAGCGGCATACGACTGGTTTCGATCAGCAGGATTTCGCTGGCGATGCCCTGTCCGGGCCGAACCGCGCACACCAACTCGAGCCCTGGCTGGAACGCATCGAGAATGGCGCGGATGTGGTCGGTGGAGATGGGAGTGTGCATCGCCGGAGTATAGCGGCGTGAGCGTGGATGCAGGCCATCCCCGTCAATTCCGGCGGTTGCGTCATACCCTATGGGGGTATATATTCAGGACGTCGTCCGGCTCGCGCCGGGCAGGATCGATTTGGTAGAGAAGGAGGCCAGACACATGGCAACTGCGGAATACAACGTCACTGGCATGAGTTGCGGGCACTGCGAAAAGTCCGTGGTCGAAGAGGTCAGCAAGCTCCCGGGCGTCACCTCGGCGGAAGCCAGCGCCGCCACCGGCACCCTCACGATCACCAGCGAAGCCGAGCTGAGCCAGGCCGACGTTCTCGCGGCGGTCGAGGAAGCGGGCTACACGGCGCAGGCCGCCTAGTCTCCCCGCTCACGGCAACAACCCACGAAGGCGGTCCCATCGTGGGACCGCCTTCGTACTTTATGTCTCATTCACAGTTCACGGAACTGAACGCGCTTCCAGGCGAGGCTATTCCTCGCCGGTTGCCTTGCCGATGAGGCGGTTCCACGTCTCGTAATCGGTCGTCTGTTTGGCCACAAGCTGCTGCGACTTTTCGGCCTGCTGCCCACCCACGGCCGTGAACGGCCCCTGGGCGCGATTTGACAGGTCGAGGTAGGTGGAGCCCTGCTCCAGCGGCGTGCCAGGATCGAGCACCGCGATCTGGGCCAGCTCCTCGCTGGAAAGATCGGGCAGCTTGTTGACGATGTCCTTGGCGGCGCTGGCGGGTTCGGCCGACTCCGTTTGTGCCCGCCGAATCGACTCCGGCGTCTCCTGGGCAAGGTCCTCGGCGAAGGTTTCGTCTTCCGGCTCGGGGCCGGTGGGGTTGGTCAGGTCCTCGCGGCGCACGTCGTGCGTTTGGGCATGTCGCGCCTCCGGTCCGCCAATGTCCGAATACGGTTTGCGCGCGTCGCCTGGGCTGTGGTCATCCGACATGGATAGCTCCTTTGCTGTGACGACGAAGGCCGGGCCACATGGCCGATCGGCTTCGTCCTTCGCGAGATGACACCTTCGAGCCTACCACCTGGCCGCAACGCCAACTGGCCCGATTGAGCACTTCCCTTGCCCTGATGCCGTAGAGTGGGCGAACGCCAGGAGCCTTACTTCCCCTTGTCGGGAAGCATCCATGCAGGCAGCCCATCAGTGCATTCTCTCCCCCACCTCGCGCCGGAGCAGGCCCTTGTCCACCAGCACCACGCCACAACATGCCCGGCTCATCACCCCAGCGGTGATCTGGTTCCTGCTGTTCTCGTTCTGCGCCAATACCTGCCTGTCGCTGCAGATGTCGGCCCTGCCCTGGATCGCCGAAGACATCACCGGCCGCGCCATCGCCGCTGGACTCACCACCGGGGCCATGATGCTGGCGACCGTGCTGGGGGAACTTGACACCCCGCGCCTTCTCTCGAAGCTGGGCTACCGCCGGATCATGGAAATTGGCATCGCCCTGCTTGGGTTTCCCTCGCTGCTGATCATCGCCTTCCCCAACCTGGCCACGATCCTGCTCGTCGCCGTCTGCCGCGGGGCGGGCCTGGCGATCACGGTCGTCGCCGGAACCGCCCTCGCGGTGCGCATGTTTCCCGCGCACCGCCGGGCCGAGGGCCTCGGCCTTTACGGCTTCGTTCTCAGCATCCCGGCCATGCTGCTGCTCCCGCTCGGCCTGTGGTTGACCCAGCGCGCCGGCTTCGACCTGCTCGCCATGATCACGGCGGCGGCGGCCATCGTGGGCATCTCCCTCGGCCGCACCCTCAGCACCATGCACCCTGGCGATCGGGCAACCCACGGGATCATGACCGAACTGCGTACCCCCGCCATACTCCGTCCCACGATCGTCTTCGGGGTTTCCACCCTCGCCCTTGGAATCCTCATCACCTATCTCGCGCTTGCCGTGCCGGATGACATGCGGGGCCTGGCCGCCATCGGACTCCTGGTCCAGGCGGCCTGCTCCAGCCTCAGTCGCTGGCCGAGCGGGCGACTCGGTGACCGCATCGGCTCGCGACGCCTTCTCGCGCCCAGCGTCTTCCTCTGCGCCATCGGCATGGTGGGAATCGTCGCCACCCACAACCCGGTCCTGCTGCTGAGCGGCATGGCGCTCTTCGGACTGGGCCTCGGCGCCGCCCAAAACAGCTCCCTCGCAATCATGTTCGACCGGGCCGCGCCCGGCCGCGATGCCCAGGTCAGCGTGGTCTGGAACCTCGCCTACGACGCCGGGCTCGGTGTCGGCGCGGTCGGCTTCGGCATCCTCAGCGGCGTGACCGGCTTCACCTGGGGGTTCGCCATCGTCGCCATCCTGCTCTTCCTCGCGGTCGTTCCCGCCCATCTCGACCGCCACTCCTGATAACGAAGCCAGGACGGAACTCCCAGATCGATCCACCGGGTTTGGTATGATGCGCCCCTGCGAAGCATCGATGACGACCCGGGAGGCACGGTGACGGCAATCGAGGTATCCAGCCTAAGGCGGGAGTTCCGGCAGGCGAAGCGGTTCGATGGTCCACTGGGCGCCGTTCGCACCCTGCTGACCCGCGAATACACGACCAGGGCCGCGCTCGACGACATCACCTTCTCGATCGAGGCTGGGGAATCGGTCGCGTACCTCGGGCCGAACGGCGCCGGGAAGTCGACCACCATCAAGCTGCTCACGGGCATCCTCGTCCCCACCTCGGGCTCGGTGCGGGTACTGGGCAACCAGCCGCACACCCATCGCCAGGAGAACGCCAGGCGGATCGGCGTGGTCTTCGGCCAGCGCAGCCAGCTCTGGTGGGATCTCCCGCTGATGGAGTCGTTCGATCTCCACCGCCGCATCTACCGCATCGAGCCCGAACGGTTCCAGCGCAACCTCGCCTTCTGCGAGGAGGTGCTGCGGATGGAGGCGTTCATCCAGACGCCCGTCCGCCAGCTCAGCCTCGGCCAGCGGATGCGCGGCGAACTGGCGATGGCGCTACTCCACGAACCGGAGGTGCTCTTTCTCGACGAACCGACGATCGGGCTGGACGTGCTGGCGAAGGACCGCATTCGCGAGTTCCTGAAGCTGGTGAACACCGAACGCGGCACCACCATCATCCTCACCACCCACGACCTGCGCGACATCGAGGAACTCTGCGAGCGCATCCTGGTGGTGAACCTCGGAAACCTCGTCTACGACGGCCGGATCGATGCCCTGCGCCAGCGGATGGGCAGCGAGCGCTCCATCATCGTCGAGTTCAGCGACGATCCCGGCCCGGTGGAAATCCCGCACGCCACGCTGGTGGAAGATCGCGGTATTCGCAAGACCTTCGCCTTCAACCGCGCGGAAATCCCGGCGCTGGATCTCGTCTCCTCCCTGCCCCGCACGCTGCCAATCGCCGATATCTCGTTCGTGGAGCCCGATATCGAGGAAATCATCCGCCGCCTGTACCAGTCGATGGACGCCCACCGGCCCGAGCAGGAAGAGATCGATACTTGGACCCGCGGGCGGGTCGTCACTCAATGAGCCTCTACCTGGCCATGATCGGCAAGTCGTTTCGCAAGCACCTCGCCTACCGCTCGGAGGTGTGGGTGCGAATCGTGATCGGCGTGGCGTGGGTTGGCATCCAGGTCGCGATCTGGACCTCGCTGATCGGCTCCGGCGAGGTGGACGGCATCACCTTGCCCGACATGATCACGTACGCCATCCTCAACACCGTCATCGCGCTGGCGATGATGGACAGGTCTCTGGCCGAACTGGACCAGCGCATTCGCTCCGGCGATGTTGCGGTAGACCTGATCAAGCCCTACCACTACCCGCTCTCACTGGTGGCGGACGGCCTCGGCCGGTCGTTGTTCTCGGCGCTCTTCTCGGTGCTACCGACGCTGGTGATCGCGGCGTTGTTCTTCGGATTCCAGCCTCCCGCCTCGATCGCGAGCGGGTTCGCCTTCGCGGCGGCGTTCCTGCTGGCGCTGGCGGTGTCGTTCTCGCTGGCCTGCCTGGTGGGGATGCTGGGCTTCTACTTCCTGGCGACGTTCCACTTCCAGTGGGCGCTTGGCGCGTTGCGCACGCTGTTCGCCGGCACGATGGTGCCGCTCTGGTTCTACCCCGATGGCCTGCAAATGCTGGCCCGGGCGCTGCCCTTCCAGTTCCTGGCATTCATCCCCGCCTCGATGTGGATGGGCCAGATGCCGAACGGCGAGATGGCGCTGAACCTGCTGTTCGGGCTGGCCTGGGCGGCCGCGTTGCTGGGCCTGGCCTGGTGGATGTGGTCTCGCATCGTCACCCGCCTCGTGGTGCAGGGAGGTTGATCGCATGACGGCTGGCCTTTTCTGGCACTACATGCGCCTGCGAACGCGGGAGCGAATGGAATACCGTGGCGCCTTCCTCATAGGACTGCTCGCCCAGGGTCTGGCGTACGTCGCCGAGTTCACGGTGATCTGGGTACTGGTCCACCGGTTCGGCACACTCGGCGGCTGGAACTGGGAGGAAGTGGCGTTCCTCTACGCGCTGAACCTGATGAGCTACGCCATCGGCGCGGCCTTCACCTACAGCCAGACCGAGCTGGAGGGCATGGTGCAGAAGGGCACCTTCGACGGCCTGCTGGTGAAACCGGTCAACCCGTACATGACACTCGCGGCGCAGCAGTTCAACGTCGGCTACATCGGCCATATCGTGGTGTCCGGCGCGATCCTGGTATGGGCCATCGGCAACCTGGACATCGCCTGGTCGGTCGCCAACGCGCTATTCCTGGTGCTGGCGCTGATCGGCGCCAGCCTGTTGCAGGCGGCGGTGCTGACGCTGCTCGGAGCGTGGTCGTTCACGTTCATCCGGGCGACGTTCCTGTTCGGCTTCGCGAGCACGCTGCGAACCTTCATCACCTACCCGATCACGATCTACTCCGCCGCGATCCAGGTGATCCTGACCGTGGCGGTGCCGTTCGCCTTCGTCAACTTCTATCCGGCGGCCGTGATGCTGGACAAGGACGGCCAGTTGTTCCCCGGCTGGATCGGCTGGCTGACACCGGTCGTTGGCCTGATGGCCTTCCTCGGCGCGTACCGGGTCTGGATGCGCGGCGTGAACCGCTACCAGGGCGCCGGAGGCTAGCCACGCAGCACGTTGGCCTGAAGAAACCGCGCGCTCACCGCGCCAGACGATCCACTGAAGCTGATCGGAGAGAACCTTGCTCTCAAGAACCCTCTTTCGGCTCGCCCGCCACGACCTCACGAGTTCGGTCGTTCGCTGGGTGTTCGCCCACGCCGCCTGGATCCTCCCGGTGAAGAGGGTAGCCTCAACCCCGGCGGTCATCGCGTTCCATCATCCGAGACCGTCCTGGGAGACGCATATCCTCCTCGTGCCGAAGGTGGGCATTCCCAGCCTGCTGGAGGTCGACCCGGCCGACGAACCCGTCGTCCTCGATGTCCTGCGCCTGGCGGACCGGATCGGGCGAGACATCACCGCGACTGACCCAGGGCAACGTCCGCTCTCCCTGATCGTCAACGGCGGCGCCTACCAGGATGTGGGGCAACTCCACTTTCACCTCGTGGCTGGGCCGAGCGTCCAGCAGTACAGGTGTCCCGGAGTGTCTCCGCCTGACCTGATGGTCGACTCGGCGTCCATCGTCGCGTTTCGTCACCCGAACCCGATCCGGGAGACACATCTGGTCCTCCGGCCATCGCCCGATCCCGCCCAGCCAGGCTCCATCACCGAGGCCCAGGTTCAGGCGGTTCTCGCGACCACCCGAAGCCTGGTCCGGCAGTTCGACCTGGCGGCCACGGGCTTTTCGCTCGTTGCTGGAAGTGGCGAGGACGGTCTGGACCACGCCTGCTTCCATCTCGTGTCCGGCAAGCGCCTCTGACCCAATAAACCGGCTAGAAGCCATTGGCCGTGCGAGCCTTCTCAATCAAAACGAGCCATTTCGTACAGGATGCCGGTCGGCCCGCGCATCGTCATTGAATCGCCACCGCAGGAGAGCAATTCCATCGTTTCCCAGCCGCTGCTGAAGAACTGCATCAGTTCCTCCGGCGGAATTTGGGTCGATGAGCCGTCGCCGAGGCTGACCGTCATTGTGAGCGTCAGGCTGGTGGGATCGAAGATCATGGAGAAGACGTTGTCCTCGACCGTGTACGTGCCGCTGGCCGAGCCGTCCGCGTCGAGCCGAACGTAAATCCCCTGCCCGGTATCGATGGTCATCGACAACCCGATGTAGGAGACCGTGACTTCGCCATCGCGGGAGAAGAACATGGTCAGGAGCCCAAAGATTTCAACGACGTCAATACCTCCGCCCGTCGGCATCAGGGAGAGCAGCGTGGCATCGAGATTGGTAACGTTCCAGGTTCCAATCCAGCACCCACCTGTTTCGGTTTCAGTCGTAGGTTCCGCGGTCGGCTCGACCGGCTCGTCGTGGTAGATCACCGGCACCGAGCGATAGGTGGACACGGTGGCCATGTCGATCAGTTGCTGGCTCAGTACCGTTGGCAGGCCGCCGATCAGACCAACGATGACGTCGCGCACGAATGGTCCAAGAGCCGAGAATATCGCCTCCACCAGCTTGTCCCGGATGGCGATCAGGTCCTCACGCCTTACGGTTGCGGTGATGCCCAGAACCCCAATGCGTTCGGCTCCACTGGCCGCCCAAGCCGCTGGCTCGGTTTCGGTGACGTAGTCCCACAGGGCGGTACCCTGCGCATCGAGCTCGCCAGTGGTCGTTGTCCAGATGGCCAGCGGCCGGGGTTGCTCGGAGATCTTGTAGACGACGTCCGATCCGGCGGCGGAATCCTGGGGAAGCGTGATGTTTGCGAGTTTGGCGCAATCAACGACGACCGTTGGCCAGGTTGGCAGGTCAAGCCCGTCCACGCTGAGTGTCAGCTTTCCGTACACGCCCGCGCCATCCAGACCAAACTTGTTGACCGCCGGATCGGGCGTCAATGTCAGCGTCCAGGGTGTCAGGCTGGAGACGAGGTAGCTGCCGACCGCCAGCATCGCGCCGATGGCGCGAACAATGGCCAGGACCGGGGCGAGGATCGCCTCCACGGCCGCGGCGACGGTGTTCAGGATGAAGCCCAGGATATCGATCAGGAACTTTGGCAATCCGACCGACGCTGCTCCCGCCTCCACCGCCGCTTTAACGGCCGCGAAGGCGTTCGTCAGGAACTGGTTGGCGTAGCCGCAGGCCGTTTCCGCGCGGTTGCTTGCGGCGGGCGCGAACGAGAGGCGACGACCTCGCAGGCTTGCTGGCGCGGTATCGCTCACGCAGGCCTGGAGGACATCGGCGGCGAACAGGGCCGTGACCGCGGTGGGATACACCCGCGCGGCGGCGGTTTCGAGGTCGATTTCGCCCATCATCGTCCGCCCGATCGCCGCGCCAGGAGCGGTGCTGACCAGGCACCAGGCCGCGACGAGTTGTGACGGCAACGGCGCGTCGGGCACGGTGGCGATCGTTTCGGGGGGAACCATCTCGTCGAAGGCGGCCCCCAGCGTGCCTCCTTCCCGCCGGATCTCCCGGGTCATCGCCGCCACCTGCCATCGCTGGAACATCAGCGGGTTCACGACGCCTTCGATCGGGAGCAGGGGTTCCAGCGCCAGGGGATCGTCGGGGTATACTGCGACACCGGCGCGGCCGAACGCCTCAATCAGCGCATCGACGGCCTGGTCCTCGTCCAGGGCCGCGTGAATCGTCGCCACCAGGTCGGGCGTCGTGGCGTCCGCGAGCGACTGGCCCTGGGCGATCGGTGTACCAGGGACGGGCGACGGCAGCGGTTGGGGAGGCTCACCGGAGGTTTGGACGCCCCCGGTGGACGCACCCAGCCGGATGGTGCCCGTGCCAGCAACGCTGGTGGCGAGGACGCCTTTCAACACGGCACGCCGGTCGATTCCGGGTGTACCCGGAACAGGGGCGGGAACTCCGCCAGACCGAGGGTTACACGGTGGACGACTATTCATTTGTCACCTCCCAGGCGAGGATACGGGGCTACGATGCAATGCTGATTCGGCACTCCTGGCGGGCAGGTTTCCATCATACGCCTGTGTCAACAGGGTCTCCAGCGACCGACCCGCGAGTTGACCTGTGGAGGGTCGATCGGTATGCTGGGGCACGTTGAGGGGCGAACATCGTCCCGCTTTCGACACGATTCACCCCCCTGGAGGCCCGATCCAATGACCGCAACCACAACCCCACGCGCGTGCTGGACGAGCCTTTTCCCCGTCTCCGGATAACGCAATCGCGTCCCACCCACCGGCCGCCAACACTGACTGACCGGTAACGGTCCCGACGCCTCCCGGCCACACGGGAACCTCCTCCACCATGTGCATCGAACCTTCACCCCGCGGCACTCGCCGCTGGGACGTTGTCGTGCCGCATGCACCATGGAGCATCCTCCCTCGTGTCATCCAACCTCCGGGCCCTTGGCCGCTACTGGCGACTCCTGGGTCACTACCTCCGGCCCCACCGGCTCTCCGTCACCCTCCTGGCCGTCACACTCTTCGCCTCGATCGGCGTGCAGGTCATCACGCCCCTGATCGCGGGCCGGTTCATCAACGAAGCCACCTCCGGGGGCCCGATGCGGGCGCTGGTCAATCTCGCGGTGCTCACCATCGCCCTGGCCCTTTTTGGTCAGGGGCTGGCCGTGGCCGAAACCTGGTTCGCCGAGCGCGTAAGCTGGGACGCCACCAACAGTCTCCGCACCGATCTCGTCGCCCACCTGCTGCGGCTGGATGCCCACTACCACGGCTCCCACAGCCAGGGTGAACTGATCGAACGCGTCGATGGCGATGTCGCCACCCTCGCCCGGTTCTTCTCCCGCTTCGTCATCTCCATCGTGGGCAACCTGCTGTTGCTGCTCGGCGTGCTTGGCCTGCTACTGGTCGTCGACTGGCGAATCGGGCTCGGCCTTGCCGCGTTCGTGGTGATGGGCCTGGTTGCCATGCTGAAAATCCGCGCCTCATCCACCCATCAATGGTCGGCCGAGCGCCAGGGCAGCGCCGATTTCTACGGCTTCCTCGGCGAATACCTGGCCGGGCTGGAGGACATCCGCTCCAGCGGGGCCGGAGCCTTCGTGCTGCGCCGCTGCGCCGAAGCCATGCGCCAGTGGCTGACGGTGGTCCGAAAGGCCCAGATGCGCGGGTACGCGCTGGTCGCCACCAGCGAGGGCCTGTTCAGGCTGGGCATCGCCTTCGCCTTCGCGCTCAGCGCCATGCTCTATCGCGACGGCTCGCTCACCCTCGGCACCATCTACCTGGTGTTTCGCTACACCGACATGCTGCGCCGGCCGACCGAACAACTACGGAACGAGATCCAGGACCTGCAACAGGCCGAAGCCAGCATCGGCCGGGTCGAGGACCTGCTCGCCGAGCAGCCCCGCATCACCGATGGCCCACTGGAGTCCCTGCCGCCCGGTCCGCTTTCGCTGGCACTCGACGGCGTCACCTTCGGCTACCACGAGGGAACGCCCGTGCTGAGAGACATCGCCTTCCATCTGCCACCCGGCCGGGTGCTGGGGATCGCGGGACGCACCGGGAGTGGCAAGACCACGCTCAGCCGTCTCATCCCGCGCCTCCTCGACCCACGAACGGGGGTGGTCCGCCTCGGCGGCGTCGATATCCGCGAGGCCCGGCTGGACGCGCTCCGAAGCCGGATCGGGCTCGTCTCGCAGGATGTCCACCTGTTCCACGCCAGCGTCCGCGACAACCTCACCCTGTTCGACGACAGCGTGCCAGATGACCGGATCGTCGCCGCGCTCGACTCGGTCGGGCTGTCGGAATGGCGGGAGTCGCTGCCGAACGGCCTCGACACCGTGGTCGGAACGGGGGGAGCCGGCCTCTCGGCGGGCCAGGCCCAGGTGCTGGCCTGCGCCCGCATCCTGCTGCGCGACCCCGACGTGGTGATCCTCGACGAGGCGTCGTCCCGCCTCGATCCCGCCACCGAGCGGCTGCTGCACCGCGCCCTCGGACAGCTGCTCGATGGCCGCACCGGAATCATCGTCGCCCACCGGCTGGCAACCTTCGCCTACGCCGACGACATCCTGGTGCTGGAAAACGGCGAGATCCAGGAATACGGCCCCCGCGAGGAGTTGGCCGCGAATCCGGATGCCCGGTTCGCCGGATTGCTCCGCGTCGCGGCCGGGGAGGTGCTGGCATGACCCGCTATCCCACCTGGCGTTACCTGGTCCAGATGATCCGCTACGCGCCCTTGCTCTGCCTGCTCCACGCCTCGCTGTGGAGCCTCATGAATCTCTCGGGCCTGCTGCCCGGCCTGATCGCGAAGTGGTTTTTTGACGATCTCACCGGGGAGGCCAGCTTCCCCACCGGCACCAGCGGCCTGGTCGCCATGCTGGCGTTGCTGGCGATCGGCCGGGCCCTGCTCTGGCTGGCGGCCGGTTCCGCCGAAATCACCATGCGCTTCACCATGAGCGGGCTGCTGCGCCGCAACCTGCTGCGCGGTGTGCTCGACCGCCCAGGCGCCGATGCCCTGCCCTACCCGGTCGGCGATACCATCAGCCGCTTCCGCGACGACGCCTATTCCGCCGAGGACACGCTGGACTGGACCGCGGAATCGCTCGTCCACCTCGTCATCGCGCTCGTGGCCGTTGGCGTGCTGCTCTCGATCGACGCCCGGATGACGCTGGCGGTGATGATCCCGCTGGTGATCGTCGTCTTCGTCGCCCGCCGGGCCAGCATCGCCCTCGGCCGCTATCGGGAAGCCAGCAGCCAGGCCACGAGCCAGGTGACCGGCGCCATTGGCGACATCATCGCGGCCGTCCATACCGTGCAGGGCGCCGGGGCCGAATCCCGCGCGGTGGCCCATCTCGAAAAGCTGAACGGCCGGCGACGACGCGCCATGCTGGTCGACCGCGTCGCCAGCGAGGCGCTGAGCGCGGTGACGAACAACCTGGTCGGCATCGGGACCGGCCTGGTGATGCTGCTCGGCGCGGGCAGCCTGCGCGACGGCACGCTTTCGGTCGGCGAGTTCGTGCTGTTCATCGCCTACCTCGGCTTCGTCACCGACTTCACCACGGGTTTCGGCCAGTGGCTCGCCCACTACCGGCAATCCGGAGTCGCCTTCGAGCGGATGGGCATCCTCCTCGGCGATTCGACGCCGGAAGCGCTGGTGGAACACGGCTCGCTGCACCTGAAGGGTTCCCTGCCGCCGGTGCCGCCTCCGACCCGCCGGCCAGGCGACCGGCTGGTCCTCTTGGAGGCGCGAAACATCACCCGCATTCACCCGCATTCGGGCCGGGGCATCGCCGGGGTCGACCTGACGCTGCCGCGCGGTTCGCTGACGGTCGTCACCGGGCGCGTCGGGTCCGGCAAGACCACCCTCCTCCGGGCATTGCTCGGGCTGCTGCCCCGCGACGGCGGTGAGATCCGCTGGAATGGGGAGACGGTGGATGACGCCGGGGAATTCTTCGTGCCGCATCGTGCCGCCTACACCGCGCAGGTGCCACGGCTGTTCAGCGAAACGGTACGCGAGAACATCCTGCTCGGCCTGCCCGCCGATTCGAGCGCGCTCGACGCCGCCATCCATGGCGCGGTGATGGAACGCGACCTGCTGGCGCTGGAGGACGGGCTGGACACACCGGTCGGCACGCGCGGCGTGAAGCTTTCCGGGGGCCAGGCTCAACGCACGGCCGCCGCCCGTATGCTCGTCCGTGACCCGGAGTTGCTGGTGATCGACGACCTCTCCAGCGCGCTCGACGTCGAAACCGAGCGCACACTGTGGGACCGTCTGCTCGGCAGCGGCGAGCGGACCTGCCTGGCCGTCTCCCACCGGCACACGGTCCTGCGCCGGGCTGACCATATCATCGTGCTGAAGGATGGCGCGGTCGACAGCGAAGGGACGCTCGACCACCTGCTCGCCACCAGCGCCGAGATGCGCGCCCTCTGGGCGGAGGACACCGGGGAAGAAGAGTAGGATGGTCGCCATACCCCCTGAATCGGCTCGCGGCGACTCCCAGTGCGCGCCGGCCTGGATCGCTGGATTCCACCGGAACCGGCTGGCGGAAGGCAATCGTCCACATCATCCCGATCGCGACCGGCTTCCTGGCGGTCAACCGGATGGAGGTACACCATGAAACGTTTCAACGACTGGCTGTACAAGGATGGGCGGCCCAATGCCGTCGCCCGAATTCTGAATCGCATCTCCGCCATTCTCTATGCCTCTGACAGGACTCTGGACTACGTCGCGACATTGAGCGTTACCGGGAGAAAATCGGGCAAGTTGATCACCTTCCCCGTTGTCGTCATCACCATGAACGACGATGACTACCTTGTCGCCATGCTCGGGGAGAAGGTGAACTGGGTGAAGAATGTCCGCGCCGCCGGGGGCCGGGCCACCTTTCGCAAGGGAGTGTCCTCGCCCGTACTCCTGACGGAAGTCCCGCCGGAGAGCCGAACCCCAATCCTTCAACGCTACCTGCAAGTGGCCACCAGCGGTCGAACGCATTTCCCCGTTTCGCCGGACGCCAAGGTGGCGGAGATCGACGCGATCGCCGGAGACTACCCGGTCTTCCGCATCGACCGGACAGGGCCGGCCGGTGGGGAGCATGGACGCCATGACGACTGAAATGACCTACACCGACCAGCAGGTCGCCGAGCTCTACGACGTGCTGAACCCGTGGGGCGCTTCCGATGCGTTCTATCTCGACCTCGTGATGGACGCCGGGTCCGTGCTCGATGTGGGCTGCGGAACCGGCGCCATCCTCAAGCGAGCGCGGGCGCGGGGCCATTCCGGCCGCCTGGTGGGCATTGATCCCGACCCCGCGATGCTGGAGGTCGCCCGCCAGCGCGACGACATCGAATGGGTTCAAGAGAACGCCGCCGGCATCCCCTGGGAGAACACGTTCGATCTCGCGATCATGTCCGGCAACGCCTTCCAGTGTCTGGTGACGGACGACGAGATCGCCTCGTCCCTGGCCGCGATCCACCGGTCGCTCACCCGAGGCGGCCGGTTCGCCTTCGACACGCGCAACCCGGCCGCGAAGGCCTGGTTGGAATGGGACGCGATGCCGCCGATGCACGTGGTCGACCCGGCGGGGCGCGAGCTGGCGATCGACTACGACGTGCTGGAGGTCTCCGATGGATTGGTGACGCTGACCGAGAACACCTCCACCCGCGATGGAACGCGCCTCCGAACCGACCGCGGCACGCTGCGCTTCGTCGACCAACCCACCCTCGGCGAGTTCCTCGCCAACGCGGGGTTCACGGTCGAGGCCCAGTACGGCGACTGGGACCGCACGCCGTTCACATCAACGTCAGCGGCGATGATCACGATAGTACGTAAGGATTGACACATGGCATCCCTCTATCCGTGTCCGCGCCAAGACCTCTGAAATCTGCTTCGCTGCCCTCGAAACCTGGTAGCGGTCGAGCTTGTCTTCGCCCAGAGATTGGCGCGAGTACGTCGGGATTGCACGAACGATTCCGGGATGATCGCTGCCAGGTCGAGACAAGCTCGACCGCTACCAGATGGATGCAGTCCTCATTTCCCGAGTTCCATAACACTTGGCAAAATGCCACTTGCCACGCCACCCACATGGAGAAATGCCCCATGACCAACACCGTAACGATCGATGCCGATCTCGTCCGCAAGCTGATCGACAGCCAGTTCCCCGAATGGGCGAAGTTGCCGATCACACCCGTCACCAATGGCGGCTGGGACAACCGCACATTTCACCTTGGTGAGCGGATGACCGTCCGCCTGCCGAGCGCCGCCTCGTACCTGGAGCAGGTGGAGAAGGAGCAGCGATGGCTGCCGGTCCTGGCTCCCCAGCTTCCCCTGCCGATCCCGACTCCGGTCGCGAAGGGCAAACCCACCGAGGACTACCCCTGGCCATGGTCCGTCTACGAATGGATCGAGGGCGAGCAGGCCACGGTCGAGCGCATCGCCGATATGACCGAGTTCGCCGCCACGCTAGCCGGCTTCCTCGTCGCGCTTCAGGCCATCGACGCCACCGGCGGACCAGCCCCCGGAGCCCACAACTTCAAGCGGGGCGGACCACCCGCCTTCTACGATCAGGAGACCCGTGAGGCCATCGTCAAACTCGGCGACTCCATCGATGGCGCCGCCGCGACCGAGGTGTGGGAGTCCGCGCTCGCCACGCACTGGAGCAACGACCCGGTCTGGTTCCACGGCGACATCGCCTTCGGCAACCTGCTTGTGCGGGATGGCCGCCTGAGCGCCGTGATCGACTTCGGCACCTCGGGCGTGGGCGACCCCGCCTGCGACCTGGCCATCGCATGGACATTGTTCGAAGGAGAGAGCCGCGAGGCGTTCCGCGCCGCGCTGCCACTGGACGAGGGAACGTGGGCGCGAGGCCGGGGCTGGACGATCTGGAAGGCGCTCATCGTGGCGGCCAATCCCGATCCGGGCGGGCACCACCCGGAAGCCGAATCCCGTCGCGTGATCGACGAGGTCATCGCCGATCACCGCCGGTTTGGTTAACCACCCATGTTCTTCAGATCATGACGGCGGCTGGCCGCCCACGTAGGCGGCCAGCTTTTCGAGCGACATCCGCGTTCCAGCTTCGTTGTCCTCGGGACGGATTCCCGACGGTGTTCCAGCGTAGCTGATCGTGACCGCCGTTCCGCCCACCACGGTCTCCAACGACACCGTCATGGTCATCTCTCCGGCGAATGCCGGGTCGTCGCTGTCGAAAACGATCGCCTGCACGATGCGGGCGGGAGGATCGACTTCCACGAACCGCGCCGTGTAGCGATCTTCGTGTTCGGTGGTCTTGCCTGGCGCACCAGGCTCCGACTCGGGATAGCGCAGCGTCATCTCGTAACCGCCGCCAGGACGCAGGTCAAAGGAGTGGGCCGTTGCCGTCATCTCGCCCGGTGCCTGCCAGGCTTCAAGGGCGGCCGGCTCGGTGAACGCGCGGTAGATGGCTTCGCGGGATGCGTCGATGGTCGCGGTGACGCTGGTTTCGCTCATTCCCTTGTGTCTCCTACTGCAATGTGGTTGATGGGCCCGCGATGGACATTGTCACCAGTCAGGCACCCTCCTCGCAATTCATTCGTCCATTCAGCCGCATCACACGGGTTGATGGCAACCAGGGTTGACAGATTGCTCAACCGTGCTAATATTTGCTCATGCAAGCAATTCCGGTGCGCTCCCGTGCCACCCCTTCCGTCACTGAACAAGCTCGCCGCTCGCAAATCATCGCGGCCGCGATCGACACCATCGTCGACCTGGGCTACTCCAAAGCCTCATTCGCCCAGATCGCGAAACGCGCCGGCCTCAGCAGCACCGGCCTCATCTCCTATCACTTCTCAACCAAGAAGGCGCTCGATGGCGCCATCGTGGCGGACATCCACGACCGGCTGAGCCGTCACATGACCGCCGCGGTGCGCGATCCGGACGGCCCCCAGGCCGCGCTGGTTGCCTACATCGAAGGCCTGATCGGCTTCATGAAAACCGATCCGTCCGCCCTGCGGGCCATGATGAGCATCGTGCTCCACGGCGGCATGGAATGGGACGGCGAATCCGAGGAGGAGGCCACCTCACCGATCAGCGACATCCTGCGCTGGGGCCAGGCGGAGGGCGTCTTCCGCGACTTCGACATCCAGGTCATGGCCACCACCATCCAGCGCTCGCTGGACGGTATCCCGCTGGCGCAGTCCGCCAACCCCGACCTGGACCTCGATCTCTACGCGCGGGAACTGGTCAACCTCTTCACCCACGCCACCCGCGTCCAGCCCTGACTCAAGGGACAATCTCCAATGCGGCATTCCACTCCACATCCCACCAATCTCGCGCGTCGCCTGCGTCCACGCTGGCTCCGGCCGGGCCTGCTCTGGTTCGCGTTCGACCTGCTCGCGCCAACCGCCCTGCTGTACGTGATGCTCTGGCTCGGGTCGAGCCTCTACATCGCGTTCCTGGCATCTGGCGCCGTCTCGGCGGTCACCGCCCTGGTGACCTACCGCAACGGAACGTCCGGCGGGCGGTTCGCCCCCTACATGCTGGCGCTCACCATCGCCGGGTTCGCGATCTCGCTGGTCACCGGCAGCGATCGCTTCCTGCTGGCCCGCGAGAGCCTGCTCACGGCCATGGTGGCGCTGTGGTTCTTCGGTAGCCTCTGGGCCGACCGCCCTCTCGCCTACCAGTTCAGCAAGCCGCTGCTCGAGGGCCGGTTTCGCCACGGCCCACCGTGGGAACTGCTCTGGGAGCACGAACCCCGCTTCCGCCACATCTGGCGGGTGATGAGCGTGCTCTGGGCGGTGGCGACGATATCCGACGCCATTCTCCGCGTGGTGATGGCCTACACGCTGCCCGTCAACGCCGTGCCGGTCCTGCAACAGGTGCTGATGTTCGGCACCATGCTCATGATGCAGCCGGTGACCTGGATCTATTTCCACAAGGCGGGGATGTGGCGCATGCTGAATCGTCCTCATGTGGCCCAGCACCCGCAACCAGCGAGCTAATGGCGACGGTCAACCAGACCGTGTAACGCCCGATACATTCCGTAAGGAGGGACCCCGATGAGTACATCGATGACACACCAGAACGACACCCAGGCCGCAACCCGTCCCCGCGTCAAGCTTCCGCTGCTGGCGATCGAGGCCGCCCTCGTGATCAACGTGGTCATCCTCACCCTCGCCCGGTTGGCGAACGGCGAGTTCCCCGTCGCCAACACCGGTAGCGACGACCAGACCGTTGGGTACGTCGCCGTGATCGCGATGACCCTCCTGCTCGGGTTCGCCGCCTGGGGCCTGCTGGCGGTGCTGGAGCGCACGACCTCCCAGCCTCGGACGATCTGGACCGCCATCGCCGTCGCGTTCTTCCTGGTCTCCATGCTGGGTCCGCTTAGCGGTGTGGACACCGCCTCGAAGGTGGTGATGGCGCTTCTGCACGTGGGCTCGGCCATCGCGATCATCCCGCTCATGCGGGCATCCGCCTCACCACGAAGGTGATCTCGCAAACGACGAACGGGCTCGCGCGGTTTGCGCGAGCCCGTTCGTCGTCACCAGCCGGCTCCACGGGCCTTCTCGTAGTTCACCATCCGGGCGCGGAGGCGAAGGATGAGCGAGCGCATCCAGTCGACCTCAAGAAGATTTGACGAACACACACATAGACTAGCCAAGGCTGGGCGGTGATAATCACTCTGAAATCAAGAAGTCAAAGTAGCGGGAATTTTATGAAACGAGTTCGAGTGGCAGCCAGCAGACGATTCGGATCGGCATCACCCCTCCGATATCCCGGAGGAAAGGCGGCACTTGCTGGGCTTATCGCTGACATCATTCGAGCAGTCCCAATCGAATCCCCACAGTATGTAGAACCATACGCAGGTGGGGCTGGAGCTGGGATTGCTCTTCTCCGTGAGGGCGTGATCGAGAATTTGGTCATCAACGACTTTGATCAAGCTGTGTATGCATTCTGGAAATCGGTAGTCGATGACAACGAGGAGTTCATTGAGTTGATCCGTAGTACTCCGTTGACTATTGAAGAATGGCGACATCAGCGAGAGATATACCAGGACCGAGACAATAGAGCAGGAATTGAGTTAGGCTTCGCGTTTTTCTACCTCAATCGCACAAATCGGTCTGGCGTTCTCAATGCGGGCGTGATCGGTGGACAGGCCCAGGATGGTAAATACAAAATAGACGCTAGGTTCAATCGCGAATCGTTGGCAGATCGCATTCGAATAATAGGAAGTCTTTCGGATCGCATCATCGTATCTGACCTTGACGGCCGGACGGTGATTCAGGACTACTCGGGCTCTCGCAATGTGCTAATGTATATTGATCCACCATATGTCAAAGCTGGATCACAACTCTATCTCAACGCGTTTGAAGGACGAGATCACGTATCTCTCGCGAAAGCTATCAGCGGGATAGACCAGGCTCATTGGCTACTTACCTACGACCAATCTCCACTTATCGCCCATCTTTACCAGGACTACCCGCAGCATACCCTCGAGCTCTCCTATTCCGCCAACCGAGCTGGAAAGTATGAAGAGTTGCTAATCTCCTCAGCAGAAGTTGAGAACTGTATTGCCAACTCAACTACGGCGCTTGATCAAGAAGAAATCGAACGAGCGGCAGAATCTGCTGCCATGCTTTATGAACGTCTTCACGCGTAATAGGCACCTCACCACTATGACTCGCGAGATTGAACCATTGGCAGGATCCAGGTTGCTGGCCTGAACCGCTGCAAAGTGTACCGATTGAGTCTTTAAGGTACTTTTTCTTTCCGTAGTTATCTCGAACTATCTTCATAATCCCAGTAAGCTCACCCGAGACAGGCGTTTTCAACCGCTCAAAATGGTATTTGACCGTAGACTCTAGGACCAAACGCATCAGCATAGCTGTAGCTATCGGAAAGTCGAACGTACTTATTGACCTAAACTCTATAAACCGCACCTTTAGCCCTGCAGGAACCCTTGCATAATCTACCCCACTCATATCGATATTTTTCTTTGTTTCGGGACGATTTGGCCCTCTTTTACCTGACTCTTCCTTATTCCCAGAGTCGTTCTCTCTGCTGCCGTTGCCCGGTTCTGATTCATGCTTTTCTTTCGCCGCATCTTCGGAAGACTCACTACGATCGGCCCCTGTCTCGTCCCCTTTACTTGTTCCATAGCCCGATTGCTCGGCTGCGATTGCCACGGAGTCCAGTTCTGTCAGCAAGTCATTAAATTCACGCGAATTCCTTCGGAGTTCGGGGGAACGAGTGTTGAGAGTTCCAGATCGAAACCGAGCGATCAGCAGCTCGAGTACAGCTAATTCTCCGCCGCTCAATACAGCGCCAACGTCCTGGGGATGACTGTCGATCGGCAGGAGAAAGCCATTCTTGTCAAATGAAACTCCAAACCTGCCTGCTATCTCTTTGGGCCGGTAAGCATATTCCAGTGCCGACATTTTGAGGCTGTCTGATACAACATAGTCGTGAAGACTTGAATCTGAGAATCGCACACCCGCTAGGAATCGGCGCATTACAGCCATCTTGATAAATCGAGGAACATCAACTCCGGAATATTCAGCCTTGATGTCCTCCACAGTGATACCAGGCTCGATCAGTGAAAAATAGAAGTTCGCCTGCTGATCTCGACTCCACCTTTTCTTCGGGAGCGTGGTATGCAGGCGCGCAATGTGAGGAGCCGCCGTTGATCGGTCGGGGGCCACAATCACCCGGATCGTAGTCGGCAGATCAAGAGCCTCGACGGCATACCGCTTTAGTAGCGCACTGATTTCCTTCTCATGGGCTGGAACCAGCCTAGGGTTATGCAGTGCCTTGAGCGCGCTAACGCGCCTGTTACCTTCTAGGACAGTAAAGTGCTCGCCGCTCTGAATGACAATTGGCACTTCGTTGTCAAAATACCCTTCACGCAATATGAGGCGAGCGGCGTCGATCACGTCTTCAGAGGCGAACAGGTACTTCAGCGCTGCGGCTTCGTCAGCACTTCGGGTAGGAATGCGATAATTCTCTAGATCCAACTGCAATTGGTCCAAGGACACGGGAATAATGGGAAGAGGAATGTAAGCCATGCAATTTTGATCCTTATCGCCGATCGATACTGGGCTCTAGGCAGCAGCTGCATCAGCGTCAAACAGACTGATAGCTATCTGCGGCGGGATTGTTCGTATCTCAAAACTTGATCTGGCTAGATTGTACTACCAAGTCTGGCCGTTGAGAAAGCGGTTGTTAAGCACTTTCTGAGACCTTGGTGGCTAGGAAGTGGCCTCTTCGACTCATTATGTGACGGTATTTATTCATCCAAAAGATGCATGGTGCTCCTCATAGTCGGCCATCCAGGCGCGGAGGCGAGTGATGAGCGTCGGCATCCAGTAGACGTCGGCGTCTTCTGGCTCGAGGTCGATGGCCCGGGCGAGTGACATGTAGCTCCGGAAATCGGAGAGGGCGAGGAAGTCCGGAAGGAGCCCGAGCAGGTCATCCGCGAGTTCGTGCTCCCGCCGGTAGCCGCGGATGAACGCGGCAATCCGGGACGAGTGGACATCCTCGCCTTCCCGCAGCAGGTCCGTCAACGCCTTGGCGATATCCAGTATGTACCAGCCGGAGCCGAACTCGTCGAAGTCGAGGATGGCGATCCCGCCCTCGTTCCAGGTGAGGTTGTCGAGTTCCAGATCGGTGTGGATCAGGCCGTACACGTCGGGCGTGGTTGGCAGGTCGCGGAGCACGGACCGCAGGCGGCGGGCCTCTCGCCGAACCGGTCCGGGAACCGTCACCGAACCGGTCTCGACCGCCTCCAACGCGATCTCCCAGCCGGCTTTCCGAGCGCGGAAGCGGTCCGGCGCGGACGCGAACGTCGCGTGCAGATGCCCAACGGCGGCGCCCCACCGCTCCATCTCCCCCAGCGACAGATCTTCGAGGTCACGCATCTCCCCATCGAGATGGTCAAAGAGAACCGCGTGAAGTGGGCCGATGGCGGTTTCGGTGGTGACGAGCAGGTCGCCCGAGCGAGAGGGAATGGGTCGAACCACCGCGACACCGACCTGGTGAAGCCAGGCGAGCAGGTCGAGTTCGGCCTGGATGCCGTCAGCGGTGCGTTCGGAGGCGGCAGCGATCCGCAGCCAGGCGGGACGTCCCTCGCGGCTGAGCCGATGGATGCAGTTGGCGCTGGAACGGAACAGGCGAACGCTCTCCGGGTCGTGGTCCCAGTGGGCGGCCAGTGAACTGGCGAGTGGGCTGATACCCGTCGCCGAATCGACGGTCCGGTCAAGTGACCAGAGGGTGGTAAGCCTCATCATGGGGGTCGGGTCTCCGTTGCTGGACGGGAATGGACGATATCGTGCGAGACGTGATGATGAAGCGCATATCGCCTGCCTTTCCAGCATCGAAGTCCTGAGCTGGCTCGATGCCCGTGAAACCCGGTCCGGAAGAAATCAGGAATCTCGGTGAAGTGTATCTTCGCCGTGGATATCCGCGACAGGCCTGGGCCGAACCCACGGGGATTGCCCAAAACCCAGCCTCTCGCGGCCGAACCACAGCGGCAAGCCCTGGAACTTAACCAATCGGTGAAATTGGTGCGCCAGGGGGATTGACAGCATACCGGTCGAGGCGTAGTATCTAACCAGATGGTTATATAACCGATTGGTGAACTACAGATGAACGACGCGGATCTCGACGCCACATTCCATGCCCTGGCCGATCCCACAAGGCGGGCCATCCTCGCCCGCCTCACCGAGGGCGAGGCCACCGTCAATGAACTCGCCGCACCCTTCGATATCAGCCTTCCGGCCATCTCGCGGCACCTCAAGGTGCTGGAGCGGGCCGGGCTCATCAGCCGGGGACGCGACGCGCAGTACCGTCCCTGCCGGCTCGAACCCGCCAACCTCAAGGTCGCCCAGGATTGGATCGGCCAGCACCGCGCCAACTGGGAAGAACGCTTCGACCGCTTGTCCGACTACCTCGAAACGCTCCAGGAAAGCACCAGTACCGGCGAGCAGTAGCTCCACGAATACACCAGCGAAGGATCATGGACATGAACCGCCGCCGACCCGTCACGCCCTCGACATCCCACCCGGCCATCAGCCGATCAGTTCCCCACGCGCTCGCGTCACGAAAGGAGGACCAGACCACCGCCGGCATCAGGCGGCACCGTCGCCACTCCTGACCCAGCCATGAATCGCCGGATCGCGACCCATCGAGAACTCCATCGCGAACCCGCGCGAAGGCGGGCAGTAACCCCAGGGCGTCCAAGCCCCCTCTCCCCACCACGTCCCGGAAAGGACACCACCATGAGCACCCAGACCACCGGCCAGATCTCCGACACCGAATTCGTCATGGTCCGCGATTTCAAGGCCCCGCGCGATCTCCTGTTCAAGGCCTACACCGATCCCGAGATGGTGGCGAAATGGTGGGGCCAGCGCGCCACCACCACCATCGTCGACCAGATGGATGTCCGGGTTGGCGGCACGTGGCGCTATATCCAGCGCGGAGACGATGGCAGCGAGTACGCCTTCCGCGGCGAATACCTGGAAATCGTGCCCAACGAAAAGCTCGTCAGCACCTTCGAGTTCGAGCCGATGCCGGGCCACGTCGTTCAGGACGCGGCGGTCTTCTCCGACATCGATGGAGGCAGCCGCCTGACCGTCACCTCGACGTTCGCCAACCCCGAGGACCTCCAGGGCATGCTGTCCAGCGGCATGGAGGGTGGCGCGAACGAGAGCTGGGACCAGCTCCAGGAACTGGTCGAAGGCCTCTCGGCGGCCTGACCCGAGTCACCACGCGAACAGCCGGCCCGGGAATGCCCGGGCCGGCCGTTGCCGCGCGAATCGCAATCCACGAGAAGAGTTCCCGCGCGTCTCCTGAGATCATGGATCCATTGAAGGGTGACACGCTGGCGGGCCAATGGGGATTCCGGGACCGTCCTGGAATATCGCTTCCAGCGATCCACCCGAGCGAAAGGCGAGGGGAACATGGCAACGGCACGGACACTTCAGGGCACGACCATCTCGATCAAGGCTGGCTGGGTCATCAGCGGCTTCGTCATCCTGTTCATGGCGGTCGACGCCATCCTGCGTATCGCCAGGATGGATGCCTACGTCGAAGGCGCGGTCAAGCTTGGCTATCCCGACAGTCAGGTCGTCTGGATCGGGCTCACACTCGCCGTCTGCACCCTGCTCTATGCCCTTCCGCGCACGGCCGTCCTCGGCGCGATCCTGCTCACCGCGTACATCGGCGGCGCCATCGCCAGCCAGGTCCGGGCCGAGGAAATGGGCCCGGTCCTGTTCGCCGGCGCGCTTGGCGTGCTGGCCTGGGTCGGCCTGGGCCTGCGCGACGACCGGGTGCGCGACCTCGTCAGCTAGCCCCCGCGATCCATCCAATCCGAACCGAACGAGGTCACCGGAAGCCCCGGTGACCTCGTTTCGTCGCCAATGGCGGGATTTCGCAACATGCGAGAAGCGACCATCACCCCGCTCCCGCATCATGATCGTGGTGGTGAAACGCCGCGCCCCAGCCTCATGCGGCGGCACGCCATCGCAAGCAACCGCCTCAACACTGGAGACCGACCTTGTCCACGTTAACCGCCTTCTCTCCATCCGGGATCGACCAGATGCGCGCCGCCATGAATGGCTATGTCGAACGCGGCGACCTGTCCGGCGTGGTCGTGCTGCTCAGCCGCAAGGGAGAAACCTGGATTGACGCCATGGGTGCCCGCGACCTCGAATCCGGCGCCCCGATGACGCCCGACACCATCTTCCGCATCGCCTCCATGACCAAGGCGGTGTTCGCCACCGCCACCATGCAACTGGTGGAGAAAGGCCAGCTCGACCTGGACGCCCCGGTCGATCGATGGCTACCGGAACTGGCCAATCGGCGGGTCGTGCGTGACATCAACGGCCCGCTCGACGAGACAGTGCCCGCCGTTCGACCCATCACCACCCGGCATCTCCTCACCCTCACCTGGGGTCTCGGAGCGATGATGGGTGGCGAAGGCGCCTCGCCATTGGGCGAGGCCATGGCGACCGCCGGGCTCAGCCCGGGCGCGCTCCAACCAGCCATAACGCCGGATCAATGGATGGCGGCCCTCGGTGACCTGCCACTGGCCCATCAGCCCGGCGAAGGCTGGATGTATCACACCGGCTTCGATGTCATTGCCGTGTTATTGGCCCGCGTGACCGGCATACCCCTCGCCGATCTCCTCCAGGAACGCATATTCGACCCGCTCGGCATGATCGACACCGGATTCTTCACACCTCCCGCCAGCATTGAACGGCTCGCGACCGCCTATCGAGCGGAGGAAAACGGTCTCGTCGTCTCCGACCCCGCGCGGGATGGTGGCTGGTCCCAGCCACCGCTGTTCCCAAGCGAACTGGTCTCCACCGCCAGTGACTACCTCGCCTTTGCCCGTATGTTGCTGTCGGAGGGCGATGCGCCAACCGGTCGCCTGCTGTCCCAGGCCACGGTCCGGGAAATGACCCGCGACCAGATCACGCCCAGCATCAAGCGCGACTTCCCGTTCTTTCCCGGCTTCTGGGACACCTCCGGCTGGGGCTACGGCGTCAGCCCCCAGACCGGTCCTGACGCGAACGGATCGTACGGCTGGTCCGGCGGGTACAACACCCACTGGCGGAATGATCCCGCCAACGATCTGGTCGGTCTGCTGCTTGCCCAGCAGGAAATGGGTGGTCCCGCCGATGCCACACTCGTGGACGACTTCTGGAAGCTGGCCTACCAGGCCCTCGACACCTGACCAGGCACGACCCGATGTTCCAGGTGGGCCGGGGTATTGACTTCAACTTAGGTTGAACCGGCAGAATCGAACAGGTGAACGGCGCCCACACGGCGCATCGGTAGACATGCGGCCCCACGCCGCGCAACCATGACGAGGAACTCGCCACATGGATTCGACAGGCACTCCCATGCCGCGCGCCGGTAGCAGGGAATGGATCGGACTGGCCGTGCTCGCGCTGCCGGCCCTGCTGATCTCGATGGACATGACCGTGCTGTACCTCGCGGTGCCGCACCTCAGCGCCGACCTCAACCCATCAAGCTCGCAACTGCTCTGGATCCTCGACATCTACGGCTTCCTGATCGCCGGGTTCCTGATCACGATGGGCACCCTGGGCGACAGGATCGGCCGCCGGAAACTGCTGCTGATCGGTGGGGCGGCCTTCGCCGTGGCGTCGGTGCTTGCGGCGTATTCCAACAGCGCCGAGATGCTGATCGGCACCCGGGCAATCCTCGGCATCGCCGGGGCTACCTTGATGCCATCCACACTCGCCCTAATCCGGAACATGTTCCACGACCCGGCCCAGCGAACCACCGCCATCGCGATCTGGATGTCCAGCTTCATGATCGGCTCGGTAATCGGGCCACTCGTGGGCGGCGCACTGCTGGAGAATTTCTGGTGGGGATCGGTCTTCCTGCTGGCGGTGCCGGCCATGCTCCTGCTGCTCGTCACCGGCCCGATCCTGCTCCCGGAATACCGCGACCCGAACCCCGGCCGCCTCGATTTTGCCAGCGTGATCCTCTCGCTGGGAGCGGTGATCGTCACCATCTACGGCATCAAGGAAATCGCCAAGGACGGCGTCGATGGCCTCACCGGGCTGCCCATGGCGGCGATCGTGGTCGGCCTCGGCATCGGCTACGTCTTCACGCGGCGACAGCGCACCCTCACCGACCCGCTGCTCGACCTTTCACTGTTCGCCAACGCCAGGTTCAGCGCCTCGCTGGGCACGCTCACCCTCGCGTTGTTCGCCATGTCTGGCGTGTTCTTCTTCCTCGCCCAGTACCTGCAACTGGTGATTGGCCTCACGCCGTTCAAGGCGGGTCTGTGGACCCTGCCGCAGGCCGGCGCGATGATCGTTGCGACCGTGCTGACCTCGGTCCTGGCTAAGTCGATTCGCCCGGCCTACCTGATGGGCGCCGGGATGCTCACGGCCGCCATTGGCCTGGTCATGCTGGCCCAACTCGACGGCTCCACCGACAAGACCATGCTCGTGCTCGGCCAGGTCTTCATGTCGCTCGGCTTCGGCCCCACGGTCATTCTCGGCCTGGACATGATCGTCGGCGCGGCCCCGCCGGAACGCGCTGGGGCGGCATCGGCCATCTCCGAAACCAGCCAGGAATTCGGCTTCGCGATCGGCGTGGCCGTACTTGGCAGCATCGGCACGGCGGTCTACCGCCGCTCGCTGGACAGCGACCTGCCGGCTGGCATCCCGGCCGGGGAAGCGAGCATCGCCCGTGAAACCCTGGGTGGCGCGCTGGAGGTGGCCCAGGCCCTTCCCGGAGCGCTCGGCCCCGAGCTGGCCACCGCCGCCCGCGATGCATTCACCCAGGGACTCCAGGTGAACGCGGTCATCGCCGCCGTGCTGACCGTCGCGGCCGCGAGCCTGCCGGTCCTGCTGCTGCGGCACATCCAGCCGGCCAGTCACGCCGTGGAGGAGGTGCACGTCGCCGCCACGCCGGAGGTGACGCGAGAGGTCGCGCCCACCGCCTACGAGTAACCGCCGTTGGGCGATCAATCAGGGAACAACGTCATCGGCCCGGACGATTCCATGTACGCGGAATCGTCCGGGCCACTGTATCGGAAGGCTTGATGCTCGCCTCACGAGGCATGGAATGGTGGGTCGGATCACCCTACCGTCAGCACGCGCGTCTCGAAATCGGGCAGGCGGGTCCACCAGTGGTCGTACCGCCGGTAGACGCCCGGCTCCCGGTCGGCCAGCATCGCCAACAGCGACCGCGCCTCCCCTTCGAGTGCCGGCCACGTTTCGTCCGGCACGTCGTGGAACATCATCACCTGAACGCCGTCGTCCACCGTCCGCCACAACCCGGCCACGTATCCATCGACCAGCACGGTTGGCAGCACGTCCCCATTGACCCGGATCACCAGTTTCCGGTAGTCAGGCGGCAGGATCCGGCTCCGGTCATGATTCGCCAGCAGCACGCTGTCCCACATCGCCATCAGGCGGGGTGGCGCCGCCAGCCCCTCGTCGGCCAGAGCCATTTCCGGCAGATCGTAGTACGGCGCACGACCCGGGCCATCCAGCTGAACGAGATCATCCATCCTCGCCACCACGTCCTTGAGTCGGGTGCGCGTCAGGATCGTGAATGTCGCCATGTCGGGGATGGTCGCCGGGCCAAACCCGGCCAGGAATCGCCGGATCAGTTGCGCCTGCGCCGCCGTTTCCGCCTCCGGATCGTCCAGCCTGGGCACTGACCGCGGGGCTTGCCAACTGGCTCGATGCCCGAACGTCCAGGTTTGTCCCAATGGCGCGTGCGCCAGCGGCGAATAGCCCCGCAACAATTGCACCAGCTCCGGGTCCGGATCGCCCACCAGCCGGGGTTGCAGCCACGCGTCCACCTCCGCGCCGGTTCGTGGCTCCGCGGTGAACGCCATCAGATCGGAGATCAGTCCGGCAAGGTCGCCGCCAGCCGCCGAGTCGAGTTGCCGCATCCGCTCCTCGCCAATCCAGCCACCGCGGATTCGCGACTCCATCGCCTCCCGGTAAGTCGCATGGTCATCGCCATGCACGGCGTGCAGGGTCAGCCGCAAGAGTGTTGCCTTGACCAGGTCCCCCGCCACGAACGCCGCATCCATCGCCGCCGGATCGAATCCCTCCAGCCGGTTCCACAACGCGACGTAGGGCGACGCGGCGTGTTGCGCCTGCAGGGCCACCAGCCGCCGCACCGCTTCCGGCACCGGCAACGATTCGCGCTGCAGCAACATCTGTCGCTGGAGTGTGGTGCGATTCAACGTGCGCGCGGAAAGTGTCATCCGTTCCCCCAAGTAAGTCGGCCCAATCAATGTTGCCGAGCCTACCAGAGCCTTGCGGACAAAACCTGTCCCGCCGCCCTATTTCTTGGTTGGAAGTCTGATGCCTGGCTACGGCTCCTCTGGCACGAAACGCGAGGTCCGATTATGCATCAAGAACCCGGCCCGCTCCATGTTCCTCGCGCTCTGGGATCCATACCCTGCCGTCGCCACCGCCCAGCGACACCCGGCCTCGCTCGCGACCTGGAGCCGGTGACGCAGTAACAAGGACCGCGCTCCCTGACCCCGCGCCTCTTGAAGCGTCGACGCGCCACCCAGCGAGGCGACATCTCCATGCAGACACATCCCGGCCGCCGCGATCATGCGCCCCGGACGGTGGACGTGTCGAACATCGGGCGTCTCCTACCGTCGCCGCCGTGGATTCACAACCCGGAGGATGACAACCCGCTCGGGCTCACGCCGATACACGATGACGTGATGTCGCAACACAAGCTCACGGATATTCGAGGGACGCCCATTTACAGGATGACCGAGGTCGGGAAAGTCACGTAGGCGGATGAATGCATCTTCGAGCAGCTGATCATAGGCATCACGTTGTCCGGAGCCCCAGGTTTTCAGTGTGTAATGCAGTATCGCCACCCGATCACGTCGAGCTTGAGGCGAAAGAATCACCTCAATATGTGACGTCATACGGGATTGGATCCCCTCTTCGTGCTGCCTCCTCGGACTCGCGCAGAATCCGCTCCCGCAGTTCAGGGGTCCAGGGCGTGCCGCCATCGCGCTCATATTCGGCGATGGCTTCGAGAAGAGCCTCGTCTTCTTCCCAGCGGTAGGAGGACTCCATCGATTGCTCGACAGCCGCCACGATCGCCGACGACTCGTCATCGAAACGACCCTCGGCGATCTGCCGCTCAATGTGGTTCTTGATGTGCTCTGGAAGCGTGATCGTAATGGAAGCCATGATGCGCTCGATTCCGGGATGAGGACTACCAATGACCTTCATTATACGGACCCTATCCACCGAATGGGCATTCCCGCCGGGAACGCAATCGAGGCGCATCACCGGTTCGATTGCGGGTCCAGCGCGTCGCGCAGTCCATCGCCCACGAAGGCGAACGCGATCATCACCAGCGCGATCAGCATGCTCGGCATGATCACGAAGATCGGCCGGAAGGTCACGATCGGGAAGCTCTGAAACACCATGCTCCCCCAGCTCGCGGTGGGAGGACGGATGCCGATGCCCAGGAAACTCAGGCTCGACTCGGCCAGGATGTACCCCGGTATCGCGAACGACACCGCCACGATCACTGGCGCCAGCGAATTCGGCAGTATGTGGCGGAACACGATCCGGTGCGAGGGGTTTCCCACTGCCCGCGCCGCCACCACGAACTCCTTCTCCCGCAGCCGCATCGTCTCGCCGCGCGTCAGCCGCGCCATCCCGTTCCAGCCGGTGATCGCGAAGGCCACGAACAGCAGCGTCAACCCACCCAGCGACCGCCCCAGCCACGAATCGCGAAACGCCGCTTGCACGATGATGAACAGCAGCAGCGACGGAAACGCGTACACCACGTCCACCAACCGCATGAGGACGTTGTCCCAACGGCCACCCAGCCAGCCGGAGGCCAGCCCGTACATCACGCCAACCGCCGTAATGATCAGCGTCGGCACGATCCCCACGATCATGCTGATGCGGGCCCCGTAAATGAGACGGCTGAGTTCGTCGCGGGCCAGCGAATCCGTCCCCAGCGGATACTTGCTCGACCCGCCCTCATCCCAGAACGGCGGCATGTTCGCCATCGCGTCGGAGGGAATACGGTTCGGGTGATGCGGCGCCAGCACCGGCGCGAAGATGGCGATCAGCACCATGATCGCGATATACACGAGCCCGATCACGGCGGCCTTGTTCCGCCGCAGCCGCTTCCACGCATCGGACCATAAGCCGCGCGAGGCGGCCTTGCCTCCCAGGGCCAACGGTTGGGTGCCGCCAGCTTCGATAACGGCCTGCGTCATGCGCCTGCCCTCCCCATCTGGCGCATCACTGGCTCGCCCGAATGCGCGGATCGACGAGGCCATAGGCGATATCCACCACCATGTTGCTCATCACGATGATGAAGGCGTAGAACATCGTGACCCCCATGATCACCGGGTAGTCGCGGGAGGTGATGCTATCGATGAAGAGCCGGCCCATCCCCGGCACGCCGAACACCCGCTCGATGATGATGGTGCCCGTGATCAGTCCGGCGAACGCGGGCCCGATCACCGTCAGCACCGGGATGAGGCTGTTGCGCACCACGTGACGGGCGATCACCGTCCGGTGCGGCAGCCCCTTCGCCCGCGCCGTGGTCACATGATCTTCCCGCAACGATTCCAGTACGCTCGACCGGGTCAATCGCGCGATGTAGGCGGCGCTGCCGGTACCAAGCGCCAGCGCCGGCAGGATGTAGCTCCGCCAGTCGGTGAACAAGATCGGGAACCAGCCAAGGTTCACCGAAAACACGATCAGCAGGAAGATCGCGATCACGAAGTCCGGCAGCGTGTAGCTGACGGTGGTCACGAACAGGCTGGTGTAGTCGGCGATGGTGTTGTGCCGCAGGGCCGCGAAGATACCGACCGGAATCCCGATCGATATCGCGATCGCCAGCGCCAGCACGCCGATCCGTGCGGAGTACGGGAAGCCCTGGCCGATGATTTCCACCACCGACTTCCCGCGCTGCTTGTACGAATCCCCGTAGTCAAGCGTCACCGCGTTGCCGAGGTAGGTGGTGTACTGCTGGAACAGCGGCTTGTCCAATCCGTACTGCCGGTTGAACGACGCCTCCAGCGCCGGATCGAGTTGCCGCCCCTGCGTGGATTTGGCATCCCACGGGCTGCCGGGCGCCGAATGCATGAGGAAGAAGGTGACCGTGGCCACCAGCCACAGCACCGGAATGGTCCACAGCACCCGGCGGATGATGTACTGGATCACGCGATTCTCCCGCGTTGCGGCTCATTGACGCGCCCCGGCCCTTCGGGAGCCGGGGCGGACCGCGCCGCCGCCGGAACGAGCCAGCGAGGAATGCGCGATTCCCCGCTGGCCCTTCACGGCCGGATGGATCAGGCGGTGCGGTAGATCTTCTCGGCCTGGTACACCATGTCCACGATCGAGGTTGGGTAGCTGACGTAGCCCTGGATATGCGGCTTGATCAGGAGCAGGTTCTCGCCGTGCCGGAAGAACGCGACCGGCGCCATCTCGGCCAGGCGGGCATCGGCCTGCTGGTACAGCGGAATCGCCTCGTCGATCGGGAACTGGTCGGCCTGGGTAACCAGATCATTGAACGTGTCGTCGCTCCAGCCGAGCGGCGCCCGGGTCGTGCCGGGCCCGAACACCAGCGAGAGCCAGTTCTGTGGGTGCGGGTAATCCTCGAACCAGTTGCCCGTGTTGAAGATGAGCGACGGGTCGCGGTTGGTGCGCAGGCTCTGCAGTTCCGCGCCATCAATCGGGGTCGGCTGGATTTGCACGCCAAGCACCTGGTTCAGGTTCTCGGCGAAGAACGTCGCCTGCTGCTGCGACGACGCATCGTCGCCCACGTAGAACAGTTCCTGTGGCGGAAAGCCCTCGCCGCCTGGATAGCCAGCGGTGGCGAGCAGCTCCTGCGCCCGCGCCTCATCGTAGGTCTGCTGGAACTCCTCCTGGTAGGCGGGATTCCCCGGATACAGCAGCGTGCCGGCGGCGATGCCCACCCCATTCGTGATCTGCTGGACGTACTGCTCGCGGTTGAGCGCGAAGGCGAATGCCTGGCGAACTTCCAGCACGTCGAACGGCGCCGCTGAATTGTTCATCGAGAACCAGTTGGTGCTGGCCCCCACCGAGCGCTGGAACTCCGCGCTGAGGGTGGGATCGGCCTGGATTTGCGGAAGCTGAGTGGAGGCGGGGCCCATCATGTCGAACTCGCCCTGCTGGTAAGCAAGCAGTTCGGTTTCCGAGCTGTCGATCTCCTTGAAGATCAGCGTCTTGATCCCGGCCGGGCCACGGAAGTAGCTCTCGTTCCGCTCGAACACCCATTCCTGGCCATCGGTGTGGCTGGTCACCACGAATGGGCCGTTGCCGATGTAGTTCTCGATGTTGCGCCACCAGTCGGGATCGTCACCGACCAGGTCCTCGCGCACCGGGTAGGTCACCCAAATCGCCATCACGTACGGGAAGTACCCGGCGGCGAAGTCCAGCGTGATCTGGAGCGTGCGGTCGTCCAGCGCCTTGATCGACTCGGAAACGACATCCTCCAGCGCCTGGAGTTCGGCCGCGTCGCCAGCAGGATCGGCTTCGCGCCAGGCCTGGCCGCCCGTCACCGCGTAAAGGGTATTCGAGTAGTTTCCGGCCACCACCGGGCTCAGCGCCCGCTTGATCGCGTAGGCGTAGTTGTGGGCGGTGACCGGCACGCCGTCGCTGTAGGTCATCCCCTCCCGGATGGTGAAGGTGTAAACCGTGCCGTCCTCGGAAAGCTCCACGCTTTCGGCGCCACAGGACGCCGGAAGGTTCATCTCGTCGAGCGCGAGCAGCGGAGCGTAGACCTTGGACGAGATCTCGATCTCGTTCAGGAAGGCCAGCACCTGAGGATCACCGGTGTCGATTTCGGAGCCGAGGTTGAGCGTCATCACGCCCTCGGGATCGGCCCCTTCCTGCTCACTGCCAGGGTTGCGCTCGATTTCGGAGAGCGTCAGCGCCGTGCCACCAGTGACTGGCGATGCGCCCGGCGTGGCTCCCTGGGCGGATACCCTGTACGCCCGCGAAAGCACCATCGCCGCGGCCGAACCGAGACCCAGCGCGGAAGCACGCTGCATGAACTGACGTCGTGAAACCTCGCCACGTTGCAACTGTTCGAAGATGCCCTGTAGTGATTCGCGAGATGCCTGGCTCATGAGCGGTGATCCTCCTGATGGAAACCCTGAACCCGATGTCTTGGCACATGCCAATGCGATAGCGACACGTCGCCCATGCAACCAGACAGAGAATCCCTGGCCATGGCGGCCTGCCCACTATATCGCGTGGCGGCGCTTGCGTTGTGGTTCCTCGCAACCCTGATGGAAATGACGCCCACTGTCAAGTAACGAACCGTAAGGAGGTCATGCCGGCCGGCACCCCGTTAGCCCAGGACTGTCCCGTCAAACAGACGGCTAATAGCCAAGGTGCCCGGTGTTGTCGATATCGATCCCGCATTCCAGTTCCGCTATGTACCAGCTATCCCACAGCCGGTACCAGTGGAAGGAGAACAGCGGGTTGTCCACGTCAATCCCAGGGTGATTCATGAACCATTCCGCCTCGACAAAATAGGTGTTCACGGCCCGCTGACACCGCTCGGAGAGCGGGCTCCATGGCTCCACCGGAAGTTCCGCGTTGGGATCGGTCGAGCCCATGGCGGTACCCAGCATCATGAGACAGGCGAAGAGCGCATAGCCGATGGCCATGCCCCAACGCCTGATCGATGGTCGCCTGCGCGGCGCACGGGTGACGAACATGTTTTCCACCTTTCTGGTCAGGCGCGGCAATGGGGTGAGAACGATCCCTGATACCGTGCCTACGGATGATCGTCACCCCAACCCGACACATCGATGCCGCAGTCGTACACAACGATGGCGTAGTAGTCCCACATCAGGTCAACGTGCCGCTCCAGCCTCGGACCACTCACCCCGGCATCCATCATGTCCATGACCTTGTCCAGCTCAAACATGTAGCTCGCCGCCGCCCGCTGGCAGGACTCCGTGTACTGGGCGAGCGAAAGGTCGATGTGCGTATCAGTCGAGGCGAGGCCCGCTCCGGTCGTGGATACCGTACCCACGACCACGAGTCCCAGAGCCACAGCAAACGCTTTGAATGATTCCGGCGTGCGCCGAATGTACCGCGCAACCATTGTTCGATCTCCCGGTGTATCACGAGGGCCGGCCAATGCCGGTCGTGGAAATCATGGTAGGGAGACAGTGCGTGTATCGAATCGGCGAATCTGCCCAAAAGCGGGAGGCTACAGGGAACTCATCACCGCTTGGCGGTTGAGTTGCTTGCTCCTGCTATTGATCCTGGTTCATCCCGGAAATCACCCGATCAACAGCCACCAAGTGTTCGCGTTTCCAGGCCAGGTCGGCGTTGTACGAGCCTACGTGGTCCTCTTCGAGGTGCGTCGACACGCTCGGGTCGCCAGCGGCGGCCCGCTGGAGGATATCGTCGCGCAAGCCTTCCACCCGCTCGATCACCATCTCCAGCAACCCGGCAAGGTCGGCCGGGCCGTAGGCGTTGAGGAACAGCGCCAGCCGCCGCTCCCGGTCAGGTTCCGTGCCGAACCCGAACGCCACGCAGTTGGCGTCGCTCGCCAGCGGCACGAACCGGTAGGCGGCGTAGGCGATGTCCCACCGTTTCGGCCCTGGGCCCGCGACATCGAAGTCGATGATGCCAACCGGTTTCCCCGCATCGAACACGAGGTTGTACGGGGCGAAATCGCTGTGGCAGACCACCTCCCACCGGCCGCGATCCGGATCCCGGAACCGCCAGGGAAAGACCTCCCACCCCGGCTCGATGGTGGCCGCCTCGTGATAGCGGCGAAGCAATCGCGCGGCGTCGACCAGCGCGGAGTCGCTCACCATCTCCGGGGTCAGCGGATAGTTCCCCACCTCGCCCGGGATGAAGGTAAGGATCTCCCGCCCCTGGTCGTCGAATCCGATCGCCCGGGGCGCCTCCAAGAACCCAGCCGCTTCCAGCTTCCGCAACAGCACATGCACCGCCGGCGTCCACGGATGCACTGGCCGGCGCACGGTCTCTCCCACGCGAACGACGCTGTTCTCGTTGCCACCCACGAGGGCGACCTCGGTCTCGGTGAACGACTGGTTGCTGGACATGGATTCCTTCATCGCAATGGCCGATTCCGCAAACCATGCCAACCACTGTTAGCGACGGCGACGCGGATTCACCACTCGGAGGATCACCACGCGCTCGGGGTCGCGTTGGTACTGGATGACATGGTTAGGCAGCACGTACTCGCGGATATTGGAAGGCCGACCTTCGACTGGGCGGCCAATGTCAGGGAATCGGCGAATGTACTGAAAGGCATCCCACAGAATGGCCCAGTAAGCTTCAAGCTGGTCTTCACCCCACCGCTAAAACGTGTATTGAAGGATGTCCGCGATATCGTCGTCGGCTACCGCCTGGAACTCCAGGTCAATAGGTGACATCGAATTTGACCTGGTGACCTTTCCTGGCGTTCTCACGGGCACGTTCGGAAAGGTCGCGCATCGCTTCTTCGGTCAGCGGTCGCGTTTCACCCCGGTCAACATTCGCGATCGCTTCGAGGAGGTCTCTGTCGTCCTCCCAGCGGTAGGTGCTGTCCTTCGCCCGCTGAACCGCGTCAACGATCACGGCCGCTTCCGATTCGAAGTGACCGGCGGCCACTTCCTGTTCGATCCATGAGCGGAGCTCTTTGGGGAGGGCGGAAGTAATGGAAGCCATGATGCGCTCGATTCCTGAATGAGGACTGCCAATAGGTTCCATTATACCGGCGAGGCGCACGGCGAATGTCGACGTCGTGGCGCCATCCGTTTCATCCACATTGCCACTCCGCCAGCCCGCTCCTGGTCCACCCGATCCATTATGCTCCTGACAGCGAAACCATCCCGGCACTCGGTTTCACCCCGCATGCTGTCGTTCGTTCGCCACTGGGAGAAGTCACCATGCAACCATCGGACGCATCCGTTCCCGAGTTCATCGAAAAGGTCACGCCCGCCAAGCGCAAGCGGGACGCCCAGACCCTGCTCGACCTGATGTCCCGCGTCACCGGTGAACCGGCTGTCCTGTGGGGCACCATCGTCGGTTTCGGCCAGTACCACTACCGCTACGAAACTGGCCACGAAGGCGACGCGCCCGCCGCCGGGTTCGCCCCGCGCAAGGCCGCGGCCACCATCTACCTCGCCGACGGCATCGACGCGCACCAGGACCAGCTTGACAAGCTCGGCCCACACACCACCGGCGTCAGTTGCCTCTACATCAAGGACCTGGAAGCGGTCGATCTCTCCGTGCTCGAAGACATCATCGCCAGCAGCTACGCGGAAGTCAGCCAGCCTACATTCGGCCAGTCCTGAGCGCCCGGCGCACGCGTCACGAGCCAGACGACGGGTACTTCCGCCCAGGAACGATTCCATCTCCAGCAGTTCGACCAGCATCGAAATCGTGCGCCGAGCCTTGTCTTCCGGCACACGGTACATCTTCGCCACCAGTCGGAACGACTCATCCAGCGGGAGGTTCCACCACAGCGTGTTGCGCTGCCCGAACACCACTCCGATGTTCAGGGCGTTGCGCTCACGTTCCTCCCAAGGCACCAGGCCCGCCACCCGCACCGTGTCGCTGGTCGGAAGCAGGATGCCGGTCAGCATCTTGATCGTGGTCGACTTCCCAGCGCCGTTCGGCCCCAGGTAGCCCACGATCTCGCCCTCGTCGATGGAAAACGACACCCCGCCGACGGCTGTGGTGTGGTCCCGCTGGCGGGTCACCAGCGTGCGCACGGTGGAGAATCACCCCTCGACTCGCCGCGTTCGGCTGAAGGTCTTCACCAGGTCGAGCGCTTCGAGGAGAGCCATTCCGGGACATCCCCTCACGGATGTGGTTACGGGCAGAAGGCCAGCCTAACGCATTGGACTCGCGATTCATACCCTTCGAACAAAGCGCGTTCCCACCCCGCCGGGTGAGCCTTCCCGCCCCGCTGAATAGTCTTTTTCCCATTGCCAGTTTCCTCCCGATTTCAGGTGGTATGGTGCCACTGGTGACTGGGAAACTCCCGCTCCAACAGCAACGTGGGAACCCCTCACCGGCAGCAGTACCGATCGATCATCGGGCGAGGCAATGAGGCTCACCATGGAACCCACATTCGCAACCACCCACCCCTATCGCCTGACCACCCTGCTCGTGCTCGCGATCCTGACGGCCTTCCTGCTCGCCGGCACCGCCGCGTCAATCTTCGAGCTGGATTCCAGCAGCACCGCTCCCGCGTTCTTCTTCGCCAACCTGGCTTTGGCCTTACTGGTGGCGGCTCTTCTGACCAAACTGCGCTGGTGGAAACACATTGGCTTCCAGGCCGCCACCACGCCGCGTGACCTCCGCCTGTACTGGTTGCCGTTCGCCATGATCGCCGTGAACCTGAGCAACGGGTTCGCCGATATGGGCGTCGGGCGAATGGTCTACTTTCTCCTGCTGGCGGCATTGATCGGCTTCGTCGAGGAAAGTGTGTTTCGCGGCCTGATCTTGCGCGCGATCATCCCGCGCGGGCGATGGAAAGCGGTGGCGATCTCCACCGTCCTGTTCGGCCTGCTCCACTCGATGAATGTCGCCGCTGGCGCGGATGTCCTCGCGACGGTCCTTCAGATTGGGTATGCCCTGGCGATCGGGTTCGGTTTCGCGGCGGTGGCGCTGCGCACGCAGGTCATCTGGCCCCTGGTCATCGCCCACGCCCTCATGGACTTCACCAGTTTCCTCGCCTTCAACGGAGCCGATTCGGGTAGCCCAACCACGACCGACATGTTGGTCTCGGCGGGACTCATCCTCGCCTTTACCGCCTATGGGCTGGCCATGATGCGGCGGGACATTCGACCTCGGGCCGTGGCACCACGCCAGACGCGTGTGCCGGTCGCGGGCTGAGGAGGACTCCGCCGCTCCGCTGGCTACTCCCAGCCGGCCCGCTCGGCCAGCCAGCGGCGGGCGACCGCGCCCTGGGCCTCCTGGAACTCGCGCAGGCCCGGCAGGTTCGGCACATCCAGCAGCAGCCCGTGGTAGGTAAAGAACCCGGCCATTTCGCAGATGCCCACGGTCAGTTCGTCCGGATCGGCCCCGCGCAGGCCATCCAGCAATGAGACCAGCGCTTCCGGCTCCGGACCGCCCTCCATCGCCACGCTCGGCGCGAAGGCGACCCCGTCCACCCATGCCGGCCCGATGGCGGCGTGCGGCCAGTCGACGATCACCACGCCCTGGTCGGTCATCAGCATGTTGTCGCCGCGCAGGTCCATGTGCAGCAACGTGTTGCCCGGTGTGAGGTCGGTCACCCGCGCTTCCATCTCGACGAGCCGCTCCAGATTGCGCATCACCCACCGATCGGGATGCTCCAGCTTCTCGTCGCGCAGGCGTCGCCAGTCGCCACCCGTCAACGGCAGACCAGTGTCGATCGCGCCGATATCCGCGGCTGCCACCGGCGACGGGGTCAGGTCACGTGTAAGGGCGTTCAGCGCGTCCACCACTCGGGCGAACTCGGCCTGGTCCCACGGCTGGGCGGGTGGATGCCCCTCGACGTTGTCGTAGACGAGCACCACCCATTGATCCCCCTCCGCCTCGTCCAGCGACCACCGCAGACGGGGCACCGGAGCCGTCACCGGTAGGTGCGAGGCCAACTGGATTTCGCGCCGGTGGAAACGCGGAGCGATCTCGTTCTGGACGCTGGAGACCGCCTTGGCGAAGATCGTCTCCCCGGATTCCAGTGTCAGCCTGGCCGCCATGCCTGGAGAGAAGCCACCGGTCATCGTCCTGGCCCCAACGACCGGCCCAAACTCGGCTTCGATCGCTACCCGGATGTGATCGGGCAGGTCTTCCCAGTGCAGGCGTTGTCCAGACGCCCGGGGTGGTTGCGGTGGATTGCTCATCTGGTATGTCCTCTCCTTCCTGGACCTCCGAGCCAGCACAAAAGCCCCGCGTCAGGCATTGGTTCCCCGCCGGGCCGACACAGCCGTCTTCGCGCTCGCCGGCCATCGATCGCGATCAATCGGCGGCGGGATCGGCCCCTACGACATTGGGTGGCTCTCCCACTAGCCAAAGCCCAGCTTGAATTACACGCCGCCGACCAGGTCCCACCGGCCAGCCCGCTTCAGGGCGATGTCCAGTTCCAGCTCGGTCAGTTGCTCCTCGAGCTCGGCCTTCGACTTTCGAACGCCGGGGAAGTCCGGATCGGACGCCACCTGGAGCAGCAGGCGAGCGATCGCCATCGCCGACATCTGCAAGCCCCGCAACGTCGCCTTGTCGAACGTGTCGGCCTCGGTGTGACCCCAGCCGCGCCCGACCAGGCCGGCGGACTCGTATGGCCCAGCCAGCGACGCGGTCGGAATCCCTCGAATGGCGTACGGGAAGTGGTCGGAGTGCGAGTGCAGTTCGTCGGTGATCTTCATCTGGTAATGAGCATCGGCGGCGTGCGCCTCGAAATACTCCACCAGGCCGGGAATGCCCGACACCGTGATCGACTCGTTGCCGCCCTTGCCGCTCCCCGCGCCATCGAGGTTGAGCATGAACCGGGTCCGGTCGGCTTCGTCCTCGTGGTCGGCGGCATACTTCCACGATCCGAACAGCCCGACCTCCTCGCCGCAGAAGAGCACTACCCGCAACGTCCGGCCAATCGCCTCTGGCGGCAACTGGGCCAGCACCCGCGCCGCTTCCAGCGACACCACCGTGCCGGCGCCGTCATCCAGCGCCGCCTGCGACACATCGTGCCCGTCGTAGTGCCCGCCGAACAACACAAGTTCATCCGGCCACCGCGATCCTGGGATCTCCCCGATAACATTGTACGAAGTGTTGGCGAAGAACTCGCCTCCCACCGAAAGCCGAACCCGGGCCTTACCTCCACCGCGAGCCATCAGCCGCAGGATGGTCTGCCCATGCTCCCAGGAGGTGCCGACCGCCACGATATCGGCGGGCCCACCGCCCGGCGAGGCGATGCTGCCGGTGATGTGCAGCAGGCCCGGATTCTGGTTGACGAAGATCATGCCGGCCGCGCCGGCGTCCACCGCGAACCGCAGCTTGTCGGTCCGATGGGCCAGCTTTTTCGACTTCGCGCCCGATGCGTTCGTCTCGGCGGCGGCGATCACGATTTTGCCCTTCACCGCCTCGCCCAGGCGCTCGAAATCCTCCTGCTCGCCGTTGCCAAGGTCGATCAGTTCGGCCTCGACATCATCCGCCTTCGAATAGGGAAGCGCGATGCAGGAGAACGCCTTCGCCACCGGCTCGACCAGGTCCAGCGTGGCATGGCCCCGGGTCCACGCCCCGAACTCCACCGGCTCCAGCCGCACGTTTTGCAGCCCGTACGATTCCAGCTTCGCCTTGAGCCACTCCCCGCCCTGGTGCTCGCTCTCGCTCCCCGCCCAGCGCGTGCCGATCACGTCGCAGAACTCCTCGAGGTTGCGGTAAGGCTCATCGGTCGTCCAGATCTCACCGATCAGTTGCTTCTCGTACCGCGTCAGATCCGGCTTCGTCATGCCAATCCTTCTTCCATACATAGACTGCTGCTTCCGTCCGCGCATTTGGCGACGGTACCAGCGATCCCACCGACCCGCAATCGGCACACGCGCCATGTTCGCGGCCCGATGGATTGTGCCGCTGGGGAGGGTTCGCTACCCTGACGCCCGTACCGTCCCGTTCGACCTCCCGCCGCCCGGCTATCCGGCATGGTGGCGGAAACGCACCATCCATCTCCCAACCGTGAATCGCCAGGAGCCTTCTTGTGAAAAAACTTCGCCTCGGATACATCGGCTGCGGGTTCATGGCGCAGCACGTTCACCTGCCCAACTTCTCGTCGCTCCCCACCTGCGACCTCCTGGCCCTGGCGGAACTCCGCCCCGAACTCGGCCGCAAGGTCCAGGCTCGGCACGATATTCCCCGCCTCTACCGCGACCACCAGGAACTGCTCGCCGATCCCGATATCGAAGCCGTCGCGCTTTCGGCCGCCTTCCACGTGCAGGGCGACCTGGCGCGGGAAGCGCTCGAGGCTGGCAAGGACGTGTTCATGGAAAAGCCGATGGCCATCTCCCTGGGCCAGGCCGATGCCATCCTCGACGCCGAACGCCGCTCCGGGAAACGGCTCATGGTCGGCTACATGAAGCGCTACGACGCCGGGAACGAATTCGTCCATTCCCTGATCGCCGAAAACTCCTCCACGGGCGAACTGGGCGAGATGACCTACCTGCGCAATCACAGCTTTGGCGGGAACTGGCTCGTCGGCCTGGAGGGTTCCATGGAAACCACCACCGAACCCATGCCAGCCACGCAGGTGATCGGTCCGGACTGGCTGCCACCCGAATGGCTCGATGCCTACGTTGGCTACCTCCAGCAATTCACCCACAACGTCAACCTGCTCCGGTTCTTCGCCAACGCCGGCGACGATGTCTCCGTCCGCTCCGTCGACCTTGACGACGATGGCTACGGCGGCGTGGCGGTCCTTGACCTGGGAGGTGTTCGCGGCATCCTCGAATCGGGTCGGATGTCCCACCACCGCTGGGACGAGCACACGCAGGTCTACTTCCGTGACGGCTGGGTTCATACCTGGGCCCCACCCCTAATGCAACGCCAGGCCACCGCCGAACTGGAAGTCTACCGGGCGGGCAAGGTCCAGACCTTCAGCCAGCCTGTCCTCTCCCCTGGCTGGGCGTACCAGCGCGAGGCCGAACGGTTCGTCCACGATGTGCGACATGGCGAGCCTTTCCGCTCCTCCGCCGCCGACACCCGCACCGATGTCCGCCTGTTCGAGGATATCTACCGCCAGTTCCTCACCCAGCGCGGCGTGCTCTAGCGCGCCGCAAAAAGGACTCCCGCCATGGACGTGTCCCAACTCGGCATCAACTCGATCACCACCAGGCATGCCGACCTCGCGGAAGCGGTCGCCGCCTACGCCTCGGCGGGCTTCCGCAACGTGGAGTTTCACCTCCCGCTCGTTCATTCCTGGCTGGCCGAGGGCCACACCGTCGCCGATCTCCGGAACCTGCTTGCCGATAGCGGGCTTCGCTCGATCGGTGGCTTTCAGACAGGTGTCGAGTGCTTCTCGCCGCCGGAGCGGCGGCAAGCCAACCACGCCATCCATCTCGAAAACGCCCAACTGCTGCACGACCTTGGCGGCGGCGTGCTGGTGGTGGGCCCGGATGGCCCCGAAACACCTTCGCTGGAGGCCCTCGAGATCGTCGCCGAAACCTTCTCCGGCCTCGCCCACGAGATGGAGGGACTCGACGTCACCCTGGCGCTGGAGTTCAACTGGAGCCCGCTGGTCAAGAGCCTGGCCAGCGCCGCCCGGGTCTGCGAGATGGTGAACCATCCCCGGGTCGGCATCCTGTTCGATCCCGCCCACTACCACACCACCGTCACCAAGTTCGAGGACATCCGGGCCGAAACCGTGCGCTGGATCAGGCACGTGCATGTCGACGACATGGCGGACATCCCCGGCGAACTCAGCGACTGCAACGCCGATCGCCGCCTGCCAGGCCAGGGCGTGCTCGACCTCGCCGCCATCTTCAGCGCCCTGGAGCACCACGGCTACGACGGCTTCTTCTCCATCGAAATGTTCAGCGAGGAACTCTGGGCCCTGCCCGCCGCCGAAGCCGCCCGCCGGTGTTACGAAAGCCTGCTGCCCTACTGCGGTTGAAGGGCGATCACTTCCGGTCATTTCCTTTTTGATCGTCTCGCGCCACACTTGCACGAGAACCATCGCCAGCACAGGAAAGGCCCTTCATCGTCATGGATCACTCCTCCGCTCCCCAAGCCGCCGTCCCTGGCTGGCAACGCTGGGGCACGCTCCCGGTCGCGGCCGCGCTGCTGGTGTTGCTCAACGGCCTGTTCATCGCCCTGATCGCCTTTGGCAACATCACCGACTTCGGCACCAACCAGCCCTTCGTCCAGCACGTCCTGAAGATGGACACCACCAACTTCGGCGCCGAACCGGGCACCAATCTCGACCCTGACGTGATGTGGCGTGCCATCGAAAGCACCGCCATCCAGAACATCGCCTACGTCGCCATCATCATCTGGGAAACGCTCACCGCGCTGGTGCTGCTGGCGGCGGGATACCTGCTGCTCCGGTCCGGAACCGGCTCCATCGACCGCGACCGCTCGCTGGCGACGATCGGCCTGCTCATGCTGCTCGCCCTCTTCTTCGGCGGTTTCATCGCCATCGGCGGCGAATGGTTCCAGATGTGGAAGTCCGCCAGCTGGAACGGCCTCGACCCGGCCTTCCGCAACTCGGTCCTCGCCCTCGGCACGCTCATCCTCCTCCACCTCCCGTCGCCGCAATGGACCTCAAACGCGTAACCAGGATCGCGGGTAGAAACAGGAAAGCAGGATCAGTTTCAGCCTTTGCCCATCCTCTTGTAGTGGCCGACCTCGTGTCCCGGCCCGGACGGTGGCATGAGATCGCTATGGGACAGGCGCTGTTTCACGTGGACTCCGCATGCCATTGGGCTCATTCCGCGCCCGCACCGCATTACACTTCGTCAATAATGTCATCGAGACATCCGCCAATCTCGCGCAGCAACGGGAGAACGCACCTGACCGGACAGCACGAACGACCAGCCCCCACCGTCGGCCGCCCGCGCAGCTTCTCCGACGAGGACTTCTTCAACGCCGCCGCGCGTGTCCTCACCCGCACTGGCTACCCCAGCCTCACGCTGGAGGCCGTGGCGCGGGAGACCGGCTGCACGCGCCCCGCCATCAACCGGCGATTCGGCGGCAAGCAGGGCCTGGTCGATGGCTTCATCGACTGGATCGCCAACCGCAACGGACAGACGTTCGAACTGCTCAGCGAGCAATACGAATCGCCGATCGCCCTCCTAAGGGCCGGCTTGTTCGTCTATTCCGCGGGCGATGGCACCCACTTCGATTCCGCGCACCACCTGGAGTTCTTCGGCAACGCCTGGAACGACCCGGTGCTCCGCCCATCGATGATCGAACTGGTCAACAAGTTCGAACGCAGTTCCGTGGCGTTGCTATCCCAGGCGCTGGCGCTGGGCGAACTTCGCCCCTGCGATACCGCCCGGCTGGCCCGCGTGCTCATGGCGGCGCTCAGCGGCGTGGTGATCATGCAACCGGAAGACAAGCGCGGCGCCCTGCACGACGAACTGCTCCAGGCCTTCGACACGATCATCGAACCCCACCTGGAACCGGCTGGAGCGCGCGCGCTAACCTGACCGAACCACCCACTCCCGCGTGGCCGCCATGCCAAATGGTGGGCCCGACGATTGCGTCATATCATGGAGACTGCAATCCCAACCGAGGGAGTGAAAGGTCAACGCGGCGATGGTGGACATTACGATATCGATACCCGGTCACATCAAGGCCCTGATCGACGAGCAAGTTTCCGAAGGCAATTTCGAGAGCGAGGAGGACGTTCTCGTCCAGGCCGTCTCGCAGATGCTCGCGCCGGTTATTGATTGGCGCGAGGACGAAGGATTGATTGAGGCGCTCGATCAGGTCGAACGTGGCGAGTACTTGGTGATTGACGATATCGGCGCGTATTTTGACCGCATTGTGAAGGAAGCACACGAGGCCGCGCTGAACGGCGAAGACATACCTGATGACCTCAAGTATTGAGATCAGGGTATCGGCAAGGGCAGACCGTGATTTTCGCCTGATACTCGCGTATACCGAGAAAACCTGGGGAACGGGACAACGGGACGCGTATCGGGAAATCCTTGAAGCCGCCTTTCGCAGAATCCAGCAGTATCCGGAAATCGGGCGACCGTCCTTGACAAGCCGAACGGGAACTCGTGAATGGATATTGCCTCACCATACGATTGTCTACCGGCGCTCGGGCAACGTCGTGACCATCCTCAGGATAAGGAACCCTCGCCGCGGCGAGGTTTAGCGCGCGGGCCAGTTACTCCGGGCCGTACCACCCCGGCGGCCGCCCGTGAATGGCCCGCGCCGCGCGGATCGCGCCCGCCGCGAACGCCTGGCGGCTGAACGCCCGGTGACTGATCCGGATCTCCTCCTCGTCGCTGGCGAACACCAGCGTATGCTCGCCGGGGTTGCCACCGCCGCGTATGGAATGGAACCCGATTTCGTCCGGCTGGCGAGGGCTGTAACCCTCCCGTCCATACACGGCTGGATGCGCTTCCGGATCGGCCAGGCCGGCCAGGATCGCCTCGGCCAGCATCAGCGCGGTGCCAGATGGGGCGTCGACCTTGTGGCGATGATGCGCCTCGATCACCTCGATGTCGTATTCTCCCAGCGCCCGGGCCACCTCGGGAAGCACTCGTTGCAGCAGCGACACGCCCGTGCTCATGTTTCGGGCGTACCACACCGGCACACGCTCCGAAAGCGCCCGCACCTGGCCAACCTGCTCGCCGGTCAGGCCGGTCGTGCCCAGGACCAGCGGGACGCCTGCGCGACCGCCGGCGTCGATCACCGCCACAGTCGCATCCGGGGTGGAGAAGTCGACGAGCACATCGCTGGCCGCCGCGACCGCTGGAAGGTCCGCGACCGTCTTGCTGCCAACCCCACCGGCGATCACGAGCCCGGGATCGCCCTCCGCCAGCGCGGAGATCTCCCGGCCCATCCTCCCCGTCAGGCCAACCAGGCCGATCCTCAGCGGCGCGCCGCCCGTCATGCCGCCGCCTCGATTCCGGTGCGCTCGGCGGCGATCCCGAACGCCGTCTCCTCACCGATCCGTAGCGACTCCGCCGTGTAGGGGCAATTGAGCAGGGCGCGGAACAGGCGCTCGCGGGATTCCGGCATCAACGGAACCATCGGCAAGCGCACCTCCGAGGTGCCAAGCCCTAGCAGTTCGGCGGCGGCCTTCACCGGCACAGGGTTGGTTTCCACGAACAGCGCCCCGCACAGTTCCAGCACCTCGTGGTGAATGGTGCGTGCCCGGAGGAAATCGCCCGCCAGGGCGGCGGTGGTGAGGCTGCTCATCGCGCGGGGAACGATGTTGCTGGCCACGGAGATCACGCCCCGGCCACCGACGCTCATGATCGGCAAGGTCAGCGAATCGTCGCCGGAAAGCACCGCGAAGTCCGGCCCGGTCAGCCGGATGATCTCGCTGGCGCGGTCCACATTGCCGGTCGCCTCCTTGATCCCGATCACGTTGGGGATCAGCGCCAGCCGGGCGACGGTCGCCGCCTGGATGTCGCTCCCGGTGCGGCCGGGTACGTTGTAGAGCACGATCGGCAACTCGGGGCAGTTGGAAGCGATGTGGAGGATGTGCTGGTACAGCCCCTCCTGAGTCGGGCGGTTGTAGTACGGCATCACGATTAGCGCGGCGGCCGCGCCAGCCGCCTGCGCGTGGCGGGTGCGCTCCAGGGTGGTGGCGGTGTCGTTGCCACCGGTCCCAACCATCACCGGCACGCGGCCGTTAGCCTGGCTGATGACGATCTCGATCACGCGGTCATGCTCGGCTGGGGTCAGGGTCGGCGTCTCGGCGGTGGTGCCGCAGGCCACGAGACCGCTGACGCCCCCCGCGATGTTGTGGTCGACCAGCGCGCGCAGGGCCGTCTCGTCGAGCTGGCCATCGCGGAACGGGGTGATGAGGGCGGTCCAGGTTCCGGAAATGTCGAGGGCGGTGGAAATGGTCGAGGTGGTGGTCATGTCAATGCGCTCCATGCCGGGATGTACCGGCGCTTGCCAAATGGGGAAATCGGGATCGTGAAACGAAACCGCAAGCCTGGGAGGGGCAGGTGCCGCTCTCAGGCGCGAGGCTTCTCGACCCGTTTGGCGGAGAGCTGGAGCGCGCTGGATGGATTGGGGACCCGGTGGAACGGTGACTGGTACGACATCGGTGCTGGCCTCCGAACGGCAAACACGCTGCCCGGATTCCCCACGGAACCCGGCCTGGCGTCAGATCGGGGACGGCCACTTAACGCAAGAACACCGCCATCCCCCTCCTGACTGGGGACGAGCGGTGTTGGGCCCGTGGTACCACCCCTGTTTGCCGCGACCTTGCGGTCGGCGACCTCGTAGCACGGCGGCGATGTGATTGATCCGGGAGACGTGGTATTCACCCGGCATCGTCGCGATGCACCGGCCCTGTAACGGGAGCCTGTTGCCCGGTTCTCCGGGCCCCGTCGCCGCCTACTTGGCCAACTGGCCGTTTGGGGCGCTGCTCGAGAGTCTTTTTCCCTGGCGATCCTGATCCCGCATCACAGCACACGCGGTTCTCTGTATCGCTCCTGCCAGGTACTCGTCCCTGTCGTCGCAATCTGCTCTTCGGTTGTCCAGAGCACCATACCCACCGCCAAACGCGCTGTCAACACCTTTGCGCTAAGATGTTGAAAAGGAGCAGCCGGATGATCGACCTGATCGAGGACAACCGCCAGGCAATCGAAGACCTCTGCCGCGAGTACGGCGTACAGCGCCTCGCCGTCTTCGGCTCGGCGGCCAAGGGCATCTTCGACCCCGCCACCAGCGACCTCGACTTCGTGGTCGACCTCGGCGGCTACGAGCCCGGTACCGCGGGTCGTTATCTCGGGCTTATCGTCGCGCTTGAAAAGCTGTTCGGTCGCGAGGTGGATGTCGTCACACTTCATGCTCGAACCAGTTCCGCGTTTCGGCGGGAAGTAGAACGGACATCGCAGACGATCTATGAGCGAGACGTCAAGACAGTGGCTGCGTGATGCACTCCATTCCGCTCGCCTCATCCAAACGCGCACGAAAGGGGTAGGCCCAGAAACGTACGCATCCGATGAATGGCTCCGGTCTGCGGTGGAACGACGCCTGGAGATCATCGGCGAGGCTTTGCGCCGGGTACGCCAGAACCAACCGGAAATCGATGGACAATTCCCCAAGATTCATGAGTGGATAGCCCAGCGAAACGTCCTGGCACACCTCTATGACCAGGTTGACGACCAGTTGGTATGGCTGGCCGTGGTCGACGAACTCCCACGACTCATCGAAACCCTCGAGACTCTGGTTGGTCAGGAGAGTCTCGAGACACCATAGGCAGACTCTCTCGAAATGCCTCTGGCGTGCGGTGACGTCGTGATCCATAGCTATAGAGCAATGCAACGGACGGGTCGAATGCGGATTCTCACTTTAGGGGTTTACGGATATACCGACGATACTTTCCGCGCCGCGCTGGAGCAGGCGAAACCGGCCATCTTCGTAGACACCCGGCGGCGGCGCGGCGTGCGAGGCCACCAGTACGCCTTCGCCAACAGCCAGCGCCTCCAGGCGCTGCTCGAAGATCTCGGCATCCCCTACGTTCACCGGCTCGATCTCGCTCCGCCGGAGTCCGCCATTCGCGCTCAGGACGAGGTCGACCGCAAGGCCCACATCGCTCGGCACGACCGCGACCACCTCTCCCCTGCCCTCCGTGACACCTACCAACTCGATGTCCTCGACCATTTCGATTCGGCGGCCTTCGTCGAATCACTCGGCAACCCGGAGTCGGTCCTGCTCTTCTGCGTCGAAGGCAATCCCGCCGCCTGTCACCGCAGCCTTCTCGCCAACCGGCTCAAGGACGACCTCGGCGGCGAGATCACCCACATCGTGCCGTGATCCGGAAGCCACTCCGTCTCACTCGAATCGTTTCCATGCGTTCTATCTTCGTCAGCCTTCGCCTTGCCACGAGAGAGACACATGCCCCATCTCATCGTCGACCAACTGGCATTCGCTCGCTCCGAACTCGTACGCTCGATGGAAGGCGTCAGCGACAACGACGCCACCCGCCGCCTCGGCCAGATGAACTGCCTCAGCTGGATCGTCGGACACCTGGCGGATCAGGAACAGCGTTACTTCCTCCAGCGTCAGGGGCTCGACCTCGTCGTACCCGGCATCAACGACCTCTGCGGCTACGGTAAACCTGCCAGCACTCCACCGCTGTCCGAGATGTGGGCCGCCTGGAAAGCGATCACCGCCGCCACCGTACCCGTGCTGGAAGCCATGAGCGACGACGACCTGCTCGCCCCGCCATCGCTCGGCGGGCCTCCACCCGGTGACTCGAACGGAACACTCATCCTCCGGGTCACCGCTCACTACTGGTTCCACATCGGCGAAGGGCAGGCCATCCGCCAGATGCTGGACCACACCGCCCTACCTGACTTTGTCGGAAACATCGGTCGGCAGGCTCCGTTCCGCCTCTCCTGACAAATCTCCGAACATGGAAACGGCGCGCTGGGCAACCGGCGCGCCGTTTCCATGCCGCTGATGGGATTGCCGAACCTTGCTAGTCCGGGCGCTGCTCGGCGTCGTTCTCCCGAACTCGATCCTCGACGGTCTCGATGTCGTCGGCTTCGTCACCGCGCCGGATCGTGTCAACGACCGGGCTGATAAGGTCCTCGGCCGCGTCGATAATGCCGCCGTTGTCGTCTCGGTCGCGCCGGTTGGCGCGCTCTTCGTTGGCCTCGAGTTCGCGTTGCACGTCACGGTCAGTCATGGGACCCTCCTGAGTGTGGCCCGGGAAAAGGGGAATTGATGCTTGAGCAGAGTTTCCGCCCGGGTATCGATTGTCCTGCTCTGCCCTAATCGTACCCCAGCATTCAAGCAGCACGCCCGCCACCAGCACGGATTCCAGATCTCCTACCGCTTCATATGCTTGCCCGGAACGCTCACGAATTCCTCCACGCCCGGCACGTACGGGAACCGCTGTTTCACGTCATCGGATAGCCAGATGCCAAGCCCGGGCGCGGTTGGCGCCAGTACCATCCCATCGACCATCCGCAGCGAATCGCCCCAGATTTCCGTGTGCAACGGTCCGGCCGCCGGTGGCAGTTCCAGGATCACCGTGTTTGGCGTCGCGAACGCCGCGTGGATGTTCTGCATCACCGCCCCGCCCGATCCCCAGGCGTGGCTGGAGACCTGCCGGTGGCGATGTCCGAACAACCGCCCCACCTCGACAAAGTCCGTCATGCTCAACCAGGCCGCGTCCGGCTGCGCCACGTCGAAGGCGTCCACCTCGGCGAATGGCACGAACTCCTCGAACGTGGTGAGCGATTCACCCCCGGCCACGCGCACGCTGGTCGATGCCCGCAACTCGGCGTAGGCCGCCGCGTTGGTATATGGCAGCGGCTCCTCGAAGAAGAACAGGTCGAACGGTTCCAGCGCCTTCAGCAGGGCCTGCGCGGTGGATAGCGGCCACTGGTCTGGCCCTTGCCGGAACCCCATGTGCCCATCCAGCATGATGTTCACGTCCGGCCCTACGTGGTTCCGTAGCGCCTCGACCTTCGCCACCTCGAACGCCACGATCTCGGCCGGATGGTGATAGCGCCCCGATTTCCCGGCGACGTCATCGAAGAACCCGGCGCCAACCTTGAACCCCGTGAATCCCAGACCAAGGTAGAAGTCGACTTTTTCCAGCAGGCGGTCCAGCGGCCAGTTGCTCGCCCCACCGGTCGCGTAGGCCGGCAGCCGATCGTGCCGCCTGCCGCCAAGCAACTCATGCACTGGAACCCCGAGGACTTTCCCCTTCAGGTCCCACAGCGCCGCCTCGATCGCGCAGATCACCGCCGGTCCGATCCCGACCCTCCCCCAGTAGATGCCGCAATCAATCATCCGCCGGCGTAGCGTGTGAACGTCCAGGGGGTCATCGGCGTGGAGCAGGATCGGGGAGAAGAACTCGACGATGGTCGGCACCACGCGCGGCAGGTGGTACCCAAGGTAGGTCTCGCCCAGTCCGGCGATCCCCTCATCGGTCTCGATCTCGACGAACGCCGCGCTCCGGCGCGGGAGTGCCTTCACCATCGACGGGTCGTTGCTGATCGGCCCGGTCAGCAACACGGTGCGAACATCAGTGATCTTCATGGACGCTCCCTTACCCGATCGCTATGACACCGCCCCGTTGTTCACCGCCACCCGCGTGTTTCCGCTCGCCTGCGAGGCCAGGATCGCTTCGATCAGGGCCACGGTCTTCCGGGCCTCACGCGGCGGGCTCTGCACCTCGCGCCAGGTCTCGATCGCCGTGAGCAGGTCAAGGATCGCGGCCTGGATGCCGCCGAGCGTTCCCGCCGCCCGGATCGGGGTCGTGCTCAAGCCGCTCGGGGTCTGCTTCACAATCTCACCGCCCTGGTCGCCGAGGTGAATTCGGCCTTCCGAGCCCAGCAGGTCAACGTTCACCTGCTGGGTGGACGACTTCATGCCGCCAAGGAACGCCCGCACCCCGTTCCCGTAGGCGATGTAGGCGTTGACGCCCGGTTCCAGTTCCGGCGTTCGCCCGCCGTCACCCTTGTACCGCGTCCCATAGTCCTCGAATCCCGGCTCCAGCTCGGCCATCACCCAGGAGGGATCGCCTTCCGCGAAGTACGAGCAGAGGTCCAGGAAATGCGCGTGGTTCCGCCACAGCATCGCCCGCTCCCCGCCGAAGTGGATCGTCACCTGGGTGAGCGCGCCAATCTGGCCCGCGCGGATCGCTTCCCGCGCCGCCACGTAGTGCTGACCCCAGCGCCGGGTGTTGTTGACGTTCACCACCACCCCATGCCGCTCGATCGCCTCGATCATCGCGTCGGCGTCGGCCAGGCCGGTCGAGATCGGCTTCTCGCAGAAGATGCCCCTCACCCCGCTGGCGGCAACGTCGCGCACGATGTCGCCATGCAGGTGGTCGGGCGTGGCCACGCACACCACGTCGAACTCATTGGCGGCCAGCATTTCCCGGTAGTCGGTGTAGGCGTTCGCGCCGGGCCACGTGCCGCGCCAGTTCTCCAGGAACCTCCCGCGGGCCTCTGGCATGATGTCGCAACCCGCCACCACCGTTACGCCCGGTATCGCCGCCAGCGCCGCGAGGTGGCTCTGTGGCATCGCGTTTCCGAGGACAGGGCTGCTGCCCGGCCGTGGCGGCTCCGATGTGATCCAGCTCAGGCCAATGACTCCTACTCGATACTCGCTCATGCCCACCGATGCCTCCATTCCTCGCTCGAACGCACCGCACAATGGTTATGTTCAGAGCGAGCTGTCAACCACCCTGGCTACGCAATTCCGGAAACTCCGAGACGACCAGTCCTCGCAGCGTTTGGACGTCCGTCGCCTCACCCGCCAGGTACGGTGCCCGCACCGACAGCGGCATCTCCGGAAACACGCCGGCCGCCGTCGCGATCTTGCCCAGCGCGGGAGACGCCGTGATGCCGTCCCGTCCCGATCGCCAGGCCCGGAACAGCCGGTCGAGCCGCTCCCGCAATCGCGCCGCCTCATCCCACTGGCCGGTGCTTGCAAGCGTCCACAGCCGCAGGGCCAGCTCCGGCGAGAGGTTGGCGATGAAGCTGTAGAACCCCTTCGCCCCGAACATCGCACCCGGCACGATTTGCGTGTCCACCACGAAGTGGTCGAGCCCTGGCGTGGCGTCCACGATTTCGATCAACGACGCCACGTTGCCTCCGGTGTGCTTGCTGCCCGCCAGGTTCGGCGCAACGTCCAGGATCGCCCTGTAGTCCTTCCCCGTCAGGAATCGACCGGCGTTGGCGATGTTGTAATGGACCAGCCGCGTT
>JAEWEG010000008.1 GCA_023389575.1 Chloroflexota bacterium | reverse complement strand
CGACGTCGGTTGCCCCGCCGTGCAGCCATTTCAGGAACCAGCCCGCGATGTCATCCAGGGCGTCGCTGGCGGTCAGGTCCGCGCCGGTCGCGGAGACCTGGGCGATGCAGACCGCCATCTGGGTGTCGTCGGAATACTCGCCGGGGGCGTAGTCTCCCAAGCCGCCGCCGAGCATCTGGGCATCGCCGGTGAATGGCGGGGCGAACTCGTACGGAACGCCGAGCGCGTCGCCGACCGCCTGCCCGACCAGCACACCGGCCGCGCGATCGAGTTGTTCAGGCGTTAGCGACACGCTGATGTTCCTTTCAGGCCGGTCGGCATTCGGCTATAGATCAGCTGGCGAGCCGTTTGGCGATGAACGCTTCGCAGGCGGCGGTGTCGACCGAAAGCGCGATGCGGCAGGTGGCGGGGGCCGATTCGCCGGGCGTTCGAACCACGGTCATCGCGCGGGTCAGGCGGCCGTTGAGTTCGACCTGGCAGTTGTAGGCGGTCCAGCCGAGCAGGTCGGGCCGGACAAGCGCCATGGCCGCGAGCGGGTCGTGCAGGAAGGTCGAGCCGCCGCGGTTGATGAATCCTGGGTAGCGGGCGACCTGCTCGGCGAGGGCATCGTGGTACGGATCGCCGGCGGCCCGCAAGGCATCGACGCCATCCTGCCGGATGACCACCTTGAGCGTGACATCGAGCGGCACCAGGTCGATTGGCGCGCCGGAGGAGAAGACGACGTGGGCGGCCTCCGGGTCGCACTTGATGTTGTGCTCGCCGGGGCCCCAGCCGCTGTCCGACATGTCGACCCGGCCACCCATGATCATGAGGTGCTTCAGAGAGGAGGCGAACCGCGGCTCGCGGATGATCGCGGTCGCCACGTTGGTCAGCGGACCCACCGCGAGGACGGTGATCTCGCCGGGGTTCGCCATCACCGTCTCGATCAGGTAGTCCACGGCGTGGGTGGGGCTGGTTTCGGGAAGGGTATCCCCTTCCTCCAGCAGGCCAATGCCTTCGTGGCCCGGCCAGAAGATGGGATCGAGCTTCAGCAGCGGATCGCGCACGCCGGCGTGGACCGGAACATCGTCTCGCCCGCGAAGCTGGAGCAGTTTGTGGACCATGCGTGCGCGCAGGTCGACATCGCCGTAGACGGTGGTGACGCCGATCAGGTCAATTTCATCCGGGGAGCCGAGCAGGACGCCGAGGGCGAGGATGTCGTCCACATCGGTGCCGATATCGGTGTCGAGGATAACCTGGTGCTTGCTGGACATTCTGGTTCTCCATGGAGACGAGACGGCGGGACAATGCGGGCCGAGAATGAAGTCGGATTCACGCGTTGGCGCAACTCGTTCTTCTGGCAGATCAAGACGAGCACCGACGCGGTGTAAACGGCCGGCACGCCGAGCTGCGGCCCATTTGGATTGGGCCATTGTAGATGGGGTCGGAAGGCAACGGAAGAGCGCCCGAACGAAAGTGCGTGCACGGACGTTTCCATGTGTCGAGGGTGCCCGTGCTTACGCCGTTCAGGGGAGCGGAGAGGGACCGCGGATCTTTAATGATGGAGGCCTGGTTCCGACCTAACTGTCGCGGAAGATCAGTTTGAAAGTGAAGTCGTTGATGCGCTGGGGCACGGCCAGGGTTGAGCCTGCGGAGTCCGTCATTGAGGTGGGCACCCCATTGGTCAGGAACCGGGTGCCGCCTGTCGAGTAGGCGATGACCTCGTCGAAGTACACGATGCCGAACCTGGCCAGCGGGTCGGGCGGGCCATTGAACTGGCTGCCCCGGCTGATGCCGCCATTGATGCGCACGGCGCGGGGGAATCCGGTGTCCAGCGAGAAATTCATTGTCTGACCGGTGGTTTCATTGACCAGCCCGTAGAAGGCGGTTCCCGCCGCGTTGTCCTGCAGGCAGAGCGTGGCGCTCAACACATCGCCGGGGCTCACGGGCAACGCCACCTGTGCGCCGGTGTGGATCCTGATGGCGGTCGTGACATTGTGTGATGCGTCCACCGTCATCTCGACATGGAGATCCAGGAATCCAAGGCCGAAGAAGATGCGGAAATCGTTTGGCAGGCCGTTGTGGGGGCTGTTGTGGAGATTCGGCACAGTGAACGTGCCGAGCAGGATGGTGATCGGGGCGCTGGCGTCGAACAGTTCGAAGCCGCAACTGAACAGGGGAGAAAGCCCGAACGCGGCGGGTGTGGGCGCGAGTTCGCCTTGCGGCGGTACCAGTTCGGGTCGCAGATGCTCGAACTCCCTGTAGCGGCGGGCCCGGTCTTCCCACAACCCGGCCAGTTCGGGCTGTGTGTGGGGGTCAGGTCGTTGCGGCAGACCGTGATGCTTGAGTTCCCTGCTGGATGCCGCCAGCAGGTCGAAACCCTTGGGCGGCGGTGGAAACACACGGAGTCCCTTGATGCTGGTGGTCGCCTTGTTTGCCATGATCGTCCCTCCTCGGGTCACGTTCATGTCCCTCGAAATTCCGACAGGCAAGAGATCGCCCAAGGCCCCAGGTGAGAACAATCCGCCAGATCAGCGTGCCCGGGGTTCGACCTCTTGATTGTTATGTTGCCTCCAGTCTAGGCCAAGTTTTGCCGGTGGCAAGTAGTCCGATGGCCAGAGGGCGTACCTCCGGACACCGTGTCCAACGGGGCAGCCGGATAAGTCATTGCACCCATATCCACGGTTGGGCGACGTGCGTGTTGATGCCGGTGCGACGGTCAGCCTGGCCGGACTCCCTCCAGCGGGGAGCCCAGGGGGCGCTAAGCGGACCGACAAGAACTCTGGTCCAATGTGAGGTGTGGTCGCTGGTCGTCGATGTGCTGGGCACGCACATGTTGCAGGAGTTGATTCGTCGCACGGATCAATCCGGCCCGATCTTGCCAGAAGCGATGACCGGCCAGCTTCCCTTTGATAAACCGCCCTTAGTGCACGGCAGGAGCGCCAAACCACGACCACCAGGCTTTCGCACTGGTGGTCGTTGGAGGGGGTTCTGGGCAAGGTGTGGGCGGTGGCGCCGTGGGCAGGATGGTTCGGCGGAAGCGATTGGCTGGAACGGTGCTGGTGTGTTCGGCGTCAGCGTGGTCGGCTCTGGGTCACGGCGCATCGTCCTCGATACTGTCACGGCCATTGAGCGGTTGCAGGGGGCGGGCGTTCATGTCATGGATGGCTTGGAACCCGGCGATCTGTTCGACGGACATTTCGATTGGCGCTTGCATCACGAACCACTGCAAACCCTCTGAACAGGGCGGGGATCGTCCCTCCTCGTGCCGAGGGGCGGCTTTCGACACACCGGCAGGCAGGAGATGACATGGGCGCCGGTGGATCACTCCATGATTCGCGCCCTGGCACCCGCGATTGAGTACTTCCGCCTAACGCACCCTTCTTGATGTGTTTCATCGATGGAGTAGTGGTGCCGATGTGCCCGCCGGCATGGTGCGGCACCCTCGAGGGTGGGAGCCAGCATCAGGTGGATGCGTGGATGTTCCCGCTGACAGGAGGACGGGATATGGCTCGTCAAGCACCGAAACGGGACCCACAAGCGTTCGTGATATCGCGCCGGGCGGCCCTCCAGGGGCTCGGTATCGCGGGGGTTGCCGCCACGTTGGCCGCCCCGGCGATCGTCGCCCACGGCGGTGGCAACGCCGCTCAACGGGTTCATGGGTTCCAGGATGCCAGCCCGGTCGCGGCGACACCCGGGGACCAGCGGCTGTGGTACCTGGCGTCGGTGGACGCGGAGCGCCCCGCAGCCCCTGGCGCGGCCACGCAGGCCGAGATTGACGAGGTGGTCCAGGCGCAGGCCGGGATGACCCCGGAGATGACCGAGGCGGTGAGGCAATGGGGAAGTGGCGTGGCGGTTGTCCCCTGGTCGAACGCGACCGTCGCGTTATTCCCCGAATTCGGCTACGGCATTGGTCTCCCCCAATCGAAGGTGATGGCCACCCTTCACACCGCGATGCACGACGCGGCGGTGGCGGCGCTCGATGCCCAGCAGGCGCACAGGCGGCCAGGTCCGGCGGCGACGGATTCGCGCATCGTGCCCGCGGCCGGGGTCAACGCTGAGCAGCCATCGTTCCCGTCGGAACACGCCGCGGTGGCCGGCGCGGCGGCGAGCGTGCTGACGTTCCTGTTCCCGGACGCGGCCCCTGGCCGGTTCGATGACCTGGCCCAGGCGGCGGCCGAATCGCGGATCGCGGCGGGAGCCGCGTTCCGGAGCGACGTGGACGCCGGGCTGGCGCTTGGCCGAGTCATTGGGGACATGGCAGTGGCCCAGTCGATGGCCAACAACGACGTTGGCGAGTTCGATCCGTCGACCATTCCGACCGGGCCGGGCAAATGGCAACCAACGCCACCCGCCATGATCGAGACGCCGTTCCAGCCGCTGGCGGGCATGCGAACGCCGTGGGTGCTGAAGAGCGGAGACCAGTTCCGGTCCGCCCCGCCGCCCGAGCATGGCAGCCCGGCCTGGCGGGCCGAACTGGCGACCGTGCAACACGTGGCCGCCAATCGTTCGTTCGACCAGGAACGCGGCGCCGTGTGGTGGGGCACCAGCAGCCCGGTCATGATGTTCGACCGGTGGACGCAGGAACTGATCGCCCGGACCGGCGCTTCCCTGCCCCAGGCGGCGCGAATTCTCTCCGACCTTCACGCCGCGCTCGACGATTCGTTGATCGCCACGTGGGATGGGAAGTTCGCGTACTGGGCATCACGCCCGATCACGGAGGATCCGTCCCTGGTGACCGCCGTTCCCACCCCGCCGTACCCGGCCTATCCGGCGGGGTATCCCGCGATCATGGGCGCGGGCTCGGTGGTGGTCGGGTACTACTTCCCCCAGGCGGCGGTGGACATGGAGGCTCGTGCCTGGGAAGCATCCTGCTCCCGCCTGTGGGCGGGCATCCACTACGCGATCGACAACGATGCCGGCCTGCTGCTGGGGCGGCAGGTGGCGCGCCAGTACATCGACCTGATCCGTTCGAGCGATGACCAGTCGTGACCAGGCTACGGGGCCGCCGGAAATCACCTTCCGGCGGCCTTCGAAGGTCCGGACGGCGTGGCTGACCCGGCCCTGGGTCAGGCGATGCCGTGATCCATCGCCCAGCGGGTGGCCGCGGAACGCGACGACACATCGATCCTGGCGTAGATGCGGTGCACGTGATTCTGCACGGTGCGCGGGCTGATGAAGAGCAGTTCCGCGATCTCCCGGTCGGTGTGACCCTGGGCGAGCAGGCGGAGGACATCCACCTCCCGGGGCGAAAGGCCACCCGGGCGTTCGGCGGGCTGAGCGGCCTCGGGCTCGATCGTGGGGATGAGGGCGATGGCGGCGTCGAGATCGAGGGCGCGTCCTTCGTTCCACCACGCCTGAGCCTGCTCGGGGTCGAGCCGAACCGCCCGGATGTGGGCGGTTTGCTCCCACAGCGAACGGCGCAGGCCATCGGCCACGGTGCACTCCGGATACAAGCTCGCCCACGGTTCGGGCAGACCGAGCGCGCTGCAGGGCAAATGTCTCCATGACGAACGGATAGGCAATGCTCTCGTGGTTGGCTTCTGATGTGCCGAACAGGCGAGCGGCGTGCTCGAAATGCCCCAGTGCCGCGAGCGCACCCGCGATCGCCCCAAGGCTACGCGCAATGGCGCGAACATCGCGCACCTCGCGGGCGTACTGGAGGGAAGTCAGGTAATGGCTCAGGGCGAGACGGGGATCGCCACGCGCATGGGCCACCTCCCCCAATCCCTTGATCGCGTGACCAGCGGGAGTGAACCTGAGACCAAGTGATTGCTGCGTTGCCAGGGATTCGGCATACCAGCGCTCTGCCTGGTCAATGTCGCCTTGCTCCACGTGCAGTGCCCCAAGTTGGTTCAGGACGATGCAGCGGGTTACCGGCACCCACGTGTCATCGGCGCATTGATCCACTTCGTGCAGGGCGGTGGTGAACCACTCCAGGGATTCCTGGAGGAACCCTACCCTTTTCCCCGCGATCCCGCTGAGGATGAGACTGGCGACACGGTTTCTTGCATCGTCGACTTCAGCCGAAAGATCGAGAGCATACCGAGCAGCCACCAGCGATCGGTGGAATTCGTCGTGCTGGTTGAGGATCCAACTCAGGGCCCGTACCGCCACGACCAGGGTCGTGGGAGGCGTTCCGTCGCTGCGCGGGAGGCCCCATTCCAGCCAGGCGCGTCCTTCGGTGCTGTAGCCGCGGGCCGCCCACATCGGGGCAAGTGAGCCGGCGACCCGCAACAGGGCCGGGACGTCGCCCGTCTCCCGCATCCAGGCAAGCGCGGCCCGAATGTTCGGGATCTCGGGTTCGAGCTCATCCAGTTTGTCGAGGCCACCCGAGCGCCACCAGAGCTGTTCCGTGTCCTCCGTCAGCCTGGCGACGTAGGCCGCATGCGCCCGGCGCGCCGCCTGTTCTTCATCGTGGGCGCGCAGTTGCTCCAGCGCGAATTCGCGAATGGTCTCGAGCATCCGGAATCGGGGTGTGCCGTTGGCGTCCGGGCGGAGCCTGACCAGGCTGCTTGCCTGCAGGTCCGAGACGCAGGCGAGGGCATCGATGGTGCCCGTGGCCATCGCCGTGGCGGCCTCCAGCGTGAAGCCACCTTCGTACACGGCCAGCGAGCGGAACAGCGCCCGTTCGTCCGGGCCGAGGAGGTCGTAGCTCCAGGCGATGGTTTGGCGCATGCCCCGATGCCGGTTTGGGGCGTCGCGGAGTCCTTCGCTCAACAACTCCATGAGGTTGCCAAGCCGGTCGTGCAAGGCGCTGGGTGGGAGGATGGGCACCCTGGCCGCGGCCAGTTCGATCGCCAGTGGGAGACCGTCGAGATGCGCGCAGATGTCGACGATGTCCGGTCGCGTTTCAGGGGTGATCGTGAAGCCTGGCGCGATCGCCTGGGCGCGTTGCTCGAACAGCGCGACGGCGTGCCCGATGGGAAGTGGACGAATGTCGAAGACGTGCTCCCCGGATACCTGGAGACGTCGACGGCTGGTGGCGAGGACGGTGATTCCGGGACATTGGGCGAGAAGGTCGGCCAGGAATGGGGTCGCGTCGAGAATGTGCTCCAGGTTGTCGACCACCAGCATCAGGACGGTATCGCGCCAGGAGTCCCGAATGCGTTCGATCAGGGTTTCGCCAACCGGCTCGTTGACACCCAAGGCGTGGGCGACGGCTCCCGGCAGGAGATGCGGGTACCGCACGTCCGCCAGCGGGAGGAAGATGACGGCGTTGTGGAACTGGTCGAGATAGCGGCGGGCCACCTGGATCGCGAGCCGGGTCTTGCCAATACCGCCTGGTCCGGTGACGGTCACCAGTCTCCGATGAGGATCGGTGACCATGGCGAAGAGGGCCCCGGCTTCCTCGTCCCGGCCGATGAACGAGGTGATGGGACGCGGTAAGCGGTACCCGGGCCCGTGCACGGGCGAAATTGGTTCGCTGGGGTTGGGGAGGGCATGCAGCGACGACATGGGCACCCTCGACGTTCAGAATGGTTTCCGTTCCCTTCCATCATACCGTTATGTGCAATCGACACATCGCGTGTCTGGATTGACCGCCGGGCCCATGCCGCGTTCCCGCCACTAGCCGGAGACGCGGAGTTCCTCGAGGTCTAGGTTGTTCTCGACGATCCGCCGGACCTCGTCTCCGATCTCGCCCCTGTCTCGCAGGTCAATCAGCGTTTCGCGGCCAGCGGCGATGGCGCGCAAGCGAACCTGGGTCCGCGGTGAGAGTTCCAGCGCGGCATGCCCGTCGCGGCCGGTGGCATCGGGGTGCGTGGCGCGGGCTCGCATGGTTTCGAGCTGCTTGATCAGCGGCTTGAGCGAGTCGGCCAGTTCGGGGTGGGCTTCGATTCCTTCGTGGTACTGCTCGAACATGGCGCCGTACACCTTATCCGTGGCCAGGCGCAGTTCCCGATCGTGGGAATCGTCGTGGGCGAAGTTCAGGCGGTTCAGGATGGACGGCAACGGCAGGCCGAACCCAAACAGCGACACCACCACCACGATGGCGCTGATCAGGATGATTTCGTCCCGGTGGTCGAATGCCTCGCCGCTGTCCACCACCAGGGGCAGGGCGAGGGCGACCGCCAGGGTGACGACGCCGCGCAGGCCGGACCAGGCGATGACGAACTGGTAGCGATGGTCCAGCGCCGGGCCGCCCTTGCCCCGCCGCGACTGGTTCCAGGTGGTGGCGAAGACGTACAGGAACCGGACCGCGACCAGCACGACGAGGACGGCCAGGGAGTGCCAGAGGACGTCCAGCAGCTTCTGGTCGGAGAGGGTGTCGAGCAGCACACCCATTTCAAGCCCGATGAGCAGGAAGACCAGGCCATTGATGACGACGATCACGAGGTCCCACACCACCAGGCTGCGCACGCGGAGCGCGGAGGACATGGTGCGTGGGGTCATGTAGCCGTGGATCAGGCCGGCGGTCACCACCGCCAGCACGCCGGAACCGCCGAGCCGTTCGGCCAGCACGTAAGCGGCCACTGGGATGAGCAGCAGCACCACGAGGGACAGCGCGGCGTCGTTCAGCAATTCCGTGAGCCGGCCGAGCAGGCGCCCGATGACCGCGCCGACCAGGATGCCGACCACGACCACGATGACGAACTCCAGCAGGGCCTCGCTCATCGAGAATTCGCCGGTGACCACCGCCGCCACGGCGAAGGTGTAGAGCACGATGGCGCTGGCGTCGTTGATCAGGCTTTCGCCTTCGAGGATGGTGACGATTCGGGAGGGGGCGCCCAGCCGCTGGAAGATGGCGGTGGCGGCCACCGCGTCGGGCGGCGACACGACCGCGCCCAGCACGAAGGCGGCGGGCCAGCCGATGCCGGGAATGATCCAGTGGGCGACCACCGCGACGGCGATCGTGGTGACCAGCACCAACCCGAGGGCGAGCCGGGAGATGGTGGAGAAGTTCGCCTTGAAGTCCCGCACGGAGGTGGTTTGGGCGGCCTGGAAGAGGATGGGCGGCAGGAAGATGACCAGCACCACCTCGGGTTCCAGTTCGATGCTGGGCGTGCCGGGCAGGATCGCGATCGCGAGGCCACCAAGCATCAGCAGCATGGGGTAGGGAATGTTGACGCGGTTGGCCAGCCAGACCAGCGCGACCACGCCCACGATGAGCAGCACGATGAGTTCAAACGTTTCCAACGGGGAATCCTGACGATGCGTTCCGGTCAATCAATCCGGAAATCAGTCTATGGTCATGACTCCGAACGGGCAATGGAATCTCTCGTTCCGGGTGGCTCGTTCGTGGTAATCTCCCGCGGCCGCGATGGGCATTTTCAGCCCCAGGCCATGCCCGCGTGTATGCTTGAGGCATCCAGTTCGGAGGCCGGCCGGGGCGTTTCGTCACCGGGCGGCAGGTTCGTGACGCGGGCACATGGCGTGCCCGTATAGGAACGAAGGGACCCCATCCACATGGCAACGGCGACGAAGTCGAAGGCACGGATGTTCGAGACGGGCGTGGGACTTTCCGCGACGACGCGGGAGCAGGTCATCGCCCAGCTCAACCAGCACCTTGCGGATACGCTCGATCTCTACACGCAGACCAAGCAGGCCCACTGGAACGTGAAGGGACAGGAGTTCTACCAGTTGCACCTGATGTTCGACGAGCATGCCGCGCACGCCCTCGAATGGGTCGACCTGCTGGCCGAGCGCGCCGTGATCCTTGGTGGATACGCCAATGGCACGGTCCGGATGTCGGCCGGGGCCTCCGCCCTCGACGAGTTCCCGACCGATATCACCAGCGGCCTGGACCATGTGGCCGCGCTGGTGGAGCGCTGGTCCGCCTACGCCAACAGCATTCGCGAGGGGATCGACGCGGCGGACGAGGCCGGCGACGCGACCACCGCCGACCTGCTGACCGAGATCTCCCGGCAGGCCGACATGGACCTCTGGTTCCAGCAGGCGCACCTGCAGGACAAGTAGGTTTCCTCCCAATCAACGCTGAACGAAGCGCCCCCGCCGGATATTCCGGCGGGGGCGCTTCCGTTTGAGGCGCGATGGAATGGGATCAGTGGCCGGAGAAGGCTGGGACCTGGGGCTCCGCCGCGTCCTCCTCGGCCGCCTCGCCGGGGTCGGGGGATCGCTGGACTTCCTGAGCCATCCGCGTTCGCAGCGGGATTTCCTTTAGGAAGAGGACGACGACCAGGGCGACCACGATGATCGGGATCGACATCAGGTAGATGTCGGTGATGGCTTGGGTGTAGGCGGTCAGCACCTCGGACTTCAGCGGCTCGGCCAGGTTCTGGATTGCCTCGACATTGTTGGTGTTGATCTCGCCGCCGGACATCGCCCCGAACTGCTCGCCAATTTCGTCGGCGAGGTAGGCGGCCAACCGGGAGTTCATGATCGCCCCGAACAGGGCCACGCCAATGGCGCCGCCCAGCGAGCGGACGAAGGTGATGGTGGAGGTTGCCACGCCCATGTCGCGGAAGTCGACGGCGTTCTGGACCGGGGTGACGATGGTCATCATCGCCAGGCCGAGGCCGATGCCGAAGAAGAAGGCGTAGATGGCGATGTTCCAGTAGGGCGTGTCGAACTTGATGGTGCTGAGCAGGAACATCGCCCCGATCAGGATGATGGATCCGATGATTGGGAAAATCTTGTATTTGCCGGTCTTGGTGATCAGCAGGCCAGAGGTGATCGACATGCTGAACATGCCCGCCACCATCGGCAGCATGGCCAGGCCCGAGCGGGTTGGCGACATGCCCATCGCGGTCTGGAAGAAGAGCGGCAGGAAGATGGCCCCGGCGAACATGGCAAACCCGATCAGGAAGGTGAACAGGTTGCCGACCGTGAAGATCTGGTTGCGGAACAGCCGCATCGGGATGATTGGTTCCTCGGCCCGGAGTTCGATGAAGACGAAGGCGACGGCCAGGACAGCCGAGGCGATCACCAGGGCGAGGGCGCGCGGATCGGGCCAGCCGAAGTGCTCCCCGGCCCAGTTGAGGTAGAGCAGGAACGAGGTGACGGCCGCCACGATGACCGACGCGCCGAGATAGTCGATCTTGTGGTTGCGCTTGACCACCGGCATCTTCAGCGCCATCGAGGTGACGACGAGGGCGACGGCGCCCAAGGGCAGGTTGATGTAGAAGATCCAGCGCCAGTTTATGGCATCGGTCAGCCATCCGCCCAGCAATGGGCCGGCGATGCTGGAGAGGCCGAACACGGCCCCGAAATACCCCTGGTAACGGCCACGCTCGCGGGCCGGGATGACATCGCCGATGATGGCGAAGGCGATCGCCATCAGGCCGCCACCGCCGATACCCTGGATCGCACGGAAGGCGATGAGCTGGGGCATGTTCTGGGAGAGGCCGCACAGCGCCGAGCCGATCAGGAAGATGACGATAGTGGTCTGGAAAATGACCCGGCGGCCATAGAGGTCGGAGATCTTGCCCCAGAGCGGGGTGACGGCGGTGGAGGTGAGCAGGTAGGCGGTGACCACCCAGGCCAGGTGGTTGAGGCCGCCGAGGTCGCTGACGATGCGCGGGAGGGCGGTGCTGACGATGCTCTGGTCGAGCGCGGCCAGCATCATGCCGGTGATGAGACCGCCGACGATAACCAGGATTTGCCTGTGGCTGAACTCCGCGGGCAGGTCGTGTGAAGGCGGTTGCTGAGCCGGAGCTTGGGCCATGGAACTCTCCTGCGGCAGGTGTGGAGAACGGGTGATGGGGGAGGCGAGGTGGGATCGGACGACTGCCGGAAACTCGTGATTTCGATCTCAACCAACCGGTTGGTTGGTCGCCGATCACCGACTATAATGGTCGAAATCCGGGCTGTCAATGCCCGGCCGATTCGCTGGCTGGGATGTCATGATCAACGAGGCTGTAACGGCACAACCAGTGGAACCAGATGGCAGGCTGCGGATCATCCTCGCCGCCCAGCCGCTCTTCGTTGAGCAGGGCTACAAGGTGGTCTCGATGCAGCAGATCGCCACCGCGTCCGGCATCCACAAGGCCACGCTGTACCACTACTTCCGCGACAAGGACGAATTGTTCCTGGCGGTGGTGCGGAAGGAGATGGAACGGCTGCGGGCCGACCTCGAACAGGCCATCGAACAGGGCGACACCGCGCGAGAGCAACTGGTGGAACTTGGCTGGCGGGCGTTCCAGCGGAGCCGGGCCGATTTCGGCCGCCTGATGTCCGATGTTCACCAGCATTTGCCCGAATCCGCACGCGACGATTTGAACGCCACCCAGTCATTCCCATGGGAGGCGATCGAGGGTATCTTCCTCAAGGCCACGGAGCGAGGCGAATTGCCGGCGGTCGATCCCCACCTGGCGGCGACGGTGTTCACCGGCCTGCTGTGGGCCCAGGGGTGGGTTCGCAAGATGGGACGGCCAGGTCCACCGCTCTCCAGGGAACTGGCGGAAACGCTGGTCGATATCCTGCTGGCGGGGCTTCGGAATGCACCGGCGGCGTTACGTCCGGATACGGTAGAAACGCTCGCCTGTGGTCTGGCGGCGGGGGGAGAGGTGTAACGGATGTTCGAACAATCCGGTTGGGGCGATGGTGGGGATGAACAGCCTGGGTTCGTGGGCACGCCGTCGCACTACCCGAAGCTGGCGCTCCTGGCGGGAACGTCGCGGTTCGGGATCATGCTGGCGATCGTTGGGGTGCTGATCGCCAGCCTGGCGATGTTCGTGTTCAGCATGGCCGTGCTGGCGAAGGGGATCTATCACGCGTTCGTGGAGTCGTCATACGACCTGTCGGCGGCGCAGCACCTGGCCGTTGAACTGATCGAGATGACCGATTTCTTCCTGCTGGGCATGGTGCTGTACGTCGTGGCGATTGGCATGTACCAGTTGTTCATCGACGACCAGCTGCCAGTTCCGGGCTGGATGCAGGTGCACAGCCTGAACCAGCTCAAGACGCAGATCATCAACGTGGTGGTCGTGTTGCTGGTGGTGACGTTCCTGGGTGACGCGATCGTCTGGCTCGATGGAATCGAGATCCTCTACTTTGGCGCGGCGGTATCCACGGTGGTGATCGCGGTCAGCGTCTTCTCGCTGGTGCACGCCAAAACGGACGGTCATTGATCGAACAAGGCACAACTCTGATCGGCGAGTGTAATGAGGGCTGGGCATCACGCCCGGCCTTCGTCGCGTCGGGTTTACGGGATGGCCGGTTGGGCGTCGAACCGGGGCGATTGACGCAGTAGCGCGGCGTCCTTCCCCGGAGGCACCCCAAACTGGCGGCGATATTCCCGGCTGAACTGCGACGGGCTGTCGTAACCGACCGCGTAGCCTGCGCCCGCGACATCGTTGGGGTGGGTCACGAGCCGCAGGCGTGCTTCCCGGAGGCGCATTTGCTTCTGGAACTGGATTGGGCTCATCGAGGCCACGGCCCGGAAACTCCGGTGAAAGGCCGAAACGCTCATGCCGGCCATGTCCGCCAGATCTTCGATGCGAATGGCTTCGGCGTGATGTTCGCGGAGCCAGGCGATGGTGTGGCTTATCCTGGAGAGGTTGCTTCCGGCCAGGCCGAGCTGGCGGACGGTGGCGCCCTGCTCGCCGGTGATCAATCGCCACAGGATTTCGCGCTCGATCAGCGGCGCGAGCACGGGCGCGTCGCGCGGGTGGTCGAGGAGCCTCAGCATCCGCGTGGCGGCGTCGATCAGTTCGATCGGCGCGTCGCTGACCGCGATGCCGGCCGCGGCAAGTTCGCCGCGTGCGCCACCGCGATGGTTCACAGGATGCTCGAGCAGCAACGAGGCGACCACGGACGGCCGCAACACCATGCCGAATCCCAGCGCGGGCTCGGCGGGACTCGCCTCAATGAAGTGACCGGTCACCGGCAGGTCGACCGAGGCAACCAGGTATTGCCCGGCGCGGTACTCGAGCACGCGATCGCCGATCGCCAGGCGCTTGGTGCCCTGAGCCACGATCGCGAGGATCGTGCCTGACATGGACGCGGCCGGTGGGGTCGACTCAATCACCCTGGAAACGAGCACGCCATCGATGGCGGTGGTGGTTCCGTGCCCGGCGTGCCGTTCAATCAGTGTGCGTAGCTCATCGATGCTCATGATCCGATCGTAGCAGCGCCTCCGTCACCAGTCACCTGTTTCTGGCGTGAAGAGCAGGATCGTGCAAGAGGTGGCGAGAATCGTTCTACAGGTTCCGCCCCTTCTACTGCTGTAATCGAATCATGGCCGGAACGCTTTCGGCCAGCCACGCAAGCACTCGTGGACGACCAGGCGGGCGTCGTGTCGATGGCCCGGTCAGGAACCACGAATCACAGGATCAGGAGTCTTCTCATGACGGTTGCGATTGTTACAGGCGGTAGCTCGGGTATTGGCAAGAGCGCGGCGATCGAGATCGCCCGGCGCGGCGCGGGCGTCATACTCACCTACGGACGGAATGGCCAGGGCGCCTCCGAGGCGGTCGCCACCATCGAGCGGGCCGGTGGCCGGGCCGTGGCGCTTTCGCTGGACGTTGGCAACAGCGAGTCGTTCCCGGCCTTCCGGGACGCGGTGTCGAAGGCTTTGAAGGACACCTGGAACACCGATTCCTTCACCAGCCTGGTGAACAACGCCGGTATCGCCAGGTCGGCCCTTTTGGAAAACACCTCGGAGGAGATGTTCGATGAGCTCATGCGCGTTTTGTTCAAGGGGCCTTACTTCCTGACGCAGACGCTCCTTCCGTTGCTGGAGGACGGCGGGGCGATCGTCAACACCACCAGCAACACCGCGCTTTTCTCCGGAATGGAGCCCGGGTACTCGGCGTACGGTTCGATGAAGGGCGGCATGGTCGTGCTCACCCAGTACATGGCCAGGGAGTTCAGCAAGCGCGGCATTCGAGTCAATTCGGTTTCGCCGGGCGCGACCAGGACCCGCCTGGGGGGAGATGCGTTCGCGAAGTACCCGGAGTTGATCGAGCCGATCGCGGCGAAAACGGCCTTCGGGCACGTGGGAGAGCCGGAGGACATCGGGATGGTGATCGCGGCGCTGGTTTCTGAGGAGTGCCGGTGGATCACCGGGCAGAACATCGAGGCGTCTGGCGGCTACAACATGTAGGCCGCTGGGACGGGGAAAAGGACGGCTCCGTTTGGAGCCGTCCTTTCTGTGTCTTTGGGTATGGCTGGGATCAGGGCTCGTTCAGGTTGAGGACATACGCGAAGCCGGGGACGGTGGCCTGGGTATCGACGATGAAGATTAGCTGGCCATTGCGTTCGGTCTGGCATGCTGCTCGATGAGCCGGCGCATGATCGTCGTGTTCCGAATACCCCCGTTGGCCTCCTGATCGACGCTCACGCGGTACATGGCGCCGTCCGGCAGGTAGAGCTCCATGTCCAGAGGGTCGTGGCTGTCGGAAGAGGTCAGGATGGGGGCCTTGAGCGTGATCGAAAGCGCGGTCAGGGTCGATGGTTCATCGGTGCGGTCGGCGGGACCCCAGGGCAGCAGTTGAATAGGGTAGTCGCCAGGAATGACCCCATTCTCATTAATGTATTCGAGGACGACGTCAGCATCGGGCCATGGCGTTTCCGCGCGGCGTATGGCAACGCGGCTCGCCGGCACTGAGTAGGCTTGCGCGACGGCTGCCTTGAGTGTCTCTGGTGAGGGCAGCCCGCCAATGAAGATGTCAGCTCCGAGGTCCATTTAGTCCTCCGATGTCTCGCGCATACGCCAGACGGCCCGAGCGATTTCGCGATCGTCGTCGGTCAGGTCCGGGTGGTGGGCCAACTCCCGCTCGGAATCCGGATTGATGCCATTATACCGAGCGTAGACGCGGAGGGCATAATACTGGATTGCGTTCATCGACACGAAGCCTTCGCCCTCGATTGGATACATCCTGCCCGTATCGGTGTGGTAGCCCCAAAGCCGTCCATTGATCCAGGCGGTGCCATGTTGTCGGTCAATAATGGCGTCGCCACGATTGATCGCTTCGAGTTCATCCTGGATCATGCTTGCTGTCACGATCCGTGGATCGATGATGGTATTTCGAGTGATGTCCGGGCTCTGGCCTTCCTTCTTGTTTCGACGTCCCCGGCTATCGAACGCAATCTTGTGGGGATCGTGCCGATCGACTGGTCGTCGTAGCGGGATCTGTGGTGCCTGTTGGATACCTCGCACCCATGCTGGTGCCCTTCGGCGTTCAGCGTTGGCCAATGCCTGTTTCCCCGATTGCTGGCGGCTAGTTAGATTGAAGGGACCCATTCGTTGCAATGATTGTGCACGATTGAGTCGTCCTTGCACTAGCCTCGGGTCTGTCCGGAGGCCGAGCTTGAGAAATGGCGCCGTGGGCTGTGGCTAATGGTTGACCCAGCTTCTTGTCTTTGGGACGACATTGTCGTTCGCCGCCCCGATTTTCATGGCCAGAATCAGGCTTCTCTGACGTTGAGGATATGCGCGAGGTCGGTGATGGTGGCGTCCAGGAAGGCGTCGGCGTCGAAGGCGGGGTTGCCGGCGGTGGCGGGGAAGACGGTGCCATCGGTGACGCAGTTCAGCTGCATCGCGATCAGGTCGGGGTCGCGGCTGGTGGTGAACCTTCCGGCGGCGATGCCTTCGCGGATGGTGTCGGCGAAGAACGCCCGCCAGCGGTCCTGATCCCGGACGAGCGATTCGCGCAGGTGCGGGCGGGTGAAGGCGGCGCGCCAGTACTCCAGTTGCGCCTGCCAGTTGGGTTGCGGGGCACCGGAGGTGATGAAGATCCGTACGAGGTCCTTCAGGCGGTCCCAGGGATCGGGCTGGGTGGCCAGCCGTTCGAGGGTGCGCTGGTAATCGCGTTCGCTGGCGTACAGGCAGCTTTCGATGAGCAGGTTTTCGAGCGAGCCGAAGTAGTACTGAAGCGTGGATACCGCGACGTCGCTTGCTTCGGAAATGTCCGCGTAGCGCGTGTTGTCGAAGCCGCGGCTGACAATCACATCGATCGCCGCCTCCAGCACATCGAGCCGCTTCTGGCCGCCGACCGGTGGCCGGGACGCCCCAGCGAGTGGATAGTCTTCCAGTTGCACGAGCCTGTCTCTCCCCAGCCGGTACGTCGCGATAGGACCCCACGAAATCCGCGACGTCATCATCTCCTCAACCATGCCATATCGTGATACCATACGGCAATACGGTATGGTCATACGGTTCCGTGATTCTCGCGGGGCCGTTTCGTGCGTTTCGCGGGCATGGATTTAGGGAATGGTTGAGCAGGAGCGGATGGAAAAGGCGCCAATGGCCGACTGGGAGCCGATGACCAGTCGCAGGGTGCGCAAACTGGCGATTCCGGTGGTCGCCGAGTACTCGCTGCAGGTGATGGTGCTGGCGGTCAATACCCTGCTCGTCAGCCGAGCTGGCGATGTGGCGCTGGCGGCGGTGGGGATCGCGAACCCGATCATCTACCTCTTCATCGCGGTGTTCGCGGCGGTGTCGGTCGGCGCCACGGTGCTGGTGGCCCAGTCCCACGGCGCGGGAAACCAGGACAAGGTCAACACCGTCTCCCGCCAGGCCATCGCCTGGGGCCTGTTGCTGGCGCTGCCGCTCTCGGTGGCCTGCTACATGGCCGCTCCCTTCCTGATCAGCCTGTTCGGAGACGACGCCGAGGTGCAGGCGGCGGCGGTCAGCTACCTGCACGTGATCACGGCGACCAGCTCGGTCATGCTGCTTTCGTTCCTCTGCGGTGGCGTGCTGCGCGGCGTTGGCGACGGGCGGACCCCGCTCTACGGGGCGGTGCTGGCCAATATCGCGAGCCTGGTCGCGTCGTGGATCCTGATCGAAGGGCACCTTGGGGTGCCGGGATACGGCATCGTCGGGGCGGCCTGGGGTTCGGTGATCGGCCGGGCGACCGGTCTCGCGTTCATCCTCGCCGTGCTGGTGTCGGGCAAGGCGATCATTTCGTTGCATGGCCGCAAGGGCTGGCGTCCGAACCCGGCCACTGGTGTCCAGATCTTCAAGCTGGGGATTCCGGCCGGGCTGGAGCAGATGTTCAACGAATCCGGGTTCGCCGTGCTCACCGGCCTGGTGGCCACGCTTGGCGCGGCGGCGCTGGCCGCGAACCACATCGCGTTCACCGCGCTGGAGGCCTGGTTCCTCACGTCGCTCGCCCTCTCGGTCACCGCCACCGCGCTGGTTGGCCAGAGCGTCGGCGCGGGGCGCCCGGCCGACGGGATGGTGGCGGCCAGGATCATTCGCCGGTGGGCGTTGGCCTGGAACGCGGTCGGGTTGCTGGTGATGGTGCTGGGGGCGCGACCGATTCTCGATGTGTTCAGCAACGATCCCGATGTGATCGATGGCGGAATCGTGGTGATGGTCGTGGTTGGGCTGACGCTCCCGCTGTGGGGGCTGTCGTTGCTGACCACTGGCGCGCTGCGCGGGAGCGGCGACACGCGCTCGCCGATGATCCGGGCCTCGATCGCGACCTGGTCCTCGGTGGGGCTGGCCTGGATTGGCGTGCAGTTCTTCGACGCCGGGATGGGCTGGATCTGGGGCACCTACATGCTCACCCTGCCGCCCGCGATCTGGGGCAACTGGCGGGCGTTCAGCCGCCGCGTGACCAAGCCGGCCACCGAGGAAGGCGAACCGGTCGCCGCGCTGGCGATCGCCGCCGACTGATTCCCGTCACGGCGGGTATCAGTCGGCGGGTACGGGCTGGGCGGGATTGGCCTCGCCCGGGAGTTCGCGGGGAGCATCGTCCAGCCGCTTGAAACCGGGAATCATCAGCGCGGCGAGCCCCAGAAGCTGGGCGAGCGACGCGAACAGCAGCATGGTTGGGTCGAAGCCGATGGCGTCGATCAGGTTTCCCGCCAGCAGCACCCCGAGTGGCTGGGCGGCCATGGCGATCGCCGAGTACGTGCTGAACACTCGGCCCCGGATGGCGAGCGGGCTGCGTTCGTGGCGGATCGACACCATGATCGGGTTGATCGGGCCCATGACGAATCCGGCCACGAAGAAGACCGCCGCGAGCAACGCGACCGTGGGCGAGACAAGAAAGACCCACACTTCGATCGGCGCCAGCAGGAACGACACGTACCAGATAATCCGCCGGGACATGCGCCCGGCCATCACGCCCCAGAGCGTCGCGCCCAGGAAGGCGCCACCGCCCAGCGCGGCGAAGACGACGCCAAGTGACGCGGCCGAGCCGAACTCCGCGCGAAAGTAGAACGGGACGGTCACGGCGGAACTGGACGAGATCGCGTTCGACAGCGCCAGCACGATCACCATCGGCCACAGCACCTCGTCGCGGCGGATGAAGCGAAGGCCGATCATCACGTCGTCCCAGTAGCGGCTGGAACCCGAAGCGACGTGGCGGACGAACATGGCGGTCGGCACGGTGAGCACCACGATGATGGCGGAGAGGCCCGAGGCGGCGGCATCGATCCAGAGCACGTGACGCGCCCCCATCCAGGCAATGAGCAGCCCGGCGAGCGGCATCCCGATCAACAGCGACAGGTTCTGGATGGATTCCAGCATGGCGTTGACGCGGTCGAGCGGCATACCGGCGGCGCGGGCAAGCTCCGGAACCATCGAGCGGCGCGCGGTGATCGCCGGTACATCCAGCAGTGAACTGAAGAAAACCAGCACCAGCAGTTGCCAGAAGGCGAGCCCAACCGTTGCGTAGAGCAGGGGGATGAGCATCGTCGAGACGGCGGCGACCAGGTCCGAGGCGACGCTGACGTGGCGGTAGCCGATGCGGTCGACGAGCGCGCCGCCGAGGATGCCGGTGATCAGCCCGGGCAGGAGCACGGCGGCGGCCACCACGCCCGCCCGCGAGGCGCTGCCGGTCGTGACGAGGACGAACCACGGGATGGCGATGACGCTGAGCTGGCGTCCGGCCAGGCCGAGGGTGGTGGCGAGGATCAGGCCGTAAAGAGGGCGGCGGTTTCGGTCATGTGTCGTTGCCATTGGTGGACTCTTCGGTATCGGGATTGCTGGGCGGGACGACGGGGTAGAAGCTGGTGAGCAGTTCGTAGAGCGTGCCTTCGGTGGGGCCATCGCCAATGGTGTCATGGCCCATGACGGCGTTGGCGGCGAAGTCGTTGAACAGTTCTTCCTGGCGGCGGGCGAACTCGGCCAGTTCGTCGTCGGTGAACCGGAACCATTGGCGGCCGATCACCAGGCGCCGGGGCCGGAAGGCATCCTCGTGGGTGGCTTCCAGGTCAATCAGGCCGGCGTCGATGGCGCGGCGGATTTCGGCGGCCGCCTCGTCCAGCACCACCGAGAGGTAGACATCGAGCGGGGAGGAATCGTCGCCAGAGGCGCCGAGCAGGGATTTGGCGACGCTGAAGCGATAGGCGGTGACGCGGTAACGCTTTTCGGTGATGCCGGAGACGACGCGGGTGTCATCGACGGTGATGAGACCGTGTTCCTCAAGCAGGCGAACGTGATAGTAGAGCCGGGTACGGGGGACATCGAGCAGGTCGGCGAGTTCGGTGACGGTTCGCGGCTGCTGGCGAAGAAGTTCGAGCAGGCGGAGCCGAGCAGGATCGGCGATGAGGCGAATGGTTTCCGGGTTGTCGAGAACGTGAATGCCGGGGCCCGTGGTCATGGCAAACCTCCACTCATTCAGCGAGATTACACTATTCAAAGTTATTTGAATAGTGGGTGCCGGGTGCGATTTTGACATGGCTCGAACGGATTTCCGTCCGGCGGGGTTACCATGGTGAGGGACCGGCCATTGGCCGTTTGAAGGATCGACTCAAGGGCCAGGCCATGCTATCGCCGCTGCTGGTGACCAAACTCTACGTTCCACGACCACGGCCCGGTGCCATTACCCGGGCCCGGCTCGTCGCGCGCCTCGATGACGGGCCGCGGAACCGGCTGACCCTGATTTCGGCGCCGGCCGGATTTGGAAAGACAACGCTGGTCAGCGAGTGCGTGGCGCGGGCGGGGCGGCCCGTGGCCTGGCTCTCGCTGGACGAGGGAGACGGCGATCCGGCCCGTTTCCTGGCCTACGTGATCGCCGCGATCCAGACCGTGGTCCCAGCGGCGGGCGAAAGCATGTTCGAAGCCTTGCGGTCGTCGCAGCCGCCGCCAGCCGAGCAGGTGCTGACAACGTTGCTCAACGAGATCGCCGCCTTGCCGGAGCCGTTGATGCTGGTGCTTGACGACTACCACCTGGTCGACTCTCCCGCCGTCGACGAGGCGTTGAGCTTCCTTATCGATCACCTGCCCGCGAACCTGTACATCGTGATGACCACCCGGGAGGATCCGCAACTTCCCCTCCCCCGGTTGCGAGCCCGTGGTCACCTGACCGAGCTTCGCGCGGGAGACCTGCGGTTCACGGCGGATGAGGCGGCGGCGTTCCTGAACGACATGATGGGGCTTGAGCTTTCGCCGGCGGATGTCTCCGCGCTGGAGACCCGCACGGAGGGCTGGATCGCCGGGTTGCAGCTCGCCGCCCTCTCGATGCAGGGACGGGACGATGTGTCCGGGTTCATCCAGCGTTTCGCCGGGGACGATCGGTACATCGTCGACTACCTGTGCGAGGAAGTGCTGGACCGGCAGCCGGGACCGATCCGGGAGTTCCTGCTGCGCACGTCGATTCTCGACCGGTTGTACGGACCGCTCTGCGATGCCGTGACGGGCCGGGACGATAGTCGCGGACTGCTCGAACGACTCGATCGCGCCAACCTGTTTGTCGTGCCGCTCGACGATCGTCGCCAGTGGTACCGGTATCACCACCTGTTCGCGGAGGTGCTCCGGGCGTATTCGATGGACGTGGTGGGCGAGGTCGCCACTCTCCACCGGAGGGCGAGCGAGTGGTTCGAGCGGCATGGCTCGATGGAAGACGCGATTCGGCATGCTTTCGCCGCTGGGGACCATGCGCGGGCGGCGGACCTGATTGAGACGGCCGCGCCGGGAATGCAGCGGGCCAGGCTGGAGCCGTCGTTGCTGGCCTGGCTGCGGATGCTTCCGGGCGACATCGTGTGCGCCCGGCCGGTGCTGAGCAATCTTTTCGCCGGGGTGCTGCTCAGCACCGGCGAGCTGGAGGGCGTCGAGGACCACCTGCGGAATGTCGAGCGGTGGCTGGACCTCGCGGGTGGCGATGGTGAACGAGGGGATGCGCTTCCGGATGGCATGGTGGTGGTCGACCGGGCCGAGTTCGATCGCCTGCCTGCTGGCGTCGCCATCTATCGCGCCGCGTTCTCGCTGGTGACCGGCGACATGGATGCGTCGGCGCGCAACGCCCGCCGGGCGCTCGATCTCGTCCACGAGGACGACTACCTGTCGATCGGCGCGGCGTCGGCCCTGCTTGGGCTCGTGTTCTGGTCGTGGGGCGACCTCGAGCCCGCTTTCGATCACTTCGCCGGGGGCATGGCGGCGCTGGGGAAGGCGGGCAACATCGTCGACACCGTGGGCGGCGTGCTTGCCTTGGCGGATATCCGGATCACGCAGGGACGCCTGCATGACGCGATGACCATCTACCGGGATGCCTTGCGGGTGGCCGGGGAGTATGGCCCGCCGGCGGTTCGCGGCACGGCGGACCTGTACGCGGGCATGAGCGACCTGTACCGGGAGTGGAGTGACCTCGACGCCGCCCGACAGCACCTGGCGACCAGCCTGGACCTGGGCGAGATGGTGGGGTTTCCGCAGCATCCGTACCGCTGGCGATTGGTGAACGCCCGGCTCCTTGAAGTCGAGGGCGACCTGAATGGCGCGCTCGACCTGATCGACGAGGCGGAGCGCCGGTACGTAAGCGACTTCTATCCCAACGTGCGGCCGGTTGCGGCTCACGGGGCGCGAGTCTGGATCGCGCAAGGCCGCCTGGACGATGCCCAGCGGTGGACTGACGAGAGGGGATTGACCGCCGGCGACGAGGTGTCGTACCCGCGGGAATTCGAGCACATCACGCTGGCGCGGTTGCTGCTTGCCCAGTATCGGGTCGGGCGGGATCTGGCCATGCTCGATGACACGATCGGGCTGCTCGACCGGCTGCGGAATGCCGCGGAGGCGGGCGGCCGGATCGGGAACCTGATCGAGATCCTGGCCCTGAGCGCCATGGCGCGGGCGGATCGAGGCGACACGCAGGGCGCGATCGATTCCCTGGAGGAGGCGCTGGCGCTCGGCGAACCGGAGGGGTACGCGCGGGTGTTCATCGATGAAGGTCCGCCGATGGCGTCCTTGCTGGGTGAGGTGGTCGCCCGTGGAGTCGCGCGGGCGTACGCGGCGCGGTTGCTGGCCGCGTTCGATGGCGATCAGTTGCCGGGAGCGGCCATGCCCGCGCCGGCCGTCGCCAGTCCGGTCGAGTCGCTGGTGGAGCCATTGACCGAACGCGAGTTGGAGGTGTTGCGGCTGATCGCCGAGGGGCGTTCGAACCGCGAGATCGCCGACCGGCTCTACCTGGCGCTAAGCACGGTGAAAGGCCACAACCAGGAGATCTTCGGCAAGCTCGAGGTCCAGCGACGCACCGAGGCGGTGGCCCGGGCGACGGAACTCGGCCTGCTGTAGCCTCGCGCCCGGCAGGGGATGAACTCCGCATTTCTGGTAGCGGCGAATCACGTGTCTTCGCCTGGCAGAGATCTCCACGCCAATGTCTGATATGCCGCACGATATTGTCATGACGGATATCCCCGCGCTGGCCTGTTCCTCGACCTGCCAATTGCCTCCGAGGTTGAACGCTTCTGGAGTCAGGGCTGCCAGGTCGAGATAAACTCGACTGCTACCCGATCGTGTCGCATCTGAATTGCCAGGACTTCGTTTCGGGCGGTAGTCCTTAAGTATCCCCTTCTCTCCAATTCCCCCTCTCCAGCAAACAGTTCTTTGGTCGCTGCCGGGCGGTACCTGGTCAAACCTATGCTCGTGTTCGAGGTCGATTGGACCTCAGGGAACACGAAGCAGGTGAGGTCATGGCGACACCACGGAACACGAATCCATCATCGGACACCACGCATTCCGCGATCTACCAAATCCGAATCGCGGGCCGGCTCGGCACTCACTGGCGGGCCAGGTTCGACGACATGACGATCACAGCCGGTGACGACGGAGACACGCTCCTCACCGGGCCGGTGGTCGACCAGGCGGCGCTTCATGGATTGCTCCGCACGGTGCGGGACCTGGGCCTTCCCCTGATCTCGGTTAACGAAATCGATGGCCGGCAATGTGACCCCTCGGACATCCCCCGGACGTACGACTGTCCCGACCGGACGCAGGACGATGCCTGACAGCATGACACCACGACGACACCAAGCGAACAGACCAGCGACTCACTGGCGAAAGGACACGGAATGATTTCGGCAACCAACCTGACAAAACGATATGGAGACTCGGTGGCCGTGGACGACCTCACCTTCGAGGTCAAGCCCGGCATCGTGACCGGATTTCTCGGCCCCAACGGAGCGGGCAAGACCACGACGATGCGGTTGATTCTCGGCCTGGACGAGGCCAGCGAAGGCAGCGTCACCATCAATGGCAAGTCGTATCGCGAGATGCGGTCGCCAATGCGGGAAGTGGGCGCGCTGATCGATCCCTCGGCGGTGCATGGTGGGCGGTCCGCCTACAACCACCTGCTGTGGCAGGCACAGGCGGGCGGCGTGGCGAAATCCCGGGTGGACGAGGTGCTCGACCTGGTTGGCCTGACCGGCGTGGCCGGCAAGAAGGTCGGCGGGTTCTCGCTGGGCATGCACCAGCGGCTGGGAATCGCCTCGGCCCTGCTGGGCGATCCGCCGGTGCTGCTGTTCGACGAGCCGGTGAACGGTCTGGACCCGGAAGGCATCCAGTGGATCCGGGCGCTTACCCGCCAGTTCGCCGCCGAGGGACGCACCGTCCTCATCTCCAGTCACCTGATGAGCGAGATGGAACAAACCGCCGACCACGTGCTGGTGATTGGGCGCGGGCGGCTGGTGGCGGACCGGTCGATGGCGGAATTCACCCAGCGGAGTTCGCTGAGCCACGTTCGAGTGGTGTCGCCGCGGTGGCGGGAACTGGTTCCGCACCTGGAGGCGGCTGGCGCCATGGTCAGCGCCCTGGCGGACGGTGAACTGGCGATCAGCGGCCTGGAAGCATCCGCGGTCGGGGCGATCGCCTACGAGCGAGGGATTCCGCTGAGCGAACTGTCGGAGCAACGGGCGAGCCTGGAGGCCGCCTTCATGGAAATGACCCAGGACAGCGTTGAATTCCGCGCCGAGCGCGGATCATCCACCCGGCGGGAATCGGCCCAGCCGGTCGGCGAACTTGCAATCGAAAGGACCCGCTAACATGGCCATCACCCTCACGCATAACGATTCCGTGACCTCGAACGCGAGGACCGAACCTGGTTTCGGCGGCGCGCTTCGATCGGAATGGGTCAAGCTGCGATCGATCCGCTCGACCTGGATCATCTTCGCCCTGGCGATCGGGCTCTCGATCGGCTTCTCGGCCATCGTGGCGGTCATCACCGGGCTAACGCAGGATGACTGGAGCGACGGGGTCCGCCCCGCGTTCGATCCGACCGTATCGGCGATGGGCGGCTGGATCTTCGGCATGATCCTGACGATCGTGCTGGGTGTCACCGCGGTCTCGTCGGAATACGGCTCGCGGATGATCCGGACGACCTTCATCGTGAATCCCAATCGCACCCAGGTGTTCGCCGCCAAGGCGATGGTGGTCGGCCTGGTTGGCATGGTGATCAGCGCGATCTCGGTGCTCGGCATGTTCCTGGTGAGCCAGCCGATCTACCGGGCGTATGACATCGAGACCGCCAGCATCACGGACTCCAGCGCGCTGCGCTACCTGCTCATCGGTGGAACCCTGCATGGCATCTTCCTCTCGCTGATTCCCTTCTCGTTCGCGTGGTTGCTGCGGAGCGCCTCGTCGGCGATCGCGGTCTCGATCGGTTTCTCCGTCCTTCCCTGGATGCTGACGCCGCTCATGCCGGAGTGGGTGCAGGTGAACGTGTTCCGTTTCCTGCCCGACTACGCCAAGGACAGCCTCATCGGCGTGACGGCCACCGATTCGTCGGTCTACCTCGGTGACCTGCCGGCGAGCATCGCGCTCGCGTTCTGGCTGGTCGCGTTCCTGACAACGGCCGCCGTGGTGGTGAACCGCCGCGACGTCTGATCCCATCGATCCGTTCACACCAAAAAGCCGGGAAGCAATCCGCTTCCCGGCTTTTTGGTGACCTGGGATGGCGGGTGCGGGTAGGACGAACGCCCTCAGGTACACTGCGAACATGTTGTTCTGGATGCACTGACCCGCGCTCGCACGCCATCGCCGAAGGAACACGATGTCCGCCGTCGCCGTTTCCACAACTGACCTTCCACCCGCCGATGACGATCGTCCCGGCGAACTGCCGTCCACCGGAACGATCGATCTCGCGACCGATCCCGCGACTGGTCTCACCGCCAGCGAGGTGACCGACCGGCGGGCGAACGGGCTCGGCAACCAGGTCGACGACACGAGCAGCCGGTCGCACAAGCAGATCGTCCGCGAAAACCTGTTCACCTTCCTCAATGTCAGCCTGTTCGGCATCGGCGCGGTGCTGGTGGCGCTGGGTTTGTTCCGGGATGCCATCATGTCGTCCGGGTTCGCCTTCGCCAATGCCTCGATCGCCATCGTCCAGGAACTGATCGCCAAGCGGCGTCTGGACCAGGTGGCGCTGCTCAGCCGGGCGCGGGCAACCGTGCTGCGCGACGGCGACGAGGTGCAGCTCGATCCGTCCGACCTCGTGCTGGGCGATATCCTCCTGCTCCGCTCGGGCGACCAGGCGGTGATCGATGGCGTGGCGGTGGGAGGCGAGACCGCCCAGGTCGATGAGTCGCTGCTGACTGGCGAGCCGGACGCGATTGGCAAGGCCGCTGGCGATCCCGTGTACTCGGGGTCGTTCTGCGTGTCCGGCACGTTGCGGTACCAGGCCACCCAGATGAGCGTGAACTCGGTTGCCAGCGGAATCGTGGCCGATGCCCGGACGCTACGCCTTTCGCTGACGCCGCTTCAGCACAGCGTGAACGCCATCATCCGCATGTTGCTGGCGATCGCCTTCATCATGTTGAGCCTGTTGCTGCTCTCGTCGATCATCTGGGAGTTCCCGTTTCGCGAAACGGTGGTCGCGGCGGCGGTGGTGCTGGGTGTGGTTCCGGCCGGGCTGTTCATGATGATCACCATCACCTACTCCATGGCCTCGCTGCGGCTGGCCGGGCAGAACGCGCTGATCCAGCAGGTCAACGCCGTCGAATCGCTCTCCAACGTCAACATCTTCTGCATGGACAAGACCGGCACGCTCACCGCCAACGCGCTGGAGGTGAAGGAGGTGCGGCCGATCCGCGGAAGCCTGGAGGACGCCCAGCGCGCACTGGGTGCGATGGCCCATGCCGCCACCGCCCGCAACAAGACGACCGAGGCGATCATCGCGGCGTTCGACGGTCCCGCTTTGCGGCCGGTGGACGAGGTTCCGTTCTCTTCGGCGCTGAAGTGGAGCGCTATTTCGCTGGATGGTGATGAGGCGCGCGGCGTCTTCGCGATGGGGGCGCCGGAGATGCTGGGCCCATTGCTTGCCAGCGATCCCGGCGAGCCGCCCAGCGACTGGCTGGATGGTGGGCTGCGGGTGTTGCTGGTGGCGGCCAGCCCGGAACCTGCTTCCCTCTACGATGCCAGTGGCGAGCCGACGCTCCCTCCCACCATGGAGCCGCTCGCCTGGCTGGCGATCGCCGACCAGTTGCGCCCCCACATTCGGGAAACGTTGGAAGGATTCGCCGGGGCCGGGATCGAAGTGAAGATCATCTCCGGGGACAACCCGGAAACGGTGGCCGCGCTGGCCCGGCAGGCGGGCCTGAAAGGCGACTTCACCCTGGTCTCTGGCGTGGAACTGGCCGCGATGGACGCCGCCGAGTTCGACGAGGCCGCCCGCGAGGGACGGATCTTCGGGCGCATTTCGCCGGAGCAGAAGGCGCGACTGGTCGACGCCCTTCAGCGGGGTGGCGCCTATGTGGCGATGACCGGCGATGGCGTCAATGATGTTATGTCTCTAAAGAAGGCGAATCTTGGGATATCAATGGAAAGCGGCAGCCAGGCGACGCGGGCCGTGGCCGACATCATCCTGATGCGCGATACGTTCTCGGCGATACCGGCGGCATTCCTGGAAGGGCAACGGGTGCGATGGGGTCTGCAGGGCGTGCTGGAGTTGTTCCTCTCGCGGGTGTTCGTGGTGGTGCTGGCGCTGCTGCTGTGCTCGGTGGTACGAATCGGGTTTCCGTTCGCCCCGGCCAACGTGACGTTGCTGACCCTGCTCACGGTGGGCATTCCCACGTTCGGGATGGCGTTGTGGGCCCACCCTCGCCAGCCGTCTCGCGGCCTGGTGCGTGAGGTGGCGGCGTTCGTGATCCCGGCCACGGTGACGCTCGCCTTCGCCGGGTTTGTCGTGTACCTCATCTTCTACCTGCTTGAGGACGTGGCGCTGGACGACCTGCGAAGCGGCACCGCCTTTGGGCTGATGTCCGGGAACCCAATCTCGCGCGAGGCGCTGACCACGCTGCTGGTGCTGGCCGGGATCGGTCTGGTGCCGCTGGCCTGTCCGCCCACGACATGGTGGGCCGTGGTGGAGCCAACCGATCACGACTGGCGCCCGACGATTCTGGCGATCGCGATGATTCCGTTGTTCGCCGTCATCCTCAACGTGGAGTGGCTGCGCCGGTTCTTCGATGTCACGCCACTGAACGCCGGGGCGTACCTGGTGATCGCGGGGGTGGCTGTCGGCTGGCTGGTCGTGCTGCGGTACGTCTACGCCACGCACATGTACGAGCGGTTCTTCGGGCTGGAGATCGAACCGGTGTAGGACTCGCTTTGACGCGAAGCTACCGGGCAATCACGCCGTTGCCCACGACGAACATCGTGGTTTCCTGAATGGCGGGGTCCTCCATGGCGACCTCACCCGTCAGCGTCAGGCGGTACCGTAACCCCGGCTCGCCGATCACGAACGGCTCGCCATCGAGGATGAAGGGATCGGTCGATTCGATCTCCATCGCGCCCGATCCCGATGTGATGGCCGACACCGGTGGATGCGTGGTGATCACGTTCTGGAAGGTGATCCGGGCGGTCGTGAGTGTCGTTCCGGCGGCGAACGACGTGAGGTCGTCGAATGTTGCCCCGGCATTGAGCAGCACCAGCTGGACCGTGCCCGCGAGGTTCACGACCACGAGGTTTCCGATTTGTGAGCGGGCGGTACTGACGCCGGTTCCAGTAATGCCGACCCGCGCCGTTGTTTCCGAGCGCTGCAGCGGGTGCGCGCCGTCGAAGAGGAGCGAGCCAGGCACGCCGCCGAGGGTGGTGACGTAGCCGGCGATCTGGACGGTGGGGCCACGTTGCTGGATGGCGGCGACGAACTCGATCGTGTTTTCGCCGGGCAAGGCGATTCCCGGCTGGGAACCGGAGGAGTCCGCCTGGGCCGCGACGCGACCGCTGCCCATGGCGGCCATGGCGGCCGGACCGGTGAGCGCCATCCGGCGAGTGGTTGAGACGGAAAGCAGGCGAGATGGGTGGGGGAACCTGGGGGTACGCATGGGGACCTCTCAGCCGATGAGGGAGGCAATCACGATTGGGACCCATGAACGAAGGAGCCAGCCACGCGTAGGGGGATTGATTTCCATCATAGGGCTCGCGGCTCGATTTCGGAATGCCCCACAAGAATCCGTTCTCTCGCATCGTCAACGACAACGGGCTGGCTCGCGGCGATGCGAACCAGCCCGTGACGTTGTATCGGGGCGCGGCATTGAGCCCCCTGGCGATCAGTCGCCGGTGACGATCTCGGAGGCGGAAACGTTCGCGATGAGGCTTTCGACGCCATCGGCCTGGCCGCGATAGCTGGCGATCGAGTCCTGGTTCCACTCGAAGACCTGGCCGGCCTTGACGGCGGGCAACGCCGCCACGGTGGGAATGGCGGTGAATTCCTCGATGGAGAGGTCGGCCCGGTAGCTGACGAAGAGGATGTCGGTCTGGTACTTGCCGATTTCTTCCGGGCTCAGGTACTCCCAGTAGTCGCCGTTGGCGGGATCGATGGTGACATCGGGAATTGTGAGGCCGAGCGCGCGGGCATAGCTCACATCACCGGCGACAGCGGGATTGGCCACGTAGTACATGTCCGGGGAGGGGGCGATGTAGACGGCGGAGATGCCCGGCTTCTCGGCGAGCACGGCCTTGAACTCTTCCTCGGCGGCCTGCCAGCGTTCGAAGTCGGCGTCGATTTCGGGTGTGGAGAGGTCGGCGCCGAGGGCTTCGGCCAGTTCGGCGTAGCGGTTGGTGGTCTCGTCGTCGGGAATGACCCCTGAGATGGCGAGGATGGGAACGACCTGGCGGACCTGTTCGAGCGGTCCGTCGGCGGCGAGGCTCCAGTATTCGTTGGGATCGTCGGGGGCGAAGGTGAGGGTGATGAGGAGATCCGCGTTCAGGCCGACGAGGGCCTCCACGTCGATGGTTTCTTCGCCATTGCCGATGATCTCGACCTGGCTGGCGTCGATCCTTCCACCGGCCGCGCCGAAGTCACCGGACGGATTGGCCAACCAGCCGAACACGGCGTCCGGCCGGATGCCGAAATCCCACAGGGGCGCGGCGGCGTTCACGTCGATGACGAGTCGTTCCGGCCTGGATGGCAGGGTGATGGTGACGCCCTTGTCGTCGGTGAACGACCATTCGCCGCCCGCCTCGGGCGACGCGTCCTGCGCCAGGCCCGTCCGTGACAGCGCGACCGCCGCGCCGAGACCGAGCGAGGAACCGATGACCGACCGCCGCGTAAATCCTGTGCCCATGTTCACCCCTGGAATGCCAGCAGCCGCTGGCAAAGCTTCCGCATGCGAAAGCCGAGTATTTAGATCGGGATTACGATACATGACCGATCGACTGCTGCCAAGGGGCAAGTACGGCATTGCCTTCTCGATTTGTGTGGGGCGAGGTCGGGACCTTGGGCGCGGCGGCCGTGGGAACCGTGTGAGTCCGTCAGGGGCGTGGGTCTCGTGAGATCCAGTGACGGGCACATCGGGACGTTAAGGGGCAGGCGGCGAAAGCAAATGCCGGGCAGTCTTGGAGACCGCCCGGCGCTTACTGGCATCCGCCAAACTTGGCCATGTGTCCTTGATTACCGCCTGGCCGCGTTCGGTTAAGCTCCCTATGGATTGAAGTAGTAGAAGACGAAGACTTCGCGAGTTTCGCCGTATACGAGGTAGAAGAGGTAGTCGTTGCCAAGTACGCCGTCAGCGCCAATGACCTGATACGCATCGCGCACAACCGGGCTCAGATAGCTGAGCGTGACATCCATTCTCCCTGGAATGGCATCGAACAGGTAGGCGCCGTTGTGTTGCCGGTCGAGCCCAGTGATGTTCATGCCGCCCGGATCGGTCTAGAATTTGACACCCCAGTAAATGAACGAAGCGTCTGGCGCATCGAGCGGAATCGTGCACTCCGCGAAGAAGTCGCCAGTGCTGGGATTGAACTCCTCGGGACATGCCAGGAAGGTCATCAGCATCGTGGCCGAACCTGAGCTTTGGGCATCGTTCTGCGGGGCAACGGGTTGTGTGTTCTCTCCGCTTTCCGATCCCGGATCGTCCTCCTGGACGGAAATGATCTGGTCGTTCGCTGCCTGGTTGTTTGCCTCCTGGCTGTCGCCGCTACCGCTCCCCGAGCCCGGCATGGCCAACAGAACAAAGACAAACTCGTTCACTGGAGAGCCCGCCGAGGCGTCGACCCTCACGGCGAGCGGTCCTCCGGATTCTCCCACCTGGGCCCCAGCCGGGAGGTTGGAAAAGCTGAGTTCGTACGGACCTCCGGCGGGAACATCGAGGAAGTCGACCTGGCCGTCGATCAGGTCCCGATCGCAGCCAACGTTGCTCGCTCCAATCAACTCCACGCAGGCACCGGTCGTGACCCGTTCGTGGGTCACCATGTCGAGGAAGACGACCGAGACGTTGCGGGTATTTGGGGCGTTCTGCTCTGGCGCCTGCCGGACGATGAGACCCAGCGGCGTTCCGAACGATGGGCCTTCCATATACCCGGTTGGCTGAACGTTTATGGTGTAGTCATTGACCGCCGGGTACCCTGCTGGTGTTTGCGTTTGGCGAACGGTGTACGTTCCGTACGGAATCGCCTCAAACGTGACCTGGCCGTCCCCGTTCCGGTCACACCCTTCGTTGCTTTGTCCCACAACGTAGCAGACGTCGGTCAGCAGGTGGCCATCCCCCGGGTCGCGGGTGATGAGCGCAATGTCGACCGCGCCAGACTGACCGGTGGACTGCTGATTCGAGGATGACCCGGACGAGGCAACGACTTCGACGGGGAATCGCTCCCAGCCGTCGCCGTCCGCCATTCCACTGACCGTTATTGTCGAGTCTGGCACGGAGCGTCCGGGACCAAGGTTCGCGGTCTGGCGCAGAGTGTACGAGCCCAGCGGGACATCCTCGAAGGTAATCTGACCATCGGCATTCCGGTCGCAGCCTTCGTTGCTGAAGTTGACCAGAACGAAGCAGGCATCATGGACAGGTTGCCCGTTCTCGGTTGTCACGATGGCGACATCGGACGTTTGGCTGGTGATGATCGTGCTGCCCTGGGATTCGAGTTGGAAAACCACTCCCCAGTACGAGGCGGCTCCGGGATCGCCAGAAGTGTCGAAGGTTATGGGGTTCTCGTTCGGAGCAAAGCCAGGAGTGATGGTGGATTCATCCAGCGTCACGATCACTGTTGTGTTTCGAGGCACATCGACTTGGCAGGCGATAAGGTAGGGCTCATCGCCTTGACCCTCCAGCGTGCACGAGCCGAGCGGCCCTCCATCCGAGGTGGTTACGGTGAATTGGGCGCCGATTTCATGGCCATTGGGACCAGTCGCGCCGATGTCCATGGGAACCAGGTCGTTCCCTTGCGGTGGTGCTTGCGTTACCTCCGGCGAGTCTGGCTCCGCGACATCGGCTTCATCCTGTGGGTTGTCCGGTTCAATCTGTTGAATTGGGGGAGAAGTGGCTTCCTCCTGACCCTCCTGACCCTCCTGACCCGCTGCCGCCTCGGTTACGTTGATGTGGATGTGCCGTGATACGCCGGAGGTGTCTGGAATCTCGTTCCAGCCCCCGCCCGCGCGCAGGAAGACCATGAAGAATTCGTGAGTGCCTGGGATACCGAGAACGGCTGGTTGGGAAATCGTTCTGGATTCACCCGGACCGAGAGTGAAGTCTCTGATCTGAAGCGGGTCCGTGATCTGGCCATTTGGATCGCGCCCACCGATCGCCAGCACTTCTGGCAGGAACGTCCCGCAGCCATTGTTGGTAATCGTGAACGAGAACTCCACCTGGGTCGCGGTATCGGGGTTCTCGGGTGAGTACGAGAGGCCATCCGTAATCTGTGGGATGCCGGCATCGTTACAGGCCGTCGAACTCTCAATCGGTGGCTCTGTCGGTTCCTCGTGCCCCACTGCGGGCAACTCAGGCGGAGTGTCCACATCGGTGTAGTACTGAACTCTGGTTTCACCGGCTAGTTCTAGGATTATTCCGTCCTCGAACTTCTGCTCGTACCACTCGTCGGCGTTCTTCTCCACCGGTCCCAATGGATTCCCCAGGGTGTTCGAACCATCAGCATCAATGTACGCTTGCAGGTGGTTCCCTGCGACTAGCCAAGCTTGCTCTTGGTCACCACCGATGATCGCTGAAATTCCCCAGGAACTGCCACTGAAGTCCTGAATTATCACGCGATTCCATCTGTGCTCCGGACCGGTTGGATATCCCGGCAGAATTCCTTCACCTAGCACTGACGGCTCATAGATGGCCCGCTTATATGCGACCCAAGAGCTCCCTCCGACATAATGCGGAAGCGAATCAGTTTCCAATCCGCCCCAAATAATCGCTCCCCAGCCATCACCATTGAGGTTGCCCTGCGGATCGGTACCACCCCAAAAGTCCTGAATCAGGATATCAGCCCAATGATGTATCCCAACGTCGTCTGGATAACCAGGGGATGCTGGGAATTGCTCCGCTCTTAAGTAAGCGTCGCCATACGCCACCGCCACTTTTCCATAGATTTCTGCTACTGCTTGATTACAACCACGTTCGAGGTATTTACCAATCGCCTCGCCGGCAGCCTCTTCAGCTACCTCTCCCCCAAGAGTGCCAGAAATAGAAGAACCCTTTCCGAGAAAGGCGCCAATCAAGCCGCCAAAAAAGTCGAAGATCACCGATCCTGGAGTACAGGGGTCAGCTTCTTCAGCATAAATTCCGACACCATCCGGTATATCGCCTGCAAGTGCAGGTGAAGCAACTGAATTACTCACGCTAGGACCCGCTAGCATAAGTACACACATGGCCGCCATGAACAGACGAATGCTGAAGATGGGCAGACATCGCCGCATGTTTCACTCCTTGCAGGTACGGTCGCCAAACTGACGCCTGCCTTACGAGCGGACCGTCGACGCGACCCACTCTTTTTGGCCCCGCTCTTTACGGATGAAAATGTCGTTTTTGACCCATGGGAATTCTAGTGTTTCGCTAGGGCTCCATCAAGACATAGCACCGTTATTTCGGACATACATGAGATTTGCGTTGGGGAGCAATCGCCGATCCGTCGTTCTCTTGGATGGATGTCCATGTATTCCTCTCCAAGTTCATGCTCAACATCGACCGACTCATGGGCAGGATCGACTTGGTCCTTACGTGGAGACCCCTAAGTTTGTCCCTACCTCGGTGGAGCGGATTGAAAACACCGGTCAGGAACTTGTGATGTTAGGAGAACGACATTCCGTCAAGTCGCTCTCACAATGGAAGCCATGCACGAGCACGTACTCCCATGGCCTTCCTACCAGGGAGGGTGTCGTGGAAGGCTTCTCGTTGTGGGGTCTTATTGCTCGCGGTGTTAATTCCTGAACTGGGTGGAGGCCACGCGCGGCGTGGTCGAGACCGATACCTGGCGCCAAGCCGTCTCTGGCATGATCCAGGAGCCCTCACGGTTGTCAATTGCCCGAACCGTGGCGTTCCCGCTCGCGCGTGTCGACTCGCGCGAGCGGCCCAGCCTCGTCGTATACGAACCAGTGACACCGGTTGCGGTCAGGCCGGGGATGGCGCTACCTCAGTGGAGATATCTAATGAAAAACAGTCCAGATGGCACGACAGCATGCCACCTAGCCTGTCCGCGCGCCCGGCGTTGTTCACAAGGCGCGTTAGCTTCCAATCGCGTCCCCCCGATGATCATGGTGAGACTCGGTCACCATCGTGGATGGTTCAGTGCGGGCCGGCCATCGATTCGTTCTCGGTGCCGCACGGCCCGCCGCCGGTATTGGCGTCGATGACGACCTCCTCGCCCGCGAAGGTGAGGATCGGCCGGTACCACTCGGACATCTTCTCGGCCGAACGCCCGATGTAATGGCAGATGAACGAGCGGCGGAACCGGTCCGTGCTCGAGTTCGGCCCGGAACCGTGAACCAGCGACCCGTTGAAGAACAGCATGTCGCCCGGTTCCATGATCACCGGGATCTTCTCCAGGCCCGGGGGTGGCGGCACGTACTCGCGCGTGAAGGAGACGCTGCTGTCGGCCTCCTCGGGGCAGAACAGGTCCATCGCGTGGGTGCCAGGCACCACCTCCAGGCAGCCGTTGCCGAGGTCGACGTGGTCGAGCGCGAGCCAGGCCGCGATGCAGGTGCCGGGATCGACATTGAGATAGAAATTGTCCTGATGCAGCGCCTGGCCGCGACCGCCGGCGGGCTTGAAGTAGAGCATGCTCTGGGCGGCCAGAGGCTCCTCGCCGAAGAGGTCGGCCAGGACCGGTTCGAGCCGGCTGTCCAGCAGGTAGTCGCGGGCGGTGTCGTTGAACCGGTGCGGATGCATGATGCGCGGGTACATCTTCAGCGGATCGCCGTTGGCTTCCTCGGCGGTTTTCGGCGCGAAGTGTCCCTTCACCGGGCCGTTGCGGTGGATTTCCATGAAGGTGTCCACCAGCAACTGCACCTCGTCGGGGCGGCAGAACTGCTTCAGGATGAGGTAGCCATCGATATCGAACTGCTCGCGCTGTTCCTGGGTCAATGCCCGGAGGGTGGTGGAAAGGGCCATGGTGCGCCTGCCTTCATGTGCGTGCCAGCGGTGCCGGTGATGTGTGGCCACATGATAGGGCGTGCGCGGCGGGATGCAAGTCCGATGGTATGGCGCGACCGTTTTGGCGTGGCGAAACCCGTGGCCCGCGTCATCTGGCCGGCGGGGCACATCCCGGCCTGATGCCGAGGCTGCGCGTCCAAGGTTGGCTACCACCGGGAGGGCAATAGGGATGGTGCTCAGCCCCCCACCGAGACCGGTCTCGCGTTGCAAGGCTAGCGCGGGGTGATCCTGAGGAGGGGGATGACGCGCCCTTCGGTGGTCTTCTCGTATTCGCCGAACTGGGGCATGAGGGCAACGAGCCGCGACCATATGTCAGCGCGTTCGTCGGCCGGAACTTCCGTGATGGTGACCTCGCGCGTTTCGTCGCCTATCTCGATGGTGACGTCCGGGTTTGCCTTCAGGTTGCGGTACCAGGCGGGGTGCTTCGGGCTGCCGCCGGCCGACGCGGTGACATAGAGTTGGCCGTTTTCGCTGTAGGACACCAATGGAGTCGTGCGGACTTTTCCGGATTTGGCGCCGATGGTATTCACCAGCACCATGGGAGCGCCAGCGAACGGACCGCCGACCTTGCCGCCATTGGCCCGGAATTCCTCGATGACGCTGTCGTTGAAGGTGTTTGCCATGAAATGAAGATGTCCTTTCTCAAAGCCGCGTTGTCGTGCTGTCTGCCTGAAAATCGGGGCCGACGCCTGCTCAGGATGGGCGTCGGTCGAGGCGGACCACTGGAATGGTTCGCTCCAGCCGGGCCTGCATCTCGGCGAAGGTGGGGAAGCGCTCGGCCTGGAGCGCGAACACGCGGTCGCGTTCCTCGCCTTCCAGCACCGTCGCTCGTACCGGGACGGTGTCCGTGCCGATTTCGATCGTGATGTCCGGGTTGGCGACCAGGTTCAGGTACCAGTCGGGGTGGCGGTCGCTGCCGTGGGCCGACCCGAAGATGTGCCAGTGATCACCTTCCGGCAGGCAGCGCATGGGCGTGACGTGCTCCCGGCCGCTACGGCGACCGGTGGTGTGCACCAGCAGCATGGGAGGCGGATCGGGGTACGGGGCTTCCACCACTCCCTGGTTGGCCCGGAATTCGGCGATGACCTGGGCGTTCGTTTCGGCAACCATCACTCCACCTCCGGGGACAGCCTGGTGGAACGGTGATCTCGCTCGGGGAGCAGATGGCGGAGGAGGGATTCGACGAGGAACGTGGTCAAAGGGATGCCTTTCATTCGCGCGGTCCTCGCCGGGTGGGGCGGCGGGACGCGCCGGGTGCGGCGCCACGTCCCTTGTATCAGAAACTGGCCGGAACCCACCTGTTCCCTTCGGTGGTGGCTCACCCGCCGATCTGGCGGGGTGGCGTGGGGGCCGGGAAGCCGCGCGCTGACCGGGAACGGAATGGCGCTTGCTGGCGTTGATGATGCTGTATGGGATACACCGACTGAGCGACCGAATGCATAGCTTCCGGATGAGCCACCAATGCCTCGACTTTCCCGGGCCCACGAGCACGCCCGACGCAGGATCAACGACCTGGCCGCGTCAGGTCTCTCCGCCCCCACCCTCGCCGCGAGGATTACGGCCACGCTTCAGGAGGCGATCGGCTGGGACGGCTTCCGCCTGTTCGGGCTCGACGAGCGCACGATGCTGGTGAACTCGTTGCTGGCCGCCAGCGAGAACGACGCCGATGCCCGGCTGGAATGGCTGCGCGAGGTCTACCTGGCGATTCCCACCAGCTACGCCGAACTGCCCGAGCTAGCGCGGAGCGGCTTGCGGGGCGTGGCGTTCCAGGAGCGGCAGGAGGAATGCTGGGGGTATCCCACGCGCCAGTTGTCGCTGATCGATCCAAAGGATCACTACCGCCATTACCACGAGTTTCGCAGCCCGGTTGGGGGGACGTTGCTGGCCATCTTCCGCGACCGCCAACGGCCGGTGGCCGCGATGCAGGCCTATCGGCGCGATCCCAACCGGCAGTTCCGCGCGTCCGATGTGCAGTTCGTGCAGCAGATGAGCACCACCATCGGTCAGGCGCTCGCCACCGCCATTGCCCGGGACGCGGCGATCTCAGTGTCTGAGGCCACCACGGCCGCGGCCTCCGGAATCCTGCTGGTCGAAGCGAGCGGGGCCATCAGGTTCTCCACCCCGGCGACTGAACGGTGGCTGGAGGCGCTTGGCCCGCGCGATGGCCTGTTGCCGGTGCCGGTGTGGTCGGCGATGGCCGCGCGGCGGATGCGCGCGCCCGGCGAGGCGGCCATGGTTTCCGTGGCGACCTCGCGGGGGAATATCCGAGTCGAGGCGTCGGAGGCGGGAGAGCCTGGCCTGCAGGCGATCGTGATTTCCGCTGAAATGCCGCCACCGTCGCCTCGGATTCCGACCGCCTGGGGCCTGACGGCTCGCGAGGCCGAGATCGTGGAGCAGCTGGCGATGGGCGGGAGCAACGCCCAGATCGCCGCCGCGCTGTTCGTGGGCGAGCACACCGTGGAGTGGCATCTCAAGAGTGTGTACGACAAGCTGGGCGTTCGCAGCCGCCAGGAGGTGGTTTCCGCCCTCTTCCGCCAGACACTGCTGCCTTCCATCGAGCGCGCCGAATTCGGGTAGTACGGCCTCGGTCCGGATGCCGCGTGGCCCGGTAGCGGTGAAGCTTGTCTTCGCCAGGCAGAGCCGGCATCGATCGCAAGTGCCACGATAGGCCACCTCTCCGGTCGGGGAGAACGCGGTGTTCTCCCGCTTGCGGGCGTGCGGACCTCCTTTCTTCCTCCGCACGAATTCCATGAATGAACGCGGGCGGCGAAACTTTTTCGCGAAACCCGCGTTCTCTTGCATGCCATGATCGATCAGGTGTCAGGACATTCGAGGCCCTCGGGCCGCCATCAGCGCATCCATGGAGACCGCATGTTCAGGGAATCGCCGAGCACCTCGCGATCGGAGCCGTGATGACTCCAGCTCGCGCGCCAGACGCATCCGGCGA
>JAEWEG010000093.1 GCA_023389575.1 Chloroflexota bacterium | reverse complement strand
GGTATCCGCCGTTGTCGACCAGGACGATGGTGAGCTTGTGGCCCTCCGCGATCGAGGTCACGATCTCCGTGTGCATCATGAGGTAGCTGCCGTCTCCGACCATGACATACACCTCGCGCTCGGGCGCCGCCATCTTCACGCCGAGGCCGCCGGCGATCTCGTAGCCCATGGTGGAGTAGCCGTATTCAACGTGGTAGCCCTTCGGTGAAACGGGTCGCCACATCTTCAGCAGGTCGCCCGGCATTCCACCGGCGGCGCAGACGACCACGTCATCCGGACCGGATGCCTCGTTGACGAGCCCGATGACCTGGGGCTGGGAGAAGGGGCCACCGGATTCGGGATCGATGAGCTCGTCGACCGCCGCGTCCCATTCCGACTTGAGGTTGGCCACCGGGGCGTGGTCGCGTTGAGCGATGCCTCGCTGCTCGAGCGCGGCATGTAGTAGCACAAGGGACTCGCGGGCGTCGCCGATCAGCGGCATCGCACCGAGCTTGTATGCGTCGAAGGACGCGATGTTCGATCCGATGATGTTGACGTCCGGGTTCTGGAACGCGGTCTTCGACGCGGTCGTGAAATCGGCGAGCCGGGTGCCGACCGCGATCACGAGGTCGGCGTCACGAGCGATTCGATTCGCGGCGAGCCCACCAGCGGCCCCAATCGGGCCGATGTTCCACGGGTGGTTCCACGGAAGCACTCCCTTACCGGCCTGAGTCTCCGAAACCGGAATGCCGAACCGGGTGGCGAAGGCATCGAGCGCATCGGATGCCTCGGAGTAGATGACGCCGCCGCCCGCGACGATGAGCGGTTTTTTCGCGGCCGCGATCATGTCCGCGGCGGCGGCGAGGTCGTCCTCGACTGGCGCAGGGCGGCGAACCTTCCAGACGCGCTTTTCGAACAGCGCCTCTGGAAAGTCGAATGCCTCCGTTTGCACATCCTCGGGTAGGGCGAGCGTGACCGCGCCAGTCTCGGCGGGGTCGGTGAGCACGCGCATGGCCTCGGGCAGGGCGCTGATCAACTGTTCCGGTCGGTAGATGCGGTCCCAGTACTTGGAGACCGGTCGGAAGGCGTCGTTGACGCTCATGTCCTGGCTGAGCGGGTATTCCAGTTGCTGGAGGACAGGATGCGGCACTCGGTTCGCGAAAATATCGCCTGGCAGGAGCAGGACAGGCAGGCGGTTGACCGTGGCGAGCGCGGCTCCCGTGATCATGTTCGTCGCGCCGGGTCCGATGGAGGAGGTGCAGGCGAACATCTGGAGCCGGTTCTTCATCCGCGCGTAGGCGGCGGCGGTGTGCACCATCGCCTGTTCATTCTGCGGTCGATGGTAGGTGAGGTCGTCTCCAACTTCCTCCAGCGCCTGGCCGATGCCCGTGACATTGCCGTGGCCGAAGATTCCGAACATCCCGGCGAACATCCGCTGTTCGTGGCCGTCCCGGCTGGTGTACTGAACCGAGAGGTACCTGACGATCGCCTGGGCGACGGTGAGTCGAATGGTGCTCATGAGATGAGGTGCTCCTCCGGATGAGAGTTGTCAGGAATCGCGAACGCCAGCGCCCTTGTTAACTCGCTGGTCGATATCTCGCCAGCTGGCTGCGCCCTCGTTGTGGTCGTCGGTCCAGGTCGACCGGACCCAGGCATAGGCTGGATCGTCGGCGGGCTGCATGGTGCGGACGGTTTCGTTGCCGGCCAACACGTTCAGGTAATAGCCGGTGTAGCCATGGGCGACGGCGAAGGCGTGATACCCCTTCGGCACCAGCAGGACGGCGCCGTCCTTGATGACCCAGGCATGGTCGAAGTCTCCCTCGGCGGTGTAGAGCCGCTGGAGTCCGAATCCGTCGGGCTGGTCGATGCGGTAGTAGTAGATCTCCTCGAGGTTGGATTCCTCGGGCATGCGGCTGACATCGTGCTTGTGCGGCGGGAAGCTGGACCAGTTGCCACTGGGAGTGAAGACTTCGACGACGAGTAGCTTGTCCGCGGGAAACTCCGGCTTGATGATGTGGTTGATCTGGCGAGCCGCGTTGCCCGCGCCTCGGATCTCCACGTCGATGTCGTCAGGTTCGATGAGGCGCGGCGGGAACGCGGTTTCAGCGCGCGATCGAGTGATGGCGATTTCGCAGTCGGAGACGGCCGTTATGGAGTAGCTGGAGTCGATCGGCAGGTAGAGCGCGGTCGGCTTGCCATCGAAGACGGTGCCGGGGCGCTCGATCGTCCACGAGTCGGCCCCTGACGTCACCGTCGCCGAACCCTGGTGCGGTACGAGGCAGATTTCGTCGTCACCGGTTTCCTGCCTCAAGGTATCGCCCGCCGCGAGACGTACGGTCGTCAGTCCGATGTACGTCCAGCCCGCGCTCTCGGGCGTGATCTCTATGCCGGTACTGGGGAATTCCAGGGACGTGGATTGCAGGAGCAACTGGTTTGGATCAAGCATTTACAGGAACCTCTTCCTTGCTTATCGATGACGTTGCCTCATGGTCCGCGGGCACGGAGACGGGCTTGCCAACGCGGCGCGACTCCTCCGCGGCGTAGGCGAGAACCATCGCGGCGCGTCCATCCTCGCCAGTCACGGCCACGTCGGTGTCGTTGGCGATGGCATCGACGAACGCCAGGACCTCCGCTTCGTAAGCGTTGGCGAAGCGTTCGAGGAAGAAATACTGGTGATCGTCATGGACGCCCGTCGAGTCGAAGTGGCGAACGGGAGTGTCGCGAGAGTCTCCGACCATGAGCGCTCCGCGCGATCCAAAGATTTCCGTGCGGACATCATAGCCAAAGCCGGATCGGCGGCTGTTCTCGATGGTGGCGAGCGATCCATCGGCGAAGGTCATCAAGACCACGCTGGTATCGATGTCTCCCGCGGTCGCGATTTCGGGACCGGTGAGCGCCGATCCGGCGGCGAAGATCTCGACAGGCGATTCTCCCTTCAGCCAGCGCACGCAGTCGAAATTGTGGATCGTCATGTCACGGTAGAGACCACCCGATCGGGCGAGATAGTCTGCCGGCGGTGGAGATGGATCGCGCATGGCGTCGCGGATCATTTCGATCGCGCCGATCTGACCTTGGTCGAGCCGCGCCTTTGCGGTGGCATAGCCCTTGTCGAAGCGCCGTTGAAAGCCGACCTGGAGCCGGATTCCGGCGGACCGGGCCTCGGAAAGCGCGAGGTCGGTTGATTCCAGGTCCAACGCGATCGGTTTCTCGGTGAGGACGCTCTTGCCGGTTCGCGCCGCCTCGCGGATGTACGGCGCGTGCGTCTCGGTGCTGGACGCAATGATGACGGCGTCAATGGCCGGATCATCGAAGATGTCGCTGACGTCGGTCGAATGGCGGCTGACGCCAAAGGTCTCGGAAATCGCGCGAACGACAGGTCCGTTGGCGTCGACCAGCGAGACGAGTTCGACCTTCTCGGGATGGGCGAGAAGCGAGCGGAGGTGCACCTGGCCGATACGGCCACACCCGATGAGTCCCAGGCCAGGACGTGCTCCCATGTCATCAGCCTTTCGAACTGGCGACAATCGCCAGGAGTTCGGATGCGGTGTTCGCGACATGCGCCGGAGTCAGCCCGTACTTCTCCAGGAGCGCGTCGTTTGGTCCCGATTCACCGTAGGTGTCCTGTATACCGACTCGCCGCATGCGCGTCGGGACTTCCTCGGAGAGCACTTCGGCGACGGCGCCGCCAAGTCCACCGATGACCGAGTGATCCTCGGCCGTGACGATCGCGCCCGTTCGGGCAGCCAGTTCGCAGATCGCGTCCCGATCGAGCGGCTTGATGGTCGGGACATGCAGGACGGCCGCCGAGACACCCTGTTGCTCGAGGAGATTGGCCGCTTCCAGCGTGCGAACGGTCTGAATCCCAGTGCTGATGAGGCCGAGGTCCGAGCCGTCTCGCAACAGGTGTGCCTTCCTGGGAGTGAACCGGTAGTCGCTGTCGAATATGACCGGACTGGCGTCGCGGGTGACTCGCAGGTAGGTGGGACGGTCGTCCTCCATCATCGCGGTCATCGCCGCCTGGAGCTCGACGGCGTCGGCGGGAACGATGGTCATGACATGCGGCATGGCGCGGAAGACGGCGATGTCCTCGATGGATTGGTGGGTCTTGCCAGTCTTGCTGGTCAGGATCCCGCTATACGCCCCGCACATCTTCACGTTGAGCGAGGGTTGGGCGATGACCATCCGGATCTGGTCAAGCGCGCGCTTGGTCACGAACGCCGCGAACGTGCTGATCCAGGGGACGAATCCGATTGTGGCGAGCCCGGCGGCCACCCCAAGCATGTTTTGCTCGGCGATGCCCATTTCGAGGAAGCGATCCGGGTGCGCGCCAGCGAAAATGTCGGCGCGGGTTGAGTTGGCGAGGTCGCCGTCGAGGACGACGAGGTTCGGGTACCGATCGGCAAGGGTAACGAGTTGCTCGCCCCAGGCCTTGCGAAGTTCGATCGACTCGGTTGGCGCGGCCAGAAGCGTCACGATCGCTCTCCTTCAATCTCGGCGATCGCCGCGGCGAGTTGATCGGCGTTCGGGGCGGTGGCGTGCCAGAGATAGTCATGTTCCATGAACGAAACGCCTTTCCCCTTCACGGTGTTGGCGATGATCGCGACGGGTCCATCGGTGTGGGACTCGGCGGCGTCAAACGCGGCGGTGAGCGCCGCGTGGTCGTGGCCATCAACCTCGATGGCGTGCCAGCCGAACGCCGCGAACTTCGCGCCGGGGTCTTCGATGGGGCTCGTCCGGGTGAACCCGGCTGGATCGGGCCATCCGAATTGCGGAAGGCCGTTGTAGTCGACGATCGCGGTGAGTGATGCCAGACGATACCTGGCGGCGACGAATGCCGCTTCCCAGATCTGCCCCTCCTGGATCTCTCCGTCGCCAAGGACGACCCAGGTGCGGAAGTCCTTGCCGGAGAGTCGCGCGCCAAGGGCCATGCCCACACCGGGCGAGAGTCCTTGTCCGAGTGATCCGCTTGACATATCGATTCCCGGCAGCGCGGTCATGTCCGGGTGCCCCTGGAGCCGCGAATCGATGGCATCGAAGGTCGAGAGCTCCTCGACTGGAAGGTAACCGCGCAGGGCGAGCACCGAGTAGAGGGCGATGGAGGAATGGCCCTTGCTGAGGATGAACCGGTCCCGGTCCTCGTCCAGCGGGTTGGCCGGATCCACCCGTAGGCGTGAAAAGTAGAGGTTGACCAGGATGTCCGTCACCGAGAGTGGACCGCCGACGTGGCCCGCGCCAGCCGTGTGGACCGACTCCAGGATCAATCTTCGCGTTTGGCGAGATAGCCGCTGGAGTTCAGCGATGGAAGCGGTGAGGACGGTTGTTTCAGGCATGGTTGTCTCCCACGTTCATGGCGCGTGCCTCGAAGTCCCTGGCGGTGACGAGATTTTCGCGGGCGTTCTCGGTCTGGTCGCCTTCGCAGGTGTCCTGCTCGATGATGATGTACCCGGGGAACCGGGATCGAACCAGATGTTCGATGGTTTGTTCGATTTGGGCCCCGCCCTTGCCGAGTGGGCAGAATATGTAGTGGCGAAGCGAGTCCTGGAAGGTCCAGCGGTGGTGGCGAGCCTGCTCAAGCACCTGGAGATCCACGTCCTTAAGGTGTAGCAATCCGACCGCGTCACCGTGGGTCTGGAGGAAGTCCAGCGCATTGCCGCCGCCAAACGCATAGTGGCCGGTGTCGAAACAGAGGTCGACGATGTCCAGGTCCAGATGCGGCAGCAGCGCTTCGAGCTCCGCTGGAGTTTCGATATAGCTACCCACGTGATTGTGGTAGCGGACCGCGATTCCGGCTTCGTTGACTCGACTCGCTAGGCGTTGCAGGTTCTCAGCAAGCGTCTGGATCTGTGAGGTGGTCAGGGATTTCGAGCCATCGGCGGGCACCGCGCCGGCAATGGCGACGCGTTCCGGTCGCAGCGAGTCGGCGACAATCAGGTTGTCGACGCCAATCGAGGTCAGGACTGGGAGGATGTCTTCGATTCCGGCGAGGCTGCGCGCGAAGCCTTCCTCGGAGAGGAAGTCGATCCACCGGTACGCGCCCACGAAGGACAATCCTCGAGCCTCGCGCTCCCGGTTCAGCATCTCGGGATCGGACCCGAATGACGCGTCCCATTCCGTGAGTGAGTAACCGGCGGCGACCATCTCGTCGAGGATCTGGGGGAATGGCACTACTGGCCGCCAGTTCTCCAGGTCGAAGTTGTTCCAATTGACTGGCGCGGTGCCAAATCGTAGCTGGGACCCTGAGATCTCGGTGCCTGGTTGCATGGTGTCCATTCCAGCGCGAACGATTCGAACGAGATGAAAGCCAACCCGCCGGTCAGTCGTCGGCGGTCAGTTCCCGCATCAGCGCGGGCAGGTCGGCGAAGACGAAGTCCGGCAAGACCTCGGCGGTCGCGAGGTCTTCGCGCTGGGAGACACCGGTGAGCACCATCGCGGTGTGCAGACCGGCCCGATGCCCGGCCAGAATGTCCGTGTCCAGCCGGTCTCCGACCATGATCGCCTCGCCAGGAAGCACGCCCAGGCTTTCCACGCCTCGGGTCATCATCAGGGTCTGCGGCTTGCCGACGACCGTAGGAGTGACACCGGAGGCCGTGGCGATCGCGGCGACGATGCTTCCGGCGCCCGGCTGGAATCCGGACTCGTGCGGCAGGGTCGCGTCTGAGTTGGTTGCGATGAAGCGGGCCCCCGCCACAACGGCGTCGCTTGCCCGCCGGAGTTTTTCATAGGTGAACTCCAGGTCGAGCCCGACGACCACCGCGTCCACGGTCTCACCGGCTTCGCCAGTCGCGATGGTGAAGTCGGTACCGGTGAGGAGCGTCGCTTCGAGGGCTGGCATGCCCACCGGAAGCACCCGTGCACCGCTCGGCAGTTCGTCCTTCAGCACGTCGCGCGTGACGGTCGACGAAGTCTGGATCTGGTCGACGGTCACCTCGACTCCCATGGACGCCATCCGGGTGACGTAGGCGTCCTGGGTCGCCATCGAGTTGTTGGTGGCGAGCAGGAAATGCACGCCACGCAGGGTCAGGATGTTGAAGAGATCGGCGACGCCTGGAAGCGGCATCTTTCCCCGGTAGAGCACGCCATCCATGTCGAAGATGAACGCCCGGGCGGTACGCAACACATTGTCGGGCGCCGCGATGTTCTCGATGGTTGCGGTGACGTCAGTCAATCCAGGTTCTCCAGTGGGTAAGCGAAGCGTTTCGTGCGCGCCAGCGCCGGAATAGGCGAGGTCGCGCTTAAGGTTCAAACGTGTTCAGCTTTTCACCGAACGTCGATTCGGCGACACTCCTGTGAGCGTGGCCGGGCAGTGAATTGGCCGGCGCCAGGCCCATGGTGACTATAAGGATAGTTCGACGGAAGGGAAATGGCATGAAGGACGATTCGCCGGGTCACCAGCCGACCGGGGAGTTCACCGAGCCGCAGGCACGGGTGCTTGCCGAGATCGACGTGGACAGCGTGGTGGCGTTTCACCGGGGACTGGTGCGAATACCGTCGATCAACCCACCGGGCGATGTGCGGGAGGCCATCGCCTACTGCGAGCGGCCGCTGAAGGAGGCGGGTTTCGCGACCCAGGTGGTCTCCAAGCTGGACCATATGCCAAACCTGATCGCGACGTTTGGTCCCACCGGTGGCCCGGTCCTCGGGTTCAACGCTCATGTGGACGTGGTGCCGATCGGCGAGCGAGCGGCCTGGACCCAGGACCCGTTTGGCGCGGACATCGTCGATGGGAAGATCTATGGCAGGGGTGCCGGGGACGACAAGGCCAGCGTCACCGCGCAGGTGATGGCCGGGATCGCGATCGCGAAGTCGGGGATTCCCTTGAAGGGCCAGCTTGTGGTCAACGAAGTGGCCGACGAGGAGGTTGGTGGTTGGAACGGCGCCGCGTTCGTCCACGAGGAGAACTTCTTCTCCCCTGACTTCATGATCGTTGGCGAGCAGACCATGAACGAGGTGGCGCTGGGCGAAAAGGGCGGATCGCCGACGCGGGTGGTGGTGCGTGGGCGCACGGCTCACGGCGCGCTTCCGTGGGAGGGGGCCAACGCGATCGAGGCGATGGCCGAGATCATCGTGGCGCTACGGCGGGACTACTGGCCGGTGATCGCCCAACGGACGAGCCCGTATTTCCATCCTTCATCAGCCTCCGTCAACATGTTCAAGGGCGGAGTTAAGGAAAACGTGGTTCCGGATTACGCGGAAATCTACGTGGACCGGCGGCTCGTGCCGGGAGAGGAGCCCGACCAGGTGATGGCCGAGGTGCGCGAGGTCGCGGAACGGGCGGTCAAGGACATTCCTGGTATTACTGTCGAGGTCGATGAGGTCTGGAAGGGCGGCGGCGCGACCCTTACCGAGATCGATTCTCCGCTGGTCGATGCCGTGCGGGGAGCCAACCAGCGGTTGGACCTCTCGCCGAATCTGCGTGGGTTCAGCATGGCGACAGATGGTCGGTTCTGGGCGCGACAGGGGGTACCCACGATCATCTACGGCCCGGGCGATCCGCGACTCGCGCATGTGCCTGACGAGTGGGTGGGCGTGGACGAAATGCTCGACGCGACACGAGCGTATGCTTTGGCGGCGGTGGCGTTATTGACGTGAACGACGTCGCCCGGGATTCTTAGTCAAGGGACGGTGAAGGGAACATAATGGCGGAGAAATCTATCCGGGATCGGATCGAGCCGGTGCTCGAGTATCTCCCGGAGTATCTGGAATATCAGCAGGGGTACATGCCCTTCGTCGGGGCGCAGGTCGCCATCCGCCTGGAGGGGGACCTGATCCTCAACCACGCGGTGGGCTACCACGACCTGCACAAGAAGATCCCAGTCACCGTCAACCACCTGTTCAGGATCGCGTCGCATTCGAAGACGTTCACCGGCGTGGCCTGCCTGCAACTGGTTGAGCAGGGGAAGATGCGGCTCGATGATGAAGTTCGAGTCCACGTGCCGGAACTGGGGGATTCGGCGATCGGCAAGGCGACGATCAGGGAATTGCTGGCGCACGGCTCGGGAATGACCCGTGACGGCGAGGACAGCACGTTCTGGTCGCTGGACCGCCGCTTCCCCGACAGGGCCGAGTTGCTGAAGACGGTCATCGAGGACGGCAAGATCCTGGAGCCGAACGAGCACTTCAAGTACTCGAACATTGGCTACTCGCTCCTGGGGCTGGCGATCGAGGGCGCCTCTGGCGTCTCGTATCGCGAGTACGTAAGCCGCGAGATCGTGTACAAGCTGGGCCTGGAAAACACCGGCCCCGATCTCGATTTCGGCCGGCTGGATGAGTACGCGAAGGGATACTCCAGCCGCGCTCATGGTCCGGATCGCGTGGAGATCGACCATATCGATACGTTCGAGGAGAGCTCGGCGACCGGGTTCTACTCGACCGCGTCAGAGCTTTCCGCATACTTTCAGGCGCATCTCGACGGCGATGAGCGATTGCTGTCCGACGCCTCGAAGCGCAGAATGCGACAGGTCCAGTGGACGGTTACCGATGATGCATCGTATGGGCTGGGCCTGAGCATCTCGAAGGTGAACAAGCGGACGTATTATGGGCACAGCGGCGGCTATCCCGGACACATCACCATTTCGAAGCTCGACCTGGAGCGGAAGCTATCGATCTCGGTGCTGACCAACAGCAACGATGGTCCAGCCCAGACACTGGTCGTCGCCATCCTGCACCTGATCGACCTGGCGCTGTCGGATGATGGGAAGACGGAGCCGCAAGACCCGGAGAAACTCGCACCGTTCACCGGACGGTTCGCCTCACTGTGGGGCCTGACGGACGTGGTCAACCTTGGTGGCCGCCTGTACATGCTCATGCCGACCAGCCCGAACCCCGCCGCCGACGCGGTCGAAATGGAGATCGTTTCCGACACCGAACTGGTGCCCGTGGGCGACAAGGGATTCGGGGGTTACGGCGAGAAGATGCGGTACACGTTCAACGAGGACGGAACGGTCGACTGGATTCGCGGCGCCAGCGGATTCCGAATGGTGCCGGCCGACAACTTCACCCTCCCGGAGAAGATCACCAGGCCGGCGTAAACGAGAAACGGGCGGGTTGGCACCTCTGGCCAACCCGCCCGTTCACCTTGAAGCCTCCTAGCTGGCGGAACGTGGTTCCGTCAGGTGGAGTGACTTCGTCTCGATGACCGGCTTCACCATGGCGATGAACTGATCGACGCTCATCGCACCGAGGTCCTCCCCCGAGCGGAGCCGGACGGCGATCGCGCCCTCCTCGGCTTCACGCTTGCCGATGACCAGCATATACGGGATCTTCTGGAGCTGCGCGTTCCGGATTTTTGCCTGCATGCGGCCGCCCGATCGGTCGACCTCCACGCGGATGCCCGCGCTCTTCAGCTGCGTGTACACCGTTTCGGCGAACTCGGACTGCTCGTCCGTGATCGTGATTATCGAAGCCTGCTGGGGCGCGAGCCAGGCCGGGAATGCTCCGGCGTAGTGCTCGACCAGCCCGCCCACGAATCGCTCCATCGAGCCGAGCAGTGTGCGGTGGATCATCGCGATGCGGTGACGCTCGCCATCCTCGCCGATGTAGTTGACATCGAAGCGCTCCGGCAGGTTGAAGTCGACCTGGATCGTTGGGCCCGTCCAGGCCCGTCCAAGGGCATCCAGCCACTTGATGTCGATCTTCGGGCCGTAGAAGGCGCCCTCGCCCTCGTCCAGCTTGTACGCGAGGTTGCGGCTCTCCAACGCCTGCTTGAGCTTGTCGATCGCCTCGTCCCAGACCTCGTCGGCGCCGATGGCCTTCTCGGGCCGCGTGCCGAGGTAGACCTCGAACCGGTACCCAAAGACGTCGGCCATCAGGATCGCGAGGTCGATGACCCCAGCGACCTCATCCACGACCTGGTCGTGCGTGCAGAAGATGTGGGAGTCGTCCTGCGTGAAGCCACGGACGCGGAGCATGCCATGCAGGGTGCCGGACCGCTCGTAACGGTAGACCGTGCCAAGTTCGGCGAACCGGATCGGCAACTCGCGGTACGAGTGGATCGAGCCCTTGTAGATCATGATGTGGCCGGGGCAGTTCATCGGCTTGAGGTAGTAGTCGACTTCCTCGATCGACATCGGCGAGTACATGTTCTCGTGATACGTCTCAAGGTGCCCGGACGTGCGGTAAATCTTCTCCGACGCGATGTGCGGCGTGTAGACGAGGTCGTATCCGCGATCGAGTTGCTCCTGCTGCTCGAACTGCTCGACCAGGTAGCGGACCATGGCGCCCTTGGGGTGCCAGAGGATCAGGCCCGGACCAATCTCGTCGTTGACTGAGAAGAGATCCAGTTCCTTGCCAAGCCGCCGATGGTCGCGCTTCTGCGCTTCCTCCAGCTTGTGGAGGTAGTCCGCCAGTTCATCCTTCGTGGGCCATGCCGTGCCGTAGATGCGCTGGAGCATCGGGCGCTTTTCGTCGCCACGCCAGTACGCGCCCGCGATGGACTGGAGCTTGAACGGGCCGATCTCGCCCGTGTGTTCGACGTGCGGCCCGCGGCACAGGTCGAGGAAGTCGCCCTGCTGGTAGGTCGTGATCGTCTCGCCTTCCGGGAAGCCTTCGATCAGTTCGACCTTGTACGGGTTGTCGCCGAAGATTTCGAGCGCTTTCTCGCGGGAGACTTCCCTGCGCTCGAACTTCTCCTTCTTCTTCCGGTGGGCGAGCATGCGTTTTTCGATTTGCTTCAGGTCCTCGGGCGTGAGGGGCCGAGGCAGCTCGAAATCGTAGTAGAACCCGTTCTCGATCGCGGGGCCGATGCCGAACTTCACGTCCGGAAACATCTCCTGCACCGCTTCGGCCATCAGGTGCGCGGCCGAGTGGCGCATGCGAGCAAGTTCGTAGGCCTGGCGATCACCTGGATCGACGGCGATATCCATCTCTTCGACGACTTCAACTTCGGTGGACATGGGGTCCTCCCTTGTGACCGGCGGCGGCGCGCGGTCGAGCGGAAACAATACGGCCCGGCAATCCAAAGGGACGCCGGGCCAACGTGGTTCCACCCTCATTTCGATCGAACCGGGGAGGACCGGAAGCGATCGCTTGGAGAGCCCTGTATCGGGGGCTTGCCGGGACACCTTATCTCGCCATCGGGCGGCTTCGGCGCCTACTCACAGGGGGTGCGATTGTTCTCTGGTCACGTACCGGCTTCCACCAACCCCGGATTCGCTATCGTGCCGCGAGAACATGCATGTCCTGATCAACGCGCAACTCTTCAATTTGAGGCAAGCATAGGCACAGGCGAAAGCGGTGTCAATGCGTCGGTCAGGTTGCTGGAACCGGGTCCTCGACGCGGGTCGTTTCGACACCTGATTCGTGCGCCGCTTCCCCATCGTCTCCACCGGGACGTTGGGTCGAACGTAGGGTGACGATGCCGCGGATGACGATGAGTCCAATGGCGGTGAACGCCGCGGCCCAGACCGTTGGTGCCTGGATGCGCTCCGGGACAATCGGCTCTTCCTCGACCGGTTCAGGAGGCGTGACCGCATCCCTGGCTGGCGGTGCTTCCTCGACGGGCGGGGCCGCGTCGGTGCCGGCGGTGAAGTTCGACTCGGTGGTGGTGGATCGTTCGATCTCCGCGAGGGCGGGATCGCTGAACTCCAGGATATCGCCCTCGAAGGACTCGCTTCCCGAGAGGATTTGTTCCTGACGCTGGAAGCCGTAGTCCAGGAGGGTGGCGTTGTCGTCGTACCAGTCGCTGCCATCGCCGATGCCGTCGAGCGTGACGGCGATCACATTCCGCGAGTCGTCGCGCGTGGCGAAGTTGATCAGGCAGTAGCCGGAGTCCCAGTCGTAGCCGGTTTTGCCAGCCACAACCGAGGGGTAGAGGTTGAGGGAGCGATTCGTGTTCGTGACCGTCAGGTAGCCGTTCGAGGTCGTGTAGGAACTCGTCCCCATGATCTTCATGAGCGTTGGGTAGTTCTCGGCAAGTCTGCCGAACGTGGCGACATCGGCGGCGGTGGAGTAGTGGCCCTCCACGCCCCAACCGTGGGCGTTCATGAAGTGGGTGTTTTCGAGTCCCATGTCGGCGACGCGCTGGTTGAGCAGATCGAGGAAACGTTGGATGGCCTCCTCATCGCTGTCGCCCTCCTGGTAACCGAGGGATCGAGCGATGGCGTTGGCGGCGTCATTCCCCGAAGGAAGCATCATGCCGTAGAGCATGTCTTCGAGGGTGTACTCCTCGCCGACGCCGAAGCCCATGTGGGTGCCGTTCGAGCCGAAGTAACTCCCATCTGGCGAGCGGAGGTCGGAATCCTTGGTCACGATGATCGTCTCGAGGGGAGCCATTTCCATTGCCTGGACGGCGGTGAACATCTTGGTGACGCTCGCGATGGCCACGCGCTTGTCGGCGTCGCGCTGGGCGAAGACATAGCCGGTATCGGCGTCGATCACGATATAGCGGGAGGAGTTGATCTTAAGCTCGGGGGCATCCTGAGCGGCCACGGGCACGATCAGCAGGGAAAGCGCCACGATGGCGGTGAACACAATTGAGCGGAGCCTGTGGCTCGACGACATACACGTGCATCCTGATTGAGAGATTTCTGCCCTGGGAGCCCGGCGAACCATGCCTTACGGGTGCGTGGAGCGACGGGCATCGAGCGCGCGTGGATCATGATACCCGGTAGGCATGGGTGGAACGCAAACAGCCACATCCTTCCGGATGTGGCTGCATGGCGATTCGGGTGGGCGATACTGGACTCGAACCAGTGACCTCTACGATGTCAACGTAGCGCTCTAACCAGCTGAGCTAATCACCCGCGAGCACGCGAAGTATAGGGGCGGGGGCGAGGGAAAATCAAGCCTTGTCGCCCACATTCTCCGATGCCCAGGTCTCGATCGTTTGGAGCAGGTCGGCGACGGTGGAGACGATGGTTCCACCCGACGCCTCGATGAAATACTGCACCTGCAGGTTGACGATCGCGCCGTGGTTGTCCCCGGCGAGTCGGAAGTCGGTCCGGAGTCCATACACGCGCTTGCCGAGGGCATGGGCGTAACCGATTTCCGCCGCGGTTCCGGAATCGACATCGACACCGTCGAGGATGGCGATCACGCCATCGGCGCTGTCGATGGCGGCGGCGTTCGCCTGCCCGAGTTCGCGGTTGATTTCGGCGAGCCGGGCAAGCCGCGCGGTTACGCTATCCTCCGACTGCAGAGCGATGAAATCGGCGGCGAATCGCTGGTCGTCCCAGGGGTTGAGGACGTCGATGATCTCGCGAAGCGACGCCGCCAGATCCACCATGAACGCATTGGTCGAATCGGCGAATCCAAGCGGTGACGCGAGGTACATTGTCTTGCGCACGTCGATGGGCCTTTCAATGGTTGAAAGCGAAACGAGATCAGGGGAGTTCATTTGGAGAAGGCGGTACTGACCGGTTTGATCGTGACCGTGGTGTTCATTGTCGTGCTCAAGTGGTTCACGGGAATCGCGCTCATGCCGTTGCTTCTGGTCGCGATCCTGGTGTTCGGCACGGCGTTCGCCTTCGGCCTGCGAATGGAGCGCCTGAACCGGCGCCGATCCTAGTGTCCGAGTCGGGCGACCGACTTGCTCCGATCGTGCCAGACCAGCGCGACGGACTTGAACTGCCTGATGAGGCTCGACGCACGCTGGTGCAGTGGTCGAAGCCCTTCGTTCTTGACCTTCCACTTGCCTAGTAGTTGATTCAGCACCAACTGGCTGTCGCCGTTGACAGTGACCTTGGCGGCCGAGGCGGCCGGGCCAAGTTCCTGATGCAGCCAGGCCAGGGCTTCGATCAGTGTCTGGTACTCGGCCTGATTGTTGGTGACGCCGTCCCCATAGTCGTGCCGGTGATGGCGGACGACCGCTCCGTTCGACGTGATTTCGTAGCTGCCATACCCCTTGCCCGGATTTCCGAGCGAGCCGCCGTCGAAGACGATTTCGTAGGAGGCAGCCTTTGGAGCGTCGAAGAGCGGTTGTTGTTCATGTGACATGGGAAGGTAAGCGTCCTTTCGGGACTGGAATCAACAAGACGACAGCAAGGACCGAGTCGAGTGACGGTCCTTGCTGTCGTCCAGTCTAGAGCTTTCGGGTGGCCAGAGGTCAGGCGGCCTGTCCACTGGCGACGGTTTCCGCCTCGCGTTTGATCGCTTCCGCGAGGTGCGCCGGAACCTCCTCGTAACGAACGAATTCCGATGTAAACGAGCCCCGTCCCTGGGTGATCGATCGCAGGTCGGTGGCATATCGCTGGAGTTCCGCCGCCGGAGCCATGGCTTCGATGACCGAGGTTCCATCCTCGCCGGGCTCGACGCCGCTGACGTGAGCACGCTTGGAATTGAGGTCGCTCATCACGTCGCCCAGGTAGGCGTCGGGGACGGTGACCCGCAAGAGGTTGATCGGTTCCAGGAGGGTGGGACTGGCGTTGAGGATGCCGCGCTTGAACGCCTCCTTGGCGGCGATGCGGAACGCCATTTCATTGGAGTCGACGTTGTGATAGCTGCCATCGGTCAGGATGGCCCGGATATTGACGACGGGGTAGCCGGCGATGGGGCCGGATTCGAGAGCGTCCTTGATGCCCTTCTCGACGGCCGGGAAGTACCCCTTCGGCACGGAGCCGCCAACCACCCGGTCGGTGAACTCGAATTCCGCGTCCGTGAGTGGTTCCAGTTCCAGGAATACATGGCCGTACTGGCCGGCGCCGCCGGTCTGCTTCTTGTGCTTGTACTCGCTGGTCGTCTTCGAGCGGATGGTTTCGCGATAGGCGACCCGCGGGAGCCCGATGTCGACGTGTACACCGCTACGACGGCTCATCCGGTCCAGTGAGATTTGCACGTGAGGTTCGCCAAGCCCACTGACGATCGTCTCGCCGGTGATCGGGTCGCGCGAGAGGACGATCGAAGGGTCCTCCTCCCGGAGCCGGACGAGAGCCTGACTAAGCTTGTCGAGATCGGACTTGGAACGCGGATGAACGGCGCAGCTGTAGGACGCCTGAGGCGTCGCGACGCCATCGAGGACAATTCCGGAGCCGTCCGCCGCCAGGGTATCTCCGGTCGCGACCGATCCCAGCTTGGAAACTCCGCCGATGTCGCCGGCGACGACCGATTCGGTGGATTCGTGCTCCTTGCCGATCGGGTAGAAGAGCTGCCCGATGCGTTCGCCCTCGTTCTTCGTCGTGTTGGTGACGTGGGAGGAGGACTCGAAGGTTCCCGTGAAGACCCTGAAGTAGTTGACGCGGCCGACATGGGGATCACTGACGGTCTTGAAGGCAAGGGCCGCGAGCGGAGCGGTGGGATCGGCTTCCAGGACGGTGTCCTCGCCGTTGACCTTTGCTGGTTCGGTCCTTTCCGAGGCGGCGGGCAACTCACGGATGATGGCCGAGAGGAGCGGTTGGATGGCGAGGGTGTACTGGGTCGCTCCACATAGCAGAGGCGTGACCGAACCGTCGCTGATGCATGACCTCAGTTCGTCGAACAACTCGTCGTCGGAGATGGGGTCGTCGTCGAGATAGCGCATCATCAGGTCTTCGTTGTGCTCGGCGATGCTCTCGACCAGGGCGCGCCGGTATGTCTCGACCTCGCCCGCGCATTCCGCTGGAATTGGCACCGTATCGAAGCCACCGTCGGCGTTGTCGTGGTAGACGTATGCCTGGTTACTGAGCAAGTCGACAATCCCCTTGAAGGACTTGTCGGAACCGATCGGGAAGTGGATCGGGGCGACGCTCTTGCCGAAGGCTTCGCGGAGCGATTCAAGTGTCCGGCCGAAGTCCGCGTTCTCGCGATTCATCTTGTTCGCGAAGAGCAGCCGGGGCAGGTTGTATTTATTGGCGAGCTTCCAGGCGTGCTCGGTGCCGACCTCGACGCCGGCCGAGGCGTCGACGAGGATCACCGCGCTGTCCACCACCCGCATCGCGGCGTGGACTTCTCCTAGGAAGTCGGCGTAACCCGGAACGTCGAGCACGTTGATCTTGTGATCTTCCCACTCAACCGGGAGGACGGTGGTGCTGATGGACATGCCGCGCTTGATTTCGTCTGGATCGTAGTCGGACGCAGTGGTGCCGTCCTGGGCGTTGCCGAGACGACTGGTGGCGCCACTGACGAACAGAAACGCTTCGGCCAGGGAAGTCTTTCCCGCGCCACCGTGGGAAAAGAGACCGACGTTTCGAATACGCTCCGCGGGATACTGCTTCATGCTCATCCTCTTCCAGACGTGGACAAGCTCGCGCCGTAGTGACTATTCGCGAACCTGTCTTGCAGCAGATCGCACTTTGTTGAGTTTCGATGAAGTATATGCGGGCGCAGGGGATTGGGAAAGCGACGAAAGGGCCGATGCAGACCTCCCTCCTGTTCCCGCTGGTGGCGAAGGTGGCCGTAGGAAATCAGGAGTGGCCTTGGCCGGAGTTCAACTCGTAGACGAGCCGGAGGCCGTCGATGGTGAGGTCGGGCTCGTAGGCGTCGATCAGAGGTGACGCCTCCGCGAAGATCTCGCTGTAGCCACCGGTGACGATGACCGTGGGGTCGCCCTCGAGTTCGTCCTCGATGCGACGGATCATGCCTTCGAGGAGCGACAGGTAGCCGAGCACCATGCCGGACTGGAGCGCTTCGGTGGTCGATCGGCCGATGGCGTTCTCGGGTGGAACCAGCTCGACATTGAAGAGGCGGGCAGCCCGCGAGGTCATGGCCTCGAAGGCGACGATCAGGCCCGGAGCGAGCGCTCCGCCAACGTAGTTCCCGTGGTGATCCACGATATCGAAGTTGATCGCGGTGCCGAAGTCGATCGAGATCAGGGGAGCGCCGTATTTCCGGAACGCCGCGGCGGAGTTGACGAGCCGGTCCGCGCCGATCTCGCGAGGTTGCGGGTAATCGATCCCAATCCCGAGATTCAGGTCGACGCTCACCTGCATGGCCTGGATGCCGAGGTGGCTGCTTCCCATCTCCGTCAGCCAGCGCGTGACGCTGGGCACCACGCTGGAAATGACCATCGCGGTGATGCGATTTGGATCGATCCCGGCCGAACTCAGGACCGGAGCGAGGATCGCGTACCATTCATCCGGCATTCGATCGCGCCGGGTGGACATGCGAGCATTGGCGACCTGCATTCTGGACTCGATGTCGAACAGGCCGAATACGGTGTTGGTATTGCCGACGTCGACAACAAGCAGCATTGCCTCACCCCAGGGATCGCGAATCGGCGCCCGCGTTGGGCCAGAGTACCTACATCGAGCGTGAAGTGAGCCTTCATGTGGGCTCAGGGGACATCATGATTCAGGATCAGACACCGCGCGGCGCGGAGCGGAAGTCCTCCGCGACCCTGTCGCCAACGCACTTCTATCTTCGCATGTCGGCCCTGTTCCTGCTCGTGCTCCTGGTGGGCATGGTGGGCGGCATCTACGTTGGCCGGGAGACCGCGCCAAACCAGGCCGAGGGTGGCTTCGAGGACCTGGACGCCGTCACCGGCGTATTGACGAACAACTATTACTACCGGCCGACAACGCCAGACGAGCAGGTGACGTTCGAGACCACGCTGGAGCAGCAGGCGATCAGCGGAATGCTCTCGAGTCTCAATGACGACTACACCCGTTACCTGCCACCCATGGAGGCGCAGATCGCCGCCGAGGAACTGGAAGGAGAGTATGGCGGGATCGGGATCACGCTTCAGGAGGTTGAAGGCGTGGTCTTCGTCGGCCGGGTGGGACCCGATACCCCGGCTTCGCGAGCCGGCGTCAAGGCGGGTGATGTCGTCGTTCGGATCGACAATCGACCAGTGGCGGCGATCGAAGGTGATCTCACCGGCCTGGACCTGCGCGGGCCGGTGGGCTCGTCCGTGGATCTGACGATCCAGCAGCCAGCAGCCGAGGGGCCGATCACGCTCAGCATCGAGCGCGAGGCGATCATCGTGCATCCCGTGGCGTGGGAGCAGATCGAAGGCACCACCTACATGCGAATCGCGATCGACATTTTTGGCGATAGGACGACCCAGGAACTCGACGAGGCGCTGGCCGAAGCCGAGGCGACCGGTATCACTGGTATCGTGCTGGACCTGCGAGGTAACGGCGGTGGCTGGGTACGGTCCGCCCAGGAAACGATCGGGCGCTTCCTGCCCGAGGACGTTGGTCCAGCGCTGTACGAGGACACGACACCCGGTCCGGGCAACGAGGCGGCAATTCCGATCATCAATGGCGAATCGGGGCCGACCGACTTGCCCCTCATCGTGCTCGTGGACGGGAACACGGCCAGCGCCGCCGAGATCGTGGCGGGTTCGCTGCGTGATTACGATCGCGCGCTGGTGATTGGTGAGAGAACCTTCGGCAAGGGGTCGGTCCAGCGCATCTTCGACTTTGACGATGGCGCCTCGCTGCGGGTGACAGTGGCCGAGTGGTTCACGCCGAGCAAGGGGCGAATCCAGGGGGAAGGCATCAATCCCGATGTCCTGCTGACGACCGGCTCCGGCGCGGGCGTGCGTTCTGGCGATCCGTTCGTGACCGCGGCGGTGTCATTTCTCGATCAGGGCAAGAGCCGTCCGACACATTTGGCCCAGCAAACCGTGGAGGCGACACCGGCTGTTACGCCCTGACATTGACAACTCCCCGGCTTAATACATCGACGCGGACCTCCGGCAAGCATTTAACCGCTGGAGGTTCCTTGTGCCCAGATACGCCTGAGCTGTTAAGCGAATCGCCGTTTTTTACCTTTTCCGCGCGGTTATTTAACACTCCGCTTACAAACCATTAAGCTCCGCCGCCGATCATTGCTCTCGTGAACATTCCACGGTTCAGCGGGTGGAGGCGAAACCAGGCAATGGCGGCACAGCCACATGACCAACGCGAAGAGGCAACCGTTCTGCTCGTCGAGGACGATCCGACCCTGAGAAGCACCCTGGCGTTCAACCTGGTGCGTGAGGGATACGAGGTTCTGACCGCGGCGGACGGGGCGTCGGCGCTTGAGGTGGTGGGCGAACACGGCCATCGCCTGGACCTGATGATTCTGGACGTCATGCTACCCAGGCTCAACGGGTTCCAGGTGCTGCGCGCGCTTCGAAAGGACCACGACTTTCCGGTGCTGATGCTCTCGGCGAAAGGCGAGGAACAGGATCGAGTCGATGGTTTCGAACTGGGCGCCGACGACTACGTGGTCAAGCCGTTCGCGCTTCGGGAGCTGCTGGCGCGGGTAAGGGCCGTGGTGCGCCGCAAGGCGGTGGCCTCCGCGAAACCGCCAAGCATCCTCTACCGAGGAAAGCTCCAGGTCGAACCCGATCGCCGCAGGGCAAGGGTCGGCGAGGAGGAGCTTCTGTTGCGGCCGAAGGAATTCGGCCTGCTCGTCACCCTGGCAATGGAGCCAGGACGGGTGTTCCAGCGACAGGAGCTGCTCGATTCCGTCTGGGGCACCGATGTGTTCGTCGACGAGCGCACGGTGGATGTTCACATTTCGTGGCTGCGCGGAAAGCTGCAGGCGGCGGGCATGACGAGCGACTGCATCCGCACCGTTTATGGCGCCGGATACCGGTTCGTTCTCGATCCAGAGCAGCGGGTCGCTTCGGAAGCGGGAGCGGCGGCGTCTGGAAACTCACTTCAGGTCACGAAGGCAGCTGAGTAGACCGGGCATCGGAGCCTGTCTTTCAGCATGGGTCGGACGACGTTCGTCCGATGGTCGGTACACAGTTGATTCAAGGAGAAGTCCAACATGTTCGATGCGATTATTTCTCGACGCAAGATGGTGATTGGGTCGGCCGCGGTACTCGCCGCGGCGCCGCTGGCTGGCTTCGGCATCGTTTCGGCGCAGACCGAGTACACCGCGCCAGACAATATTTCCGAGATTGAGGGCACGATCGAAGCCGATGGATCGTCCACGGTTGGACCGCTCACCGAGGCCGTGATCGAGGAATTCGCCGCGGTTGCCCCTGGCATCACGGTCACCAACGGCATTTCCGGTTCCGGTGGTGGTTTCGAGCGGTTCGCCAACGGCGAAATCCAGATCTCGAACGCGTCACGCCCCATTTCGGACGATGAGTCCGCGCTGGCCGCCGAGAATGGCGTTGGCTACTACGTGCTCAACGTGGCCTACGACGGAATCACGGTGGTTGTGAGCGCCGACAACGACTTCGTCGAGTCCCTCACCGTCGAACAGCTCGCCCAGATCTGGAGCGCCGACGGTGGAGTCGTCAACTGGTCGGATGTGAACCCGGAATGGCCGGAAGAGCCGATCGAGCTGTACGGCCCGGGTGCTGACTCCGGCACCTTCGACTACTTCAACGAGGAAATCCTCGGCGACGATGTCGCGGTCCGGACCGACTACATCCCGAGCGAGGACGACAACGTGCTGGTCCAGGGTGTCATCGGCAGCACCAACGCCCTCGGCTACTTCGGTTTCGCCTACTACGTCGAAAACCAGGATAGCCTCAAGGCGGTCGCGATCGACGCTGGCAATGGTCCGGTGGCGCCGAGCATCGAGACCATCGGCGATGGCTCGTACGCCCCGCTGTCGCGAACGCTCTTCGTGTACGTCAACGCTGGAGACCTCCAGTCCGATCCCAGCCTACAGGAGTTCCTGCGGTTCTACCTGGCCAACAGTGGCCCGCTGGCCGAGGACGTCGGATACATCGCCCTCCCTGGCGAATCGCTCGCCGAACAGCAGGAGAAGCTCGAGGCCGCGATCTCGGGCGAACTCGCTCCCGACAGCGAAGCGTCGGCGTCGGCAACCCCGGCCGCCTGATCGCCCTGTAAGGCACAAGCCCGGTCGCCAGTTGGCGATCGGGCTTGTGCCAGGTTGAGGAGCCGGATTCGCCGGCCCGATGAGACCCTGTCTTGAAGTCGAAAGGACGTGAATTGGCTGCACCCGGCAATACAATGGCCCCTGCTCCGGCACGGCCGCCAATGGATCTCACCGGGAGGCGCAACCGAGCGTTCTCCGAGCACCTGGTTAAGTGGTTGCTCACTGCTTGCGCGGTATTCACGCTCCTGACGACCATTGGCATTGTCGTGATCCTGGTGTGGGAGGCCCTGAGATTCTTCCGGGAGGTTCCCGTTGCCGACTTCCTGTTTGGGACCGAATGGACTGCGTTGTTCGGCGAGCCATCGTTTGGCGTTCTGCCATTGGTTCGCGGCACCGTAACCATCGCCGGAATATCCGCGCTCATTTCGATTCCGTTTGGCCTGATGGCGGCCATCTACCTGAGCGAATACGCGGGCGAGCGAACCCGGGCCGTGATCAAGCCAATCCTCGAAATCCTCGCGGGAATCCCAACAATCGTGTTCGGGTTCTTCGCGCTCAAGTTCATCACGCCGAACCTGCTCAAGCCAATCATCGATGTCGGCACGTTCAATGGACTCGCGGCGGGCATCGCGGTGGGCGTCATGAGCCTTCCGCTTGTTGCGTCGCTCTCCGAAGACAGCATGCGAGCGGTGCCACGATCCCTTCGCGAGGCGGCGTATGGGCTCGGCGCGACCAGATTCGAGACGGCCGTTCGCATCGTGTTGCCGGCCGCGATTTCCGGCGTCATCGCCTCGTTCATCCTGGCGATTTCCCGGGCCATCGGCGAAACGATGATCGTGGCCCTCGCGGCCGGCAGCCGGCCATCGGGCATGGGGGCCGCCGGACCATGGGATCCACGAGACAGCATGCAGACGATGACCGGCTTCATCGCCCAGGCCTTCAGCGGCGACGTGTCGCGCGGGTCCACGCAGTTTTACTCACTGTTCGCGGTCGGCCTGCTGCTGTTCCTGATGACGCTAACGATGAACATTCTTAGTCACTGGGTGGCTCGACGGTTCCGGGAGGAGTACGAATGATGGGGCAATCGAACGCGGGCGAGATCGCGGCGACCCCAGTCGCCAGCAAGGCAGGCTGGAACCCGCGAGTGGGCCAGCGGAAGGCCGTTGGCGAGGTCTGGCGCTGGCTCCTGTTCGGAGCGACGCTGCTTGCCATCGTCATGCTGGGCATGCTGCTCTGGTCGATCCTCGAACCCGGCCTCGGCTGGCTCTCCTGGCACCTGATCACCGACATGCCATCGCGCAATCCGGAGATCGCCGGGTTCAACTCCGGCATCTGGGGGTCGATCTGGATCGTCCTGGGCTCGGCGGTGTTCTCGTTCCTGGTGGGGGTCGGCAGCGCGATCTACATCGAGGAGTACGCACCGAGGAACGCCTTCACCCGGTTCGTCCAAACCAATATCTCGAACCTGGCCGGCGTACCATCCATCGTCTACGGTCTGCTCGGGTTGGTGCTTTTCGTACAATGGTTGAACCTGGGCCGCAGTATCACGGCGGGCGCCTTGACCATGGGACTCCTGATCCTGCCGGTGGTCGTGATCTCCTCTCAGGAAGCGATCCGGGCGGTTCCACTGGGACTACGCCAGGCATCGTATGGTCTGGGCGCCACCAAGTGGCAAACCATTCGCTCGCATGTCCTCCCGAGCGCCATGCCGGGTATCCTCACGGGCATGATCCTCTCGATGTCCAGGGCGATCGGTGAAACGGCGCCGCTGATCGTGGTAGGCGCGTCCAGCCTGGTGCTTAGTCGGCCGGAGGGTCCATTGAGTTCGTTCACGGCCATGCCGGTGCAAATCTATAATTGGTCGGCCCGACCGCAAAAAGACTTCGAGCACCTTTCGGCGGCGGCGATCATCGTCCTGCTGATCATTTTGCTCTCGATGAACGCCTTCGCCATCTTCCTTCGCCAGCGTCTCAACAGGAACAGGGTTTAGACCATGGTATCCAGTCCATCCATCCCCAAGGTCAACTCCGATTACTTCAGGGAGGAGGCCAGTTACGAACACCAGGAAATGGTTGTCCAGCTCCGGGAAGTCAATGTCTTTTACGGAAGTAACCACGCGGTAAAGGACGTCACCGTCGACGTCCCGCGCAACCGGATCACCGCGTTTATCGGTCCATCAGGCTGTGGGAAGAGCACGGTGCTCCGGTGCATCAATCGAATGAACGATCTCATTCCCACCGCCCGGGTCGAGGGCAGCATCGAGTACTTCGGCCAGGAGATCCTCGCGCCCAAGGTCGATCCGGTGGAGGTGCGACGTCGCATCGGCATGGTCTTCCAGAAGCCGAACCCGTTCCCCAAGAGCATCTACGACAACGTGGCCTGGGGCGCGAAGATCAATGGCTTCAAGGGGAACATGAAGGAACACGTCGAGCGGTGCCTGCGCCAGGCGGCCCTGTGGGACGAGGTCAAGGACAAGCTCAAGGACAGCGGCATGGCGCTGTCGGGCGGCCAGCAGCAGCGCCTGTGTATCGCCCGGGCGTTGGCGATCAACCCGGATGTGATCCTGCTCGATGAGCCAGCCTCGGCGCTCGACCCGATCTCGACGCTCAAGATCGAGGAGTTGCTGCGGGAACTGGAACAGCAGTACACGATCATCATCGTGACGCACAACATGCAGCAGGCGGCGCGAGTGTCCGACAAAACCGTATTCTACTCGCTCAACGAGCAGCGGCAGGGCATCCTGGTCGAATCAGGACCGACCCAGAAGATCTTCACCAACCCCGACGACCAGCGAACCGAGGACTACATCACCGGCCGGTTCGGTTAGGTTTGGTCACCAGCAAACGCCTGCGCCTGGCGCCGCATATCGGAGGGACAATGACCCGGGCAGCATACGGACAACAGATCGAAGACCTGCGCGACCATGTAGTGGCCATGGCCAGCATGGTGGACAAGGCCATCGCCCGGGCGATCGACGCGCTCCAGACCCAGGATGTGGTGCTGGCCCGCCAGGTTCGCAAGGGCGACAAGGAGATCAACGAGGCGCGCTGGGTGGGCGAGGAGCGAAGTCTCACGCTGATCGCGACCCAGGCGCCAATGGCGGGAGACTTGCGCCGGATCGCGGCGGCGCTTCAGGTGTTCACCGACCTCGAACGGATGGGCGATCACGCCGCGGGTATCGCCAAGATCGTGATCGACACGAGCGACGAAGCGCTGCTCAAGCCGCTCGTCGATATTCCCCGGATGAGCTTGATCGCCCGGGAGATGCTCTCCCACGCGATCACCGCGTTCATGGAGAACGACGTGGACCTGGCGCGGAGAACGGCGATTCGCGATGACGAAGTGGATACGCTCAACGACCAGATTTACCGGGAACTTCTGACTTACATGCTGGCGGACCCGAGCACCATCAATCGCGCGACGCACTTGCTTTGGGCGGCGCATGGCATCGAGCGGATCGCGGACCGGGTGACGAACATCTGCGAGCGCGTGGTGTTCACGGTGACCGGTGAGACCGAAGAGCTCGGCGGTGGACGCAAGAAGCGTCAAAAGGCGCGGTTGGCGGAATCGGCGAGGGGCGCGTCAGGGTTGGATTGACGCCAGGCGGCGAAGACCTGGTGCAGTTCGCGCACGGCGTCCTCGAGCTCGATCGGCGCGACAAGTACGCCCTTGATGCCAAGTTCCTCGATTGGACGGGGTGTTGCCGGTTCCACGGATTCGACGAGGACCACCGGCGCGGACGTTCGCGCGGCGCCTCCGGGATCGAGCTGGGAAATCCCACGCAGCCGCCGAAGGAACTCCATCGCGTCGAAACTCTGCATTCCGGCGTCGACCACGACGAGATCGAACTGGCGGAGTCGAAACACCTCGAGCGCCTGGAGTCCGCTTGCGATCACCGAGACCCAGAAACCACCCAACGGCAGTCCCTCGGCGAAGAATTCGGAGAGCCCCGGGTCGTCGGACACGACGAGGACGTGCGGTCGTTCGTTGGTGCGTTGGGCGTCCAGGCGAGGTCTGGGAGGCTGCGATTCCATGTCCATCCGTTGTTGAATGAGCGGCGAGCGCGGATGTGCTCGCCGCTCATTGTAGAATGCCAGCGCCATGGGAGCCGGAAGCACATGTGGGGCGATTGATGATTCAGGTTGAGTGCGATGCTGGGGTGGTTGAGCTCGTTGAGCAATACGCGGAGATGCTTGACCTGGCGCTTGATGACCTGATGCTGACAACGAGCCGGGCAGTCTACGGCGAGTGGCTCGGTCGGCGGATTCCATCGTCGTACGGCGGCGCCTACTGTTATCTGGCTCGCCAGGGACGTCACGCCATCCTGATCAACCTGGAGCGGATCGACACCACGCGGCCGAAGGCGGTTGAAGTCGTGGTGGTCGAAGAACTCATCCACATGCGAGACAGGCTCGACGGCGATCTCAGGGGGCACTCGCATCACGGTCACGACCGCATCGCGTACCGGGTGGCGGACCTCACCGGCGCGAACATGGAGGAAGTGCGTTCGGCGCTAGTTCCCGTGAAGCGGCGGGCGGTGAAGTACCTGTACCGGTGTCCTGGTTGCGGGTTGACGGTTCCGCGAAAGCGGAAGGGGACATGGTCCTGCGGGCGCTGTTCGCCGCGATTCGACCGGCGGTACCAGATGCGGATCGTGCAGGAGTTCGCGGCGGACTCCACATAAACAGACTGAAGGCGGACTCAGGGCGAAGTACAATGCTGGTACCGCGTGAATTGGCCGGTATTGGGTTGACGTAAAGGTGTAATCGGCAACAGTGCTCTTCTTCAAGCTCCTGTGGGGTGGACTGAAGGATACCTTCAGCCAGTTCATGATGTATGCGTTGCTTTCGCTTGCCTGGTGGGTATGCGCGCTGTTGATTATTCCAGGACCACCCGCGACGGTGGCGCTGACGTCAGTGACCGATCCCAGGAGGATGGGGGCGGCGCCGGAGCTGGCTGACGCGATCGACGTCTTCAAGTCATCGTGGAAGCGGTCCTGGGGCATTTTCCTGTTCACGGTGCCGTTTCTGGTGATGCTGTCGTGGAACATCTCGTACTTCGCCGGCAGCGACCATATCCTTTCGACCATGATCCCGCTGTGGCTCATTATGTGGCTGCTGCTCCAGATCATCGCCATGTATGCGTTTTCGGTGGCCGGAACGATGGAGTCCGGCGTTAGAAACGCGTTCCGGGGCGCGATGTTCGTGCTGGTCAGCCGCCCGTTCATGAGCATCTTCCTGGGCATTTTCATGGTGGTGCTGGTGCTGACGATGGGCGTGATGGTGATCCCACTCCTGCTTATCGGACCAGCGCTGGTGGCGTGCATCCTGAACCGGTTCACGCTGACCATTCTTGGCGAGGAGATCATCGATCCGTCCGCGCCGACTCCCGAGCGACATGACGAACGACAGCGGGGAGTGAATCCAGACCCTGGGTTGCTTAGCCGGTTCCGGGGAGCCAGCAAGCAGAAGGGACGCTGACATGGACGAAGATCGATCCGATTGGCTGTATCCCGACCCGCCACGCCCGGTTGACCGGAACGCGCTTGCCTCGGACATGGATGACGAGGTCAAGACCTCGCGATTTCCGCGCACCTCGCGGCGTCACGACCGTGTACGGTCCGTGCTGGCCAGGCGCCAGCCCACGCTGACAATCGTGCTGGAGGATGTGCACGATCCGCACAACGCAAGCGCCGCGCTACGGTCATGCGACGCGGTAGGCGTGCTGGATGTCCACCTGGTGTATGTCCACGAGGAGGCGCCGCGAAAGTCCTTCAACCGGACGACATCCTCATCGGCGGCGAAGTGGGTGCGAACCCATGTCCACGACTCGATCGAAGCCTGCTACGAGGCCCTGCGAGCGCCGGGATTCCGCATCCTGGCGACCGCGCTTCGCGAGGACACGCGCGACCTGTATAAGGTCGACCTGACCGCGCCCGTCGCGCTCGTGTTCGGAAACGAGAAGCGAGGCGTGTCCGACAAGGCCGTTGACCTGGCCGATGGGACGGTGGGGATTCCCATGCAGGGCATGGTCGAGAGCCTGAACATTTCCGTGGCCTGCGCGGTGTCGCTGTACGAAGCGATGCGGCAACGGATGGCGGCGGGGATGTACGGCATCCCGCAAATGCCGGTCGAGGAACTCGAGGCGCTCGAAGCCGAGTGGATTCGCCGGTAGAGATCAGGCGCCCGCTGGCAGAACCCGGATTCCCTGGGAAACGCTCCAGGGAAGCGTGTGCTCGTTACCGTCGACCTGGATCCTGACATCCTGGTCGGGAACCGCGATTTCCACGAGGACCACTTCCGAACCCGGCGCGATGCCAGCGCCGAAAACCTGGCTGAGATGGTCGGGATCACGGTCGCTGACGCGGCTGACCTTTCGGGCCGTTCCGGGTTCGATGCCAAGGAACGCGACGTCGTCGATATCCGGGACCGTGCCGTCGCGGTTGGGGATTGGGTCGCCGTGGGGATCGAAGGTCGGGTAGCCGAGATATCGCTCCATCCGGCGCTCGAGCTCCTCCGAGACGTGGTGTTCCAGGCGCTCGGCCTCGTCGTGAACCTCGTCGATGTTGTAGCCGAGGGCTTCGGCCAGATAGAGCTCCAGCAGACGATGGTGACGAATCACTTCCAGGGCGATGCTCCGGCCAGCGGGCGTCAGCGACGCGCCATGATACGGGTTGTGAACGACGAGCTTGAGATCGTTCAGCTTCTTCATCATGTTGGTGACCGAGGGCCCGGAAAAGCCCAGGCGTTCGGCCAGCCGCAGGTTCGTGACGGGCAGCCCTTCCTGGTCGATCTGGTACGCGACCTTGAGGTAGTCCTCCATGGCGGTGGTGACACGGGTGTCACCACCAAACCGGAGATCACCGGAATCTGGATCTGGTCGCTTGTGAGTGTCAGTCATGCTTGGTGCTCCTGGTCTGCATCGACCGGTGGCTGCCGGTTTACTGAGCGGTGGATTCGGAAGCCCCGCCCGAAGGAATGGTCAGGATACCGTTTTTCGAAAGCGCGAGCCGGTGGCTGGCGTAGGCGCTCTCCAGCGCGCGCTGCGTGGTGGTCGTCGCCCAGCCAAAGTCCCCGGCGAGAGACGCGACGGGGACACCTTCGGGCTTCGCCCTGACGTGGGCCACCAACAGTTCCTGGAGGAAGGTATGCCGCTGGTCGCGCCGCCGGACCGCCTGGGCGATAACGCCCTGTGATGGAGAGAACAGGAAGGCGGCGAGGAAGATGATTCCGAGCGAGGTCGCCATCGCACCCGCGACGGACCCATCGATCGCCCGGGCAAGGTAGTACCCGAGAACGGACGAGCTCGCGCCAATTCCCATCGACAGGAACAGGAGCGTTGGGAGATGGCGGGTGAGCAGTTGGGCGGTGGCGGCCGGGACAATCAGCATGGCGACCACCAGTACCGCGCCGACCGCGTCGAAGGAGACCACCGTGGTGGCGGAAACGGCGGCCATCAGGAGGTAGTGGAGCAGCACCGGAGACATGCCGATGGCGGCCGCGAATCCGGCGTCGAACGTCGAGAGCTTCAGTTCCTTGTAGAGGATCAGGACAAAGGCGAGGTTGATCGCGAGCATGATACCGAGCGTCCAGAACGCCTGGATGCCAAGATCACGTCCGAAAAGCTCGAGATGATACAGCGGCACATATGCGATCTCGCCGAACAGCACGGCGTCGACATCGATGTGAACCGTCGATGGGAATCGCGAGATCATGAATACGCCAATGGCGAAGAAGAACGGGAAGACGAGCCCTATCGCCGCGTCCTCCTTTACCAGGCCGGTGCGTTGAAGCCACGCGACCAGCGCGACGGTGAGCAGGCCAACGGCTCCCGCGCCGATCGCCATCAGGAGCGGCGATCGCGAGTGGGTGAGCGCGAAGACCACGACGATGCCGAGGAGCACCGCATGGCTGATCGCGTCTCCCATGAGGGCGAGCCGTCGCAGCACGAGGAACGCGCCGATCAGTCCGCAGGACGCGCCGACCAGCGCGCCGGCGATCATGATGATGGTTGGTGCGCTCATGATCGGGACACTCCGTGATGATCGGCCAGGGCAAGCTGGCGCTGGAACTGGCGAGACCTCGCCCGCCGGGAACGATAGGTCGCGACCAGGCCGCGATCTGGCGCGAAGAGGATCGAGCAAATCACGATGATCGAAGCGGCGATGACGATCATCGGCCCGGTTGGCAGGCGGTCGACGAGGCTGCTCACGATCGAACCGGCGACACCGGCCGCCATGCCGAATACGCCGGAGAGGACCACCATCCCGGAGAGACTCTGTGTCCACTGGCGAGCGGCGACGGCTGGAGCGATCAGCAGCGAGACCATGAGGATGACGCCGACCGTTTGCAGGCCGATCATGATTGTGAGCACCAGCAACGCGGCGAGCAACGCTCCGACGATCACCGGATTGATGCCGATGCTGGCGGCGAACAGTGGATCGAAGGTGATGAGCTTGAACTCCTTGAACATCAGCACGATCGACCCGACGACGATGAGGGCGACGATGGCCATGGTGCCGACGTCTCGGGGAAGAATGGTCGCCGCCTGGCCGAAGATGAACCGGTCAAGCCCGCTCTGGGCGGCGTCGCCGCCGTGCTGGATTCGGGTCAGCAGCAGGATGCCGAAGCCGAAGAACACGCTGAGGATGATTCCGAGCGCGCTCTCTTCCCGCACGATTGACCAGCGGTTGATTGCGATCAGGAGCGCGGTGCCCAGGAGTCCACTGATGGCCCCGCCGAGCAGGAGCCATTCGCTCGATCTTGTGCCCGTGACGATGAACATGATGCAGATGCCAGGTAGCGCGGCGTGCGAAAGCGCGTCTCCGATAAGGCTCTGTCGCCGCAGGACCGCGAACACGCCGATGACGCCGCTGGTGACGCCGAGAATGAGCGAGCCAAGCAAAACGTTGCGAAGCGTGGCGTCCCATGAGATATCGAGGCCGAGAAGGGCGAGAGGGACCATCATCGCAGCATCGCCTCGACCGGGGCCATCTCGGAACCCGCCCGCGTGGTCTGCTCGGTGGACTCACCGAACGGGCTCGCTGGGGCGTGATATGTCTTGCGGAGGTTGCCCTCGGTAAAGACGTCGGACACGGGGCCCGAGGCGATGAGGTTCACATTCAGCAGCACGACGTTATCAAAGTAGTCTGCGACCGATTCGAGGTCATGGTGGACGGCGATAACGGTCTTGCCGGCGTCCCGGACATCGTGGAGGAGCTGGACGATGGCTCGCTCGGTCACCGCGTCAACGCCCACGAACGGCTCGTCCATCAGGTAGAGATCGGCTTCCTGGGCAAGTGCCCTGGCGAGAAACACACGTTGCTGCTGCCCGCCGGAAAGCTGGCTGATCTGGCGATCGGCGAAACTCGACATCCCGACCTGGGCCAGGCACTCACGGGCGATGTCCAGATCGGCCTTCGATGGTCGGCGGAACCAGCCGATTCGTCCGTATCGCCCCATGGTGACGACATCCAGCGCGTTGGTTGGGAAGTCCCAGTCCACGGAGCCACGTTGCGGGACGTAGGCGACGCGCTGCCGAACCTGGTCGAGCCGGGACTCGAACACGCGGGTGGCGCCGGCGGCGATCGGTACCAGCCCCAGGATCGCCTTGAGCAGCGTGCTCTTGCCGGCGCCGTTGGGACCAACGATCGCGGTCGCCTTGCCCGCGGCGAAGTCGATGTCGAGGTCCCACAACACAGGCGATTCGTTGTAGGCGACCGTGAGGTCACGGACCTCGATGACGGACCCGGTGGTTGGGTCGCCCTGAGTGAATGGCGATCTCATTCGCTTGGTTCTCCTGTAAGTCCTGAAACGATGGCGTTCACGTTGTGCCGCATCATGCCGAGATAGGTTCCTTCGGGAGTTCCTTCGTCGCCCATGGCGTCGGAAAACAGCGACTCGCCGATGTCGACTGTCCAGCCACGATCGGCGACCGCAACCTGGACCGCTTCAATGGTCCTGCGCGGAACGCTTGTCTCGACGAAGACCGCCCGGATCTCGTTGGCGGCGATAAGGTCGGCGATGTTTTGCACATCCCGAACACCGGCTTCGGTCGCGGTGCTGATTCCCTGGAGACCGACCACGTCGAGGTCGTACCTGCGGCCAAGGTAGCCAAAAGCATCGTGGGCGGTGACGAGGATTCTGGAGGTTTCGGGGATTCGCGCGAACTGTTCGGCCGCCCACTCGTCGAGCTCGTGGAGTTCGTTTCCGTAGGTTTCCGCGTTGGCGTCGTACGATCCGGCGTTGTCTGGATCGGCGATGGCGAAAGCGCGGGCGGCTTCCACGGCGGCGGCCCGCCACAGCGTGGGATCGAACCAGAAGTGGGGATCGGGATTGCCGTCGAACGCATCGTCGAGGGGCTGGATCAGGTCAACTTCGGGAACGCCCATGCTCACGGCGGCGACTGGCTGGCGCTTGCCCGCCTGTTCGAGCACTTCGGCGAGATTGCCTTCGAGATGCAGGCCGCTGTAGAGAATGAGGTCGGAGTCGATCAGATCGATGACGTCCGATTCGCTGGCTTTGAACAGGTGCGGATCGACGCCTGGGCCCATCAAGGTTGAGACCGAGACGCTATCGCCGCCCACGTTGCGGGCAAGGTCTCCGACTTGGCCGGTCGTGGCGACCACGTTCAACAGGTCATTGTCCGCGGTTGAACTCGACGGTGGCCGGAGCGCGGCGTAGGTCAGGACCAGCGCCGGAACGGCGGCCAGAGCTCCCGTGCGCCACCGGCTGGAGATTGGAGTTTTCTGTATGGGATTGGACGTCATGTGTGTCGAGACTCTCCGCTCGCGGGTAGCCGATAAATATTCACCGCGACTAAATTAGCATAGGCTAAAATTCATGGCAAGGGGCTGTTAACCCGGGAGAAGTGGGAGTCGCCAGGAGCATTCGTCATCCTCGAGCGGCGTGTCAGCCGGTTTCACTGGATCGCGTATACCGGGGAAACACCCCGTGGCGGTCCGGGTCCTCGCCGGGAATGCAAAACGTCCGGACCCTGTGGCCCGGACGTTCGCGGATACATTCGTTTTCGAGGTGGGCTAGAACTTGAACGGCATGTTCTTTGGCATCTTGCCCTTTTTCGCCATCTGGCTGAACTGTCCCATCATCTTCTGCATGTCCTTGAACTGCGACAGTAGCCGGTTCACGTCCTGGCGATCCACGCCGGTGCCGCGAGCGATGCGTCGCCGCCGGCTATGGTCAATGCGGTCGGGGTTGCGGCGCTCCCACGGGGTCATGGCGCGGATGATGGCCTCGACCTGTTTGTAGTCGTCGTCCGAGATTTGCGCCTTGGCCTGGCGCATCTGCTGGCCGAGTCCCGGGATCATCTCCATGATCTGACTGAGCGGCCCCATGCTCTTGATCTTCTGAAGCTGCTCCAGGAAGTCCTCGAGGTCGAACTGGCCCTTCATCATCCGCGCCTGGAGGCGTTCGGCCTCCTTCTCGTCGGTTTGCTCCTGGGCCCGCTCGATGAGCGAGAGCACGTCGCCCATCCCGAGGATGCGACCGGCGAGCCGGTCCGGGTAGAAGGGCTCAAGGGTGTCGAGCTTTTCGCCGGTGCCGATGAACTTGATCGGCACGCCCGTGACGGACCGGATCGACAGGGCGGCGCCACCGCGAGCGTCGCCGTCCATCTTGGTGAGGAGGAGGCCCGTGATGTCCAGTTGCCGATTGAACTCCTCGGCCACCCCCACGGCTTCCTGGCCGGTCATGGCGTCGGCCACCAGCATGATCTCGGTGGGATTGACGGCTTCCTTGATGCGGACGAGTTCCTGCATCAGCGCCTCGTCGATCTGCAAGCGACCGGCGGTGTCGATGATGACGGGGTTGAAGCCGCGTCCGTTGGCGAACTGGATGGCGTTGCGGGCGATGGCGACCGGGTCGGCGTCCGTGCCTTCATCGTAAACCGGGATGTCGACTTGCTTGCCGAGTGTCTGGAGCTGCTTGATGGCGGCGGGACGGTAGACGTCGGCGGCGACGAGCAGCGGATTGCGACCCTGCTTGCGCAGGTTGAGCGCCAGCTTGGCGGAGTGCGTGGTCTTACCGGCGCCGTTGAGACCCACCATCAGGATGATCTGCGGTGGTCGCTCCGGGTTGCGCAGCGGCACCTGCTCAGCGCCCAGAGTGGCGATGAGCTCCTCATTGACAATGCCGATCACCGTTTGGGCCGGGGTGAGCGACTTCAGGACATCCTGACCCACGGCGCGTTCACGCACCCGAGCCACGAAATCCTTGACGACCTTGAAGTTGACGTCGGCTTCCAGCAGCGCCCGCCGAACTTCCCGCATCGCGGTGTCGACATCCTGCTCGGTAAGGCGCCCCTTGCGTCCAAGCTTCCCGAATGTCTCGTTCAGGCGATCAGAGAGTGTCTCGAACATGAATCAGAAGCCCTCGCCTTCGCCAAAGAAGAGTGAATCAACGTAGGTGTCCTGCCGGAACTCGGCGATATCGGTGACCTTTTCGCCAGTTCCGACGTAGGAGATGGGCGTGCCCATTTCCTTGGCGACCGAGAAGGCGATCCCGCCCTTCGCCGTGCTGTCCAGCTTGGAGATGAAGATGTCCGTGACCTCGACGGACTTCGTGAACTCGTTCGCCTGCACCAGGCCGTTCTGGCCCGTGGTGGCGTCGATCACGAGAACCACTTCCTGGGGAGCGTCTGGCACATGACGCTGCATGATCTTCCGGATCTTGTGGAGTTCGGCCATCAGGTTGTGCTTGGTGTGCAGTCGACCGGCGGTATCGACGATCAGGACATCGACGTTGCGGTTGTGCGCCGCCTGCATCGCGTCGAACACCACCGCGCCGGGGTCCGCTCCCGGCTGGTGGGCAATCACCGGCACGTCGACGCGCTCGCCCCAGACCTTCAACTGGTCGATTGCGGCGGCGCGGAAGGTATCGCCGGCCGCGAGCATCACGGTTCGCCCGAAGTTCTTGTGGTATTGCGCAAGCTTGGCGATGGCGGTGGTCTTGCCCGTACCGTTCACGCCGACCACGAGGATGACGAAGGGGACGCCGCGCTGAAGGATCTTGACCTTACGGTTGCGGGTCGCGAGTTCGAGGAGCTGGATCATTTCCAGCCGCAGGATCTCGCGGGCGTCGGCGGGATTGACGATGTTCTCATCGCGAATCTTCTGCTGGAGTTCGGCGACGAGTTGCTGGCTGACATCCCAGCCGACATCGGCCTGGATGAGCAGCATCTCAAGGTCTTCGAAGAGTTCGTCGTCAATCTCGGAACGATCGAAGAGGCGGGTAATCTCAAGAAACACGCCTCGGCGTGTCTTCTCGAGTCCCTTTTCCAGTTGGACATCGGGTTCGGCCTGGCGCCGAAACAGTTTCCTGAGCACGTGGTTTCTTTCCTTGGGAACCTCGTCCGGCTGGTGGCCTGGAGATAATCGCTTTCGGTCGCGGTGGCCGCGGACGGGTTGAAGAGGCCGGAAAAGGGCTTTGGCATCAAGCAAAGTGACTTGAACTGGCCCTGCGAAAGTATATCACCGGCCAGTGATCGGACCCGGTTGGATGGCGCGGGCTGGCCGGGCATCTGGTAGGATCGGACGGTTGAAAAACGAGGCCGTTCGATATTCCTGAGAGTTGTTGTCCGATGCGCCGGTCAGAACTGTTCCTCGCGGTATATCTGCCAACCGCATTGCTTGCGATGGGGCAGGGGTTGCTGCTCGCGACCTTGCCGTTCTACGCGACGGAACTTGGCGTGTCGCTGACCATGGTCAGCGTGATCTCGTCGGCGGCGGCGATCGGCACGCTGGTGTCCGACCTTCCGGCTGGCGCGTTGCTGTTCAGGATCGGGCTTCGCCGGTCGATGCTCATGGGTTCCGCGCTCGTCGTGCTTGGAACCGTGAGCCTGGCGATGGACCTTTCCCCACCGGCCGTGGTTGGGTTCCGCGTGCTGGCCGGCGTGGGCACGGCGATGTGGGGGCTCTCGCGCCACGCGTTCATTACCCAGAACGCGGACATGGCAAACCGTGGAAAGTCGATCGCCATGTTCGGGGGCATCAACCGGATCGGGATGTTCGCCGGGCCAGCGATAGGCGGCATCGTGGCCACCGCATCCAGCACAGGCGCGTCGTTCCTGGTGGCTGGCGCGATGGGAACGCTCGCCTTCCTGGCGGCCGTCGCGTTCATCCCGGATGACCGGCAGGCGGTCATCGAGCGCCGGGGAACGGGTCGCAAACGCTGGGATGTGGTCTTCCAGACGCTCAGAGAGCACTCGGGAGACATGACGGCGGCGGCGGTGGCGCAACTCTTCGCCCAGATGATCCGCCAGGGCCGGCAATTGCTCATCCCCCTCGTCGGCGCGGTGACGCTGGGGCTGAATCCGGCCGAAGTCGGCGTCATCATGACGCTCTCCGCCGTGCTTGACATGACGATGTTCATACCCGCCGGGATCCTGATGGACCGGTTCGGCAGGAAGTTCGCCTCGGTGCCCAGCTTCGCGATCATGGCCATCGGAATCGGGATCGTGCCGCTGGCGAACGACTTTACCGGCCTGCTGATCGCCGGCCTGGTGATCGGGCTGGGAAATGGGTTGGGCTCTGGCGCGATGATGACGCTGGGAGCCGACCTGGCGCCGCCTGGCGCGACCGGTGAGTTTCTCGGTGTGTGGCGCCTGATCGGCGACACGGGGATGGTTGCCGGGCCGCTGCTGGTGGGCTTCATCGCGACCGCCTTCGGCCTGGCGGGAAGCGCCTACGTACTCATGGTGGCCGGGTTGCTGGCCTCGGCGATCCTCTACTTCCTCGTGAATGAGACACGAGTGGACCCGGTGGTGCATTCGGTGAAGGGGATGGAGACGCCCGGTGACTGAGGTGAACGAGCTGTTGGACGGCCCGCTCCCGATCCGGCGAACCGGCCGGAAGATCAGCGAGGGCGATCCGGATGTGATGCCCCGGGAGCGGTTGGAACTGTCCGGTCCCGAGGCTCTGGACGATCACGAGTTGATCGCGATCCTGCTTCGCACCGGCACCGCACAGGAAGGCGTGCTGCGTCTGTCCCAACGTCTGCTGCGAGAGAGTGGCGGGTTCGTTGGGATGCAGCGCCGTGATTTTCGCGAACTCCTGGAATTCGGCGGGCTCGGACCGGCCAAGGCGGCGACCCTGAAGGCGGCGCTGGAGATCGGCCGCCGGGTGGCGCGGCTTCCCATCGAGGAGAGGCCGGCGATCTCATCTCCCGAAGATGTGGTGGACCTGATCGGGTACGAAATGGCGGCGCTGGAGCAGGAGCAACTCCGGGTCGTGCTGCTCGACACCAAGAACCGCATCATCCGGGTGACGATGGTGTACCAGGGGAGCGTGAACGAAGCGTCGGTCCGCATCGCCGAGTTGTTCCGGGAGGCAGTGCGGGCGAACGCGGTGAGCCTGATCATGGTTCACAACCATCCCTCCGGCGATCCGACACCGTCGAGCGCCGACGTGGCGTTGACCGTCGAGGTCGTGGCGGCTGGGAAGTTGCTCGATATCCGAGTACTGGACCACCTGGTCATCGGACAGGCGCGTCATGTGTCGCTGAAACGGCTTGGACTTGGATTTCCGAAGTAAGGGGAGTAGTGGATGAACACCAGCAAACTGGGGTTTGGCGTCGTTGGGTCGCTGGATATCGCGACCGTGCGCGACATCGCCAGGCGCGCCGAGGAGATCGGCCTGTATTCGCTCTGGTTCAACGAAACGCCTGAAGGGGACGCTATCGAACGGATGCGCGTCGCGACGTCGGTGACGGATCGTTTGGTTGTCGGATCAGGTGTGATCAACGTCGACCGGACGTCCGCGAGCGAGATCGCTCGGTCGGTTCGAGATCGCGGACTCGATCAGTCACGGATCGTGATTGGGATTGGCGCCTCGGCGAAGCCAAGCCCGCTCAAGACGGTACGAACGGCGATCGATGAGTTGCGCGGCGAGCTGACCTGCCTGATCGTCGTGGGATCACTTGGTCCACGAATGCGCCAGCTCGGCGCGGAGGCCGGGAACGGGCTGCTGTTCAACTGGCTGACGCCGGAGCATGCGGCGGAAACGACCCGGACCATGCGAACCCAGGCGGAGGCGGCTGGCAATGCCTCCGTGGAGTCGGCGACTTACATCAGGACCGCGCTGGGCGAGGCCGCGCTGGAGAACCTCAAGGTCGAGGCCGCCAAGTACTCCGCGATTCCGTCGTACGCGGCGAACTTCGAACGCCTGGGGATCACCGCCATGGAGAGCGCGGTCTATGGCGACACTGCGGAAGAGGTGGCGGCGGGCGTCTCCGCGTTCGATGGCGCCGTGGACCACGCGATCGTCCGGGCAATCACCGCCACCGAGGACACGAGCGATTACCTGCGCCTGCTGGATGCCATCACACATCTGGCCTAACGCGCGGGCGTGTGGGCGCGCAGCTCCGTGTGGAGGCGCTCGCGAACGTCACTGGGCGCGAAGGACTGGTCGATCGCGTCGGCGACGAGGTTCGCCATGCCCCACCGGTCGAGCCCAAGGAGGTGCATGGCGATGGCGTACTCGGTGAGAAGGTCCGTCCCAAACATGGGTGGGTCGTCGCTGTTGATCGAGAATGGCACGCCCGCATCCCGGAAACGTTGGAGCGGAAGGCTCTCGTAGCTCTCGACGACACCGGTCCGCAAATTGCTGGAAGGGCTGACCTCCAGAGGGATGCGGTTGGCGGCGAGATGGTCCATCAGCGCCGAATCCTGGCCAGCGGCGATTCCGTGGCCGATGCGGGCGGGCTTCAGTAGTTCGAGCGTCTCCCAGATGGATTCGGGACCCACCGCCTCACCGGCGTGGGCGACGACGTTGATGCCGTGCTCGTGCGCTCGCTCGAACGCGCTACGATAGTCGCGGGCGGGATGGCCGATTTCGTTGCCGCCGAGGCCGAGGGCGACGATCCCGGAGTCCGGCCCCGCCTCGATGATCCAGTCAATCGTGATATCGACCGAGCGCGGTCCGATGGCGGCATCTCGGACCCCGTCGGCGATCCACCTAAGCTCAATGCCGTGGCGGTCCCGCACTCGCTGGCGCGCCCGGTTCATGGCGTCCAGCCCATCCAGTAGGGCGATGCCTTTGCGGCGAAAGTGGGGCTCGGGATTGTAGTGGATCTCCGCGTAGCGGACGTTTTGCAGAGCGAGTTCGTCGCCATAGGCGTCAACGAGCATCGCCAGGTCATCGGCGGTGCGCAGGCAATCGCTGCATCGCGTGAACACGTCGATGAACCCCGGAAAGTCGTCGTACTCGTAAAGGCTGGGAAGGTCTTGCTCGGTCGCGATTCCGAGGTCAATCCCGTGCTTCCGGGCTATGCGCCAGAGTGTGGCCGGGCCCATTGTCCCTTCGAGGTGGACGTGGAGTTCGACCTTGGGCATGGTGCGAAGCCAATCTGGCGGCGTGGGAACGCGGGAACTGGGCACGAACGAACTCCGAGGGATGACGTCTGGAGAAAGCGCGACAGCCGGGGCCGCAAGTCAACCATGGTACAATTCGCGACTGCCGAGGGCTATCCCACATACGCCCGCATTCCCTTGTGCGCCGGGGATTTGGCTCCCCATCTCGACCCTGAACCAGAGGAACAACGATTGCCCAAGCAGGTAGGAATCGATCTCGGAACAGCCAACGTGCTGGTCTTCCTGCGGGGCCGTGGCATCGTCATCAACGAGCCATCGGTCGTCGCGATATCCGCCAAGGATGGAAAGGTCAAGGCCGTTGGCCTCGAGGCCCGGAACATGCTTGGCCGTGAGCCGCGCGACACCATCGAGGTGGTGCGGCCCATGCGCGATGGCGTTATCGCGGACTACATCGTTACCCAGAAGATGCTCGAATATTTCATCAACAAGGCGTGCGGTCGATTTTCCCTGATCCGGCCCGATGTGATGATCTGCGTGCCCGCCGGGGTGACCGGCGTGGAGCGCAGGGCGGTGCGTGACGCCGCGCTCAACGGCGGAGCCCGGCGCGCCTACCTGATCAGCGAACCGCTCGCGGCGGCCATCGGGGCCCGGGTGCCGGTCGCCGATCCGAGCGGGAACATGATCATCGACATCGGAGGTGGCACCACCGAGGTCGCGGTGATTTCGCTGAACGGGATCGTCGTGGCGCGCTCGCTGCGTGTCGGTGGCAATCGCTTCGACGAGGCGATCAGCAGTTACATCAAGCGAAAATACAACCTACGCGTTGGTGAACGTACAGCCGAAGAAGTGAAAATGGCGATCGGCAGCGCGATGCCGCTCGAAGAAGACCGAATCATGGAAGTACGTGGCCGCGATGAAGTCGCCGGCCTTCCGAGAACGGTTCAGATTCATTCCAATGAGATAACGGATGCCATAACCGAGCCACTTGAGGCTATTATTGGCGCAGTCAGGGCAGTACTTGAGGAGACACCTCCGGAGCTTTCGTCGGATATTATCGACAAGGGCATGATCCTGACTGGTGGCGGCGCGATGTTGCGGCATCTGCCGGACCTGCTAACCGAAGTGACCGGCGTTCCGTGTTATGTGGCAGACGATCCGCTTTCGTGTGTTGCGATTGGCACCGGATTGGCGCTGGAGCACATGGATATCCTGCGGGATAGCCTCGAAGAGCCATAGATCGCGCGGATCCGGTCCCGCGGCGCCCAGGGGAGGGTGAGGACCGGATACGCTGGGGCCCAGCCAACACGTCGAGGGGAGAATCTTGGATGTCACGTCACCGCATCACATCGTTCCTGCGATCAACGAGAACCATGGCCATAAGCACGCTGCTGGTGGCGGGTGTCACGTTGTCGGCTTGTGGTCCAATTGGGGACGACGATCCTGATCCCACGGCGACATCCGAGTCGATCGAGCAGCCAACAACCGCAGCCACGGAGCCGGTCGCGACCGAGCCTGGGGATGCGACGGAGGCCGCCACCGAACCGATGGAAGAGGGTACGCCGGTAGTTGACGGCGACACGCCGACCACGCCGCGTCCCTTCCATAGAGGCACGCCGGTGACGGAGGATGAGTCCGAGGCGACCACCGAGGTGGTGAGCGTTTCGACTCCGGCGCTCGATCTCGAGGGAGGCGACTCCGACGAAGGCACGCCGGTGACCGACGAGCCGGGCCCTCAGGCGACACCTTCGGTACCTGACGAGTCGGGCGAATCGACCGCGGTCGCCACGGAAGACGCCACCGGTGATGAATCGACCTCGTCGTCCAGTTTCGGCGGGTCCGACGGGACATCCGGCGCCACGCCGGATGTCGGAACCGACGAGGAACCTGGTGACTCCGAAACCGACGAGGCGACACCGTTCTTCACGCGGGACGATCCCACGCCGACCCCACCGCAGGCCACGCCGGCGGGCGAGGGAACACCCACCGCCGACGGAACGCCCATCGCGCCGGACGATGCGACGGTAGCCGACTTGTCACCCGTGACGGTGACCAGCTGCGAGCCCGAGGAGGTCCCGGAAATCTCCATCGATCAGGTGGCGTACCTCACCACCGAGGATGTCCGATTCCGGGCCGGTCCGGGCGCGGATTGTGATCTCATCGACATCATCGGCGTCAACCAGGCGGCCACATTGCTTGGCGGTCCGGTGACGCGGGAAGACGACGGATTCGTTTGGGCGCAAGTCGAAATAGCCGGCCAGGTCGGCTGGGTGGTGATCGACGTTCTGGAGCCTGCGGGATAGATTCGTACTGTTCGATAACGACGCCGCCCACGAAGATGTGGGCGGCGTTTTCGTTTGGTCCCGGCGGGAAACGCCGCCGAATTGGTACCATTCCCCAGCACCCTGCGACTCAGGGCAGTTCCCGTCTACTCGCTGGAGTACCCGAACATGCCGTTTCCCCGCGAGAGTGGCATCCTTTTGCATCCGACATCGCTGCCTGGACCGCATGGCACCGGAGACTTCGGACCCGCCGCGTTTCGTTTCGTGGACTGGTTGGCGGATGCTGGTCAGAGACTGTGGCAGGTGATGCCACTTGGCCCGACAGGATTTGGCGATTCGCCATACGCCTCACCGTCGGCGTTCGCTGGAAACCCCCTCATGATTTCGCTTCCGTGGCTGGAAGGCGACGGTCTGCTGGACGCAGGCGATTTCCGCGACGCTCCATCGTTCGAGGATCATCGAGTCGACTTCGAGCATGCGGGAGCGTTCAAGGATCGATTGCTGAGACGCGCGTTCGAGCGATTCAAGGGGCCCGCTGGCATGCGATTTCGCCCCGATTTCGAAGCCTTTGTCGCCGAAGAGTCCTGGTGGCTCGACGACTATGCGACCTTCATGGCGATCAAGCGTGACAACGAGTTTCGAAGCTGGCAGGACTGGGACCGCGACACGAGGCTGCGCTCGGACCAGGCAATGGGTGTCGCGGTCACGGCGCTGGCGGACGAGATCGAATTCAACCGGTTCGTTCAGTTCCAGTTTCAGCGTCAGTGGTTTGAACTGCGCCGATATGCCAACGAGCGATCGATCCGGATCGTGGGCGACATACCGATCTTCGTGGCCGAGGACAGCGCGGATGTCTGGGCGAACCAGGAGCAGTTCCGGCTGGATGACGAAGGCCGCGCGCAATTCGTGGCGGGCGTGCCACCCGATCCTTTCTCGGCGACCGGGCAGATCTGGGGCAACCCGCTCTACGACTGGCGCCGGATGCGAGACGACGGCTTTCAGTGGTGGAAGCAGCGCATTCGCCGAACCATGCAGATGGTCGACATCATCCGCGTCGACCACTTCCGCGGATTCGCCGCCACCTGGTCAGTTCCAGCGGGGGCGGCGACCGCCGCCGAGGGGCACTGGGAGCGCGTACCCGGTGGCGAGCTGTTCGCGGCGGTCCGCCGGGAGTTCGGCACGGTTCCCGTCATCATCGAGGACCTTGGGGTCATCACCCCCGATGTGGTGTCGCTTCGCGAGATCCTCGGCTATCCGGGCATGAATGTGCTCCAGTTCGCATTCGAAGGCGATCCCTCGAATGTGTACCTGCCTCACAATCACCAGGCGAATTCCGTCGTCTATACCGCCACTCACGACAACCAGACTACCGTTGGGTGGTTCCAGTCAAGGCCAGAAGCCGAGCGCAAGGCGATTCAGCGGTACCTGGGCCGCGATGGTTCGGACATCGCCTGGGATTTGATCCGGCTCGCCCTGGCCAGCAACGCCAATACCTCCATAGTCCCCTTGCAGGATGTGCTCCGGCTCGGAGATGAAGCCCGGATGAACGTGCCAGGCAAGCCAGACGGCAACTGGTCCTGGCGCTACCGGGCCGAGGATCTTTCCCACGGGCTCGCGATGGGGTTGCGGGAGCTGACGGTCGCATACGGCCGTGGCGGCGACTCGAGGCCGAACCGGGGCGCGAATCCATGGGACTACACCGCGCCTGGTACCAAGCATCCGGCGCTCGACTATTGACCCGACGCCTTAACATCCACCCGTTCCGTCGTTCCGATCGTATTAGCCAGTGAAACGGAGTCTTTCCATGACCAACGCAGCAGGCGCGTTCACCTTCGTCCTCCACAGCCATCTTCCCTACGCCCGCCAGGCTGGCATGTGGCCACATGGCGAAGAGTGGGTTCACGAGGCGATCGCCGAGACGTATGTGCCCCTCCTGGATGCGCTCAATGACCTGGCCGAGGAAGGACTGGATTTCCGGCTCACCATCAGCGTGACCCCGATCCTGGCCGAGCAACTGGCCGATCCGTTGATCAAGGAGCACTTCCTGACCTATGCGGAGGAGCGAGCGGCCTGGGCGGCGGCTGACATCACCCGCTTCGAGGAGGCCGGCGAGCAGGAGATGAAGCGGCTGGCGATTCATTTCCATCACTGGTACTCGCGCGTGCTTGCTTCGTACAGGGATCGATACGGCTGCGACATCATCGGAGCATTGGCCAAACTGCAGAATGCCGGCCTGGTCGAGGTGTCGACCAGCGCCGCCACACACGGCTACCTGCCGCTCCTTTCGCGGGATTCGTCGATCTTCGGCCAGCTTCGAACCGGCATAGCTTCGTATGAGCGGATGTTCGGTCGGAAGCCGACGGCGATCTGGTTGCCGGAGTGCGCCTATCGGCCCTCGTATTGGGATGGTGAAGGTGGCGACAGCGTTCAACGGCCGGGCATCGAGTCCTTCCTCGCGGCGCAGGGCTTGAAGGTGTTCTTCACCGAGACCCATGCGATCGAGGGCGGCAACCCGATCGGCAAGGCGGCAGGTGAGGCGATCGGAATCTATGGAGCCGTCGCCCGACGGTATACGCTTGAGTTGACCCCTTCGGAGCAGAACGAGCCGGGCACCACCTACGAGGCGTACTGGGTTGGCGACGCGCCGGGCGAAGTCGCGGTCCTTGGCCGCAACAGCCGCACCGGGCAACAGGTGTGGTCAGGCGATTTCGGCTACCCGGGCGACCTCTGGTACCGGGAGTTCCACCGCAAGGACGGCGTCTCTGGGATGCAGTACTGGCGCATCGGTGGGCCAGGCATGGACCTGGGCCAGAAGCCGCCCTACAACCCTGACCGCGCGGCCGAGCGGGTGGCGGAACACGCCGCGCACTTCGTCGGACTCGTCGAGGAACTGCTGGCCGAGTACAAGGAGTCGACGGGCGACTACGGCATCATCAGTTCCAACTACGATACCGAGTTGTTCGGTCACTGGTGGTTCGAAGGGGTCGACTGGATCAAGGCCGTACTCAGGGGGCTGGCCCAGTCCGAGGGCGTGGACCTCACCACCGCATCAGCGTTCATTGACGAGCATGCGCCCGATCGGGTGATCGCCCTCCCGGAATCGAGCTGGGGCTCTGGCGGGAACCACTTCACGTGGATGAACCACGAGACCGAGTGGATGTGGCCGGTGATTCATGGAGCCGAGGCACGCATGGAGTCCCTCGTGGCGGGTTCGTCAGGCGACGGTGAAACCACCAGCGAGCTCCTCAATCAGGCGGCGCGGGAACTCCTGCTTCTCCAGAGCAGCGACTGGCCGTTCCTGGTGACGACAGGCCAGGCGAAGGAATACGCCTCGCAGCGGTTCACCGAACATGTAGACCGGTTCAACGCCCTGGCTGACCTGATCGAGAAGGGTGGCGCGCTGTCCCCCGAGGACTCGGGGATGCTGGCGGCGTTGTCGGAGCGTGACAACCCCTTCGCGGACATCGACTACCGGTGGTTCGCCGCTCGGCAGGGAGACGCGGGGACCTCCGCGACCGGGGAGTAGGCAGGGCGTCTGGTTCGACACCCGACCTTTACCGCGGAGCCCGAAACGACGAGAGCCCAGCCGGTGTGCTTCCGGCTGGGCTCTCGTCTTTATCGTGGGGCGTTATTGCGTTCGCGGAAGGACGAGGACTGCCTCGTCGAATCGAACGGGGATGCTTCCGGACCACGGACCCTGCCGTGTGCCGGTGAGCCAGGGCTTTTGCAGGTAGCGTTGCACCCAGTGCCCGAGAGGGACGTAAACGGCGTTGTCCAGCAGGAGCTGCTCGGCCTCGCGGAAACGTGCGTTGCGCTCCACGTCGTCAGTGGTGGCATTCGCCTCGGTGATCAGTTCGTCGAACTCGGCCGAGGCGTCGCCGGGGGCCTGGTCGTCGACCGCTTCCAGTTCAGCTGACCAGTTGAAGACGCCAGCCATCGCGGTCGATGTCGACGTGCCGATCGTTTCGAGCAACGAAGGCGTGTCCGTCGCCGTCCACCACCAAAGGATGTCGATCTGGCGGCCACCGTTGTCCTGATGCAGCAATTCGATCTGCTCGGCGGTGAGGGATGTGTCGTGGCGAATGACCAGCCCGCTGTTTTCCTGAATCATTGCCAGCAGAGCCGCCACCTGATCGACCATTTCTGGTGTATCCGTCGCTGGCTGGTGATAGACGAGGTCGAACTCTGCTGATTCCAGATCGTACCCGGCGCTTTCCAGGAGGGACGCGGCTTCGCTCGGCGAGAACTCGATGGGCGTGGCTGGTTCATACCCGGACGTGAGCGAGACCGAAGGTGGAACAACGGACTGAGCCGCAACGAATTGGTCCTGTTGAATCTCGGTCGCCCATGCGTCGCGGTCAATCGCGGCGGCGACCGCCTGGCGGTAGCGCAGGTCGTTGAATGGCGCCTGGGAGAAGTCCATGCCAATCGCCATGGTCGACGACTGAGGATCGATGGCGACCAGCTCGGCCGCGAGCGTCTCATCCTCCGTTACGCTGGGCAGGATCGAGGCGGGAACGTCCGCCACCGGAAGCGCATCGTCCTGATACAGGTCAAGCACATCGGTGGCCGCGTCGGGGCCATCGAGCACCCGCCATACGAGCCGGGAGATCGACGGAGAAACGGACGTTGGCGTGGCGGGATGCGGTTCGCAGACGATCCGCTCACCATCCACGAACTCGGTAACCTGCCACATGCCGATACCGGGTGGCGCCAACGGGACTACCTCGGCCGTTTCCATCGCCGCGAGATCCAGCACCGCCCATCCGAACGTCGCCAGCGATGAGGGGAAGGACGAGTACGGTCTCGACAGCGTGATCTCGATGGTGAGGTCGTCAACCGCATTGAACCCGATGTCGGCGCTTTCACCCCGGATGTACTCGGGATATCCCTGCACCAGTTCCATGAACGTGCTCATCGGAGCGGGGCGATTGGGATCAAGCGCGCGCTTCCATGAATCGATGAATGCCTGGGCATTCACGGGATTACCCGACGCGAATTGCAGATCGGGCCGGATGGCAACCGTCCACACGTCGGCCGTGTCATTCGGCTCGATCGATTCCGCGAGGTCGAGCACCACGCCGCCGTTCTCGTCGAACGCGAGCAGTCCTGACCACAGATGGGGAAAGAGCACCCAGTACGGTCCCCAGTTCGGAGCGCGGTGAGGATCCAGCGTGATCGGCTGCCCGAAGGGGTTGAACGGGATCGAGAGTTCGACGTCGGTCTCGAATTCGTCCTGAGCAAGGTGCGTTGAACCTGGGTCAGCCAATGGCGCGGCCGAGACTCGCGAGTGCGGAATCGCGGACGCCGCCCCGACGATGGCCGACGCACGCAACATGTCTCGACGAGAGTGCGCCGGAACGCTGGCAAGGACATTTGTGACAAAGTGTTCGGACGGAGACTCGTCCCCGGATGCACCCTTTGTGCGGAAGAGGTTCATTGTCGCTCCTTGGCCGGATCGGCGCGAATGTCTCTCGACTTTTTGCTGGGTCCCTACGCACGCGGATTCGAACCGCCGCCTACCTGTCCAACGCTCCTGACAATCTCGCGGTTACGAGTGGGCCGCTACTCCAGCGAGTACCCATAGTCCCGGCTCCCGGCGGCATCGAGCCACGCGGCAAGCAGGTTCACCGAGGCGTCGATATCGCTCTTGCTGGCCATCTCGTTCACGGTATGAACATAACGAGTCGGGATCGAGATAGTGCAGGTGGGCATGCCGGCGCGACTCTTCTGGAACGCGCCGGCGTCGGTGCCACCCGCGGGAAGAACTTCCGGTTGCCACGGGATGTCGTTCTCCACGGCGAGGTCGCGCAGGTGATCGATGATGGCTGGATTGGGTAACTGGCTGCCATCGAACAGCTTGATGGCGGTGCCTCCGCCCAACCTGGTGACCTGGGAATCGGGTGTGTTGCCGGGGATGTCTCCGGCGATGGTCACGTCGAGGGCGATGGCGATGTCTGGCTCGGTGGAATAGGCGGAGGTGATCGCGCCACGCAGGCCGACCTCTTCCTGGGTCGTGGCGATGGCGATGATTTTGGCCGTGCTGGCGGTTGCCTTGCGAATGGCTTCAAGCATGACGTAGATGCCGAGCCGGTCGTCCAGCGCCTTGCTGACCACGGTGTCACCGACTTCGACAAGGTCACGATCGAGCGTGACCATATCGCCGATGGCTACTCGTTCCTTGACCTCATCCGCGCCAAGTCCGAGATCGATGAAGAAGTCCTGCAGCTTCAGATCCTTGGCTTCTCCCGGGGATTGCAGGTGAATTGGGCGAGCGGCGGGTTGGAGCACGCCGGGCAAGGTGCCGGATTCGCGGGTGTGGACCACCACGCGCTGCGCGACGAGCACTCGCGGATCGAAGCCGCCAACCTGCTGGATGCGCGCGAAGCCGTTATCGTCAATGTGCCGCACGAGGAAGCCGATTTCGTCGAGATGGGCGGCGATCGCGATACGCGGGCCGCCAGTGCCTTTTCGGACGCCGATCAGGTTGCCGAGGTTGTCGACGCTCATGGTGTCGACCAATGGCTTCAGTTCCTCGGCGACAACCCGCCGGACCTGATCTTCACGCGAGGCAATGCCGGGCGTCTGCGTCAGTTTACGGAGCAAAGAAATGTTCACCGGCATGTATGACCCTTCTGGAAAAGTCCCCGTGGTAATGTCCCATTGATGTGTTCGAAATCAGTGTATCCGATGGGCTGGAGATAGCGAAAAGGACGCCCCAGAGGGCGCCCTTTCCGTGTCGATGTTTCGAGGTGGCGTTACTCGCCGATGAGGATGATCGTGCTGGTGCCGATCGCTCCATCGTTGTCGAAGGTGACGGTACCGATCGACAGAACGTTGATCTCCTCGGCGGTTGCCTCGGGCGTCGCGTCCGGAGCCGGAGGATTGAAGTGATCCTCGCAGGCGATGTCGTTGAAGTTCTGGTCGAGCATCCAGTTGTCGAAGGGATCCTCGTCGTAGGCCGCCTGGGCCTCTTCCTGCGTGGCGAACTCGGCGCACGCGGCATCGGCGTCCAGGTCGCTCACGGCGGTCATATCGATAACGTCGTCAACCAGTGGGAGCAGGGCGCCCACGTTGAGGAAGCTCGACGAGTTCACGTTCTCCGACGGCAGAGCTTCGAAGGTCTGCTGGAAGACCGCATCATCAGCCAGCGAGCCGTCAGCGGCGAGCGTCGAGAAATCGATGCCTTCGTTCACGCCGATCATCAATTGCCCATCGACCACGCCGAACTCAAGCGTCAGCGGGAAGGCCGGGTCTTCGGAAGCTTCGATCGAGGTGACCTGCGAGCCATTGACGTCGCGCGTGGAGAACGACACATCGGTGCCTGCTTCCTGCTCGATCATCGCCGTGATGTCCGCGACGATGGACTCAACCGAGGTGCTGTCATCGAGTTCGGTCACGAAGAGAGCGGAGATGTCCGCGCCGTCCTGCGTGAGGTTTTCCACGGAGCCAGACATCGCCCACTCGCCGACCATCTGGTCGAGCAGGTCGGTCTTCAGGTTGAAGCCAAGCTGCTCCTCGGCCTGGGCGAAGACTTCGTCGGCATAGTCCTCGGCGGTGGCGCCAGGAGTGGCGAGCATCGAGCCGCCTTCGGCATCCATGCCAATCACGGACGAGGCGAAGGCCAGCGCCAGCATGTTGACGCCCGGGTTCATGCCGAGGTCGCTGCCGCCGGTGAAGAAGAGGGCGTTGTCGGGAGTCTCGGCGGCGAATGACGCGCTGTAGTCGGTCGATTCAGGGAATGTCACGTTGCTGCCCGGGATGGCAATCGAATCCATGCGGAAGCCGTTGGCATCCGCCCAGAACACGAAACCGGAGTAGGTGTCGTAGGATGCCAGGACGTCCTCGGAGAGACCGAGTTCTTCCAGGTCGTCGATATCACCGACCTGATCGAGCATGGCCGGTCCATTGACGTAGCCAAACGCCATCACATCGGACTCGAGGGCGTCGCGAACCATGGTGAAGTTTTCGTCAGTCTCGAGCGCGGGGGTGTCGCCGTTGACCGTGTCGATCACGGATTCGACGTCAGACGAAGCGGCGGTGACGACAATCACGTCATCGACCTGGGCCATGAACACCGGCGAGGTGTATTCGTCGGCGGGAACGCTGTTCAGGATGGTGTATCCACCGTACTCAGTTTCCTCGGCGGTGGTCGTATCGCCTTCGAAGGCGATGGACGTGTAGATGGTGAAGGCCATGTCGATATCGGCCGGCATGATCACCAGCGCCCAGCCGTCAGGAATCTCGTCGGCGAGTGCTGCCTCGGGGTCTTCCAGCACGTCGGCGGCTTCGGAAGTCATTCCCAGTCCGGCTTCGAGGCTTTCCTCTGGAATGTCCGTCAGGAACACGGAGGCCTGGCCGTTGGCGATCAGGCCGAGATTGTCGACCTGCATGTCGACTTCGGCTTCCTGATCGTCGGTGAGCACGGCTTCAAGATTCGCGCGCTCAAGAAGATCGCTGGCCTGGACAAGTTGGTCCGATTCCCTGTCGAGTTCAACTTCCGCGTAGAACAGCGCATCCGCTGGCGCGTAGGCGGCGAGACCGCCAGTCGCCTGTGCGGTGGCCGTTCCACCAAAGGACACCAACGAAGCGAAGAGACCAGAAACGAGCAGAAGTGCCATTACGGAGCGCGCCCGCGCTCCCGTTCTCCCAGATCCGCCGCGTCTTGCCGTTGCGTTTTTCAAACTCCGACTCCTTCCGGCCTTGGTGCCGCTGTAAACGACTCGGTTTCATCGTTGATCGCGCATGGCTACGCGCGGGATGATGCCATCACCGATGTAGTTCTAACGTCTATCGCCGCGCCGCGGTTCCGACACTATCGCTGCAGGCGACGGTCGATACCCGTGGCGAGCGAGAACACGATCATGAACAGCGCCGCGAGCGCGCCGATGATGAGGATGACCACTCCCAGCGTGAGCGCTGATTGTATCAACCAGAGGACGAAATCCATGATGTTGTGCCTGCCCTTTCAGTTACGACAGCCAGTGTCGACCGCAATGTAGTGTTCGTGATTGGAAGCGTCCCGGTCTCCATATGCCCGCAGTATAGCTAATGGAAAAAAGAGGCGCCGTTACAGGCGCCTCTTTCTCAGGGTAGTCCTGGCACTTATGCCACGTGCGCGGCGCTCGAGAGCAAACCGCTGAACTCGAACTCGCCGTCGCGATAGTCGATGACCACGTTGTCGCCATCCAGGATTTCTCCGGAGAGCAGCTTCATGGCGAGTGGGTCGAGCAGGTGCTTCTGGATCACCCGCTTGAGCGGGCGAGCACCGAAGGTCGGGTCGTAGCCGAGCGTCGCGACCATCTCACGAGCGCTTTCCGTGACGGTGAGCGTGATGTCACGATCCGCCAGTCTTCGCGCCACATGAGCGATCTGCACTTCGACGATCTCTCCAATCTGGTCGCGAGTCAGCGACTTGAAGATGATGATCTCGTCGATCCGGTTCAGGAACTCCGGCCGGAAGTTCGCGCGAAGCGCTTCCATCACCTGGGATCGGACTTCGGCGTCCTGGTCGGGGTCGGAAGAGATGAGGTACGACGATCCGAGGTTGCTGGTCATGATGATGACAGTGTTTCGGAAGTCGACGGTTCGTCCCTGCCCATCGGTCAGGCGTCCGTCGTCCAGCACCTGCAGCAACAGGTTGAAGACTTCCGGATGTGCCTTCTCGATCTCGTCGAACAGGATCACGCTGTACGGTCGCCGTCGCACGGCTTCCGAGAGCTGCCCGCCTTCCTCATATCCCACGTAGCCTGGAGGCGCCCCGATGAGGCGGCTCACGGCGTGCCGTTCCATGTACTCCGACATGTCGATGCGAACCATCGCCTGGTCAGAGTCGAACAGGAACTCCGCCAAGGCCCGGGCGAGTTCCGTCTTGCCGACGCCAGTGGGGCCGAGGAAGATGAAGCTCGCCTGTGGCCGGTTCGGGTCGGAAAGTCCGGCGCGGGAGCGGCGAACAGCGTTGGCGACGGCCGAGATCGCCTCGTCCTGGCCAATCACGCGTTCGTGAAGCCGGTCCTCCATGCGCACCAGTTTCTCGATCTCGCCTTCCATCAGCCGGGTGACGGGAATACCGGTCCAGCGGCTGACGACGTCGGCGATGTCGTCTGCGTCCACTTCTTCCTTCAGCAGCTTGCCCGATGACTGGAGACGGGCGAGGTCCTGTTCCTTTTCACGGACCTGGTTGTCCAGTTCCTTCAGGCGGCCGTACTGGAGTTCCGCGGCACGGTTGTAGTCGTACGCCCGCTGCGCCTGTTCAATCTCAACTCGGGTGCGGTCGATCTCGTCACGAAGCTCGGAGATGGCGACGATGCCCTGCCGTTCCTGATCCCAGCGGGACCGGAGCACGTCCCGCTCGGCCTTGATGTTCGCCAGGTCTTCCTCGAGGGTAGCAAGGCGTCGTTGAGAGGCATCGTCCTTTTCCTTGCGCAGCGCTTCGCGCTCGATTTCGAGCTGCATGATCCGGCGCTCGGCTTCGTCGAGCTCTACGGGCATGGACGTGATTTCCATGCGGAGCTTCGATGCCGCTTCGTCGACGAGGTCGATGGCCTTGTCGGGCAGGAAACGGTCCGAGATGTACCGCTCGGAGAGGGTGGAGGCCGCGACCAGGGCGCTGTCCTGGATCTTCACCTTGTGATGGGCCTCGTAGCGTTCGCGGAGACCGCGAAGGATGGAAATCGTGTCCTCGACACTTGGTTCGCCGACGAGGACGGGCTGGAACCGCCGTTCGAGCGCGGCGTCCTTCTCGATGTACTTCCGGTACTCGTCGAGCGTGGTCGCGCCAATGGTGTGGAGTTCGCCCCGGGCGAGCAAGGGCTTGAGCATGTTGGAGGCGTCCATCGAACCTTCGGCCGCCCCGGCGCCGACAACGGTGTGAAGCTCGTCGATGAAGAGAATGATCTGCCCGTCGGACGAGGTGATCTCCTTGAGGACCGCCTTGAGGCGCTCCTCGAACTCGCCACGGAACTTGGCCCCGGCGATCATCGACCCGAGGTCCAGCGCGATGATGCGCTTGTCCTTCAGTCCCTCCGGTATGTCGCCGCGAACGATGCGAAGGGCGAGGCCCTCGACGATGGCGGTCTTGCCCACGCCGGGCTCGCCGATGAGTACCGGATTGTTTTTCGTACGACGGGAGAGGACCTGGATGACCCGGCGTATTTCCTCGTCGCGACCGATCACGGGATCGAGCTTGCCATCGCTGGCGAGCGCGGTCAGGTCGCGGCCGTACTTTTCGAGTGCCTGGTACTTGTCTTCCGGGTTCTGGTCGGTCACGCGCTGATTGCCGCGAATCTCGGTGAGCACGCCGTACACGCGGTCCTTGGTGATCCCGAGTCGACCGAGGAGCGCCTGGGCGGGCGTTCGTTCCACCGACAGGATGCCGAGGAAGAGGTGCTCGGTGGAGACGAACTCATCGCCCATGGACGACGCTTCGGTCTCGGCGTGCTGCAACACCTGGCGCAGGCTGCCGCTGATGACGGCGTCGGCGCTGTACTGCAACTTGGGCGCGCGTTCCACGAGACTGGTGGTCTCGCGCTCGACATCCCGGGGATCCACCGAAAGCCGCTGGAGCACCTGGGGCACGATGCCGTCCGATTGGGACACAAGGCCCAGAAGCAGCGCTTCCGGTTCGTACTGCGCGAGTTTTTGTTGTTCGGTCGATTGCTGGCCGGCGATGATCGCCTCGCGGGCCTTCTCCGTAAATCTCTGATTCGATGCCATCCGGCATACCTCCCGCTATTGGGTGTGGGGCAAGAAAGTCAATAAGGGCTTAAGCACGCGATTAGGTGACGATTCGGGGGATATCGATTCAGCTCGACTGACGCTGGGCCCGAACCTCGGACTGCTCGACGTAGCCGAGGAGCCGCAGCAACTCGTCGAGTTGTTTCGCGATGCCAGTGTCCTGGGAATCGTCCTGATGCTCCTTGCGAAGCTTCTGCATCTTGCGGGTCAGCTCGAGCGCCAGCTGGACACCCGCGAGATTCAGCCCGCGTTTCTCCACGAGGTACTTGACCTGTCGCAATTGTTCGATGTCACTATCGGAATACAGGCGGAGATTCCCGCTGGTGCGCGAGGGAGCGACAAGCCCTTCGCGCTCGTACTTGCGCAGCGTCTGGGGATGCATTTCCACCAGCCGCGCTGCTACGCTGATGACGAAGAGTGGTTCTGAAAATCGTCCAACCATTCAAGGTGCCTCCAAGGATTAGTTGCTGCATGAATGATAGTTCTTGATACGGATCGTGTCAATGTGAGGCATCTCAATCGTTGAGTATGGAGAAAGAGCGCATGTCAAGGATTTACGCACATCGTGGAGCATCGGCGGAACGTCCGGAAAACACCCTTCCGGCATTCGCGCGGGCCGTTGAGCTGGGCGCGGATGGAATCGAGCTGGACGTTCACCTGTCAAGGGACGGAGTGGCGGTGGTGATTCATGACGAGACCGTCGACCGAACGACTGATGGATCAGGCAACGTCGCGGACCTGACCCTGGCCGAACTTCAGGCGCTCGACGCCGGCAACGGGGCACCGATTCCGACCCTCGCGGAGGTTCTGGACCTGGTGGCGGGAAAGCTCCACGTCGATATCGAGGTGAAGGCGGCGGCCGCCGCCGACGCTGTGCTGGTCGAGACCACCCGCCACGAGAACCTGGAGTTCGCGATCTCCTCGTTCATCCACGACGTGCTGCATCACGTCAAGAAGGTGGCTCCGGACGTCGAACTGTGGCCACTGACCCCGGTGATGTCCGATGAGGTGATCGCGACGGCCCTCGCCCTGGGTTCGCCTCAGATCGCCCTCCACGACAAGTTCTTCAACGCCGACATCGGAGAGTACGCGAGATCCAAGGGGTTGGAATGCTGGATCTGGACGGTGAACGACCCGGATCGGGCCGAGGTGCTCGCGGGGCTCGGAGTGGTTGGCATCTGCACGGATGACCCGGCCGCGCTGCTCAAGCGATTCGGCCGATGACCTGACCGCCGAACAGAATTCCGCGAGGACGAGGCTTCCTTGAGGGATAGGCCTCGGTACGCAATACTAGGCGCGTGCTCACGCCTCCCAAATGGCGCAGGACAGGTGGTGATTTGGCTTGTATCTTGGCGATTAGTCGCAGGATGGTCCCAACATGGCGAATATGATCACCGTGGGTCGGCTGATCCTGCTGTTCATCGTGATCTGGATGATCTACAACGGAAGCGTCCAGGTAATCGAAGCGTGCATGGTGCTGCTGATCGTGGTGTTCGCCAGCGACGGCCTGGATGGCTGGGTAGCCAGGAAGCGCGGTTCGACCTCGGCGTTTGGCGCCGTGTTCGATATCGCGGGAGACAGGGTGGTCGAAAATGCGCTCTGGATCGTCTTCGCCCATCTTGACGTAATCCCAGTCTGGATTCCCCTCATGGTGATGACCAGGGGATTCATGGTGGATGGTCTCCGGTCGCTATCGTTGATGCAGGGCATGACGCCGTTTGGCGAGAACAACATGATGCGATCGGCCTTCACCGAATGGTTGACGGCCGGTCGATTCATGCGTGGGTTCTTTGGCTGGGCGAAGTCCGCGGGCTTCGTGTTCCTGGCGGGCCTGGTGGCCTGGGAGCAGAAGGACACAACCGACACGTTCATCGGGTCCCTCTACGGGGTTGAAGGGTTTCGCTGGTTCGGCTGGGGGCTTGTCTGGGCCGCGGTGGCGCTGACGGTGATCCGCGCGATCCCGGTGTTTGTCGATTCCATCGGGTTCCTGAAGGACATGGAAAGCAAGCAGCCGACATGACTCTCGGACGGCGATGGCATCGAGTTCGCCTCGACGGGTACGCGCGGGGTGTCCCGGGAATCGGCGTGCTGGTGGATGGGGTGGTGTGACCAGTAACGACAATCCACCAAAGCGAATGCCGTTGTTCCGGCGCGAAGAGCGTCACGCGTTCCGCTACCAGCTTTCGGTGTTCTTCGCCGAGTTCTTTTCGTGGGTGTTCTGGCTGATTCCTCGCCCCATCCGGTACTGGATCGCCGACCGGGTCGGCGACGTTTTCCGCAGATCGACCAACACCTATCGCGACAACGTGGAAGCGAATGTGTCGCAGGTCCTCGGCGTGGATGCCAGCGACTCGCGCGTCCGCGATGCCGCGAGATCCATTTTCCGGACGAGCGCCCGGAACTTCGTCGACCTGATCACGATGCCACGGGAATCACGCTCGAACCTGCTGGATTCGCTGAAGGTGACGTCAGGAGACTGGTCCGTCATCAATGAAGCACTCGCCCAGGGGAAAGGGGTGATTCTCGTTGCCTGCCATCTGGGATCGTTCGATCACGCCGGGCAGGTGCTCTGGGCGCGTGGGTACAAGCTCACGATCGTGACGGGACGGACGACCTCGCGATTCATTTTCGACGGGGTGACACATCTACGGGGTTCCAAGGGATCGACGATGGTCGAGCCGACGCCGTCGGGTGTGCGGAAGGTGATCCGGGCGCTGCGCAACGGAGAGTGCGCGGTCATCGTGAGCGATCGCGACTTCTTCCAGAATGGGCGCTCCGTCGAGTTCTTTGGCAAAACCACGACGCTGCCACCGGGCGCCATCCGCATCGCCAGGGATACCGGCGCGGTCGTTATTCCGATCCTCACCAGGCGCCTACGAAACGGTCACGAGATGTCGATCGCGCGGCCGTTCACCGTGGAGAAGACCGCCGACCTGGAAGCCGACATGCGCGCCGGGTTCGACAATCTGGTTCCGGCTATGGAACACGGGATCCGCGAGCGAGTGTCGCAATGGGTCATGTTCCAGCGCGTGTGGCCAGAAGTGCCGGCCCCGGCGGTACGGGTGTTCCCGGTCGGCTCGCCGCTGGAAAGCGAGTTGCTCGAAAAGGTCGCGCAAGCCCTTCCCGAACGTCATGCCGGCGAGCGCTCGACGCTGCTTGACCGGCTGAAAGGCGAAGACCGGGACCCGGGGTGATGTAAAGGGACTGGTTACCGGTAGTTCACGAATTGGAGCGCGACCGGATAGTCGGCGGCCTTGACCATGGCCATCACGGCCTGCAGATCGTCCCGGCTCTTGGCCTGCACGCGCAGCGTGTCGCCCTGGATCTGGGGTGTGACCTTCTTGAACTCGTCCCGGATTGACTTCGAGATCTTCTTCGCGATGTCGTCGGGAATGCCTTCCTTGAGCTTGACCACCTGCCGCACTCGGGCACCGGAGGCTTCTTCCTCTTCCTGGTAGTCGAGGATCTTGAGCGAGAGCTTCCGGCCGAGCACCTTGGACTCGAGGATGTCGCGCACCGCGCCGAGGCTGTACTCCGACTCGGTGTTGATGGTGAGTTCGGTGGCGGTGAGCGTCAGCTCGGTCTTGGTATCCTTGAGATCGTAGCGGGTCCGGATTTCCCGATCCGCCTGATCCACGGCGTTCTTGAATTCCTGCTGATCGAACTTCGAAACGATATCGAATGACGAGTTGGCAGCCAATGCATTTCCTCCTGATAGGCCGGCGCGTCAAACCCGAAATGGTACCAGAGCCACCCACTGGCCCGGTATGGCGCCGCGCTGGTCGACACTGAAAGTACCCCAGATGTCAACCATGGACGTTTCGCGGATGGTCGAGCGGCAGGGTCCGCGACATGTCGTCGCGACCCGCGTTCGTTCCGTCCCATTGTTTTACAAGGTGTTGCTGGCGAACATGGCGATCGTCGTGTTCGGCGCGGTGGTTGGCACCTACGTGACGGCCACCACCATCCGGGACCTCCAGCTGCCTTCCCGCGTGGAACTGATGCTGTTCTTCGCCGGCATCGGCGTTCTCCTGAGCGTGGCGGTGAACTACGTGGTGCTCCGGGCGGCGTTCGAGCCGCTGGACAGCCTCGAGCGCCTGGCCGACGCGGTCCGGAACGGAGACCTGTCCGCTCGGGCGGATCTTCCATCGCTCAGCGATCCCCAACTGGTGCGGCTCGTCCATACCTTCAACGATACGCTCGACGAACTCGAAACCAACCAGGCGAGACTCCGGGAATTGGCGGTGCAGGTGATCGAGGCCCAGGAGGGTGAGCGGAAACGCATTGCCCGGGAACTTCATGACGATACCGCGCAGATGCTCTTTGCCCAGTTGCTGAGCGTGACCGCGCTGAAGTCGTCCAGCAATTACGAGGTCCGGCTAACGGCCGAGCGCCTGGAGTCGATGACCGTGGAAGCGATCGAGGGAGTGCGGCGGCTCGCGCTCGAACTTCGGCCGCCAGCTCTCGACGACCTGGGAGCCAGGGAGGCGCTGGGTGACCTGACGCAGCGATTCTCGGAGCAATCCGGGGTCGACGTGGTGCTGCATGTGAACGGCGCTCGTGAGCGCCTTGCGCCGGAATTGGAGCTCGTGCTGTACCGAGTGGCGCAGGAAGCCCTCACCAACGTGGTGAAACACGCTCATGCCAGGCATGCGTCAGTCACGCTGACCCGGCATCCGACCAGGGTTGACCTGTCGATTGACGACGACGGAACAGGCTTCAGCCCGGCCCTCGATCGCGTCCGCGATGAGTCGGGCCTGGGACTCGGGCTCTTCGGGATGGCGGAACGCGCGGCCCTGGTCGGCGGGTCGTTCTCGATCACTCCCCTGACCCCGACCGGCGTTCGCATCCAGGTCTCGATTCCGATAACGGCCGAGGGAGAACCTGTCGGTAAGCCCATATCTGACATCACGGGAAGGCAGTGAGATTGACCCAGAATCAGGAACTTGAACAGATACGGGTGCTCCTCGCGGACGATCACGGCATCGTCCGCGCCGGGTTGAGGGCCCTCCTCGAAATGCAACCCGACATCGCGGTGGTGGGCGAGGCCGAAGATGGCCTGCGCGCGATAGAACTGGCGCGGGAGCTTGAACCTGATGTCGTCGTGGCTGACCTGTCGATGCCCGGGGGCGGTCTTGACGCCATCCGGGGGATCACCGCGCTCGGTATCCGGAGCCGCGTGCTGGTGCTCACCGTGCATGCCGAGGAGCGCTACCTCCTTCCAGTGCTCGAGGCCGGAGGGTCCGGATATGTGCGGAAATCCAGCGCACATACGGACCTGCTGGACGCGATCAGAACCGTTGCCCGCGGCGAGGTGTTCCTCGATCCGGCGGCCACCAAGACGCTCCTCCGGGGCTATCTGGGACGCGTCAGCTCTGGCGAGGAACTTGACCTTGGCGAGGTGCTCTCCGAGCGGGAGCGCGAGGTCGTCAAATTGACCGCCGAAGGGTACACGGCGCAGCAGGCGGCGGACATCCTTTCGTTATCGCCGAAGACGGTGGAAACCTATCGGCATCGCGCCATGCAGAAGCTGGGCCTCGCCAACAGGGCCGAGCTTGTGCACTACGCGTTACGCGCCGGACTTTTAGCCGAAGAATCCATCCTGTAGGGACTTTCCCTACAGGAACGGAAAAATTCCCTACGGGGCGCCACCCCAATTCGCAGGCGCGACCCGGCAGACCGTGAAGCAGTGCTCTATTACACTGGATACAGAACAACAGTGGTCGCACTCTCCCGCTCTCGCGGACTATCTGTAGGCGGCGGGAGTACAGGTCGATCCAGGCGGGTTATTGACGTTCTCGATCGGAGAACGAGTTTGGGGTAAGCGTGTCTACAGAGATTTCAAAACGATCGGTACACCCAGGTTGGCTTCTTGGCGAGCCGTCTGTCTCGGTGGATCCACGGGAGACCGAGGACTCCATCCGGTTTGACGCGGTGATGCAGCTGCTTCGGACGGCTGGCGCCATGGACCGGGCGGCAACGGACGCGTTGTCTGACCTTGACCTCACGGCGGGAGCATTCGGGGCGCTGGTGGAACTCGGCGCGGTAGGCGAAGAGGGGATTGCCCCTTCCGAGCTGGCCCGCAAGCTGGCGGTGGCCCGGAGGACGGCCACGTTGTACGTGGACATCCTGGCGCGCCATGGCTGGGCTCAGCGAGCGGCTCACCCGCGGGACAAGCGGATGGTTCTCGCCCGGCTGACCCCGAGTGGCGAGACGCTCCTTGAGGAGTGGGGCGACGCCTACAAGCGACGCCTGTCGAACCTGCTGGGAGAGGTCTCCCCGTTGCAGGCCGAGCGGCTCCGGCAATTGCTGGCGCTGGTGCCAACGGAAAGCGTTCCGGTCGCCGACTAGGCGATTCAACTGACGACCACACAAAGCGAGCGCGGCACCATACCGCGCTCGCTTTGATTTTCCGCGGGGACCGACTGCTACCCAGCCACCTCGTCTTCACGGGCGGTGAGCAGCATCACCGTTCGACCAGGAATCGTGATCTCGCGTCCCTCGTGATGGCGGGCGGTGTCATCACCGGTGGGGGAGTCCGTGGTGAGGGTGACTTCCCACGTTCGGATCGTGTCCTCCCGGTCGACACTGGGCAGCACGAAGGTCGTTTCGTCCTCACCGGCATGCACGATCAGCATCGTGGTGGACGCGGTGATCGGATTGCCTTCCGCGTCGGTTTCTTCCAGGCTATCGTTGGCCAGACGCATGCCGATGGTGTGGCCTGGGTTCGACCAATCGTCGTGTTCCATCCTCGCGCCATCGGGCCTGATCCAGACGATGTCGTCGAAGCTCTCCGGCGTGGCGGGACGTCCCTTGAAGTACCGGCGACGGTGAAGAATGGGATCGTCGCGACGGATCTGGCCAAGTCTCCTGCTGAACTCCAGGAGCGACGTCTGGTCGTCGTCCAGATCCCAGTCGACCCAACTGATTTCGTTGTCCTGACAGTAGGCGTTGTTGTTGCCCTGCTGGGTGCGTCCGAATTCGTCCCCGCCGAGGAGCATGGGAACGCCCTGGGACAACATCAGCGTGGCGAGGAGGTTTCGCTGCTGACGTAGGCGGATTTCCTGGATTGCGGGATCGTCCGTTGGTCCCTCGTGGCCGTAGTTGACAGAGAGGTTGTGGTCGTGGCCGTCATCGCCGTTCTCACCGTTCGCCTCGTTGTGCTTCTCCGAGTAGGAGACAAGGTCGTTGAGTGTGAACCCGTCATGGGCGGTGATGAGGTTGATGCTCGCTCGCGGCCCGCGGCCGGATGGACCGAAAACGTCCGATGAACCGGTGAGGCGATACCCCATCTGGGCGAGATCCTGGCTGTTCGCCAGCCAGAAGGCCCGGACGGAATCGCGAAACTTGTCGTTCCACTCGGACCAATCGGTGGGAAAGCCGCCGACCTGGTACCCGCCTTCGCCGATGTCCCAGGGTTCGGCGATCAGCTTGACCTGGGAGAGGACGGGGTCCTGGTGGATGGCGTCGAAGAGTCCACTCCAGGCCGTAAAGTCGTATTCATCGCGGCCGAGGGTGGTGGCCAGGTCGAATCGGAATCCATCGACGTGCATCTCCGACACCCAGTAGCGAAGACTGTCGAGAATCAGAGCAATCACCTGGGGGTGTGAGGCACGCAGGGAGTTACCGGTCCCCGTGAAGTCCAGGTAGAACTCCGGCTTCCCTGGCAGCAGGTGGTAGTAGGTGAGGTTGTCCAGCCCTCGAAACGACAGCGCCGGTCCGAGATGGTTGCCCTCGCAGGTGTGGTTGTACACCACGTCGAGGATGACCTCGATGCCGGCGGCATGGAAACCCTTGACCATTTCCTTGAACTGGCGAACTTCGTCCCCAGGTTCGCCCTTCGCGTAACTGGCGTGAGGGGCGAAGAAGTTGAGCGTGCTGTAGCCCCAGTAGTTGGTCAGGCCCTTGTCGATAAGGAACGCATCATCCACATGACTATGAACTGGGAGAAACTCGATCGCGGTGACGCCAATCGATCGAAGGTGCTCGGTTACGGCCGGATGAGCGGCTCCGAGATAGGTCCCGCGAAGGTCTTCTGGCACCTCGGGATGGAGTTGGGTCAGTCCCTTGACGTGCGCCTCGTAGATGACCGTGTCGGTCCAGGACGTTTTCGGGGGGCGGTCGTCGCCCCAATCAAATTGGTCGTCGAGCACCACGCACTTTGGCATGCTCGAATCGTCCAGCGCCTCGCTCGGGTCCAGATCGTCGTCCGGTCCCTCGAAGTCGTAGGCGAACACGTCAGGTCCCCATGTGATCGATCCATCGAGGGATCGCGCGTATGGGTCGATAAGAAGCTTGGCGGGATTGAATCGCTGACCATTCACCGGGTCGTATGGCCCATGTGCGCGAATGCCGTACCTCGCACCAGCCTGGGCCCCATCGATCCAGCCATGCCAGACGAAGTTGGTCCTTTCCGGCAAGGTCACGGTGCGGGAGGGCGTGTCGTTCCCGGATTCATAGAGGCAAATGTCGATGCGGGTGGCGTGTTCCGAGTAGACGGCGAAATTTACCCCAGTGCCGTCGATCGTGGGTCCAAGAGGAACGGGGGTGCCTGGGCGCACCCCCGCAATAGGATTCTCGTCGCTCATTCGTGTGCTGGGACCTCGTTCGGGGTGCGTCGGGATGTGGACGTTGACTTACTTGGCTGCGGTTTCCGGCTCGCCTGGAACGAACTCGGGCATGTCGTCGAGTAGCTGGACCTGAATGAGTTCGAATGACTCGTGCGACGTCTGGTGCTGCTCCTGAATGGTCTGCGCGGCCGTGGCTGCGTCATCCGCTTCAACCGTTTCGGCCTGTTCCTCGCCACCGATCTGGAATCGAACTTCGTACTTCATGGTTTGGTGTCCTTCACGATCGCACCCCGTCACGGCCCTCGATTGGGCGGTTCAGGGGGCGTCCTGGATGATTGATCCGCAGGGTGGTGCGACGGAGGCGGTCGATTGCCAGCCGATGTCACCAAACCATTTTACGACCCGGCGACAAGTGGGCCCGAACCGGGATGCTTAAGGGGCCTCTCCCCGACCGGCGGTAGCCGCGCCGTTGTACCATCGCTCAACAATACGCCGGGACCGACAGGGTCACTCCGACCGAGAGGGGCAGCCGCACAGATGCACCTGGACATACATTCACCGGACGCACCCAGCAGTATCCTTATCGAGGACGTACAACCGCAAATCGATTGTGGCAGGTACCCGATCAAACGCGAAGTGGGCGACACCGTCGAGGTTCAGGCCGACCTGTTCCGGGAGGGCCATGAGTTGCTGTCGGCGGTGCTCCAGTACCGCACGGAGGATCAGGAATCCTGGGACGAAGTGGAGATGTCGTTCGTCGACAATGACCGCTGGGGAGCCACCTTCGTCGTCGATGAGAACACGACGTACCGATACCGCATCGAGGCGTTTCCGAACCCGATCGGGAGCTGGCTTGATGAGGTCCACAAGAAGCTCGGGGCGGGAGTCGACATCGCGAGCGAATTGATCGAAGGCATCCACCTTTTCGAGGAGATGCTTGACCGGGCTAGCCCGGAGGAGCGCTCGGTGCTTTCAGGCGCGATCGAAGCGGCCCGGTCCAGCGGCGACCAGGCGGCGGCCGTGGCGATGTTCGAGCAGCCGGAGGTCGTTGCCGCCACGCATCGAAATCGATCGCGCAAGGGCTATGCCCGGTCGTCGGAACTGAAGGTGACCGTCGATCGTATGCAGGCGAGATATTCGACCTGGTACTCGATGTTCCCGCGATCGGCGGGAACGGAGCCTGGCAAGAGCGCCTCGTTCAAGGATGTCGAAGCCCAGCTTCCACGTATCGCGGACATGGGATTCGATGTCTTGTACTTCACGCCGATCCACCCGATCAGCAAGTCCAAGCGCAAGGGGCGGAACAATTCACTGGTCTCGGTCGAAGGCGATCCCGGGGTGCCATACGCCATTGGTAGCGACGAGGGCGGGCACGACGCGATCCATCCCGAGCTAGGCACGATCGAGGATTTCCGTCACCTGGTGGCGGAGGCGGCTGGATACGGCATGGAACTGGCGCTCGACGTGGCCCTGCAGGGGTCCCCCGAGCATCCCTGGTTGAGGGATCATCCGGACTGGTTCTACGTTCGGCCGGATGGATCCATCAAGTTTGGCGAGAACCCACCGAAAAAGTACGAGGACATGTACCCGCTGAACTTCCAGAGCGATTCCTGGAAGGCGATGTGGGACGAGATGCTGCGGATCATCCTGTACTGGGTCGACAACGGCGTGAAGATCTTTCGGGTGGACAATCCGCACACCAAGCCGACCGTGTTCTGGGAGTGGCTGATCGCCCAGGTGCATGCCGAGCACCCGGAGGTGATCTTCCTGTCGGAAGCGTTCACCCGGCCGAAGGTGATGAAGGCGCTGGCGAAGGCCGGATTCGCCCAGAGCTACACGTACTTCACCTGGCGAAATTTCAAGCAGGAGCTGCGGGAGTACGGTGAAGAACTGACTCAGGGGCCAATGAAGGAGTTCTTCCGCGGGAATTTCTTCACCAACACCCACGACATCCTCCCAACGATTCTCCAGGAAGGCGGGCGACCAGCATTCCAGTACCGGGTGGTGCTGGCCGCGACCATGTCCTCCGCGTATGGCATCTACAGTGGATTCGAGCTTTGCGAAAACACGCCGGTGCCGGGCAAGGAGGAGTACCTCGATTCCGAGAAGTACGAGTACAAGGTCTGGGACTGGGATCGACCCGGGAACATCAGCGAGTACATTTCACGGCTGAACGCCATCAGGCGGGATCATCCCGCCCTGCAGGAGTACGAAAACCTGCGATTCGTGGATACTTCGGATGACAATGTCCTGGCCTACTACAAGGCGAGCGGAGACGGTGAGGATGTCGTGCTGGTGATCGTGAATCTCGATCCATTCCACGCGCATGACTCGGCTGTCTGGCTGCCGCTGGATCGGTGGGGCCTCGAGCATGACGGCCAGTACCGGGCGACGGAGTTGTTTACCGACGAGTCGTTCCTCTGGACCGGTGAGGAGCAGCATCTGCGGCTGGACCCGCACTCGAATCCGGCGATGATCTTCAGTATCCAGAAGTGGATTCACCAGGACTACGTCGAGAGCGATTTCTGATCTGATTGGGTTGGGCGGGTGGCCCCATCCCGTTGCCGTGAGCGTTCCGTGGCGGCGTTAGCTGGAGGAAGAGATGCTGAACCGCGACAACATGTGGTTCAAGGATGCCGTGATTTACCAGATCCCGATGAAGTCGTTCAACGACAGTAACGGGGATGGTTTCGGCGACATCCAGGGCGTGATCGAGAAGATGGACTACCTTCGCGATCTTGGCGTCGACTGCCTGTGGATCATGCCCATGTATCCGTCTCCCGGCAAGGACGACGGGTATGACATTTCGGACTTCGTCTCGATCGACCCGAACTACGGGACGGTGGAGGACTTCGCCGAACTGATCGCGGCGGCCCATTCGCGAGGCATCCGGGTCATCGCCGACCTGGTGATGAACCACACCTCGGACCAACATCCGTGGTTCCAGGAAGCCCGGGCGAACCCGGACTCGCCGTATCGCGACTACTATGTGTGGTCCGATGACCCAGAGAAGTACCAGGGCGTCCGAATCATCTTCACGGACACGGAAACGTCCAACTGGACCTACGATCCGGTGGCGGGCCAGTATTTCTGGCACCGGTTTTTCAGCCACCAGCCAGACATCAACTATGACAACGAGGCGCTCCAGCTTGAGATGCTGGATGTCATGCGGTTCTGGATGAACCTTGGGCTCGACGGCTTCCGGTGCGACGCGGTTCCCTATCTCTTCGAGCGCGAAGGCACGATTTGCGAGAACCTGCCGGAGACCCACGGGTTCCTGAAACGGGCCAGGGCAATGATGGAGGCCGAGTTCCCGGGCGCCATCATGCTCGCCGAGGCGAACCAGTGGCCGAGCGACGTGGTCGAGTACTTCGGCACCGACGACGATCCCGAGTTCCACATGGCGTTCCACTTTCCGCTGATGCCGCGCATGTTCATGGCCATGCGCCGGGAACTGCGAACGCCCATCGTCGAAATCATGGAGTCCACACCAGAGATTTCAGACTCGAATCAGTGGGCTATCTTCCTGCGCAACCATGACGAGTTGACGCTTGAAATGGTGACCGACGCCGAGCGGGACTACATGTACTACGAGTACGCCAAGGACCCCCGCATGCGGATCAACGTGGGTATCCGCCGGCGGCTCGCGCCGCTGCTCGACAACGGGCGCCGCCAGATCGAGATGATGAATTCGCTGCTGCTCTCCATGCCTGGCACGCCGTGCATCTACTACGGCGACGAAATCGGCATGGGCGACAACATCTTCCTCGGTGACCGGAACGGCGTTCGCACGCCGATGCAGTGGTCCACCGACCGCAACGCGGGATTCAGCCGTGCCGACTGGGCTCGGTTGTACTTCCCGGTGATCATGGACCCGGTCTATGGCTACATGGGCGTGAATGTCGAGGCCCAGTCGCGCACGCCCACTTCGCTGCTCAACTGGATGAAGCGGATGATCGCGGTCCGGAAGCGCTACAAGGCGTTCGGGCGTGGCTCGATCCGGTTCCTTCATCCCGAGAACATGAAGGTGCTCGTCTATCTGCGGGAATGGGAAGGCGAGGTACTGCTCTGCGTGGTCAACCTCAGCCGCTTCGTGCAGTATGCGGAACTAGATCTCTCGGAGTTCGCTGGGTGGCAGCCGGTGGAACTGGTTGGCGAGATCCGGTTCCCCCACATCGGTGAGTTGCCGTACTTCCTGACGCTTGGTCCTCATGCCTTCTACTGGTTCCGACTTGAGGATTCCTCCGGCGACGAATAATCGGACAAGGAGAGCGTGCTTGACTGTCATCGCCTGGATCGAACGGCACCCGGATCTGTTCCAATCGTGGTTGGTGGAGAAGCGCTGGTTTGGTGACAAGTCGCGCACCATTGAATCATTGGAGGCCATGGATATCGCCACGGTCGATGTCGATGGGGTCGAGGTCAGCCACGTCCAGGCGTCGATGACGTATGGCGATGGGGGCGAGGCGATCTACTTCATCCCGTTGATGGCCACCGAAGAAGGTCAGCCGAGAGATGCCTTCGAGTCCGCTGACTACCTCGACTGGCTTGGGGCGGGATTCGGCGAAGCACGGGTCCTGTCGCTGAGTGGCGACCTCGAGGGCCAGATCAGTTGGCGGGCTGGCGCTGGGACAGGTAACTACCCGGTGATCGGTCAGGCACGGGTACTCACTGGCGAGCAGAGCAACACCTCCGTGTTGTACGGCGATCGGTCGATCGTAAAGGTGTTTCGCAAGCTCCAGGCGGGAATCAACCCTGATTCGGAGATCACCTCGTACCTGAGCGAGCGGGCGTCATTCGCCCATGTCCCGCGATTCGAAGGGTCCATCGTGATCGAAGGTGTCGACGCCAGCCCACAGGTCGAGATCGCGATCGCCCAGGCGTTCGTGCCCAATCAGGGCGATTGCTGGCGCTGGCTGCCGCCCGCGCTGGCCGGGTCTTCGGAAGAGGACCGGACGGCGCTCCTGAGCTCGGTTGGATTGCTTGGCCAGCGAACCGGGGAACTTCACGTCGCGCTCGGCCAGGGAACTGGTGAAGCCTTTGAGCCGGAAGCGTTTTCGGATAGCGACGTCAGCGACCTGGAGGAGAGGCTGTCCCGGGAGGTGCACCTTACCGCGTCGATGCTGTTCCGCCAGGGAGCGCTTTCGCATGGCGAGTCGGAGGACCTGGCGGCGGGCCTGCTCGCCGGCGTGATGCGCGCGGACTCCCTCGCCGGTTCGCACCGGACGCGCGTTCATGGCGATTACCATCTTGGACAGGTGCTGCGAACGGGCGATGACTTCGTGATCATCGACTTCGAAGGCGAACCTTCGCGGACGATGGAGGAGCGCCGGGAGAAACACTCGCCGCTCAAGGACATCGCGGGGATGCTCCGGTCAATCGACTACGCCGTCGCGACCGCAAGCCAGGACGCGAGTCCCGACCAGGCGAAGAGCCTAAGGGCGTGGGGTGACGTCGCGGCGGACCGCTTCACCGCCCGCTATCTCGAGGCAGTGCGGCGGGGCGGCGGCACATTTCTACCACCCGGCGACGACGGCTTCGCGCGGGGCCTGGATCTGTTCGTGATCGACAAGGCGCTGTACGAGGTGCGGTACGAACTCGACAACCGCCCTGACTGGCTACATATCCCATTAGGTGCTCTCCAGAAAATCGCGCACGCCAGCTAAGACGCCAGCAAGCCAGGAGTGGCGAACCGATTCGATCCGTGTGCTAGAGTGACCCCGATATGCTCGATTCCCTCGTGCTCGACGCACTCCTCATCCTCATCCTGCTCCTGTTGATTCCGATTGGAATGTACCGAGGAGGACTGCGCGAGGTTTGCGCCTCCGCTGGGCTGCTGCTGGGCATACTGGTGGCCAACCAGTGGGCGGTTCGCTGGGGCGACGCGCTCGAGGACATCACCGGTATCGACCTTGGCGTTTCCCGGTTCGTGGTGGCGGTGGCCATTATCGTCGTCATCGCGGGAGTGATCGGATACGGGGCCGCGGCGGCCTTTCCGCACAAACCCGGACCTGGTGGCCGTGTCTTCGGGGGCCTCATCGCCCTGGCGAATGGCATCGTCTTTCTCGGCGCACTGATCCAGCTTGTTTCAACATATCTCAATGACGGGTCATATCCCGAGATCATTCGCGAGGCGTATGTCGCCAGGGCGTTGTCCGTTGGTTTCGACTGGGTTCTCCTGTCGGTGACCTTTGTCGTGCTGCTGGGCATCCTGTTCGGGATGGTGGTTCGGGAGCGTGATCCGGACGGGGCGTTCGCGGACATCACCGTTGAACCGATCGGTGTGCCTGAGCGTCGACCAATCCGTCCGGTCGTTCCGGCGGTGGAGCCGGTGAAGACCGAACCTATTGCCACCGAGCCGGTGGCCGAACCCACCGCCGCGATCAAGATCAAGGAAGTTCGGCATTGGGAAGAGGCCGCGCCATCGACCATGGACGAGCTGCAGCGCGGGTGGTCGCGTACGTGGCCCAGCACCGTCAAGCAGGTACAGCCTGGCGATCCAAAGGCGACTGGTGGCCGGCCCACGTCCTATGGGCGAAAGCCCACCCAATCACCCGATGAAGCCGTAATCCGGGACTGGTTGAGCGAAGAGACGTCTCCAGGCCGATCTCCCCGGGATCGGACTCGGCCCGCTTCGGATGAGTGAGTCCCCTGCTCCTACCGGCTGACACTTTGGGTCCAATCGGGAAGCTCGATCCGTCCATGTCGAATGCGGAACGCCGCGATGTCGGCGCGAAACGTGCGCACCAGCGTCGTCGCGCTGGTATCGCTCGAGGCGGTGACCGCGTCGCGCACGCTGGAAGCGTTTGTCACGATTCCGGAGCTCGGTAGGACCCGCTGGAGCCTGGCGAAGTCTCCTTGAGGCGCCATGGTCAGCGCCGAGTCTGGTTGTGCGTGATTGGCCGCGACGTTCAGCGACGGTGCAATGGCCACTCTGAGCGATCCCAGGCTCAAATGCCCGATCCAGGTGGATTGCGATGCTGACGTACCGTAACTCCACTCTCCGTCTGGCAGGCGTTCCAGCGTGAGGGTGAAGTCGCCGATGCCAACGTCGGTTCGATCCCGCAGGTGAACGAGTTGGCTGGAGGAGGGCGCGAAGCTGGACCCGTCGAGTTGAACACGGACCGGGCCACGCCACTGGTCGGTGAGGGTGGTGAGCTCGCTCAGGAACCCTGACTCGCCGATGACGATATCAACGTGCTGCCTGAGCGAGGTCTTCAACTTCGCAACGTATTCCCTGATGTCGCCCTCAAAGTCACCGATCCCGATCAATGCCCGGCGTTGTCCATGCTCGACGAGTACCAATTGCCAGCCGTTGGCGCCAATTACGAAGAACTGCGGATGCGTGCCACGCGCAAGGATGGCGAAGCCGGTCGACCATGTGCCACCTGCGATCGCTCCCCCGATGGTGAGCCCAACCAGCTTCCGGCGCGAAATCGCATCCGGTAGAGGCGTCCTGGTATTCACGACGACGATCCTGGCCCGGAGTTCAGGCGGTGGCGGCGGGTGGACGTGGAGATGAACGAGAGCCAGTCACCGAATCGCGCGGTCAGCGCCTCGATAAGCGCCCCGTGACTGACCTTCGGCGCAAGGACATAATGCGCCGGTCCCGCGCCACTTACGCCATACGTCAGTTCTCGGTTCGACTCGAGTGCCCGCTGAAGCTCGCCGGTCCGGAGAATGGCTTCGCGGAGGGGGCGAGAGAAGGCGTTTGTAACCTGACCGGCCGCGGGTGATTTCCCGGCTTTCAAGCCAGCGACGATGCCCGCGACGCGCTCACCTGGAGAGAAATCCGAGGCGGTGAGGTTCCCATACATGATCGCCGTCTTGGATGGCAGGGATTCACGGGGAACGATCAGGAGCACATCGGATCCGATGGCCGGTAGAGGCGACAGGTCCGTCCCGCGACCAGAAGCCAATGCGCACGGATCGCCCAGGAAGAACGCGATGTCGCTGCCAAGGGTCTCCGAAATCTCCATAAGCTGGTCGTTGACCAGCGGTGATCCGGAGAGCACATTGCCAGCGACCAGCGCCGCCGCTGCGTCCGAACTGGCTCCGCCCAGGCCCGCTGCTGAAGGTATGCGCTTGATGAGACGCCAGCTGAACGGCGGCGAGCCGGGAACCCGCGCGTTGAATGCCGCAAGTGCACGGGAGACGAGATTCTCGTCCGCGGGAACGCCGTCGATGTCCATGCCGCCGGGATGATCCGAGACCGAGACCGTGAGGGTATCGGCCAGGTCCAGCATGGCGAGGATGGTCCGGATTTCGTGGTAGCCATCCGGGCGGCGGCCCAGGATCTCCAGCCCGATGTTTATCTTGGCCGGCGCCTCGATCGTCAGTTCGTTCACCGTGGCGCCACCCGGGCGAGGGCGAGCCACTGGCCAAGGCTGACCGCCTGCGGGCGAAGACCCGCGTCGATACCAGCTGAGCTCAGCAACGACTCCACATCGGCCTTGTGAAGTCCAAGGCCCTGGGAGAGTCCGTTGGCGATGGTCTTCCGCTTGCGCTGAAATGCCATCGTGGCCATCGCGAACAGCGCGTCTCGATCATCGGGGGAACCAAGCGGGGTGGGGCGGACAACCAGCTGGACGACCGCCGATTCCACCTTCGGCGGAGGTTCGAAGACATCGGGCGGCACGATGAACTCCAGGTGAGGCTCCGCGAACAACTGGACCGCTAGGGACAGGAGGGACATGTCGGGCACATCAGCGACCATGCGTTCCGCGACTTCTTTCTGCACCATGACGGTGAGCGATGAGGGTGGATGCTCCATCTCCAGGAAGTGCCGGATGATGACCGTTCCCGTGCTGTACGGCAGGTTGGCGACGACCCGCCACGATTGCCCCTCGGTCCAGGCACTGACATCCACGTGGCGCGCGTCACGTTCGACGAGCGTGAAGCTGGGCTCCTGGCCGAGTTCGTGGTTGAGGAGCGTCACGAGGTCGGTGTCGAGCTCGACGGCGAGGACATTCGCGCCCCTGGCCAGCAGTTCCCTGGTGAGGATGCCCATGCCGGGGCCGATCTCAACCACACGGTCCCCAGTGGTGACGTCGGCGGCATCCACGATCATCTCGACGACCTCGGGCTCGACGAGGAAGTTCTGGCCCATCGACCTGGTCGGACGGATCCCCCTCGATCGCAGCACCTGTTGCCATTGTTCGCGGGATCGCTGCATTGTATTCACGTGGCGCCTTCCGGGTTCCGGTCAATCCAAGGTCATCCCAGGCGGGTCCCTTGGTTCCTCGCCTTCTACACAGGCGAGATTACACTTGATCCCGCTGTCGCGCGAACTGGATGACGCGGCGACCTTTTCGATTCTCCATGGGCGGGAGCCAACAAGATATGCAATACCAGACAGCGGCTGAAGCACGAGACGCCGGAGTGACCTATCACCTGGTCCCGGTCGAATACTGGGAGACTCACGGCGGTAAAGATTCATACACCCCCGAGGCATTCGAGGCGGACGGGTTCATCCATTGCACCAATGGCGTGGAGCGCCTGCTTTGGGTCGGGAATGAGTTCTACACTGGCGACCCGAGACCATTCATGGTGCTGGCGCTCGACGTTTCCAGGATCGAGTCGCCGGTGCGATACGACGATCCCGCGGAGGATTTTCCCCACATCTACGGTCCTCTCAACACCAATGCGGTGATTGGATCGCTCACGGTGAAGCGGGACGAAGACGGGCGGTTCGTCTCCTTCGAAGGCTAGTCGAACCCGAAAGCGCGCCCGACCAGCCTCCGGATTGATTAGGCGCGCCGGTCCCCCGGTTGCAATTGGAGTACACTGCGGTATCCGCGGTATCGATCGTTGGCTGGGCGCTCGAACTCGTGGAATGATGGAGACCCGCGACCATCGTGTAACACCGTCCCATCGTTCCGCCTTCATCTCCATCCCTCCCACTCTGGATCCGCGATCTTGATTTGTCTTACGGAATGCCCTCGACGAAGAGGAGCGGTTTCACGCGCGTGTCTACGCTGCCCTGGTTTGCCGGGTGGCGTCCGGAGGCGCCGCGTGAACCCCAGTCATTCCTTGCGCCGGAGTACATGTCTTGGCTGTCAATCAGGTGTTGCCGGTTTCGTGGCGAGAGGTGTTTTCCCTTCGCTGGCGGCAGTGGGGTTGGACGAGATTCTTCATGGATGAATTCGACAAGGTTGACGCCTTTACCTGGCGAAAAGGCAGGGATGTGGTGACTCTCACTCGTGCCGGGGACTCCTGGCAGGTGGCCTTCATCACGCAGGGAAAGCTCATGGGTCCTCGTCAGAAGGTCTATGAGGCGATCCACCGCCAGGCCAAGTTCGCCGCATGGGACGTGATGTCCAAGGTGATCTCGGTCTCCCACGACGAAGACGAGGGCGTGGAGGTCGCGGTCGAGGCCGCCCAATGGATGCGCCAGGCGGGCACGCAACCGGGTGACGCCCACCGTGCCTGAACTGCCGGAGGTTGAGACCGCGCGTCGATACACCGCCGAACACCTCACTGGCAAGCGGCTGGCGTCCGTCGATATCACCCTTCCCAAGCTCCTCCGCGATTCTCCGATCGGCGACCTGCAACTTCTCGTGGGCGCGACGCTGGTGTCCACCGGACGACGTGCCAAGGTCCTCTCACTCGGGTTCGACAACGATCTCTCGTTGCTCATCCATTTCAAGCTGGCGGGACAGTGGGCGATCCTCCTCCCGAGTGGGGAGCGGTACGTGGCGGGACACCCGATTCCCGACCCGGCCGGACCATACCCGCACAAGGTCACGCACATCACATTTGGCTTCGACGATGGCGCCATCGCGTACTTCAGCGACGTGCGCCAGTTCGGCTGGCTTCGGTTGATGCCGACGGAGGACGTTCCCGCCGCCATCGATGCGTTCGGCTTCGGACCGGAGGGCACCGGAGAACTCGACGATCGCGTGCTTGGGGCTGTGATCGCTCGACGAGGCATCCCCATCAAGACGCTGCTGCTGGACCAGGCGTTCATCGCTGGCCTAGGCAACATTTACGTCGACGAGGTGCTGTTCCGTTCAGGAGTACATCCCGCTCGTCCCGCGAACAGCGTTCCGCTGGCCAAACGCCGCGCGATCTTCGCCAGCATCCCGGATGTCCTGGCCGAGGGGATTCGCCAGGGTGGCGCGAAGATCATCCATAACGTGGCTCATCCGATCGACGGGTTTCCAGCGGTGCACGGGAGAGTCGGCGAACCCTGCTTCGTGTGTGGCACGGCGATCGAGAAGACGCGAGTCGGAGGGCGGGGAACGTATTTCTGCCCAAGGTGTCAACGCGTACATCGGCCCAGGAAATCGTCCGAGACAATCGTCAGCCGATAGCCGTTCAGGTAGATACCCCACGACATCATGAGGCCTGACCAGCGGGATGCACCGCTGGTCCGGCCTCCTCTCGTTGCTTTGCGACCTGAGTTACGGGCGGAAGTCCGATTCGGGCGTGATGGTTCGCACGAACGCCGCGATCAGTTGGGCGGCCTGCTCGAGGTCGGACAGGCTGACGACTTCATTCGGGCTGTGCATATACCGGTTGGGAATCGAGACGAGTCCGGGAGCGACCCCAGCTCCCGACCGGATCATCGCGTCGGCGTCGGTTCCGCTGGAACGGCCGGCGGCCTGGATCGGCGTGTTGATACCCAGTTCCGCTGCCGCTGCCTTGAGCCCGGCGAACACACGTGGATTGATCGACGAGCCACGAGTGAGGACTGGACCACCGCCGAGCTTCACGTCGTTGTCGGCCTTCTTGCCCGCGCCGGGATAGTCGGTCGCGTGGGTGACATCAATGGCGATGCCGGCGAGCGGTTTCACCCGGTGCGACAGATGAAGCGCGCCGGACATATTGATTTCTTCCTGCGTAGCGGCGACGGAAACCACCGAGACGGAGGGCCGATCCTCGCTCAGGAGGCGAAGCGCCTCCAGGGCAACCCAGGCGCCCGCGCGATTGTCGACGCTGCGAGACACCAGAAGGTCGTCGGTGAGCTGGAACGAGGTGGCGTCGATCACGATTGGATCGCCGACCTGCACGCGTTCAAGCGCCTCCGCCCGGTTGGCGGCTCCAATATCGATCCAGAGATCCGACACCTCGGTGACCTTGGTGCGGTCGGCCGGTTTGAGGAGGTGGGCCGCCTTCTTGCCGATGACGCCCTTGACCTCGCCGGATTCGGTGGCGATCGAAACGCGCTGGCCAACGACCACCTGGTCGTCCCACCCGCCGATCTTGTCGAACCACAGGAATCCGTCCTCGTCCACGTACGTGATGAGGAATCCGATTTCGTCGATATGCCCCTCGATGACGACCACCGGTCCGTCGGGGGAACCGAGCCAGGCGTAGGAATTGCCAAGCACATCGTGATCGACGCTGTCGGCGAATGTCGCCGCTTCGTCACGCCAAACCTTCGCGGGAGCCTGCTCGTATCCGGAAGGTCCTGGAGTGGACAGCAGCCGGGTGAGGAAATCCATCTTTCCTTGATCCATGATGAAACGCGTCTCCCTGACTATGAGGACCCGGGTGAGCTTACCCATCCGAAGGGTACCACCAGGCTCAAGCCGATGGATGATCGGACTCGCGGCGAGTTTCGAGCAACCTCAGGGTCCATTCCAACCTGACGGTCCATTGATTCCTCGCGAGCGGGTCGGACGCTTCTTGACATCCGCTCGGCGCTCGCGTATTGTCCGAATCAGTTGAAGATCAGCAACAGCGATGATCGGAACGAGTACGCATCGAAAACGCGGACAGAAGCGAGCCAGGGGCGGTGGGAGCCTGGTAAGAAGCGGATGCGGAATGGATCCGGGAGCTGGACCCCGAAACGCGCCTCGGCGCTGAGTAGACGGTCACGGTGTCTCCGCCGTTATCTGGAGCCTCGTATCGGTGATCCCCAACGTGGACGCCCGTACGGTTTGAGTGGGTGATGCGTCGCATCGCCAATGAGGGTGGCACCGCGGAACGGCTTCAATGGCCTTCGTCCCTTTTTGGATGAAGGTCTTTTTGTTGCCGTTTTTTCGTTGTCGCCAATGATCAGGAGCACCAGTATGGTCGTCGAAACCAGGGAAACCAAACAGGCGCCAGAAGTAGGGAACATTCCGCCATTGCACGAGGTTCGTCTCATGGCAAGGCGGGCCGGTGAAGGGGTACGCACAATTCCGATCTACCGGGAAATCGTCGCGGACCTCGAGACTCCGGTGTCGGCGTACCTGAAGATCACCGAGGGTCTGACGAAGCCCGGCTTCATCCTCGAATCGGTGGAGGGTGGGATTCGCATCGCCCGCCACTCGTTCATCGGCACTGACTTCGTCTCAACAGTGACGTTGCGTGATGGCGTGCTGACGGAGACGAGTGGGGATCAGACCACCGAACGCGCCTATGATGATCCGCTGGAAGCGATCGGCGAGATTCTGGAAGGCTACGCGTCGGAGGGAGCGGATGGGTTGCCGTCGCTGACCGGTGGGGCCGTTGGTTATCTCTCCTACGACGCGATCAAGCGGTTCGAGTCGCGCGTGGGCATGGCCGAGGGACCCGCACTGGGCTACCCGGAGGCGCAGTACCACATCGCCGATTCGCTGGTGGTGTTCGATCACCTCGAACGGGTGATGAAAGTGGTCGCCCACGTCAAGCTCGACGACCCGGACGGTTTGGAAGCTTCGTACGGGAAGGCGAGCGCCCGGATCGACGGCCTGATCGCACGCCTGAAGGGGCCGGTTCGAACCTATCCGATGTCCGCGAACTCGCAGACCCAGGCCGTCTCCAACCGATTCCGGCCGAACACGTCGCCCGAGCGCTACCGAGAAATCGTGAACCGGGCCAAGGAGTACATTCACGAAGGCGATATCTTCCAGGTGGTCCTTTCGCAGCGGGTGGACATACCATCCGATGCTCACCCGTTCACCATGTACCGGGCGCTGCGGATGGTGAACCCATCGCCTTACATGTTCTACCTCGACTTCGGCCAGCATCAGGTGGTGGGCGCGTCGCCGGAACTCCTGGTGCGCCTCGAGGACGGTGTCGTGACGAATCATCCGATCGCGGGCACCCGACCGCGCGGCGCGACGACGCTTGAGGACCAGCAGCACGAAGTCGATCTAATGGCCGACGAGAAGGAGCGGGCGGAACACATTATGTTGGTCGACCTGGGTCGGAACGATGTTGGCCGCGTGTCGAAACCAGGTTCGGTGCACGTTCCGAAGTTGATGGAGGTCGAGCGCTTCTCGCACGTGATGCACATCGTTAGTCATGTCGAAGGCCAGATAGACGCCCGGTTCGGCGCCATGGACGCGCTGCGCTCGTGCTTCCCGGCTGGAACGGTCTCTGGCGCGCCAAAGATCAGGGCGATGGAGATCATCGCGGAACTGGAGACCGACAAGCGCGGCGTGTACTCCGGCGCGGTGGGGTACTTCGACTTTTCCGGAGGGATGGATACCTGCATCGCGCTTCGGACGATGGTGGTGTCCAACGGCGTGGCCTCGCTTCAGGCAGGCGGCGGCATCGTCGCGGACAGTACGCCCGATGGTGAGTACGCGGAGAGCTTTCACAAGATGCGGGCGCTGGTTCGAGCGATCGAGCGGGCGGAAGCCATCGAAGCGGCCGAATTGGCGTCTACCGGAAACGGAGCCTGAGCGATGATCTTCCTGCTGGACAACTACGACTCGTTTACCTTCAACCTCTATCAGGCGCTCACCGGTCTGGGTGCGGATGTCGAGGTCGTGCGCAACGACCAACTCACCGCCGGACAGGTTGCGGAGCGAATCGACGAGATCGACGGCGTGGTGGTCTCACCAGGGCCGTGCACGCCAAATGAAGCGGGCATTTCCGTCGACCTTATCCAGGAGTTCGCTGGCAAGAAGCCGATACTCGGTGTCTGCCTCGGTCATCAGTCGATTGGCGCGGCCTTTGGCGCGGATGTCGTCCACGCACCGGAGCTGATGCATGGCAAGACATCGATGATTTCGCATGATGGCACCGGCGTCTACGAAGGCCTCCCCAACCCGTTCGTGGCGACCCGTTATCACTCGCTGATTATCGATCCAGACACCATTCCGGATGACTTCGAGGTGACCGCCCACGCCGAAGACGGCGTCGTGATGGGGGTGCGTCACAAGACGATGCCAATTGAGGGCGTGCAGTTCCATCCGGAGTCGATCCTGACCACATCGGGCAAGGACCTCCTGGCGAACTTCCTCCGAAGTTGTGGCACGACGCCGGACGTGGAGAAGCAGCAGCGGGTCCTCGGATACTAACATCGGGCGAGAAGGGTAACGGTGATGACTGAGACGGCGACGTTCGATATGAGAGAGGCGATCCGGACGGTGGTCGAGGGGCAGGGGTTGTCGCTCGAACAGTCCACCTCGGCCATGCACGCGATCATGAGCGGCGAGGTGCCTGGTTCCCAGATCGCGGCGCTGGTGACGGCGCTGCGCATGAAGGGCGAGACGACGAACGAGATCGCGGGCTTCGCCAACGCGATGCGCGATCACGCCCTGAAGGTCACGGCGGATTCACAGACGCTTCCGCTGCTCGATACCTGTGGGACAGGCGGGGACCATTCGAACTCCTTCAACATCTCGACGACCGCGACGTTCGCGATCGCGGCGGCCGGCGTGCGAATCGCCAAGCACGGCAATCGTGCCGCGAGCAGCCTCTGCGGCTCGGCGGACTTGCTCGAAGGGCTGGGCGTGCGCGTCGAACTGACCGGTGACGAAGTCGCGCGTTCAATCGAGGAAGTCGGCATCGGGTTCATGTTCGCGCCCGCCTTCCATCCCGCGATGCGGTTCGTCGGACCTGCGCGCAAGGAAATCGGCATCCGAACAGTGTTCAACGTGCTTGGTCCTCTAACGAACCCAGCGGGCGCCGGACATCAGTTGATAGGGGTGGGCCATCCAGACATCGCTCGCAAGCTGGCCGAGGTGCTGGGAATGCTCGGCAGCACCCATGTCGTGCTGGTCCATTCGGAAGAAGGCCTGGACGAGATCGGTGTGAGCGGCGCCAGCCAGGTCACCGAATGGAGCAAGGCCTCGGGCGAGATTCGCGAATACTCGATCAGCCCGGAAGAGTTTGGACTCGAACGCGGAACCGCCGATGACCTGAAGGGTGGCGACGCCGCCACGAACGTGGAGATCACTCGATCCATCCTCTCTGGCGAGAAAGGTCCTCGGCGAACCGTCACACTCATGAACGCCGGTGCAGGGATCTACACGGCGGACGCCGCTGGGTCCATCGCCGAGGGTGTGAGAATGGCGGCGGAGGCAATCGACTCCGGCGCGGCGCTCGACAAACTGGAGCAACTCGTCGCGTTCACGCAGCGGGCGGTTGAATCCCGGGAGGCGGTGGCGCTGTGACCCAGCTCACGGAAACCGGCACCGTCCTCGACAGGATTGTTGCTCAAACGCGGATCGACGTTGAAGCGCGCAAGGCCCAGGTTTCGCGGAATGAGCTGCAGCGTCGCTTCGACCAGATGCCCAGCCCGGTTGATGTGGTCGCGGCGCTCCGCCAGCAGACCGTGACGGTGCTCGCCGAGATCAAGCGCGCGTCTCCATCACGCGGGCGGTTCCCCGTCGAGATCGATCCCTCAGACGTGGCGGGTGAGTACATCGCCGGTGGGGTGGCCATGATCTCCTGCCTCACCGACGGGCCGTTCTTTCAGGGGTCGCTCTCCGACCTGGACGCGGTGGTCGCAAGGACGGGCTCGGCCCCGAATCGAGTCGGCGTCCTTCGCAAGGACTTCATGGTCGACGAATACCAGATCGATGAGGCACGGGCATATGGCGCGAGTTGCATCCTGCTCATCGCCGCCTGCCTTTCTGACGAGCACATTAAGCGTCTGCACGACCATGCGTCGTCTCTCGGGTTGTCGTCGCTCGTCGAGGTCCACGACGCGGATGAGCTCGAACGCGCGCTGGCGATCGGACCGCGATTGGTTGGCATCAACAATCGAAACCTCAAGACCTTCGATGTCAGCCTCGACGTGACGCGCGACCTGGCCTCGCGCGTGCCAGGTGACATCGTACTGGTTGGCGAAAGCGGGATCTTCACCCGGGATCACGCGGCCGAGATGGGTGAGGCCGGAGTCGACGCAATCCTGGTTGGTGAGTCACTCATCGTGCAGGACGACCGCGCGGCCGCCGTCGAGGCGCTGCGCGGCGTCGAGAAGCAATCCCGTGGTTGATCGAACGGCACCAATAATAAAGATCTGCGGATTGCGAGACGCGGACACCGTGCAGGTGGCGGTCCATGCCGGCGCCACGGCCATTGGCTTCATGCTGGCCGAGTCAAAGCGCCGCGTGAGTCTCGACGAGGTCGTGGACATCCGCGAACAGTCGAATCTGGGAAGCGTCCGGGCGGTGGGAGTCACGGTCAACGAGACGGCGGGGACGCTCCGAGATTGGCGTGAAGCCGCTGGCCTGGACACCTTGCAACTCTCAGGCGATGAGGACGTCTCGATACTTGATGACCTCGGTGGAAGCGTCTGGAAAGCGTTGCGGTTCGAGCCTGGCACTTCCGTGGAAGACGCGTCGCGCATGATCGATCCCTGGTTCGACCATCGCCAGCCAGTCGAAGTGATACTGGTCGACGCCTATGTGCGAGGCATGTATGGCGGGTCAGGGCACCGGGCCGACTGGGACCTGGCCAGGCAACTGGCCGAACGGTATCCCGTCGTCCTCGCCGGTGGGCTGTCGCCAGAAAATGTGACCAGCGCGATCGAGCAGGCGATCCCGCTGGGGGTGGACGTCAGCAGTGGGGTCGAAACCGAAAACCGGAAGGACCCGGACAAGATCAGGCGCTTCGTCGCCGGCGCGCTGGCGGCGCTGGATAGCCACGGTTCCCGAGAGGGGTAGCGTCAGTCGCCAAGGTCCAGGGGGGCGCTGTCCGGCGTTTCGCCAAATCCGCACACCCAATTGAGCGCTCGCAACCGGACTTCGGATGTGTGCTGGAGTTCGAACAGGGCATCCGGTGTCAGGTTGGTGAAGGGCTCGCCGCTATCGAGCGCCAGGTCATTTCCGGCAACAGCGACCGATCCCAGCTCTCGCAACTCGGCCACGGTTTCCAGCAGCACCTCGCGATCCTCATCGGCGGTAGCTTCATCGGTGAACAACATACTTCGCCAATGGATAAGTTCCCATCGCTCGCGCTCCGCCGCGAGAGCGTCGTCCGTCCGGACCTTGAGTGCCTTCACCACATTGCGGACGGGAGTCCACGGGGTGGGGGCCCATTCGAGTATTCCCATCTCGGCGGTGCCGTCTGACTGGATGGGGAGTGACTCCAGCTTGACCAGGTACATCGCCCAACCAAGCGTCGAGCCGATCACCAGGCCATCGTTCGCCAGTTCGAGCTGGTCGCTGGAGAGATTGCCGAGCGGTTGGTCCAGGATCCGGAACTGAACGTCGTTCAACCAGGCCGTGAGCTCCAGGCGGGCCCAGGCTTCAAGTTCGAACCGGTCCGTCTCCCGCTCGAAGACGTCGGTGTCTCGATCGGTCTCGATCAGACCACGCCGTCCGAGTGTTACCTGGGCCACCAGGTGCCCCGCGATCTCGGATGTGGCCCAGGGCTCGATATCAATGAAGTCGTCAGCATCCATGCGGGTTTGGCTCCAGAATCAGGGTCGGTTGTGGCGGCGATGCATGGCCTGCACTGACCGCCCGAGTTGAAAACGATTATCATGTAGAGAGATTTGAGAGCTTTTTCGTCGCTTTCAAAAGCCACGTTAGATGCTCTCACGCGCATGCCTAACCCCCGAATCGGGGAGGCTTTCCGGAGTTACCATATGTCGAACGAACCGAAGAAGCCAGTACTGACTACCCGCCAGGGACATCCCGTCTACAACAACCAGGAAATGCGAACCGTCGGCAATCGCGGCCCGGCCACGCTGGAGAACTATCACTTCCTGGAGAAGATGAGCCACTTTGACCGGGAGCGGATTCCGGAGCGAGTCGTTCACGCCCGGGGCTTCGTCGCCCACGGCGAGTTCGAAGCCTACGGCACGATCGGCGATGAGCCCGCCAGCGTATACACGCGGGCAAAGCTCTTCCAGGAGAAGGGCAAGAAGACCTCTGTCAGCGTGCGATTCTCCACGGTCGCCGGTGGTCGCGACTCCTCGGAAGTGGCCCGCGATCCGCGCGGTTTCGCGGTCAAGTTCCGCACGGAGGATGGCAACTGGGACCTGGTGGGCAACAACCTGCCGGTGTTCTTTATCCGCGACGCCACCAAGTTCCCTGACTTCATCCACTCGCAGAAGCCGGACCCGGTGAATAATTACCGCCAGGATCCCAATCGCGCCTTCGACTTTTTCGCGGCTTCGCCGGAAGCCATGCACATGATCACCTGGGTGTTCTCCCCGCGTGGAATACCGGCGAATTATCGTCAGCAGGATGGCTTCGGCGTCAACACCTACCGGATGGTCAACGCCGCCGGCGAGGGCGTGTTGGTGAAGTACCACTGGAAGAGCCAGCAGGGTATCGAGTCGCTCACGGCCGCCCAGGCCGCCGAGATCCAGGCGACGGAGCTTGGGAGTCACACCAAGGACCTGTTCGACGCCATCGAGGCCGGGAACTATCCGAAGTGGGAACTCAACGTCCAGATCATGAGCGACGACGAGCATCCGGAACTTGACTTCGATCCACTTGACGACACCAAGACCTGGCCGGAGGACCAGTTCCCTCTGCGGCCGGTCGGCATGATGACCCTCAATCGCAATGTCGAGAACTTCTTTGCGGAGTCCGAGCAGATCGCGTTCGGCACCGGCGTGCTGGTCGACGGGCTCGACTTTTCGGACGACAAGATGCTCGTTGGCCGAACGTTCTCCTACAGTGACACACAGCGCTATCGCGTTGGACCGAACTATCTCCAGTTGCCAGTCAACCGGCCGATCGTGGACGTGAACACGAACCAGGCCGATGGCCAGATGGCGTATGGCGTTGACAACCGTGGGGCCAACGCCAGCATCAATTACGAGCCGTCGGTGAGGGCCGGACTCCAGGAAGCGGACGACTCGTACATCGAGTACCGGCCGCACGTGGAGGGTGCGATCCAGCGGGCGCCGATCGATCGAACCAACAATTACCAGCAGGCCGGCGAACGCTATCGCACCATCGAGCAGTGGGAGCGGGACGATCTCGTGCTGAACCTCGTCGACGGGCTTTCACAGTGCGATGCCATCATCCAGGAGAAGATGCTCGTCCACATCGCCAGCTGCGACGATGAGTTTGGCCAGCGAGTGGCTGAAGGCCTGGGACTTCCGGTGCCGACCCTTGCCACCGCCGCCGCGGCCTCCGCCGGAAACGACTAGGATCGGGTCCGCCGACGGTCAACAAGCCCTTTCGGAACGTCACAACGCCCCTTCCCGAACACTCGGGAGGGGGCGTTGTCCATGAGATCGATGTGGGAGGTTGACGTGTGAGGTCGACTCAGGAGCCAGGGTCGTGCTCATCAATGGTGGCCGCGTCCGTGACACGAGACAGCAATCCGCGAAACCATGCGTTCTCGTCACCGACGAATTCCTGCCTGACGTTGGCGCTCCTGTGCGGGGCGCCGCGTGTGACCTGGTAGATGCCTCGATCCCGCTGAAGGAAGCCGTAGTCAACCAGTTCTCGCCTCAAGGTGGCGACATCGTCGTGTGCCGGCCGCAGGAGATCGTTGACCTCGCGCTCGGCATAGGAGCGGTCGGGCTCGAATCGCTCGACAATATGCTGAAGGACGATCACCCGGCGCTTGCGCTGCGCGGGAATCTCCTTCAAGCGTTCGCCCACGAAGAAGTCGCGTAGAACCTTCGCGCGGAACCGCTCGTCTTCATCTTTTGGATCGCTGGGGGGATCGGACGGCGGAGTGAGTGGAACGCGTCGGGTCTCCAACAGGAAGTCCGTGTTAAGCCGGTACCACTGTCGCTGCGCCTCGCTGGTGGCCACGACGATACCGGCTTCGGTGAGCTTGCGCATGTGATGGCTGATGGTGGGCGGCGTCAGGTCGAGCGCGGTGGCGAGGTCCTTGCCCGTGCGTGGCGCCGCCGCGAGCGAGCCGAGAATCCTCAGACGGGTTTCATCGGCGATCACCTTGAGCAGGACAGCGAGTTCGTGGGCGGTACCGGGCGTTGACATGCTGTGCCTCCGTGGTTCGGTGCTTATCTAATTCGAAGAGTATCGAACAAAGTCGGACTCGTCAATCCCTGAATCCAGCAGGAAAACAGGACCAGCGCGCGAACGCTGGTCCTGTTTCTTCCTTGCCGTGGAATCTCAAGTGAAGGTTAGTCCTCGGAGTCGTTAACGGTCGCTCCACGTAGTTGGGGCACCGAGGTGGAACCAGAGAGCGAAATGAGCCCACTGTGGACGTACGCGGCGAGCTTCTCGCGCGTGTCCGTGATGTCGTTGTTGCGCATGGTGAGTTGACCGATGCGGTCCTGCGGTGTGAACGAGGACTCGACCTTTTCCATCGACAGCCGTTCGGGGATGTAGGTGAGGTTGCTGGAGGTCGTGTTCAGGATGGAGTAGTCGTTGCCTCGGCGCAGGCCAATGGTTACCTCGCCAGTGATCAGCCGGGCCACCCAACGCTGGAGCGACTCGCGGAGCATGATCGCCTGAGGGTCGAACCACCGTCCCTGGTAGAGCAGGCGCCCGAGCCGGCGACCGCTTTCGCGGTACTGATCGATGGTGTCCTCGTTGTGGATACCGGAAACCAGTCGCTCATAGGCGATGAACAGCAACGCCATGCCGGGAGCCTCGTAAATGCCGCGGCTCTTGGACTCGATGATGCGGTTCTCGATCTGATCGCTCATCCCGAGGCCGTGACGACCACCGATCTCGTTGGCCGCGCCGATGAGTTCCACCTGATCGGTGAACTCGCGTCCGTTGATCGCCACCGGCAGGCCGTCCTCGAATCGGATCGACACTTCCTCATATTCGACCGGGGTCTCCGGGTTCCAGAACGGAACCCCCATGATCGGATTGACGATGTAGATGCCGGAGTCGAGTTGCTCCAGGTCCTTGGCCTCATGAGTGGCGCCGAGGATGTTGGAGTCGGTCGAGTAGGCCTTCTCCACCGACATCCGGTAGTCGAGGCCCGCGTCCCGCAGGTACTCGGACATCTCGGCGCGACCGCCAAGCTCATCGATGAAGACCTGGTCGAGCCAGGGCTTGTAGATTCGCAGATCGGGATTGACGAGGAGGCCGTAGCGGTAGAAGCGCTCGATGTCGTTGCCCTTGTAGGTGCTGCCGTCACCCCAAATGTTGACGCCGTCTTCCTTCATCGCGGCGACCAGCATCGTGCCGGTCACGGCGCGTCCGAGTGGCGTGGTGTTGAAGTAGGGGACTCCAGCGGTGCTGATGTGGAAGGCGCCGCACTGGAGCGCGGTGATCCCTTCGGCGACGAGCTGGGTTCGGCAATCGACCAGCCGGGCATTCTCCGCGCCATAGGTCATCGCCTTGCGTGGAATGTCCTCGTAGTCTTCCTCGTCTGGCTGGCCAAGGTTGGCGGTGTAGGCAAAGGGGGTCGCGCCGTTTTGGCGCATCCAGTAAAGCGCGGCGCTGGTATCGAGCCCGCCGGAGAACGCGATGCCAACCTTTTCACCAACCGGAAGTCGTTCCAGAATGTTCGCCACGTGTTTCAACTCCTGACCGATTCCCGCGCGACAGGGAACCGGTGTACCCACTAGCCTGGCTAGACATTGAAGAGGAAATTAATGATGTCCCCGGATTTGACGATGTAGGTCTTGCCTTCGCGGCGGAATTCTCCGGCCTTGCGGACCTCGGCCATCGAACCGCCCGCGATCATCGCATCGTAACTGACAACCTCGGCCCGGATGAAGCCACGCTGGATATCGGAGTGGATCTCGCCAGCGGCTTCGACCGCGCACGCTCCCTGGCGGATGGTCCACGCGCGACACTCATCGGGGCCCACGGTGAAGAACGGGATGAGGCCAAGCAGGTCGAACGACGCGCCGATGATGCGCCCGAGTCCCGACTCCTCGATGCCCAGGTCGCTGAGGAACACCGCGGCGTCGTCTTCATCCAACTGGCCGATTTCCATCTCGATCTTGCCAGCGATGACGTCAATGGCGACCTTCGGCGCGCTGAAGCCCTCCCGTGCGCTGGCCAGCAACGTCTCGGCGCCGTCACCAAGCTGATCCTCCCCGATGTTGAGGAGAATGAGCAGCGGTTTCGCGGTCAGGAAGCCGAAGCCCCGCAGCATCCGGTCCTCGTCCTCGTCGAGGTCGTCCGTGATCTCGCGGAGCGGGACGTTCGCCTCGAGGCTGGCGAGGAGCTTCTTCATGAGGACGAGTTCACGTTCGAGCAGTTCGCGCTCGGGACCGCGCGTCTTGCCGATCTGGGCCTCGATCCGCTGGATTCGCTTTTCGACCAGCCCGAGGTCGCTGAAGATCAATTCCAGATTGAGCGTTTCGATGTCGCGAAGCGGATCGACCGTCTCCTCGCTGTGGGGCACGTTCGGGTCGTCGAACGCGCGGACGACGTGCACTAGCGCGTCTGCCTGGGCGAGATGGCCAAGGAGCTGGCCGCTCATGCCCTTTTCGGCGATGCCCTTGGCGATGCCAGCGACGTCCAGATACTGGACATCGGCCTGGACCTTGCGCTGGGGATTGAACATCTCGGTGAGGATGTCGAGTCGCGGGTCCGGCACCTTCACGGTGGCGAGGTTTGGCTCATCGCCGCTGGCGCCGAAGGTGCCAGTCGCGGCCTGTGCCCGAGTGAGCGCGTTGAAGACGGTTGTCTTTCCCGAACCGGGAAGTCCGATGATGACGAGTTTGGTTGCCAACAGGTATTCCTTCACATGTGAGCGGGCCGGATGGTAAGTCCGGCCCACTCCTTGTCATGATGCGCGCTGGATGACGACGTCGAGGGAGGAGGCGCCGATCTTGAGCCTCGCATGGCCGTCGCTGCCTTCGAGGTTGTCGTCGCGTTCGAGCGAATTGGCGAGCACTTCGCGCCCGACGTAGTCGTGGAAGGCCTCGACGGCCTGTTCGACCGCCACGTCGGACGATCCATACCGGACATCGATCAGGTCCTCGATGTTGAGCTCGAGTTGCTTGCGAGCGTCCTGGATCGCGCGGACCACGTCTCGTGCCAGGCCTTCCTGGACCAGTTCCGGCGTCAGCGTGGTGTCCAGCACCACCGTCGCCTCCGGGCTCTGCGCGGCCGCGAACCCTTCGTTTTTGCGCAGGTTGACGATCACTTCGGCCGGTTCGAGCTCAATCGTGGAACCGTCCTTCAGCGTGAGCGGGATGACCTGGCCGGCTTCGGCGAGCGCGGCGATCTTGCTGGCATCTTCGCTGGCGAGCGCCGCCCGGATACCACCCAGTGCCTTGCCGTACTTGGGACCAAGGATCGGCAGATTGGGCTGGATCTCGTGGCTCACCACCTCGCCGAGGTCGGCCAGGGCACGGACGTCCTTGACGTTCAGTTCCTCGAGGATCTGGTGCTTGAGCCGGACGACCGCCTCGGCGCCGGACGGATCCGTGGTGTGAACCAGGATCGCGGGCAGCGGCTGCCGCACCTTGATGTTGGCCTCGGCGCGCGCGGATCGTCCGAGGCGGACGACCGACAGCACCGCCGCCATATCGCGCGAGAGGTCGCGGTCGATCAGCGACTCATCCGCCTCCGGGAAATCCGTCAGGTGAACGGAGATTGGGGCCGACTCGTCGACCGATCGGACGAGGTTCTGGTAGAGCTCCTCGCTGAGGAACGGCACCATCGGGGCGAGCAGCTTCGACACGAGCACCAGCGCGTCGTGCAACGTCTCGTAGGCGGCCGACTTGTCCGCGTCGCTTTCCGGCTTCCAGAATCGCCGACGGTTTCGACGGATATACCAGTTCGAAAGCTCCTCCACGACGAAGTGCTCGATGGCGCGAGCCGCCGTCGCGATGTCGTAACCGTCCAGGCTCTCGCGCACGGAGCCGACCAGCTCGTTGGCGCGCGAGATGATCCACCGGTCGAGCAGTGTCCGTTCCTCAAGCGGGGTAGAGACCTCGGGCCGGACCCAGCCATCGATCCGGGCATAGGTGGCGAAGAACGAGTATGAGTTCCAGAGAGGCAGGATGAATCGCCGGCGGACTTCGTCGGTCACGTTGTAGCCGAACCCGAGATTCGCGCTTGGGTTGACCGTGGCGAAGAGCCAGCGCATGGTGTCGACGCCGATGTCGTCGGCCGCGTCGTCGAACCAGATCGCGTTGCCCTTGCTCTTGTGCATCTCCTCGCCCTTCTCATCGCGCATGAGGGCGTAGGTGAACACATTGCGGAAGGGTGCCTCGCCGGTGAGGGCGACGCTTTCGGCGATGAGGGCATAGAACCAGTTGCGGAACTGGCCCGGGAAGCTTTCCGAGATCATGTCCGCCGGATACCACGACTGCCAGTACTCGCGGTCGTGGCGATAGTCGAGCGTGGAGAGGGCCACGATTCCGGCGTCGAGCCAGGGATTGCCGACATCCGGGATGCGCTTCACGCGCTCGCCACACGATGAGCATTCGATCTCGACGCTGTCCACATACGGACGGTGCGGGGTATGCCCCTCGAACTCTTCCCATCCGGCGACCGCGCGTTCCTTCAGTTCGGCTTCCGACCCGATGACCTCGAACTTGCCGCAGGCCTCGCAGTCAAAGATGGGAAGCGCGAGACCCCAATACCGCTTCTTTGAAATCATCCAGTCCTGCATGTTCTGCAGCCAGTCGAGTTCGCGCTCCAGACCAAATGACGGGTACCAGGTGGTCGTGCGGGTTGCTTCCATCAGCTTCGGACGCAGCTCGTCCATCCCGATGAACCACTCGTCGACGAGACGGAACAGCAACTCCGTGCCGCAGCGCCAACAGACCGGGTACCTGTGGCTGTACATCTCCGACCGGTAGAGGACGCCCTTGTCCTTGAGGTTCGCCTCGATGTCCTTGGCGACCTCGGAGGCATTTCGACCGCTCAGCCAGTCGAACCCTTCGATGTAGATTCCGGACTCGTTGATTGGCCCGACGACGGTGAGATCGTTCACCTTTGAGAGCGCGAAGTCTTCCTTACCACAGCCAGGCGCGATGTGGACGATGCCGGTTCCTTCGTCGGACGATACATCGGTCCACTCAATCACCCGGTGCTCGACCTCGGCGTTGGCCGGCAGTTCGTCGAACGGACCGCGATACCGCCGTCCAACCAGGTCGGCGCCCTTCAACTCGGCGAGTACCTCGTGGTCGCCGCGCAAGGCATTGGCGACCGCATCCTTCGCCAGGTAGAAGACTTTGTCGTCCTGGCGCACCTTGACATAGTCGAGGGTGGGGTTCACGGCGGCGGCGACGTTCGCGGCAAGCGTCCACGGGGTGGTCGTCCAGACCATGAGCGACGCGTCTTCATCCACGAGTGGGAAGGTGGCGAAGATGGCCAGGTGGGTGCGGTCCTGATACCCCTCGGTGACGATTTCGTGCTCTGAGAGGCCCGTCCCACAGCGCGGGCACCATGGCATCACATCGTGGCCCTTGTAGATCCAGTCACGCTCGTGACAGGTCTTCAGGAAGTGCCAGATGGTGTAGTTGTTCTCGTCGGACATCGTGTAGTACGAGTTGTCCCAGTCCATCCAGTAACCGAGGCGGATGGATTGCTCGGTCTGGCGGGCCGAGTATTTCCAGACGCGCTGCTTGCACCGTTCCACGAAGTTGGCGATGCCGTAGGACTCGATCTCACGCTTGTTCTTGAGGCCGAGTTCCTTTTCGACCTCCACCTCGACCCAGAGACCCTGGCAGTCGAACCCATTCTGGAAGCGCTGATGCTTGCCCAGCATGGCGTGGTAGCGCTGGAAGACGTCCTTGTAGGTGCGCCCCCAGGCGTGATGGACGCCCATGGGGTTGTTCGCGGTGATTGGTCCGTCGATGAACGAGAACCGGGTGTCGGAATCCTCGTTCCGGGTCAGGTACTGCTCCATCACCTTGTGCTCGGTCCACCAGGCCAGGCGGTCCTTTTCCTGGGTGGGGAAGTCCACGCGCGTTGGGACTTCCTGGAACGTCGTGGTTTTCGTATCTGTCATGTGCGTTGAACTCCAGAACGGCGGGCATTGTCGTTTGAGCGCGAGATCGAGGACATGAAAATGCCCATCCTTCGATAGAGGACGGGCAGGGCCGCGGTACCACCTCAGTTGACCGGCGAACGGTCCACTTCACCCGGCGCATCCACTAGCTGGATGCCGGGTTTGTCGCGGTAACGGGCGACCCCGGTCGAGTCTCCTGGACACAAGATCCAATCGGTCGACGGCTCCGGAATGATCTCCGCCCGGTGGTTTTCGTTCCGGCTCACAGCAACCCGGAATCGCTGGACGATCCACCTGGCGGCGCTGGTTCCATCAGCGCCTCATGCTCTTGCGCTTAATTGTAGCAGGAACCTGGCCAACGGCCGGCGAATCAGCGCGACGAGACCCTGATCCGAACCTTGCGATAGATGTTGGTGAGCGCGAGCAGGTAGGTGGTTCCGAGCATGTACGAGGCGGTCACGTCCGTGAACCAGTGATGCCCCAGGTAGACCCGGCTTGGCCCAACCAGCCCGATGAGACCGAGCAGACCTCCCACGACGGTCTGGCGGACCGCCTTCGGGCGAATCCAGGCGTTCGCGAGAAAGGCCAGGAAGCCGTAAACACCGATGTAGTTCAACACATGGCCGCTGGGAAAGCTGCTGCCGCCGATGTTGGCGGCGGTGACCTTGATCGTGGTTTCCGACGCGGTCGCGATGGGACGAGGTCGCTTCATGGCGCGCTTGACCGTGAACGAGATGAGTCCGGTTCCCCACGCGGCCATCTGGAAGATCGACTCGAGCCGGAAGCCCAGGAACCAGAGCGCGGCGGAGAGGGCGGGTGGCAGAAGGCGACTCTGTGGCGGGAAACCGGGCCAGGAAACGACGTGCATCAGCCGGTCCACGAATGGATTCTTCTGCCGCTGCATCTTGAGGGTGATCGCGGCGTCCACCGCCTGGCTTCGATTGCGCCGAACGAGAGTGAACAGGATCGAGAAGACTCCGAGGCAGGCGATGGCGATCAGGATGCCGTTTCGTCCACGCGCGATGGCCAGCCGGTCTGGATTGAACTGGGCCGGATGCGTGTCACGGAACGATGCTGGGTCTCCCGATTTCGGACGTCGAAGCATTGATTGCCCTCGTGCTGGAACTGTTCGTGGCTCGTGCCGCCTGGAATAGTACCAAGCATCTAGCCGATACCGGCGCGGTTCGAGGGGCGAGTACACTATGGAGCATTGAATCGACCCGTGCCTGGCGACGCATATTCAAGAATCGTCGGCCGGGCAAACCCCATCGGATCATGCTGGATGCTGGCGGACCTTTCTCTCCTGATACGACGATATCCACTCTGGCTCGCGGTCTCGGCGGCCGTCGGGCTCGTCTTCTTCGCTTCCCCTGGGGACTACACCAGCACGTCGTACAAGGTGCTGCACGGCCTGTGCGCCCAGACGCCTTCTCACACAATCCATTTCGGTGATCGCCCGCTGCCGTTCGATGCCAGAATGACCGGCATCTACGCCGGGGTGATCGTCACGCTTGGAACGATCATTGCCCGAGGCCGGGTGTTTCACTACGGCAACCCGCCACGCCGCATCGTGGTTCTCCTGGGAGCTTTCGTCGCGGTCATGGCCGCGGACGGTTTCAACTCGCTGTTCACCGACCTCCGGATCTGGCATCCATGGGAGTCGACGAGCATTTCGCGGGTGGTCACTGGCTACGGCGTCGGGGTGTCGCTCGCCGTCGCGCTGTGCTGGCTGCTGGCATCGTCCACCTGGCGCATGAGCACGCCCGAATCGGGTGTGGGGGCACTGAGAGACCTGACCGTGCCCGCTCTGGGTCTGGCCGTTTATGGCGCGCTACTCGCATGGAGCCCGGGCTGGCTCCACTTTCCCGTCTCGATGATGCTCGTCATCTCGGCCTGGATCACGGTAACGATGCTGGTTCTGGTGATCGTTTTGCTGGCGCTCAAGCTCGACTCGTCCGTGCGGTCGCTGCGGGAACTGCACGTTCCAGTCGCGATGTCGGGGTTGCTGGCGGTGACCGTGATGATCGGCCTGGCGGGATTCCGGTTCTGGATCGAGCGCACGATCGGGTTCTCGAACGCGATGTTGTGAATGCCTGACCAGAGCGGGCGATTCGCTATGCTAAGATTCAGGTTCGTTGGAACCATGCTCGTTCCACCACCTCCGTATGCCGGAATGACCTTCCCGGTCGACTCCGGGAACGCCACTCCGGGATAGCCTCGCCACAATGAAGATCATCCGTCACGACGCCTATATCGCCCAACGCAAGCGCAATTCCAAGTGGATCGCGGCGCTTGGCTTCCTGATGCTCATCGGGACGTTGTTCCTGGCGATCAACCCCTCGTTCCTCCTTCCTTCCTACGTGATCATGCTGCTCGGTTTTGTGCTCTTCAACCTGGGCATGCAGCAGGTCGGCAAGTGGTCCCGCAACCCGCGGAACGACCAGGCGATCGACTACCACCTGAAGTCGCTGCCAGACCGCTTCGCGATGGCCCACTACGCTCCAGTTGGCAACAAGCGGGTGGAGCACATCCTCGTGCACCCGGGCGGTGCCCTGGTGCTGACCGCCAAGGAAGTGGACGGCACGATTGCCCAGAACGGTTCACGCTGGCGCCGGAAGGGAAGCGGGATCCGCCGGTTCCTGTCCTTCAGTGGCCCGCAACTCGGAAACCCAAGCATGGAGACCGACGAAGCCATCAAGCGGCTGGAAGCGCACCTCGCTGAACAGCAGATCGAGGTGGACGTCGAGGGCGCGGTGGTCTTCCTGCATCCGCAGGTAGAGTTCGAAATTGAATCGCCCGACTACCCGGTGCTTCATGGAGACGAGCTGGCTTTATTCGCCTCAAGGCTTCCCGCCGAGCCCCCGCTGTCCCCGGCGGAACGTGAGCGGCTGCTCGACGTGCTCCGTGCGGGTGAAACCGTTGAGGCGCCTACCCAGGCCACTGGCCGGAAGCGTCCGGTCAAGCGGCGCGCCGTCTAGCAAGCGACATGGCCAGCGCGACTCACATTCCGATCCCGATCAATCCCGATACTGGCTGGCCCGTTTGGGGCCAGCCAGCGGCGGTTGGTGAGCTCCAGCGCGCGCTTGGGCGAGGACCAGGGCATGCCTGGATCCTGGCTGGCCCGCGAGGCACTGGCAAACGCGAATCGGCGTTGTCGTTCGCCAGGAGCCTGTGTTGCGAGAAGCCCGGACCCGGGTGGTTGGCATGCAAGTCGTGCAGCACATGCCGCCGGATCGATCGCGGCGTGTTTCAGGATGTGACCGAGTTCAACCTGGCCAGGCAGGCCGAGCGCGATCGGGACAAGTCGAAGAATCTCACCCTCAACGTCGCGACGGTTCGCGAAGTCAGTTCGGCCGTATCCTTCCGGCCAGGAGAATCACGCTGGCGCGTGGTGATCGTCGACGACGCCGAAACCATGCAGGAGACGGCCCAGGAGGCGTTCCTCAAAACCCTTGAGGAACCTCCCTCCTACGCCGTCATTATCCTTTTGGCGACGGATGTCGAGGCCATCCTCCCGACAATCCTGAGCCGTTCGACGGTGGTTCGGTTCGGTGCGACGCCGGCGGACGAGATCCGGCGGGCACTGGAGCTCGCCAGAGTCGACCAACCACTGGTGAACCGGCTGGTTCCAGTCGCGAACGGGTCGATTGGCTGGGCATTCCAGGCCGCGGGGGATCGCGAGAAACTGGAAACCCGAGAGGCCGAAATCGGAGACGCGCTCCAGTTCATCACCGCGTCCAGTTACGATCGGATGGTTCGGGCCATCACCTTCGCCGACCAGTTCAGCAAGGACAGGGACGCGCTGTACGCACGTCTTGACGGGTTGAGGTCGGTATGGAGAGCCGCGATGTACGCGAGGTTCGAACTCGGGGAGGGGCTTGGCGCGCACGATCTGACAGCGTTCTCGGGCATCGAGCCCGGCGAGATCGTCCGGGCGATCCAGTCCGTCGACACCTGCATCACCAATCTGGAGTCCAACGTGCGGCCCCGGCTGGCGATGGAATCGATGGTGCTGTCCTGGCCGAACGTCGGGTGTTGACCTGGTTCGATGCTTCAACGCGACCATAAGCGACATATCCCATTAGTTGATTTTGAAAGGGTTGTCATTGGCTCACTACCTTGTGATTCATTCGCCACGTGACCCGGACGCCGAGCGTCCCCAGCCACCAACGCGCCTGCTCGACCTGGCCAGGATTCATGGCCAAAGCGGTGCCCGGCCAAGATGGCTGCGCGCATGGTCGCCGGATTTGCACGACGATCGAATCTTCTCCTACTGGGAAGCCGATACGGCCGCCGAGATCCTGGATACCATCAGGGTGTTCGGGTTCCTGGACGACATGGAGGCGACCGCCATCAATGTCCGCGAGTGGGGTCCCGCCGATGTAATCGACGCGATGCAGGACTGAACGTTGCCTCGGTTTCGCGGGTTACTGCCCGGTTCGGGAGTTTCCGCGAACGCGCTGTTGTGAGAAGCTTTCGGATACGAGCGGACAGATTCGCTGATGTACTCCCGAAACATGAGAGGATGCGCCCATGGCAGCGACATATACGGCGGTAGGCAAGCGGGCTAAACGCCTCGATTCGCCACCGAAACTCAACGGAACCGAGTCGTTCACGGCCGACCTGCGTGTGCCTGGTCTCCTTCACGCGCGAATCGTCGGCAGCACCTTCGCCCACGCCCGGATCAATGGCGTGAACGCGACCGAGGCGTTGAAGGTCCCTGGGGTCAAGGCCGTCCTCACCGCCGCCGACCTCAAGGTCCGGCTGGATGAGCACGGCAATCCCGCGGTGAACCTGATGGCGAGTGACGAATCGCTGCATGTCGGGCATCCGATCGCGCTCGTGCTCGCCACGTCCGAGGCCGCCGCGGTCGATGGAGCGGAACTGGTCGAGGTGGATTACGAGCCACTCGACGTGGTGTACGACCTCCTCGAAGCGGTGAAGCCAGATTCTCCCCGCGTCAGCCTTGCCGCCTCCGGCGCGTTTGACGAAGAAGCGGCGATGCACAACGCGGACGCCGCCACCGGTAACGACTCTGGCGAAACCTTGCCGCCCAATGTCTCCAGTTCGGTGAACTTCGAGCGCGGCGACATCGATGCCGGGTTCGCGGAAGCCGACGAGGTGGTGGAACTCGACCTTTCGTCGATCTCCGTGCACCAGGGCTACATCGAGCCGCAGATCGCGCTCGCGATTCCAGAGCGATCTGGCCGGATGACCGTCCACACCAGCACGCAGGGGGCGTTCCATGGCCGCAACAAGGTCGCGACCACCCTCGGCCTGCCCATCGAGTCGGTCAATATCGTCCAGATGCCGGTCGGCGGCGGATTCGGCGGCAAGTTCGTCCTCATCGAACCACTGGTTGCCGCGGCCGCGAAGACGGTGAACCGGCCGGTGCTCCTTGCCTACACGCGCACGGAAGATTTCCTGGCGGGCAACCCGGCGCCTGAGTGCCGGATTCGCATCAAGCTGGGCGCGAAGAAGGACGGGACGATCACCGCGCTGGATTCGCACCTGGTGTTCGATTCCGGCTCCGCCCCTGGTTCTCCGCTGAGCATCGCCGCGATCCTGCTGGGCGGGTACTACAAGTTCCCGAACCTGCGGATCACCGGATTCGAGACGCAGACCCACCGGCCAAGCTCCGGATCGTACCGCGCGCCGGGCGCGCAGCAAGGCTCCTTCGCGATCGAATCGGCGATGGACGACCTCGCGGCGAAACTTGGTCTCGACCCGATTGAGTTCCGGCTGCAAAACGCCGTCGAGGAAGGCGACCTTCGCCCGAACGGCGGCCCATGGCCGAAGATCGGCCTGAAGCAGACCATCGAGGCGCTGAAGGCACATCCGAAGTGGCAAAACCGCGAAGCGCTCCGTGCCGAGGGCAAGGGCATCGGCATCGCGGTCGGTGGCTGGCCAGGCGGTATCGAACCCGCGACGGCTGTTTGCCGGCTGGACTCCGATGGCAAGCTCACGGTGGTCCTAGGATCGGTTGACCTCAACGGCACGAACACGACCTTCGCCCAAATCGCCGCAGAGGAACTGGGTTCCGGCATCGATAGCGTTCGGGTCAATACCGCGGACACGGATTCCGCTCCATTCGCGGGCGGCACCGGCGGTTCCAAGATCACCTACACGGTCGGCCCCGCGGTTCAGAAGGCGACGCGAGACGCCGTGGAGCAGATCAAGCAAATCGCCGCGAAGAAGCTGGAAGTCGCCGTCGAGGACCTGGAAATGGCCGACGGCTCCGTTCGGGTGAAGGGCGTACCCGGTGCCGAGGTCAGCCTCAAGGAAGTCGCCGAGCTGAGCATGGCGATGACCGGTGGGAACGAACCGGTCTATGGGCGAGGCGGCTCGGGCATCACCCAGAGCTCACCGGGCTTCGCGGCTCACCTCGCGGAAGTCGAAGTCGACGAGTTGACGGGTGAGGTCCGCGTCACTGGCTATGTCGCGGCGCAGGATGTCGGGTTCGCCATCAATCCGGCGGCGGTGGAAGGACAGATCCACGGCGGCGTGGCGCAAGGCATCGGCTGGGCCCTGTACGAAGGCATCGCCTACGATCAGGACGGCCAGCCCGACGCGGCCACACTGATGGAATACGTGCTCCCACGCAGCACGATGATCCCCAACATTGACGTCGTCCTTGTTGAAGTGGCGTCCGATGCGGGACCATATGGCGCGAAGGGCATTGGCGAACCTCCAGCCATTCCTGGACCGGCGGCGGTCGCCAACGCGATCAAGGACATCACCGGCGCGCGTATGACGTCACTGCCAATTCGCCCGCCCGCGGTTCTGGAGCACCTCGGCTAGCAATGGGAACGGGCGGCGGGATTCTGGGCTGAATTCCGCCGCCCCACCTCGAGGAGTGGACGTTGCAAACGATGCTGCTCGAGCTGACGATCTCCAACTTCGCAATCATCGAGCAAACGACAATCCAGTTCTCGGAAGGTCTCAACGTCCTCACGGGCGAGACTGGGGCGGGTAAGTCGATCCTGCTGGACGCGCTCGGCGCGGTATTGGGCGCGAGGGTGAGCTCCGACCTCGTCCGAACTGGCGCGCGCGCCGCGCGGGTCGAGGCGGCGTTCGCATTGGCGGCATCTGACCGCGAGCGCGTGGCGCCGATCCTGGAAGACATGGGCGTCGAACTCGACGATGACACCGTCGTCGTGTCCAGGGAAATCCATTCCAGTGGCCGCTCCACGGCCCGGATCAACGGCAGGATGGCCACGGCCGGGGTCCTGGCTCAGGTGGGCTCGCTCCTGGTTGATATTCATGGGCAATCGGACCACCTCGCGATCCTTCGATCGGCCGAACAACGGAACCTCCTCGACCGGTTCGCGGGCGTCGAAGACCTGCTCTCAAACATGTCCGCCGCCGTGCATGCCTGGCACGAGGCTCGGCGCGCGCTCGACGATGTGAGCCGGAATTCTCGAGATCGGGAGCAGCGCATCGATCTTCTGCGCTTCCAGGTAAACGAAATCACCGAGGCGGGATTGAGGGAGAACGAGGAACAGGATCTCGCTTCCGAGCGGGACGTCCTGCGTAACGCCGACAGGCTGCGGTCCGACGCATTGGAAGCGCTCGCTAATCTCGTCTCGGACGATGTCTCCGAGGCACCCAGCGCCACGGTGCTTCTCCGCAGGGCGGTGGCCCTGGCCGAGGATATCGCGTCGCTCGACAGTGGCGCGGCATCCATCGCCGAGCGCGCCAACGAAGTTCTGGTGCTCGCCGAGGACGTCGCCCGCGAACTTCGGGACTACGGCGAGCGCGTTGAGTCCGATGAAGCGCGACTTGAACTGGTGGAGGACCGGATCGCGCTCGTCCAGGATCTCAAGCGAAAATACGGTTCGACACTCGCGGAGATCATCGAATACGGGGAACAAGCCCAGCGGGAGCTGGAGCAACTGACTTCCGGCGCCTATGACCTCGATGCCCTCGTGGAACAGGAGCGGTTGCTAGGGGAACGGGCCGGCGACGTCGCGGCCGAGCTGTCTCAACGCCGCCAGGAAGCCGCGGTCAGGCTCGCGGGGGCGATCGAGACGAGCATTTCCGAACTCAACATGGGCAGGTCGTCCCTCAAGATCGACGTTCGCCAACGCGAGGATGAACGCGGCGTGCCGGTCGGCGGACGACGCCTCCGCGTCGATGTGGCCGGGGTGGATGAAGTCGAATTCCTGATCGCGCCGAACGCTGGTGAATCGTTGAAACCCCTGGCCCGCATCGCATCCGGCGGTGAAACCGCCCGTTTGATGCTGGCGACCAAGTCGATCCTTTCAGCCGTGGACCTCACGCCCACGCTTGTATTCGACGAGATCGATGTTGGGGTAGGGGGCAGGTCCGGCCAGGTGGTGGGCGAAAAGCTCTGGGGAATCGCGCGGGAGCACCAGGTGATCGTCATTACACACCTTCCCCAGATCGCATCGTTCGCGGAGTCACACCTGCGGATCGAGAAGCATCTCGACGACGACCGAACCGTGTCCGAGGTTCGGCTCCTGGATGACGCCGAGCGCCAGCTGGAAATCGCCGCGATGATCGACGGCCTGCCGCCCGGCGAGGCCGCCAGGCTCAACGCGCGAACCATGCTCGAACGCTCGCGGGAGTTCATTTCCGCGGCGCGATAGCCTGCTGATGGCGGCTATACTTGGCGAGTCCGGAACAACCTGGGCACGACGAATACAAGAACGAACTGGTCTGAGTCGCCTTCCGTGGCGGCCACCTGTACCCCGGAGGGCAAGATGCAACCCAGCATGAAGATGATCCAGCAGATGCAGAATCGCATGGCGAAGATTCAGCAGGAACTGGACGAAACGGTGGTGACCGGCACCGCGGGCGGCGGGGTCGTCACCGCCGAGGTGACGGGCCAGCGCGCATTCAAGTCGATCAAGATCGATCCGTCGGCGGTTGATCCCGAGGACGTGGAAATGCTGGAGGACCTTATCGTCGCGGCCGTGCAGGACGCGATGGAGAAGGCCCAGGCGCTCGCCGAGGACAAGATGGGCGCGCTCACGGGCGGCATGAAGATCCCTGGACTGATGTAGTCCGCGTCCTAGCCCAATCTCGATCGAGTAGACAGTCATGGCGCTGAAGGAACCTGTCCCTTTCTATATCGACGACGTGGTGCGGCTACGCAAGCCGCACCCGTGCGGTTCCTTCGACTGGACCGTCGTCAGGATCGGCGCGGACATCGGCATCCGGTGCCTCACCTGTGGCCGCAAGGTGCTGCTGCCACGCCGAACCCTGGAAAAGCGGCTTAAGACGTTCGTCGAACGGCCGAACGCGCCAGACTCCACTGAAGACGAGTCGCCGCCGCAGACCTCGGTGACTGAGTGAGCGCCGAGGCGCGGAACTTGCCGGAGGCCGATTCGATCCAGGCTGTCCTCCGTAACGGACCGTTTCTCCGGCTCTGGCTCACGCAGGCCATCACCCAGGTCTGCCAGAACATGATCAACTTCGCGCTCCTCCTACGCGTGCGCGACGTGGTCGAAGTCCACAGTCTTCCCCAGGCAAACACCGCGATCTCGCTGGTCATTCTCGCGTTCTCGCTTCCGGCCGTGCTGTTTGGACCGCTGGCGGGCGTCCTGGCGGACCGGTCGAACAAACGCGTGCTGATGGCGCTGTTGAACGTGGCGCGGGCGGTCAGCGTCCTCCTGTTCCTCGTGATCAGGCCCGATTGGCACGTCGAGACCATCCTCGCCGCCTATTACATCGTCACCTTCATCTTCGGCATCGCCGGCCAGTTCTTCGCGCCGGTACTGGGTGCCACCATCCCGGTCGTCGTACCGCGCACGCAGTTGATGTCCGCCAACGCGCTCTTCAACCTGACATCTACGGTCGCGCAATTGATCGGCTTCGCCGCCCTGGGGCCGATCCTGATCAAGGCGGTCGGCATCGACTCGCTGTTCCTCGGCACCATCGTCGTTTATCTGCTGTGCGCGGGACTGGTGATGACCATTCCGCCCACGCCTGTCGCGGCGGTAAGGGCCAACGTCGCGGACGTTTCTCCAACCCGGCGACTGTTGAGCGACATGAAGGAGGGCATGGTCTACATCCTCCAGGACCCTGGCCTCATGCGCGCGATCGGGTACCTGACGCTGGCATCGACGACCTTCCTGCTGGTCGTGACGCTCGGGCCGGAGTTCGTGTCAACGGTGATTGGCCTGCCGAAGGAGGATATTGGCTTCATCGTCGCCCCAGCAGGCGCCGGCATTCTGGTGGGCGTGATCGTCGTACCGCGCGTCGTGCGCTGGATTGGTCGAGACTGGCTCATCGACCTGTCGCTGGCCGTGGGTGGAATCATGATCGCCCTGATGGCGACGTCACGCGGCATCCTGGACTTCCTCTGGAACCAACCGGCCCCCGTCATGGTCGTAACCGTGCTGGTTGGCCTGTTCGCCGCGATCCTGGGCATGTGTAACGCCTTCATCCTGGTGCCGTCGCAGACGATGCTCCAGGAACGCTCTCATGAGGCGGTGCGGGCGAGGGTCTACGCCACGTTCTTCACCATCTCGAACTCGGTGGCGTTCATCCCGATCTTCTTTGCCGCCGCCGCGGCCGACCTGTTCGGCGTGGTGAATGTCCTGCTGGTGGTCGCCGCGCTGGTTGGCGGACTCGGCATCTTTGGGTTGCTGAATCGCCGCTCGTCCGAACTCGCGCGCTGGGAACGGGTACAGACCGGGCACCGGCAGGGTCCGGAGTCACTCCCGCCGGAATAGCTACGCGCCTTCACCCAGGCCGCTACCCCAGCAATTGGTTCAGCAATGCCATCCGAATGAAAACGCCATTCTCGGCCTGGCGAAAGTACGCCGCGCGAGGGTCGTCGTCGACCCTCGGGTCAATTTCATCGACCCGGGGGAGTGGATGCATGATGATCGACTTTTCGCCGAGCAACCCGAGCGACTCAAGATCAATGACATAGATGCCCTGGGCTGCCTTGTATTCCTCCGGCGTGGCGAATCGTTCCCGCTGGATCCGCGTCTGGTAGACCACGTCGACATCCCTGAGCGCGGTGTTCAGATCTGGTTCGTCTCGGAACGACACGCCCGCGTCAGTCAAGGCGTCGCGGACATCGTCTCCCATGGGAACGGCGTCGGGCGACACGAATACCAGTTCGCTGCCCCTCGTGAGCCGGAACATCAGCGCTAGCGAGCGGACGGCGCGTCCAAACCGGAGGTCTCCAACCAGCGCGACCTTTAGGCCATCGAGCGTCCCCAGTTCGTTCTGGATCGTGTAGAAGTCGAGCAAGGCCTGGGTCGGGTGTTCGCCCGGTCCATCGCCGCCGTTGATGATGGGCACGGGAGACGCCGCCGCCGCGCGTGCCGCGGCGCCCTGTTCATGGTGGCGAATCACAATGCCGTCGGCGTATCCGGCGACGATCCTGACCGTGTCCTCGACGGTTTCTCCCTTGATCGCCGACGAGAACTCGCGGGCATTCTCCGTCGAGACCACCTGGCCCCCAAGGCGCAACATTGCCGATTCGAAGCTCAACCGGGTTCTGGTTGAGGGTTCGTAAAAGAGGGTTGCAAGAATACGGTCCCGGAGCAACCCCTGGCTGGCGCGAACCGAGCGCATGCGATCGGCCTCCTCAAACAGCGACAGGATATACTCGCGCTCAAACTGCTCGACGGCGACAATATGCTGCATTCTCATAGCTCCCAGGCCATAATCCGGCGTCACCCCAACGACGCAGAGTATAGACGCGGCATCCGCCCATCAAAAGGAATGATTGATCACATGTACATCGGCCTCACGGACTCCGTCGGGTACGTTCCGGGTGGAACGAACATCGGCGTGATCAGGCACGAGGACAACACCCTCACGCTGATCGACAGCGGCCTGAACGACTCCATCGCCCGGAAAGTGCTCCGGGCCGTCCGGGAAGAGCTCGAATCCGAGGTCGTCGCCATCATCAACACCCACGGACACGCCGACCATTTCGGCGCGAACGCGTTCGTCCAGAAACGAACCGGCTGCGAAATCTGGGCGCCAGCCATCGAGGCGGCCGTGATCGAGCATCCGATCCTCCAGCCCGCGCTGCTCTACGGTGGAGCATCACCCGCGGACGCATTGCGGACGAAATTCCTCCTCGCCGAACCCAGCACGGTAACCGGGAGGCTCGACCATGGGGTCCAGCGATTCCGAGGAACGGAGGTCGACGTGGTCGCGCTCCCTGGTCACTCGCCGAACCAGGTTGGCCTCCTCGTCGACGGCGTATTCTTCTGCGCCGACGTCGTCTTTCCGGAATACGCCATCGAGAAGTACCGGATTCCCTACCTGTACGGGTTGACGGAGCATCTGGAATCTTTGGAGAAGGCCAGGGCAGTCCCGGCGACCCATGTGGTGCCGGGCCATGGCGACGTCCGGGAGGGGATCGACGCGCTGGCCGACGCAAATCTGGCGGCGACCGATCGTGCGATCGCCGCGCTGCTAGATTGCCTGACGGAGCCCGCCACTGGTGACGACGTCGCGGCCAGCGTGTTCAGCACGCTGGACGTGCCGGTGGGCGACGCGCAAGCCTATTTCCTGCTCCGGCCGACGATCTCCGCCTACCTTGCCCACATGGAGCGAACCGGGCTGATCAAGCTTGACGTCGTGGATGGTTCAGCCCTGTGGCGGCGCGCCTGACGAGCGGAAGTCCTCAAGCATGAGTCGAGCGACATCCTCGCCCAGCCGGACGCTGTAATTGGTGCCCCGGTCCTCGGGATAGATTTGGGTCGTGTTCGCGAGGTACAGATTCCTGAGGGGGGTTCGATGCTCGGGGACCTGGGTCGAATAGTTCATCGGGATGATCGGCTGCGCGGCACGCTCGCGGAAAACCCAGGAATTCCTGATCCAGGAGCGGTCGAACTTCGGGTTCACCTGCGTCAGGTGGGGCAGGTAGGCCTCGATCACATCCTCATCCGGCAGGGCGAAATAGGGGTGATCCGGCTCCATGTACTTGCTGAGGTAGACGAAGCGGCTTCCGCCATAGGCCGCCGGATCGATGAAGTTCGTGTGCTCGATGATGCCGGTGAATGGCAGATCATCGTCGGCGACGTTCAACCAGTACACATCTGACAGGGGCTGATCGAGCTCAAGGATGGCGACGACGGCGGCCTCGTATTCGAGGGCATCGAGCTTCGCGGCGTAGTCCGCTGGCAGCGGTGGCGCAAGTCGCTGGAAGACCCCGGAGGGCACCGTGGCGAGTATCGAGTCGACCATCACGGCTTCGCCCGCGGCCTCCACCGCTTGCCAGGTATCGTCGTCACGTTGCTCCAGGCCAATCAGACCGGTTCGGCGAATGTCGACGCCAGCGGCCTCACAGGCACTCACCAACGCATCGACCATCACCTGGAAACTGCCTTCGAAGTAGCCGAGCTTCTCCTGTTCCAGCGGTGAACGGCGGGATGTGGTGCGCAGCCAGATCTTGCCCCAGAACCAGACCATCGGCACCTTGTCGTAAAACGACCCGAACTTGGCCCGGAGTTGGGCGCCGAATGTCCGGTCGTAGGCTCGCTTGCCAAGCGCGCGCTGAAGCCAATCATGGGCGGTGACATGCTCGTAATTTTTCCAGTTCCGCACTCGCTGGAGATACGCGGTCACGAGTCCGACGCGAATCCGGTCGGTCGGGGAGATGAAGCCGAGCTTCAGGAGATCGAGGGCTCCGTTGAGCGGATAAATGCGTCCGTCAGCGAAGTACCCGACATTGGATGGCAGCCATAGGAGTTTGTCGCCAATGCCGATCTCCTTGGCCAGCGCCGCTATCGACGTATCGCTCTGGAAGAGGTGATGGTAAAAGACCTCCAGACGCGTGCCCGCCACCTCGAAGGTCGCGGCCTGGCCACCCAGACGGCCCTTTTCCCAGAGGATCACCCGATGCCCGGCCTGGGCAAGCCGGAGAGCCGCGGTGAGGCCCGCGAAACCACCACCGACGACGCCGATCGTTCGGTGGTTCACGCTGTCTGTCATCCGAAAACTACCCCTGTGTGGATCGCGCGGAGGGAACCGGGCGGCGCTGGTCACAGTGGGGTATTGTACGTCGTCCCGCGCCATGGGTTCGTTGGGCCAAAGGCAACGACAAGGGGCGGGCACGATGCCCGCCCCTTGTTCCCGTTTGTGATGACGTAGCGACCGCTAGACGAAGAGCGGCGACAGCACCAGCGTGATCGTCGCCAGGAGCTTGATCAGCACGTGGAGCGACGGTCCAGCGGTGTCCTTCCAGGGATCGCCGACCGTGTCACCGACGACCGCGGCCGCGTGGGCGTCGCTGCCCTTGCCGAGCACGTTGCCATCGTCATCCTTCAGGTTTCCTGCTTCGATGAACTTTTTCGCGTTATCCCATGCGCCGCCACCGTTGTTCAGCACGAGCGCCATCAGGACGCCAACGATGGTACCTACCATCAGCATGCCGGCGGCCGCTTCCCACTTGAGGATCACGCCGACCAGGATCGGAACGATGATGGCGAGCGCTCCTGGCAGGATCATCTCGCGGAGCGCGCTCCGCACCGAGATGTCCACGCAACGACGGTAATCGGGAACACTGGTGCCAGCCATGATGCCAGGGTCCGCCCGGAACTGGCGCCGGACTTCCTCGATCATGTCGCCAGCGGCCCGGCCGACAGCCCGAATCGCGAACGACGAGAAGACGTACACAAGCGTGGCGCCGATGAGACCGCCAACGAAGACCTTCGGCTCCGCGAGGTTCACGACGCGGCTGATGGTTTCATCGGAGAAGCGCTGGATTTCGTCGAGGAACGCCGAGAAGAGGAGGAAGGCCGCGAGGGAAGCGGAACCGACCGCGTAGCCCTTGGTGAGCGCCTTGGTGGTGTTGCCGACCGAGTCCAGTTCGTCCGTGACCTCGCGAACCGAATCCGGCGCATTGCTCATTTCGACGATGCCGCCGGCGTTGTCCGTGATCGGGCCGAAGGTATCCATAGCGAGGATGTAGGCCGCCGTCATGAGCATGCCCATCGTCGCGACCGCGGTGCCGAAGATGCCGCTGGAAACCGCCGCGCCACCGGAGAAGGCATCGACGTTTTCACCAAGCCAGTACGAGGAGAGCAGGGCGACACTGATGGTGATCGCGGGCAAGCCCGTGGTTTCGAAGCCGACCGAGATGCCGGAGATGATGTTGGTGGCGGGTCCCGTCTTGGAGGCATCGGCGATGTCTCGAACCGGGCGCCACGATCCAGCGGTGTAGTACTGGGTGATGTAGACGAACGCGAATGACGTGAGGATACCGATCCAGCCGCAGAGCGCGAATCGCCAGCCACCTTCCGGCAGCATGACGAGACAGATAACGGTGAGGAAGATGGCCGAAAGACCGGCGCTGACGTAGAAGCCCTTGTTGAGCTCGCCCATCGGATCCTTGATCTCGCCGGTTGGACGGACGTACATCACGCCCAGCATCGAGGCGAGGAGTCCGAACGCGCCCACGACCAGCGGGAAGAAGATCCAGGCTATTTCCTGACCAGAGGCCTGGTAGAGCGCGACGCCGAGGATCATGGCGCCGATCACTTCCGCCGTGGAGGACTCGAAAATGTCCGCGCCGCGCCCCGCGCAGTCACCAACGTTGTCTCCTACGAGGTCGGCGATCACGGCCGGGTTGCGAGGGTCGTCCTCGGGAATGCCAGCCTCGACCTTGCCGACGAGATCCGCGCCAACGTCGGCGGCCTTGGTGTAGATACCACCACCGAGTTGGGCGAAGAGGGCGACGAAGCTGGCGCCAAAGGCGAAGCCAACGATCCAGAACGGCGTTTCCGCCACCTTCGAGAACTCACCCTCCGCGAATTGGTACACGATTCCGTACACGCCGAGCACACCCAGCAGGCCAAGCGCCATGACCAGGAAGCCGGAGACCGCTCCGCCTCGGAGCGCCACGATCAGCGCGGGCCCGATGCCTTGCTGGGCGGCGGCCGCCGTGCGGACATTGCTCTTGACCGCGACGTACATGCCGATGAATCCGGAGAGACCGGAGAGGAGCGCGCCCGCCAGGAACGACAGCGAGGTGATCACGCCGCGCTCGGTCTGGTGGCTGTTCTCAAAAATCGCGACCAGGACGCCCATCAGGATGGCGACCACGATCGCGAGAGAGAAGATCGTCCTGTATTGGCGGTTGAGGTAGGCGATGGCTCCTTCGAAGATGCGATTCGAGATGTCCTGCATTCCAGGCGTTCCCTGGTCACGCGAGAGGACATCCTTTGCGAGATAGAGTGCGAAGCCCACGGCCATTAGTCCGAAAACGATGACCGGAAGCGCGTATACGATGATTCGATCCAAGTCGATCTCCCATCCCCACTGCAAACCAGTTGACTCACGACGCGACAGCGTGCCTGGGAACATTCGAAAACGATGTCCTGCAGCACGTACCTGGTGCCACGCGCCTATTTCCGAGTGGCGTGATTCGTAATCCTACCATGCACCATGGCGGATGAATCACTGACTTTGGGGTCAGTTTTGGAGGGTCGATTTTCGGATCAGGAAGTGGCGGATTCAGCCTTGGTGGAGCGGCCAAGCGTGGATATGCGGCGAACGAATCGTTGGAGTTCGCCGTTCTCCCACGACACCAGCAACTGGCTGGCATTGAAGATGGAAGAGTAGGTTCCGACCACGATTCCGATCAGCAAGGCGAGAACGAACTCCCTGGTGGTCGAGCCCCCAAACATCAGTAGCGCCAGCAAGGTAATCACGACGGTAAGTGAAGTATTGATGGATCGCACGATGGTTTGCGCGATGGAGTAATTCACGATGCTTTCGAATGGTTCCTCGGGAGAAACGCCGAGATTCTCGCGAATCCGGTCGAACACCACGATGGTGTCGTGCACCGAGAACCCGATGATGGTGAGCAACGCGGTGATGAACAACGCGTCCACCTCCACATCCCAGAACTGGCCAAGAATCGAAAATACGCCGAGCACGATGAGCGCATCGTGCAGCATCGCGGCGATCGCGCAGGTGCCGTACAGAAGCGGGGACTGGGTGTTCCGGAAGGCATAGGCGATGTAGAGCAGGATGCCAACCGAGGCGGCCAGGACGGCGAACACCGAGCGATTCCGGATGGACGCGCCGACCGAAGCGCCGACGGTCTCGAGCGCCTCACCTTCTGGAACGAGCTGTCCAAGCGTTCCGAGGGATTCCGTGAGTTGTGCCTTCTCCGGCGATCCTTCCGGCAACTCCTTCAGGCGAATGAGGAAACGGTGCTCGTCCGCGTCTCCCACCTGCTGGACGGTGGCTTCGGGACGCCCCTGTTCGGTGAGGACCGCGGCGATATCTTCGGTGCTGACATCGGCGGTGTACTGGACCTCCCAGGCTGATCCCCCGGTGAAGTCGATGCCGAACTGGAGTCCCCAGATCATGAGCGCGAGGATGCTGGGAATCAGCATCGCCCCCGATATCGCGAACCACAGGTTTCGTTTTCCAGCCAGATGTTCCATTGAGGATGCTCCCGCGGTGCTCGCGTGGTTGCTCGATCAGGTGCGAGCCGCTGGCGCCGGATCGTTGGCCATGCTGTCGAGATCGTGCCGCCCAAGGCCCAGAAGCCAGCCGCTCTTGATCACTCCCAAGTCACTGAGGATCCGGAGCAGCGTTCGGGTGACCGTGATCGCGGAGAAGAGACTGACGGCCACGCCAACGAACAGCGTGAGGGCGAAGCCGGTGATGATCGTCGCCCCGGTGAACTGGCCGAACCAGTAGAGAATCGCGCAGGTGATCATGGTCGAGATGTTGGAATCGCGAATCGACGGCCAGGCGTGATCGAAGCCCGCCTCGATCGCGGGTTCCAGTTCGCGCCCGGACCGCAATTCTTCCTTCATGCGCGAGAAGATGAGGACGTTGGCGTCGACCGCCATGCCGATGGACAGGATGAACCCCGCTATGCCGGGCAAGGTGAGCGTCACCGGAATCAGCTTGTACGCGGCCAGGGTGATGGCCGTGTAGATCAGCAACGCTATCACCGACAGCACGCCGGGAAGCCGGTAGTAGAGAATCATGAAGATCGCCACGACCACCAGGCCCACGACTCCCGCCACCAGGCTGCGATCGAGCGAGTCCGCGCCGAGCGATGGTCCCACGGTGCGGCTGGAGACCACCTCGAGCGGCACGCCGAGCGCGCCAGCCTTGAGTTGGGTGGCCAGGTTCTGCGCCTCGGTCGCCGAGACGCCGTCGATGGAACCGGTGCCTGAAATCGCGCTCTGGATGCGCGGCGAGGAAATGACTTCCTTGTCGATGACGATCGACATCGGTTGTCCGATGTGGTCACGGGTGAATTGGTAGAAGGTCTCCTGGGCGTCCCCCCGGAGCTCGAAGGTCACCAGCGGCTGGCCGGTCGTTGGGTCGCGGGAGACGTAGGCATCGCTGAGATCGGTCCCGCTGACGATCGTCTGGTAAACGGGTCCATCAGGCGCCGGAGTGGGAGGGGCGCCCGGCGTCGCGAAATCCGGAGTGCCAGCCGTAGCGGTCGTGCTTGTGACATCGCCAAGGGACGTGCGCACGATCGTGCCGGCGGGCAACGCCTGGCCATCGGCGTAGATGATTTCCAGCAGCGCGGTTTCCTTGAGGACCTCAACCGCCTGCTCCGGGTCGACCACACCAGGCAACTCCACCAGGATCTGGTTGTCGCCGCGGGTCTGGATTAGCGGCTCCGTCACGCCGAGGCCATTGACCCGGCGTTCGAGGGTATCCCTGGTTCCTTCGAGCGTGGCGTTGTCCACGCCACCGCCGCCGGGAGGACGTGCCTCGAGCGTTACTTGCAATCCGCCCTGGAGATCGAGCCCTTCCCTAATCGGGTGATCGGCCTTGAACCCACCGACATCGAGGACGCTCTCTGGTAGCGCGATCCAGGTCGATACGATGGTGATGACGACAATCAGGGCGAGCATTCGCAGGTTGGCTGGCCGCACTAGAGCGCTCCGTACGTGAACAGGTGCAATCTTCGCCGTTTCAGTCGGCATGGAAGTATAGCGGGATTCCTCGATCCGCCATGATCCCATGAATACCCGCTTGGAGTTTGATTCCAGACCCGGTAACGAAGGCCCACCATGTCATTCATAAAGGTGGTTGGCTTCGATATAGACCCGCACCGGCTCGGGCACCAGGTAGCGAATCGAACGGCCGGATTCGACACGCTCGCGCAGATCCGTGGAAGAGACGTCGCACAGCGGAGCGCGCACGATGTCGACCCGATCGCGCATCCCCGGTAAAGCGTCCAGCACCTGTTCGTCCACGGCGAAACCAGGCCGCTCGATCACCGCCAGCCTGGCCAGTTCGAGTACCCGGTCCGGCCTCGCCCATTTCGCGAAGTCCTGGAGTGAGTCGCCGCCGACGATGAACCAGAGGTCGGCCCCGGCGTGCCACTCTCCGAAGCGTTCGAGCAACCGCCACGTATAGGAGAGTTCACCGTGGTCGATGTCGAGCCTACCGCAGGTGAACCCTGGCCGATCCGCGATGGCGGCTTCGACCATGGCGAGTCGATGTGGGATGGAAATGGACGTCTCGGACTCCTTGTGCGGTGGCCTCCCGGCGGGCATGAACACCACTTCATCCAGGTTCAGATCTCCCAGCGCGTTCTCGGCCATGATCATGTGACCGACATGGATGGGACTGAATGTGCCTCCGAGAATTCCCAGGCGCTTGCCCTGGCTCGTCATAATCGCTCTACTTCCATCGATCCATCGCCAGGCATCAGGGCGTCCACCGTTTGGCGAACATTTCCAGGGGCATCTTCCACCAGCACCGACAACTCCAGGACACTGCCCTCCGCGCCGATGGAACGAACCACCGGCGCGGTGATGGGCTGCTTCACACATTCCAGGTCACGCAATGCGTCGTGCACCCACTGTTCCACCTGCATCGCACTTCGCTCCCGCGAAGTGATGCGAAAGTCCAGGCGCAGCACACCCGCCTGTGACCGGCGCGTGAGGATGTCGGAGAACACGATCGAGTTGGGCAGCAACACAACGGATCCGTTGTCCAATCTAACGTGCGTCGTGCGCACATCGATTCCCTGGACCTCTCCCTCCACATCGCGAACCCGGATGCGATCTCCCACGCGAAACGGCCGTTCCATCAACAGGAAGAGGCCCGAGAAGAAGTTCCGAAACACATCCTGCAACGACAGGCCCAGCGCCACCGAGAAGGCACCGAGGAATGTCAGGAGTCCGGTGGAACTGACACCCCATCGGCCAAGGATGATCACGGTGGCGAGCGCATAGACCGCGATCGAGGATAACCGGCCCATCAGGACCGCCCCGTTCCGGCCGTACGATTTCACCGAAAGCGTGGAGACAACGTGGCGTCGCAGCCATCGACTCGTGATTCGCGCGATGACATACACCACGATGGCGAACGCGAGATTGATCAGGATCAGCCTGCCGTCGAGGCCCGCGGAATCCAGCCAGGAACCCAAGGTGAAGCGTGTCCTCTCGCTACGAATGCCGGTATCATGTCCGGTGGAATCCGGCGGGTATTGCGATCCCGCTCCCACACAGCATTCAGGGGTAATCCTCACAGATGTTCGACTATCACGTCCACACCACACAATCCGCGGACTGCTCCACGCCGATCCTGGATTCGTGCGAAGCTGCGGTCCGCGCCGGCATCACCGAAATTGCCTTCACCGACCATATCGAGCACGAACCCGCGGACATGAGTTACGGGTTCTTCGACTATTCCACCTACATGAAGGACCTCGAAATCGCCCGGGAAACCTACGGCGACAGGCTGGTGATCCTGGCGGGCGCCGAGGTCGACTTCAACCGGCGCATCGCGAGCGAGGTCGAGCACTTCCTCGGCGAGCACGAGTTCGATTTCGTCATTGGCTCGGTTCACTATGGGGACGCGGGTGAGATCATCTTTCCCGAGTACTTCGCCTCGCGCAGCATCGTGGATGTGATGAAGCCCTACCTTGAGGAAATCCAGGCCGCCGCCGAGACGGGCTGGTTCGACACCATGGGCCACATCGACCTCCCGAAGCGATACCGGCCTATCGAGACGCTGCCCTACGATCCGCTCGCCTGCGAACCGGAGCTTCGCGCGGCGCTCCAGGCGATTATCGACGCGGGGGTGTCCTTCGAGATCAATACCTCTGGCATGCGCCAGACGCCAAAGACCAGCATGCCGGCCGGCCAGATCGTGGATATGTACGTTCGGATGGGTGGCACGTTGATGACGGTTGGAAGTGATTCCCACGTTCCCGAGACCATCGGCGCGGGCTTCGAAACGACCCTCAACATGCTAAAGTTGTGTGGCATTAATGGCATTGGGTCCTTCCGGAAGCGGGTGAGGACAACCGTATCCATCGACTCGCTATTGGCCTCCTGAGGAGCATATCGATCCGATCATGGCATCACGAAGCCCCGCGACCCAAGGCACACGGCACTCGCTTCCCGACCTTCCCGTCGATCTGTTCGGAGACGATCCGGAACTCTATATCAACGTTCCCGCGCCCCGCCAACGCGCCTCGAGGCCGTCGTCTGGGACGAAACGCCGGAGCGAACCGCGTCGATCGGTGAATGCCCACGCGCATGCCCCACGGCACGACGTGATCACCGCGGTCGAACTTCCGGAAGTGGCTGTCTCCCCGCGAGTCTCGCGATCACGACGGCCGTCCGCGCCCGCGATGCCCGTGCTCCCCGCGCCGGGGCTGATGCTGGAGCAGGCGTTTCCGAACCTGCTCATGGCCGTCTCCTCGATCGGTGTCCTGCTCCTCGGCGCGTTCACGCCGTTTGGGCTGCCAGTCTGGGCCGCTGGCCTGTTCATTCCAACCGTCATACTCGCCATGATCGCCAACACCGCCGCGCACCTGCCGTGGCGACGGGCGGCGCTGGTGAACATAGCCACGATCGCGATGGTGTTCCCGGTGCTGGTGATTCGCCAGAGCGTCGTCCGTGTGCCGTTCGTCGATGGCGGAAACGGAACGATGCTCGCGCCGACCCTGGCGACGGCCGCTGTCATCCTGATCCTCGTTCTGCTGGCGGGAACGTGCGCGGTGCTGTCGCAGGAAGATCCCGAGTTCGCGGGCATCCTGTTCATGCCGGCAGCACTCATGGTGCCGTTGCTCGCCGGACAATCCGACCTGGTATCCCTTTCGAGCGCGCTGAAGCTGGCGGTCGCCGTCTTCGCGATTAGCGCGGCATTGACGGTGGTGTCGTCCTTCCTTCCGGGTCGCGTGGCCGCGTTCGTGGTGCCTGCCGCCATCGGCCTCGAGTTCATCCTGCTGACGATGTTCCGCACCACCTCGATTTTCCCGACTGGCGCCGGTTCCACGGCAAAGATCCTCTTCGCCACCGTCGTGGTCACCACCGTGGGCCTCGCGATCCTGGTCCCGATCGTGAGCGCCTGGGTCCGCCAGGTCACCCGCATCGCCAAGACCCAGGAAATGAACCGCTTAGCGGCCTGATGTCAGACCGCCGGCCGTCGCAATCAGCCGGGAGCCAAGGCCCTCCACATGCCGCCTCGAGCGGTGACATGTGGAGGGCCTTCAATTTTCTGGCATCGGTGGCTGATACGGCATCCGGAAAGGAATAGGGGAGCCATACGCTCGCCTTCGGCGGCGCTGGCGCTCGTGGGCCTCCGTACACGGCTGCCCCCACGGACGCCCGATCGTGATGAGACGGGACAGCGGTGCGGGAAGTCTTTCACGCCTCTTCAACCGGATTGCGTATGAGTGGTATCTGAAAGCCGCCGCCGATTTGGAGCGGTGAGATGCGGGTCGTCGCCCGTCCCAGGTGGCAAGGTGCTCTTGTCGCGCTCTGGTCACCCCGACCGTTCCGCGAACATCCACCCCGTCCCGACCTTCATTGGGCCCGGATCATAATGCGGAGCCAGCTGCGCCCCCTGAACAGCCATTTCCATGGCATCCATGTCGTGAACAACAACGACACGATCGTCGGTGTAACATGCGTACGTACGCTACTTCGCACTGGTCCTGCAATGAGAACGGCCGGACCATAGTGGTCCGGCCGTACTTTTTGTGGACGATGTTGTTGTCCCCTGCTACTTGTCGCCACTATCCGGGAGAGCGCTCATGTCGAGGTCTTCGAACTGAGCGTTGCTGACGATGTCGGACGGCTCGATGACGGTCATCGAGACAACTTCCTCGTCCTTGCCCAGCCGCATCAGGGTTACGCCCTGGGTGCTGCGGCCACTCTGGCGAATGCCGTCGGCCGCGATCTTGATCGTGATGCCCTTGTTGTTCATCAGGACCACGCCGTCCTCGGGGGATACCATCGCGGCGGCGACGATCATGCCCGTGCGGGAGGAGAGCTTCATCGTCTGGATGCCCTTGCCACCGCGGCCCTGGCTCCGGTAGTGGTCCAGGCTGGTCCGCTTCCCAAGGCCACGAGACGCCACGACCAGAAGGTCGTGATCGGGTTCGACGACCTCGAAGGCGATGATGCGGTCGTTGCCCGAGAGGCGCATGCCGATCACGCCGGCGGCGGGCCGGCCCATCGGACGCACGTCATTCTCGTCGAACCGGATCGCCTGACCCTCGGTGCTCACAAGCACCACGTCGTCGTCACCGGATGTCTGCCGCACCCACGCGAGTTCATCGTGATCGTCGATGCTGATGGCGATCATGCCGTTCGACCGCACGGTCCTGAACTGGTCGAGGCTGACGCGCTTCACGCGGCCCAGGCGGGTGGTGAAGAACAGGAAGGCCGACTCGGGGTAGTCCCGCACCTTGAGCAGCGTTGTGACGGTCTCATCCGGCAACATGCTGATGACGTTGACGATGGGGATACCCTTGGCGGTGCGGCTGGCGTCCGGCAGTTCGTGCACCTTGATCTGGTACACCCGGCCGCGGTTCGTGAAGACAAGCAGGTAATCGTGCGTGTTGGCGGCCAGCATGTGCAGCGGAACATCTTCCTCCCGCATGGTGACGCCGGTGACGCCACGCCCACCGCGCCGCTGGAGGCGATAGGTGTCCTGGGGCAGTCGCTTCACGTAGCCCTTGGTCGTCACCGTGACCAGAACGTCTACCTCGGGAATGAGGTCCTCGTCGGACATCGCCCCGGTGCCTTCGATGAAGTTGGTCCGTCGCTCGTCGCCGTACTTCTCCTTGAGGTCGGAAATGTCCTCGCGGATGAGGTTCAGGATCAGCAGCGGATCGGCCAGAAGGCTCTCCAGGTACGCGATGGTCTTCATGACCTCGTTGTACTCGTCCTCGACCTTCTGGCGCTCCAGGGCGGCCAGGCGGGCAAGACGCATGTCCAGAATGGCGTTCGACTGGATCTCCGACAGGTCGAACCGGTTCATGAGGTTCCGGCGAGCCTCGTCGGTCGAGCGAGAGCTCCGGATGACCTGGATGACCTCGTCGATGTTGTCCAGCGCGATCTTGAGGCCTTCAAGGACATGGGCCCGGCGACGGGCACGCTCGAGATCGAACTCCGTGCGGCGGGTGATCACTTCCTGCCGGTGATCGATGTATTCCTGAAGCGCGCGCTTGAGGGTGAGAACCCGCGGCTGGGTGCCGCGCTCGACCAGCGCCAGCATGTTGATGCCGAATGTGGTCTGAAGCTGCGAGTGCTTGTAGAGGTTCTTCAGCACCACGCGGGCCTGGGCGTCGCGCTTGAGTTCGAACACGATGCGCATGCCGCTGCGGTCCGACTCGTCGCGCAGGTTGCTGATGCCGTCAAGCTTGCCGTCGCGAACCTGCTCGGCGATGCGCTCGAGCAGGACGGACTTGTTCACTTGGTAGGGGAGCTCGGTGACGACAATCTGCCATCGATTGCCGCGCTCCTGCTCCTCGATGAATGCCTTCGCACGCAGCAGCACGCGACCACGTCCGGTGGCATACGCGGCCTGGATACCTTCGCGCCCCACGATGGTGCCGCCGGTCGGGAAGTCCGGTCCGGGAATGACTTCCATCAACTGCTCGACGGTGGTTTCCGGGTCATCGAGCAGCATGGAAATGCCATCGCAAATCTCGTTGAGATTGTGCGGCGGAATATTCGTTGCCATGCCAACCGCGATGCCCGAACTGCCGTTGATAAGCAGGTTGGGGAGACGAGCGGGAAGCACGGTGGGCTGCATCATCGACGCGTCGTAGTTGGGGTACTCGTCGACCGTTTCCTTGTCGATGTCGGCCAGGAGTTCGTCCGCGATGGCGGCCATCTTGGCCTCGGTGTATCGCATGGCGGCCGCCTTGTCGCCGTCGACGGAGCCGAAGTTGCCCTGGCCGTCGACCAGCGGGTAGCGGAGGCTGAAGTCCTGCGCCATGCGGACGAGGGTGTCGTAGGCGGCGGTATCGCTGTGGGGATGCCAGTTCTTGATCACCTCGCCCACGATACCGGCGCTCTTGCGGTACCGGGAGTTCGACCGCATGCCCATCTGGTGCATGGCGTAGAGCACCCGGCGGTGTACCGGCTTGAACCCGTCGCGGGCATCTGGCAGCGCGCGCGACACGATAACGCTCATTGCATAATCAAGATAGGATTGCCGCATTTCGGACTCAATGCTGGCAACCCGAACGCTTCCTCGTTCCACTGTGAATGGCTCCTGTTTCATGGGGAAAAGGCGTGAGCCTAACGCCTTATTCTACCATATTTGGGCGATGTTCCGCCTGAATTGTGGAAGGAACCGTGCGTCGATCGGCTACGGCTGGAACGGTGAAACGAGCGCTCCGCGTCACAAAAAGAAGGATGGAGCTTTCGCCCCATCCTTCGGTCACCGGTTGCGTGTTTCAGGGTGTGAAACGCCTAGCCAAGTGGCTTTCCGCAGGTGCTGCAGAACTTCGCGCCTGGCTGATTGGCTGACCCACATTCCTTGCAGGTCACGCCCGACAGGTTCGTGCCGCACTCGGGGCAGAATTTGGAGTTGGCCGGAATCGTCGCCTTGCAGTTCGGGCAGGAGGTCGTCGCCTGGGAGGGTTGCGCCGGCGCCTGCTGGGCCCCCTGGTTCTGGTTCCCGGCGATCGCGCCAGCCATGGCCTGACCGATACCAAGGCCGGTGCCGAGCCCAACACCAGCGCTGGCCGCGTCTCCGGCCACGCCTGGGTTGTTCGCCGCGTCCCCGATGGCTTCCGCGGTCTTGAACCGTGTGTACGCATCGAGATCGCCAACCGCCGCCATGCCGGACCGGGCGTCGATGCGCTGGGTAACTTCGTCGGGCGGCGTGATGGCGCTGACCTGGAAGCTGGTCAGTTCCAGACCGTATCGCGCGAACGGCTCGGCCAGTGACGCCCGGGCCGCCGACGATACCTCAACCGACATGCCGGGCAGGTCCAGGATCGAGGTGTGCACCTCGCCCAGGATATCGTTGAACTGGGTGAGGATGATACTGCGCAGGAACTCATCGATCTGGCCGGTGCTGTAGGAGCCGCGGGTCCCGACCATCTGGCCCACGAGGAGTTGCGGGTCGCTCACCCGGATGCTGTAGGTGCCGTGCGCGCGCAGTCGCACCATGCCGAGATCGGAGTCCCGGTAGGTGAGCGGCTGGGCCGACCCCCATTTCATGTCGGTGAATTCCCGCATCGAGACGAAGAAGACCTCCGCCGTGAATGGGGACTTGCCGCCGAACGGGAGACCGATCAACCCCGTGAGGAAGGGGATGTTGTTGGTCGACAGCGTGTGACGACCGGGCCCGAAGACGTCGAGCGCCTTGCCATCGCGGAAGAAGACCGCCCGCTGGCTTTCGCGGACGACAAGCTGGGAGCCCAGCCGGAACTCTCCGGAGCCGTGCTCTGGAATCCGGTGGACAAGCTCGTTCGAGCCTTCGTTTGGATATTCGATCAGGTCGAGAACGGCCACGTGGAATTCCTCCGGGCTGGAATCCGAAAGCCGGATTGTGGGCCATGCCCACGCTCCGGCTCAAGGACATCCAGGCTGTTCGTGCCTAGTACGATTCTTCGCCAGACGAGAGTTCGCCGGCCGGGGCTCCGCCCGACTTGAGGGCTTCGAGTTCCTTCTCGATATCGATGTCGTAGTCGAGTTCGCGGAACTGCGCGTCCATCGACTCGCTCTCCAGTTCCTGGTACGCCGCGGCCTCGGATTCGGTCTGCCGAATCTTCGACTCCATGCGATCGAGTTCGGCGGTGGCGTTGAGGCCGTCGCCAAGTGAGCTGACGGCCGCCGAGGATTGCGTGACGATCTTCTTGGTGGCGTTGGCCCGGCGCGAGCGGGCGAGGAGCGCGTCGCGCTGGCTGAGCGTGGCCTGGTACTTGGATTCGAGCGCCGCGAGCTGCTGCTTCAGCTTGCTTACGGTCTGCTCCTGAACCTGGTGCTGCTGCTGATAGACGGCGAGATTCTCGTCGGAATCGCGCTTGCGGCGAAGGGCCTCGCGAGCGAGGTCATCCTTGCCGGCCCCAACGGCGCGCTTGGCCTTCTCGGCCCACTCGTTGGACAGCTCCTGGCTCTCCTTGAGGTCGGCCGCGAGCTCCTTTTCCTGGGCGATCATCGCCGCGACCTGGCGTCGTGCGTCGGTGATGTTGGTCTGCATGTCACGGATGATCTGGTCGATCATCTTCTCGGGATCTTCCGCGCGGTCGAGCAGGTCGTTGATGTTCGCTCGCACGAGTCGCGACATTCGATCGAGAATACCCATGATGTCTGTCTCCCTGCTTCTTATGCCTGGCCGTAGACCTGAATGTCTGCGTCCACAATCGAAGTTCCCGCGAATGAGCGGGTCTCGTTGCCAACTGAATACCAGAACGTCACGGCGTCCCCGGTGGACGCAGTATACGCATACTGCGCCGGAACGCTTTCGTTCGATCCGTCCCGCGTGGCGATCGTCATTTCCGCGTTTCGGCCACTCGCGACGGTCACCGATTCGCGGTCGCCCTCACGCAACCGGGACGAAGGCACGTTGTCCGTGGTTCCACCAACAAACCAGATGGCCTGCCCGTCGGGGTCGTCGCCAGCCCGCACGAGTTGCACGGAACGCTCCGGCTCGCGGAAGGTGACAACCGCGTCGACGATGAAGTCGTCTCCCAGCACCGAGAACGCATCCCCGAGCGTGAGCCCCGAGATCGGGGAGACCTTGGGCGCCACCGGAGGTTCAAGGAGGGAGAGCACTTGCGCGTCCTGAGACGGTTGCGCGGTCTCCACCACCTGGGTCCGGGCATCGAACAGCTTATTGAGGCGAACGAGTTCGTCACTGTACGCCGAGATGTCCACGGGGAGCGGACCTTCCGGGGAGCTGGCGAGTCGTCCGGCGATGTCATCGAGCGCCGCGATCTCATTCTGGAACGCGACATCGAACTGCTTGAGCTGGTCCAGCGCGATCGCGCCGACGGGCTGTTGCGAGAACAATCCACCGTAGCCATAGCTCGCGGTTCGCACGCGGTCGGCGAGGTGCCTGGTATTTCCCACCAGCCGCTCAATACCCGAGATCTGCTGGAGCTTGCGCTCCTCTGCCAAGCGGGCGCTCAGTCGGGTGAGACTCTCGGTGGTATTCCCCAACGCGCCAGCGATGGCGTCCCGCACACGCCGATCATCATCCCGCCGGTCCTCCAGGGACCGGTATCCACGATAGCCTGGAATATCGAAGAGCTTCTTGCTGATCCGTTGCTCCAACGCGACCATCCTTTCCGTCAACCGGAGATTGTCCTAGAGGAAGATTTCCGCCCCGCAGTACGGGCACTTGATCAGGCCCTTGCCCGCGAGTTCCACCTGCCCACCGCAATTCGGGCAGGTTTGCCGGCCATTCAGTTGTGACGCCTCGACGGAGTAGAGCACACCCTTGTTCCAGTCGACATAGCCGGAGAACAGCCCCCGGCCCACCAGGTCGTGCAGGTTCTTCTGCACATCGGCGGTGGTGGACTTGAGTTCGAGCACCAGGTCGCTGATCTGCACCTGACCCCGGGTCTTGACGATGTCGAGCAGGGCCCGCTGTTCGCGTACCTTGCCCATTTCCTTCTCTTCGGCCCGGCCCTTGCTGAGGATGTAGATGCCACCCCCGCACAGTGGGGCGACGATGAAGATGATGACGAGCGCGAACCCGAGGACCGCGCCCGATGTGCCGGTGGAATCATCGGCCAGCGCGGAGAGGATCCACGCGCCGAGGGCGAGCCCGATAGCCGCCCCCACGCCGATGAGGATGAGGCCCAATGTCTTACCAGATGCAGACAACGCTACAGGCTCCTGTGGTCAGACCTCGTATGTCGTGAGGCCATTGCTGGGTCGGTTTTTCGCGATTCCGCCTGGACAATAATTCCGCTTCGGTACGGTTATAGTGTAGCGCCTGTGAATCCAGGTCGCACAACGAGGCGATTATCCCTGGCTCTCGCCATTGCTCACGTCCGGCACCAGCGCGAACATGAACTCCCCCTTGCAGGCGACCTCGCCGTCGACGGTGGCCACGCCGCTGCCCGTGCCGATGTTGCGCCGGAACTGACCGAGCGTCACCTCGATCCGGAGGACATCGCCGGGCTTCACCTGTCGCTTGAACCGAACGTTGTTGATGCCCGCGAACAGCGCCAGCTTCCCACGCATTTCAGGCTGCGACATCATCGCCACGGACCCCACCTGGGCGATCGCCTCGACGATCAACACCCCGGGCATGACCGGAAACTCGGGAAAGTGTCCCTGGAAGAACTGTTCATTGGCCGATACGTTCTTCAGGCCTACCGCCTGCTCGCCGGGAGTCAGTTCGATGATGCGATCGACCAGTAGAAAGGGATAGCGGTGGGGAATGATCTGGCGAATCGCCAGGGAGTCCAATGGAAGCTCAAGATTCATGGCACCATACCTTCGTTCGAGTGGGTCTTGCGCGGCTGCCGAACGCATGCGCGCCGTGCCGAGCATTGAGCCGGATAAACCGTTCATGGAGTCTACGGACCGCTCGCGAAAGGTGTCAATGATGGCGAATCCAGGCCAGTCGCCGGAATCGAGCGGCCACGTCACGATCCTGGGCGCGGGAGCGTGGGGAACCACCCTGGCGATTCTGGCGCATGAAGCGGGCCGGCAAGTATCGCTCGTCGCGCACCGCGAGCAGACCGCCGCGCACATGGTCAGCCGCCGGGAGCATCCAACGTCGCTCACCGGAATCCGCCTTCCGGACGGGATCGAGGTCACCGCCCGCGCTTCGGAGGCCGTGGAACGGGCGGAGGTGGTGGTGATCGCCATACCGACCCAGGCGATCCGAGCCTCCATCGAGCCCTTGGCGAGCAGTCTCAAGGGCAAGCCGATCATCAGCGTGGCGAAGGGGCTGGAAATCACCACGCTCCTCCGGCCAACGCAGGTGATCGCCTCGGTGCTGGGCGGCACATCCCGGGTCGCCGCGCTTTCTGGCCCCAACCTGGCGGCCGAAATCGCCAATGGGCGACCAGCATCGACCGTCGTGGCGGCGGATGACCTCGGTCTCGCCGCGAGCCTGGGCCGCGTCTTTCACTCCCGGAGATTCCGCGTCTACCACGGTGACGACGTGGTCGGCGTGGAACTGGGTGGAGCACTCAAGAACATCATCGCGATCGGGGCGGGCATCGCAGATGGAATGAAGGCAGGGGACAACGCAAAGGCCGCGTTCATGACCCGCGGCATCGCGGAGATCGCGCGAATCGGGGAAGCGATGGGGGCCAGGCCGCTCACATTCGCCGGGCTGAGTGGCATTGGCGACCTGATCGCGACCTGCGCCAGCCCGCTCTCACGCAATCATCGGGTCGGAGTCGCGCTCGCCGGAGGTCGATCCCTGGAGTCCGTACTGACCTCCATGAACGAGGTGGCGGAGGGCATCCCCACGACGAGAGCCGCCAGGGCACTCGGCGTCCGCCACGGGATCGACATGCCGATTGTCGATCAGATGCACAGGATTCTGTTCGAAGGCGCTCCGGTACAGGATGCGATCAGCCGTCTGCTGGAGCGGGAGCCCACTGTCGAGCGGTCTCGAAGCGACCAGGAAGCATGACCGCTAGATCCCCGCGTTGCGGTCGATCAGCTGCTCTCGGTCGGGCCCAACGCCAACGTAGCGGATCGGGGCGCCAAGATGCGTCTCGATCTGGCCCAGGTATTCAAGAACGTTTTCCGGAAGCTCGTTGAACGAACGGGCGGCGGTGGTATCCGATTTCCAGCCCGGCACGAAATCGAGGATTGGCGTCGCGCCCTCCAGCGAATCGAGCAGGGCCGGCACGTGATTCACCATCCGGTCGCCGACCTGGTAGCCGGTGCAGATGCCGATTTCATCAAACACATCGAGTACGTCAACGAGCGTCAGGGCAATCTCGGTGACGCCGTTGAGGCGACTGGTCTGCCGCGCGGCGACCGCGTCGAACCACCCCGTTCGCCGGGGACGTCCGGTGTTGACCCCCCATTCACGGCCGCGCTGGCGAATCAGTTCGCCGGTGTCGTCGAGCAACTCGGCCGGCATGGGGCCACCGCCGACACGCGTGCTGTAGGCCTTGTAGACGCCGATCACGCGCTCAACCTGCGTCGGCGCGATGCCCGCTCCCTGGCAAGCGCCGGCCGCGGTCGGGGACGATGAGGTGACATAAGGATAGGTGCCATAGTCGATGTCGAGCATCGCGCCCTGGGCGCACTCGATGATGACCTGCTCGCCCGCCTGGATGGCGTCCTGCACCACAACCTCGGTCGGCACCACCATCGGTCGGATGAAGTCGATAAGGTCGACGAATTCCTGGTAGAGGGTATCCAGATCCAGAAGTTCCGCGCCGAAAACGCCCGCCAGTTGCTGGTTCTTGGAATCGACCTCGATTGAAAGCTTGCGCTTCAGGTGATCCGGCAGCAGCACATCGCAAATCCGAAGCCCGTGCCGGGAAGCCTTATCGGCGTAGGCGGGGCCATTGCCGTTCAGCGTGGTCCCGATCTCGTCATTTTCACGGCGCTGTTCTTCGAGCACATCGAGTCGCTTGTGATAGGGGAGGACGAGGTGGGCGCGATCGCTGATGCGCATGCCCGAAATATCGATGCCACGCTCCTGAAGCGCTCGCAACTCGCCAACCAGGGTCGGCAGGTCGATCACGACACCCGCGCCGAGCACGCAGGTCACATGGGGGTTGAGGATGCCCGAAGGGACCAGCCGTAGCTTGAAGGTGCCCTCGCTGGTCTGGACGGTGTGACCAGCGTTGCTTCCCCCGTTCGCCCGAACGACCATCGAGGCATGCGCGGCGAGTGCATCGGTGAGCTTCCCCTTGCCCTCATCGCCCCATTGACCACCCATGATGATTGTTGCCGGCATGTGATGCCCCATTCTCCCGTTGTGTCGATCGCTCGCCGACCGCGGCGGCGTTATTGGGACGCGGGAACGGCCGGGGTCGCCCGGCCGTCACCACGTCGTTCCATGTCATTGTCGCAGATTGGCCCGCCAGTGGCACCCGTTAGCCGGTCCGGCGCTGAGTGCGCAACTCCTCGAACAACTCGCGTTCCCTGTCCGTGAGGTCGGTGGGAATGTCGATCTGTGCCTTGGCGATCAGGTCGCCAGCCTGGCCACTGGAGCCGAGCTTCGGCATCCCCTTTCCTCGCAGCCGGAACTGGCGACCATTCTGGGTGCCAGGCGGGATGGTTAGCGCTACCTGGCCGGTGAGTGTGGGAACCCGGACCTCGCCGCCGAGGATGGCGGTGTAGAGCGGCACGTTGACGGTTTCGACCAGGTCGTCGTTGACCCGTTCAAACCGGGAATCCGGCACGACCTTGATCACGAGATAGACATCGCCCTTCGGGCCACCGCTGATGCCCGGTCCGCCCTTGCCCGTGATGCGCACCCGGGAACCGGTCTTGACGCCCTTCGGGATCGTGACCTCGAGTTCCTGGTTGCCTTCGGTGGCGCCGGTCCCATCGCATCGCGGGCACTCCGCGCCACGAACCTCGCCGGTACCGTTACAGAGCGTGCATTCCTGCGGTGTGCGCACGGTGAGGCGCCGTCGCGTTCCCTCGGCCGCTTCCTGGAGGGTAATCGTCGTCAACGCTTCCAGGTCATCGCCTCGGCGAGGTCGCTGGATCGTCTGTCGCGCCCGTCCACCAGCCGACTGCTGGGAACCGAACAGGAGGTTGAAGAAGTCCGAGAACCGTCCGCCACCGTCCGCCGATTCGAACGTGAAGTCCCCATTTTCACCCGCGAACCACGTCCCGAAGTCCTGCGAGGAGGTCTGCTGGGTTCGTGGGCCGCGCGAGCGGAAGGTGTCGTCCGGCGAGACGCCAGCGTCCTTGTACCGCTGCCAGTCCTCGCCGAAGCGGTCGTACATCCGGCGCTTTTCCGGGTCCGAAAGCACCGCGTAGGCCTCGTTCAGTTCCTTGAAGCGCTCCTCGGCCTTCGGGTCGTCCCGGTTTACATCCGGGTGCATTTCCTTGGCGCGCCGCCGAAAGGCCGACTTGACGGCCTTCTCATCCGCGTCCCGGGGAACTCCCATGACGCTGTAATAGTCCTTGAAATCCACGGTCGATTGGTTTGGCATCGCATTACTCCCAGGCAATTAGTCTACATATAGTGTATAAGTTGAGTCGACACGACGCAACCCTGGCCTTTGCCGAGGACGTGGAATCGCGGATTTCCGGAGAACTGGCGGCTAGGCCTGTTCGTCCTGGTTCCGGGCGGGAACCAGCATCGACATGAGGTTGCTCTCGCCGGTGGCCATGCGGCGGTAGGAACGAGCGAGCAACCAGCCCGCCGCGGGAACCAGCAGGAGGTTCACCAGAGGCAAGGCCATCGAGGCGATCGAAACCACGATCGCGACGACATCCTCGAAGACGCTGATGATTGGATTGCCGATACCGGAGGTGGCGTCCGTCACGGCGGGGCGCGCCCGCATCTTCCAAACGTGCACCGCGCCGGCGATCACCAGTCCGAGCACCCCAGCCACCCACACATTCAGGTCGCCGCTCTCGGAGGCCACGGCCATGAAGCACAACGCGCCCATGAGAGGCCGGATCACGGTGTGGAGCAGGTCATTCATGCGGTCAATTCGGGCGATCTTGTCACCGATGAGTTCGACCGACAGCACGAGCAGGATGACCACGATGCCCGTGTTAGAGGAGATCGTGTCGAACCGGCCGGTCAGGTTGAAGCCCGAACTCACCCGATCGGCGAGGGCCAGGATCAGGATCGGCAGGTAGGCGTTGAGCCCGGATGACGAGGACAGGCCGGCTCCCGCCAGCAGTGCGAATAGCAATGGAACTTCCTGTACGAGAAGGGGCGGGCCTCACCGGCGAATTGCCCGGCATACAAAAAACCGATCCGGTTCCCGTGGGACCCGGATCGGTGAATTGTGAATGAGCCTGACGTCATCCGCTAGTCGATGGATCGAACCACCGTGACCAGCCGACCCTGGATCCGCACGTTGCTGGCGGGGGTGTAGATCGGTTCCATGGTGACGTTGGCTGGCTGCAACCGGACCATCTCGCCCTCGTGATAGAACTTCTTGAGGGTCGTTTCCTTCTCGTCCTCGAGCCAGACCGCGACGGTCTCGCCATTCTCGCAGGTCACCTGGTGCTTGAGGATGACAATGTCGCCATCGTTGATCAACGCGTCGACCATCGAATGCCCGCGAACCCGCAGCGCGAACAGGTCGCCCCCGGACTTCGACGCCAGTTCGGGGCCCAGCTCGATCACGTCGGCGGCGTCGCTGCCTTCCAGGTCGGTTGGCACCGGAATCGGCAAACCGGCGGCGATCTGGCCGATGACGGGGATCGTCACCAGGTTCGAACGACCCGGGAACCGTCCCACGACCTCGATGCCGCGCGAGATATTCCGGTTGCGACGGATGTAGTCGCGCTCTTCCAGCACCTTCAGGTTGTAGTCCACGACGCTGGTCGATGAGATGCCCAGTTCCTGCTGGATGTCACGGATGGTGGGTGGGTAGTCGTTCTCATCGAGAAAGGCCCCTATGAAATCCAGGATGGCTTGTTGGCGCTGAGAGAGGCTCTTCATGATGATGGTTCCTTTGGCTCACTCACTACCCGGTGGTTGCGGGGGTTCCGGGTATCATTGATGTGGCGATTATAGTTTCGAACACTTGTTCGTGTCAACTCGAAACCAGCGCCAATTCGCTCGCGGCGACACGATGTACGCCGCCAACCAACAACCCAGCCGAGCATTGAACAGGGCAGAACCCACGTGGCTACATCAGAAGCACTCGCCAAACTCGAATTCAATGAAATCCTGAAACGGCTTTCGACCCACTGCCACTACAGCCTGGCGGCGTCGCGGGCCATGGAAATCGGTCCCAGCCGGGACCGCAAGATCGTGCGCTATCTGCTGGACGTGACCGCCGAGGCCGCGGACTTCCGCGTGCGCTACCCGGAGTTCACGATTGGCGGCGCCAGGGACATTCGCGCCAGCATCGCCAAGGCGGAAAAGGGCGGGCGCCTGACACCCAATGAGCTCCTGGAGGTGTCCGATACCCTGAGGGCCGGGCGCGACATTCGCCGGACCTTCACCCGGATGCCGGAGGGGGAGGATCGCTATCCCAACCTCCTCGAATTCGCCGAGGCGATGGAAAACTTCTCGCCGCTCGAAACCGACCTGACCCGGTCGATCGGCCCGCGTGGAGACGTTCTGGACAGCGCCAGTGACGAACTTTCCCGCATTCGGAAGGCCGTGCGCATCGCCCACCATCGCCTGATGGACCGGCTCAACAGCTTTCTCTCCGGCGGGCGGTACGGTTCCGCCCTGCAGGAAAACATCATCACCATTCGCGACGGCCGATACGTGCTGCCCGTCCGCTCCGAGGCGCGCGGCCTGATCCGGGGCATCGTCCATGACACCTCGTCCAGCGGTCACACGGTGTTCGTCGAGCCTTTCGACGTCGTCGAACTGAACAACCGGTGGCGCGAGGAGCAGCTCGCCGAGACGCACGAAATCGAGCGAATTCTCGACATGTTGAGCGCCCGCATCGGCGACCAGGCGGAGGCGATCTCCCGCCTGATCGAAGCGATCGCGGCCATCGACCTGGCCCTGGCCAAGGCACGCCTCGCCGAAGCGATGGAAGCCACACGGCCCAGGCTCCACGAACCGCCCGCTGGGGGTGACCGGGAGCGCGACCAGAAGGGGCATCCCACCAACCGGGTGCGGCTCGTCAACGCCCGCCATCCCTTGCTGGACCGCAACAAGGTGGTGCCCATCAGCCTGGAGATCGGCGAGGACTTCCGCATCCTGCTCATCACCGGCCCCAACACCGGCGGCAAGACGGTCGCGCTGAAGACGGTCGGCCTGCTGACGCTGATGGCCCAGACCGGCTTGTTCCTTCCAGCTGACGACACGTCAATCACCAGCGTGTTCGATTCGGTGTTCGTCGACATCGGCGACGAGCAGAGCATCGAGCAGAGCCTGTCGACCTTCTCTTCCCATATCCGGAACATCGTCGGCATGCTTGGCCAGGTCGGCTCGAACAGCCTGGTGCTGCTCGACGAAGTAGGCGCCGGCACCGATCCGCAGGAGGGTTCGGCGCTGGCCCGCGCCCTGATGAGCGCGCTCCTGGAACGGAAGGCGATGGTTATCGCCACCACCCACTATTCCGAAGTCAAGGGTTTCGCCTACGCCACGCCAGGCGTCGAGAACGCCAGCGTGGAGTTCGACCTGGAGACGCTGTCCCCGACCTACCGGCTGATGATCGGGATTCCAGGACGGTCGAACGCCCTGTCGATCGCCCGCCGGCTCGGCATGCCAAACGCCATCATCGATGAGGCGCAGAGCCTGCTCGAGCCCGGCGACGAGCGGGCGGAGGAACTCATCGACCAGATTCGCCAGCGGCGGGACGATATCACCGAGCAATTGCGGGCCGCGGAGCAGGCCGAGGAAGAGGCGCGGGTCCTCCGGCGCAAGGCGGCGCAGTCGATTCGGGAGGCCGACGAGGTCCGCCGCACGGCCCGGGAGGACGCGATCGCCGAGGTCGAGGCCGAACTCCAGGAGGCTCGGCAGGCGATCCGCGAACTGGAGCGCAGGACGCGCGCAACCGCGCCAACCTCGCGAAGCGAGCGCGCCACCAGCCAGGAAGCGATCAACACCGCCGAGCGGGAACTCCGGCTGGCCCAGAAACGGAAGCGCCCGATTCCGGTGCAGCCAGTCAACCAACCGAAGCGCCAGCTTCGGGCGGGCGACACCGTGCGGATCATCTCGCTCGACCAGAAGGGCGAGGTCATCTCGGTGGATGGCAACGACGCCGAGGTTCAAATGGGCGCGCTCAAGATACGCCAGCCCGTCGCGAACCTCGAACGCACCGGCCGGGCGGAACGGAAGGGGAGTTCACAGCGGTTCGTGGCCGCGCCGAACGACTCCGTCTCGATCGAGATCGACCTGCGCGGACACCGGGCCGAGGAAATCGCGCCGATTCTCGAAACCTACATTCACGACGCCTACCTGACCGGGCTTCCCTGGGTGAGGATCATTCATGGCAAGGGCACGGGCACGCTGCGCCAGGTGGTTCGAGACGAGTTGAGGGACAATCCCGTCGTCGAACGCTCGGTGTCGGCGGAGGCGAACGAGGGTGGCGAGGGCGCCACGGTCGCCCACCTCCGCAAGGGATAGGTGCTGGACCTACGCCGGAACGAGTTCCCTGGCTTCGGCCGTGACGCGTTCCGCCTCGGCTATCACGATGTCCAGCGCATCCTGCCACGGCATGGTCAGGCCCAGAAGGCGGATCCGGATCGCGTTCGGCGTGATCCGGACCGCGTCGCCGAGCTTGTTCGCCAGCCGGGACTTGTTCACCTTCGCCGTATCCAGCGGGCGGATCACGATCTCGCGATCGCGCTCGACGACCGAATCGATCCCAAGACCGGTGAGCCGGATTCGCAGCGTGATGAGCGCGAACAGGTGCTCGACTTCTTCGGGGAAGTCGCCAAACCTGTCGCGCAACTCGTCGGCCAGGTCCTCTGCCTCGTCCAGAGTCTGGACCGCCGCGATCTGCCGGTACAGGTTGAGCCGTAGCTCGGTATCGGCCACGTAGTCGTCCGGAATCAGCGCGGTGACGGGGAGATCGAGTGTGATTGGCCCCTGCTCCAGCGCAGGCTTGCCGGACCGTACCTCCTCGATCGCCTGTCCCAGCAGCCGCACATACAACTCGTAGCCAACGGTGGCGATATGGCCGCTCTGTTCCGCGCCCAGCATGTTGCCGGCGCCACGTATCTCCAGGTCGCGCATGGCCACGCGCAAGCCGGCCCCCAGTTCCGTCGCCTCCTGGATGGTCTCCAGACGCTCCATTGCCTCCTCGCTCAACGCCTTGTGCGGTTGGTGAAGGAGATAGGCGTAGGCTCGGTGGTTGCTACGTCCAACCCGGCCCCGCAACTGATAAAGCTGGGTCAGGCCCAGGGTGTCCGCGTTGTCGATGATGATGGTGTTGACGTTCGGGATGTCGACCCCGGACTCGATGATCGTGGTGGCGATCAGCACGTCGAACTCCCGCCGCACGAAGCCCAGCATGACCTCTTCGAGCACGTGTTCGTCCATCTGCCCGTGGCCGATACCGAAGCGAGCCTCGGGCACGGCCTTTCTCAGGCGCTCCGCCAACTGGTCGATATCGTGCACCCGGTTGTGCACGACGAACACCTGCCCGCCGCGATCCAGTTCGCGCAGGATCACCTCGCGAACCAACTGATCGGTGAACGCGGTGACGAACGTCCGGATCGGAAGACGTGCTTGGGGCGCGGTTTCGATCATCGAGATATCGCGGATACCAGAGAGCGACAGGTGGAGGGTTCGGGGAATGGGCGTCGCCGACATCGTTAGCACGTCGACCTCGGTCCGGAGTTGCTTCAGGAACTCCTTATGCCGCACGCCGAAGCGCTGCTCCTCGTCGATCACCGCCAACCCAAGATCCTTGAACTTGATGTCCTTCTGCACGATCCGGTGCGTGCCGATCACGATGTCCACCGAGCCGTCGCGCAGACCGTCGAGCACCGCCTCCTGCTCTTTTTTCGAGCGCAGACGCGAGAGCATCTCCACCTTGATGGGGAACGCGCCCAACCGCTCCTTGAACGTGTTGAAGTGCTGAAGGGCAAGCACGGTGGTTGGCACCAGGACCGCGGCCTGCTTGCCGGCGTTCGCTGTCTTGAACGCGGCCCGGATCGCGATCTCGGTCTTGCCGAATCCAACGTCGCCGCAGACCAGCCGGTCCATCGGCCGCTGCGACTCCATGTCCTGGATCACGGCGTCGATCGCCTTTGCCTGGTCGGGCGTCTCGGTATACGGGAAGGACTCGGCGAGTTCCATGTCCCAGCGGCTGCCGGGCGGATAGGCGTAGCCGCTTCCGGCCTCTCGGTACGCATAGAGCTGGATCAGCTCGAAGGCCATTTCACGAACGGCGCGCCGGACCTTTCGCTTGGTTCGAACCCATTCGCCCGATCCCAGCTTGTTCAACGCCGGATTGAGTCCACCACCGCTGTATTTGGAGACCCGATCGCTCTGGTCGACCGGAACGTAGAGCTTGTCGCCCTTCTGGTACTCGAGCAGCAGGTATTCCCGCTCGATGCCCTGGACTTCCATCCGGACGAGGCCGGTGAACTTCGCGATGCCGTGGTCGACATGGACGACGTGCTCGCCGGGAACCAGGCTCTGCGCGAAGGTTCGCCGCTCGCTGACGGTCCGAACGCCGCTTCGCCGCGGCTGCTTGCGGAAGCCAAACATCTCGAAGTCGGTCCAGACAGCAAGCTTTCCGTCCGGCCACGACCAACCAGCCATGAGGTCGGACGGCTGTATCTCGACCGTCCCGGCGATGACCGCGGCGGGAGCGTTCCGACCGGAGGACTTGACCTTTCGCGGGTAGATGCCGCGCTCCTCGACGATATCGGTGAGCCGGTCCACCTGGTCCGTGGCTAGCGTGATCGCCCAGTCCTCGGGTAGCTGTTGACCAAGGGTTTCAACCATGGCGTTGATGTTTCCCGCGAAGATCGGGGGATCGCCGACCGACTGGGCCGAAATCGCCCGCCCTTCGTCCGGAGCGCTGGACCCCAGCCTCACGGCAGACCGGTCCAGCACCGCCTGGACGACGGTGTTGGCGGACACGAACGGGACGGTGAGTCCCTTCGGCAATTCGCCGCTATCGCGAAACGTCCGCGCCAGGTCCCGTGCCTGCGACTCCACCTGCCTGGCGACGAGCGCCGCTGAGTCCGGCTGATCCATCAGCACCAGGGCGTCGCCAGGCAGGTAGTCGAGCAGTGTGGTCTTCTCGGGCACGAGATAGCCCGCGAACAGGTCGACCGAGTCGCGAGGAGCGCCTGACTCCATCACATCCAGCCGGCGTCCCCAGTCGGACGCCACCTCGCTTCGGAGCGTGGACCGATCCAGCTTCGCGACGGACGCCGCAATCTCCGGAAAGCGCCAGAGCGGCAGCTCGGAGGGTGGGAGGAGCACGATTCGATTCAAGCGTTCGATGGACCGCTGGGAGTGCGCGTCGAACCGCCGAATGCTCTCGATGTCGTCACCGAAAAAATCGAGCCGGACCGGATGCTCCTCGCCTGGTGGAAACACATCGACGATTCCGCCGCGCCGGGCGATAGTGCCGGGTTCCTGGACGATGGGGGATGGCTCATAGCCGACGGTCATCGCCCAGGCGTAGAGGGCCTCGACCGAGTGACGGCCGCCCATCCTGAGTGTCAGCGTCATCTCGGCGAGCACGTCTGGCGGGGTAACGAGTTGCATCAGCCCGTAAATCGAGGTCACCCAAACCGACCGCTCCTGGGAACCGGACTGAATCTGGTGCAGCGCCCTGACGCGCGCCACTCCGGCTTCCACGTCGATTGGCAACTGCTCGTACGGCAAGGCATCGGACGAGTTCCAGACCTGGACGTCGAACTCGGGTCCGAGATATTCGCCCAGCGCGTTGGCGAGCACATCCGCTCGCTCCCGGCGGGTGGTGACAACCAGCGAGGGCTTGCCGGTCGCCTGGATAAGGGCGGCGGCGAGAGCTGGGCCGGCCGCGTCCGGGAAGTCGACGATGTTCGCGACATCGCCCGACTTCATCCGCTCCAGCGACCCGGTGACCGCCTCATGAGCGAGCAATTGGTGCGTAATTTGGGAAAGGGTCACGAGGCAATCTCCCGTCCCGGATGGTGAACAGACATACTCCGGGACAGCACGAAACACCGGCACGGGCGCCATGCCCGTCCGTCTCATCCGTCGGATTTCATTCTACACCGGCCAGGAATGGGCCATCTGGACAATCTGGTGGGATACGGATGATCGCGGGGATGGTAGCATCATCGCACGATGACCAACCGCCCCATGAGCCGGAGCCACCATGATCGAGACCCGCATCCCCCACCCGCTGACGTCCGAAACCCAGGAAAAGCTCGACGCGTTGCAATCGCTCCTGCGAGACCTTGGGTCCGTCGTCGTGGCGTTCTCCGGCGGCGTCGACAGCACATTGCTGCTCAAACTGGCCCACGACGAACTTGGTGACCGCTGCGTCGCCGCCAGTGGCCTGTCGGAAACGTACGCCCCGACCGAGATGGCGGAGGCGAGGAGCCTGGCCCAGGAGATGGGCGTGGAATACGTGCTGCTCCAGACGATGGAACTCACCGACCCGCGCTATGCCGACAATACCCATCAGCGGTGCTTCTTCTGCAAGCAGGAGTTGTATGGTCGCCTCGCGACATTCGCCACCGAGCGCGGTTTGCACCACGTCATCGACGGCTCCAACGCCGACGATCTCGACGACTTCCGACCTGGGCTCCGCGCTGCGCGGGAACTCGGGGTCCGCTCGCCATTGCAGGAAGTGGGCCTGACCAAGGACGAAATCAGGGCGATCTCATCCGCATACGGCCTGCAGACAGCGGACAAGCCCGCCGTCGCCTGCCTGTCCTCACGCTTCGCCTATGGCGACAAGATCACGGTCGAAAAGCTCCAGCAGGTCGCCGCGGCGGAAGAGGGGATCCAATCGCTCGGATTCCGGGGTTTCCGGCTTCGTCATCACGGAAACGTGGCGAGACTGGAGTTCCCGGAGGCCGACCTCGACCGGGCATTCGGGATGCGGGCCGAGATCGTCGACGCCGCGAAGGGCGCGGGCTACCGGTTCGTGACCCTCGACCTGGAGGGGTACCGGAGCGGCAACATGAACCAGGAGGTTCCCACGCAGCTGATCACCATCCAGCGCAGGAACCCCTCCTGATTTCGGCCGGCTACTGCACCGGGTCGATCTGGGCCCGCTGCAACTTGCCGCTGTAGTCGACGTAGATGCTCTGCCACTCGGTGTAGAAGTCGATGGCCGCCGTCCCCGCCTCGCGGTGTCCGTTACCAGTGCCCTTGGTGCCGCCGAACGGCAGGTGAATCTCCGCGCCGGTCGTCCCCGCGTTGACGTACAGGATGCCGGTGAAGATGTCCTGCATGGCCCGGAACGAGTTGTTCACGTTCTGGGTGAAGATCGCGGCCGAGAGCCCGTATTCGACACCATTCACCACGTCAATCGCCTGATCGAGCCCGTCCACCGGGATCAGCGAGACGACCGGGCCGAAGATCTCTTCCTGGGCGATACGCATGTCCGGAGTGACGTTGTCGAACACGGTCGGCTGGTGGAAGTGGCCCTGGGCCAGGTCACCATCGCTGGCGATCTCGCCGCCAGCGATAAGATCAGCGCCGTCCTTCAGGCCCACGCCGATGTATTCGTGCACCGTCTTGAGCTGCCCCGCGCTCACCAATGGCCCAACCTGGACGCCATCGTTGAGCCCGTTGCCGAGGCTCAGCTTGCCCGCCCGCTCGGCGAGCCGTCCCGCCAGCTCCTTCTGGACCGCCTTGTGCACCACCACGCGGCTGGTGGCGGTACACCGCTGACCGGTGGTTCCGAACGCCCCCCACAGGATGCCCTCGACCGCGAGGTCGAGATCGGCGTCGTCCATCACGATCACCGCGTTCTTGCCACCCAGTTCCAGCGTGAGGCGCTTGTTGTGCTTCGCGGCGGCGATCGCCACCGCGTTGCCGGTCTCGGTGGAGCCGGTAAAGGAAATCACCGGCACGTCCGGATGATGCAGAAGCGGCTCGCCGACGGCACTCCCGCTACCCAGCACGACGTTGACCACGCCCTCGGGAAGGCCAGCCTCCTCCAGGACTTCAACGAGGCGGATGGTGAGCTTCGGCGTGAACGTCGCGGGCTTGATGACCACGGTGTTGCCGGCCACGATCGCGGGCATCATCTTCCACGAGGGAATGGCCATCGGGAAGTTCCACGGGGTAATGAGTCCGACAACGCCATGTGGCTTGCGGACCGACATCTGGAACTTGTTGCGCATCTCGGAAGGCGTGGTCTGACCAAACATGCGCCGGCCTTCGCCAGCCATGTAGTAGGTCATGTCGATCGCTTCCTGGATGTCCCCACGCGTCTCGTCCAGGACCTTCCCCATCTCCTCGGTCATTTCCCGGGCATAGGCTTCCTTGCGCTCCTCGAGAATGCGGGCGGCCTTGAACAGGATTTCGCCACGCTTCGGAGCGGGGTACAGCCTCCACGATGTGAACGCCTTTTTCGCGGCCGCGACCGCCGCGTCCACATCCTGCGAGTCGCTCTCGGTGAAGACGCCGGCGATCTCGCCAGTCGCCGGGTTGCGGCGCTCGAACGTCTTGCCCGTCGCCGACTCAACCCACTTCCCACCAATGAAGTTACGGAACACGTCTGTCATCGCGACTGCCTTTCGAACGGAGCCAGGCCGTGGGCCCAAGGCACAAAACAACAAAGGCGCCGCTGGAATTCAGCGACGCCTTGATCGGCTCCCCGACAAGGACTCGAACCTTGAACCTACCGGTTAACAGCCGGGCGCTCTACCATTGAGCTATCGGGGATCACGCTCTTGCCGAGCGATTGGGAGTGTACTTCAACCGGCGCCGGGCATCAAGGAAATCCCGGCGAAATCACCTGGTTCGTCAGCCGGCGGCCACCGCCTCGCCAACGCGGGTCGACTCTTCCTCTTCGCGCTTCCAGATCGTCTTCTGTACGCTCGCGTCAAGGCGCCGGGTGACGAACAACGTGATCACCGCGAAGCCACTCGCCACCAGGAATGGAATCTGATACCCCACGTAATTCAGGATGAAGCCGGTGACGATCGGCACCACCACGGCCGCCGCGTGCTGCATGGTCAGGCCCATGGCGAGCGAGGGCGCGATATCCGCGTTGTGGGCGATCTTCCTCAGGTACACCGTGGCGCCCATGGTCGCGAGCGGCGCAATAAACGTGTAAATGACATAACAGAACGTGGCGGCGGCGACCTGCGAAACCAGCGCGTACCCGAGCAGGGCGACGATGAAGGCGATGTTGATGTAGAAGAGCACGGTCCGCTCGCCAAACGTGTCCAGCGCGCGGCCGATCCTCGGGGTAAGCAGGATCGCGGCGAGCGTCGTCACCACCAGCACGGCCGAAATTTGCGAAACGGACAGCCCGTACTGATTGATGAGCACCCAGATGCCGAAGGAAAAGAAGATCTGCTGGCGAGCCCCGTCGAGGATGCTCAACAGGTAATACAGGCGGTATTCCTTGCGATAGACAATTGGCTGGCGTCGCTGGGTTTCGGTATGGGCGACGCCATCGCGGAGCGAGGGGAAGCTGAAGATCGCGAACGCCGCCAGCATCGCCATGATCCCGCAGATGACGAACATCCCGTTGAACGAAATCCATCCCTGCTGGAAGGTGATGAACACGATGGCCATGCCAACCAGCGCGCCGCCCTGGTTGATGGCCGACATCTTGCCCAGGATGCTGCCGGAGTGCTCCTGCCGGGCCAGGGTCAGGCCCAGCGCGCCCTGAGTCTGGAGAAAGGTGTGGTAACCAATCGAGCTGATCACCACCCATGGGGCCACGGTCCAGAACGAGTTGGAAAACCCGAAGAACCCGTACCCAATGGCGAGCAACAATAACGCACCGAACGTGAGACGGGGGAGCGACAGCCGGAAAAAGAGTGCGGTGAGGAAAATCAGAAGGAATCCGGGAATCTCGCGGATCGCGGTGATGTAGCCGAACTGCGGTCCCTCGAGCCCAAGCACGTCCTCGAAGTAGTTCGCCACGATGTTCTGGTGAGCCGCCAGCGCGAACCCGAAGCAAAATGTCGCGAACGCAAGGAGAATGGTTCCTCGTCCAACCGGGGTGGAACTCCAGCGTTCCTCGGGGACGGGTGAAGTTTTCACGGCGTGATTCATCTGATGCTACTGTTTCCCATATATGGATCGAGACCGTTCGGCAAGCTGCGCTCGGAGCCTCGACATAGTATACGGTCGGCTTGGTTTCGGTAAGTCTCTGACCGAACCGCCAACGTCGAGAAAGCTGGGAAGCGGCGCACATGTGGGATCCACGCAACTACGAGGATACGGATTTCGGGCTGGAGGAAGGGGAGTCCTTCGAACCGGACGATGCCTGGGAGTGGGATGAGGTCGACCTCTCCGCGCAGCATGTGATGACCGTGCTCGGCCCGATCGAGGTCGAGGAACTCGGCATTTGCCTGCCACGCGAGCATGTCCTCGCGAGTCCGCCGGAAGCGTCCGGTCTGGACGATACCCACCGGCTCGACCGGGTCGATCTCGCCACCGAGGAACTGGAGATGTACTTCACCTCTGGTGGACGCTCGATCGTGGATTCCTCGACGGCCGACTATGGGCGCGACCTTTCCGGCCTGGTGACCATCGCCCGCCAGGTTCCGGTAAACATCGTCGCGACCACTGGCAGGCGCCAGCACCAGTTCGCGGCACTCATGCCGAACGCCTTGGATGAAGGTGCGATTCAGGCGGAATTGGAGGCGGATATCGCCGGGCCGATCAGGCCAGGGGTCATCACGTTTGGCACCAGCCTCGACCAGATCACCGATGAGGAGCGCGTGGCCGGACTGGCCGCGGCCACGGTCGCCGTCAGGCATGGGTATCCGGTGGCCACTCACGCCGAAGCGGGAACGATGGCGCACGAGCAACTGGATCTCGTCGAGAGTCGTGGGCTCGATCCCGGCCGCGTGACCATCGGGAACCTCGACCAGAAGCTCGACTTCGAGTACCTGAAGTCCATCGCGAAGCGCGGCGCGTGGCTCGCGTTCGACCACGTCGGTCAGGTGCGTTTCGGACGGGACAGGGCACGCGCCGAAATGATCGTCCGGCTCGCGGAGGCGGGGCTCGCGGGGCAACTCCTGGTGTCCCAGGGTCTCGCTCGCCAGAGCGATTTCGTGTCCCATGGCGGAACGGGATGGACCCACCTGCTGGAGCGATTCACGCTGGAACTCATGGAGCGCGGGGCAAGCGCGATGCTGGTCCGTGACCTCCTCATCGAGAATCCGGCCCGGGCTCTGGCGATCCATCCACCGACGAAGCAGCATCCGGCCGCCGATCCGTTATAGTCAGTTTATTGGCCCATCCCGGTGCGTTGAGGGAACCATCGATGACCACACGCGTGTACCTGACCGCCGCCCGCTTCGTGGACGAACCGCCCCTGCCAACCGACCTCCCGGTGGAGCGCGTCTTCGTCAACGCGTCCGACGTTCCAGAAGTCTGGGTCGAGGCGGAGAGCCCGTCGATCCCCGAGGTCGGCCGCAATGCGTCGTTCGCATTGCGGCGCGAGATGCACCTGGGATTCACCCGGATCACCGGTACCATCGAACGCAAGGTCCGCAAATAGCGAGAGGGAACCAGGTTTCCTGGCTCCCTCTCGAGCCGCGTTTTCGTGTTGTTTGACGGCTACGGTTGCCGGTAGGCGGGAATGGGCCGCCGCTTGTGCTCGGAGACGCTGTTGAGCGCCTTCACCCGATCCAGCACCCGCGGCTCGATCCCCGAGGTGTCGCCGTTTTCGATCGCCACCAGCGCTGCGTCCAGTTCGGCGTAGGTGAGACCAATCTCGTCCTCGTCGGTCTGGCCCTGCCAGAGACCGGCGGATGGCGGTCGGTCAATTACGCTCTGCGGGACACCGATTTCCGCAGCCACCGCCCGCACCTCAAACTTGTACATGTCGATCAGCGGGAAGAGGTCCACGCCACCGTCGCCGTACTTGGTGAAGTACCCGATGGACGCTTCGCTCTTGTTGCCGGTGCCAACCACGACGCCCTTCACCAGGTTCGCCACGTAGTACAGCGTGGTCATGCGCAGGCGCGGCCGCACGTTGGCGCGGGCCAGATTGCGCCTCGCTTCCGTGCCTTCGTCGGTTCCCGGAAGAACTCGCAACGCATCCAATGCGGCCTCGGTCGGCATCGCCGCCTGGAATGTGGAGGACAGCGACGTGAGGTCCACGGTCAGGGTCTTCACGTTGAACGCCGCCGCGACTTTGGCCGCCTGCACGGCATCGTCGGGATTCGAGGAAGAGGGCATGATCACGCCCAGCACGCGATCGCTGCCTACCGCCCGGGCGGCGAGTCCGCAGACCACGGCGGAATCGATGCCGCCGCTCAGGCCCAGCACGAATGTGTTCGCGCGGCTTTCCTCAAGCCGCTCCTTCAGCCAGGCGGACACCCCGTCCGCCAGTTTCGCCGCGTCGACCGCTCGTGGTGTTGACTCTACCGTTGCTCCCATTGTTCAACGCACTCCTGAGACTCGCCGACGGCAATCCTGCCTGGCTGAAGCGGAAAACACCTAGATGTGGATCGCGTGACCCATCGCGTCGTGGGCGGCCTCGCCGATCACCTCGGACACGGTCGGGTGCGGGTGAACCGTCGCGGCAAGTTCCTGCACGCTCGCGTTCATGAATCGCGCCAGGCCGGCCTCGGCGATGAGTTCGGTCGCGTGGACCCCAATGATGTGGACGCCGAGCACGTCGTCGGTATCGGCGTCGATGACGAGCTTGGTGAATCCGGTCGTGTCGCCCTCGATGATCGCCTTCGCGTTCGGCGACATCGGGAACTTGCCCGTCTTCACGTTGTACCCAAGGTCGACCGCCTGCTTCTCCGAGAGGCCGACGGAGCCAATTTCAGGGCTGCAATAGGTGCAGCTCGCGGAGTTGAGCACGTCGAGCGGCCACGGATTCTGGCCGGCGATGTGCTCGACCGCGATGATGCCGTGATGCATGGCGGTGTGAGCCAGCAGTTGCTGACCGTTGACATCGCCAATCGCGTACACATGCTCGACGTTGGTGCGCATCATCGAGTCGACCGGAATGTACTCGCCCTCGGTCTTGACGCCGACCTCCTCGAGCCCGATATCCTCGATGTTGCCTTGCCGGCCAACGGCGACCAGCAGGACCTCGGCCTCCAGGAGGGTTTCCTTGCCCTTGGAGTCCTTGACCTTCATCTTCACGGAGTCCTTGCCCACCTCGATGTCATCGGCGGTCGGCCGGGCGTCCGGATAGACGTCCATCTTTTGGCGCTGGAACGAGCGAAGAAGCTGCTGTGAAACTTCCGCGTCCTCCTGCGGAACGACACGGCCCACCAGCGACACCTTGGCGCCGTAGCGGTGGTAGACGCTGGCCCACTCCACGCCGGTTGCGCCGCCGCCACGGACGATGAAGCTCTTCGGCAGCTTCTCCAGGACCACGGCGTGGTCGCTGTTGATGACGCGCACACCATCGTAGGGAACGCCCTTGATCGGCCGCGGCCGCGATCCAGTGTTGATGATCACATCCTTGGCGGTCAGGCTGAACTTCGCGCCACCATCATTCGGAGTGACTTCCACCACGTTGGCGGCGGTGAGCTTACCGCGCCCCATGAACACCGGGATCTTGTGCTTCTTGTCGAACAGGTACTGGAGCCCTCGATACTGGCCATCGACCACCTTGAGCGACCGCTGCAACGCGTCCTCGTAGGAGAAGTCGATGCCCTCCGGCACCTGAACGCCGAACTCGCCCGCCTTCTTCACTTCCTCCAGCACGTCGGCTGACTTGAGGAACGCCTTGGTGGGGATACATCCGCGATGAAGGCAGGTGCCACCGAGCTTGATTTCTTCGACCACCGCGACATTGAGCCCGAGCTGCTTCGCCCGGATGGCGGCCACGTACCCGCCGGTACCTCCACCGAGGAGGACGAGATCGAATTCCTGAGATTTCTGTTCTGCCGCCATGACCGGATCATCTCCACTTCATTGTGTTCTGGCGGCTGGCCAAATCGAAATGTGCCAGCCGTTCGCTGCGCGTATTATCCATCATCAGGCCCAACCCGGAAGCCTGGCCGTTCCGGGAGGAGTCATCTCGAAGGCCGGAACGGCGAGACGGGCGCTTGTTGCCGTGGCACACTCGGCGCGCTCGGCGATTGTCACCCGGTCCTGGCCGCCCACTCGCTCACCAGGCCTCCGCGGATTCCGCTCGGAACGGCCGAAATCTCACGAGGGCCACTCAGGTCGATGACCGCCTTCGCGATGGCCGCGCCGGCTGGCAACATGTGGGCCCGCTCGACCGCGATCCCGAGGTGACTCGCGATCATGGTCGGTTCAAGCGTGGCGACTCGTTCCATCAGCGATCCGAAAGCATCCGGCGTGAAGGGAATCGCGACCTCGTCCCGCTCGGAGAGCGACTTGAGGAATTGGCCATTGCCACCGGAAAACACCACCATGCCTTCACGCAATGGTCCGATCACCTCCGAGATCGCCAGGACCGAACGCGCCCGGTCGACCGCGGCATGTACATGCTCGACGCCGGGCGGGTATGTGGTGAACGCGGCATCCGCGAGTACTCCGGAACCTATGGCGTTCGATTCCGATGCCACCAGCTCCCGGTTGTTGATGAGAATGGCTTCGGTGGAACCGCCACCGATGTCGATCAGCAGCACCTTTCCGTCAGGCGGCATGTCCTGCCGCAACCCCTCGAACGTGAGACGCGCCTCCTCGTCGCCACTGATGACGTGCACCTTCCAGCGCGTGTGTTGGGCGATATCGCTCAGCAACGACTCTCCGTTGCTGGCCATTCGCAGCGCGGCGGTCGCGACGCCGATGAAATCCCGCGCGCCCAGTGATTCCGCGCGCTGCTCGTACGATCGCAGCGCCGCCAGAGCGCGAACCGCTCGCCGCGGATCGATCTGGCCGGTCTCTCCAATCCCGTAGCCGATCCGCGCCGTTTCCGCGTGGGCATCGACGATCTCCTGCTGGCCGTCATCACCAACTTCGGTCACGGAGAACTTCAGCGTGTTCGTGCCCATGTCCACCACGGCGACGCGCCGGGCCATCAGGCGGTCACCCGGTAGGACGCGTGTTGCAGCTTCGCGATCGCCTTGGCCGGCTTCGGATAGCCACTGTCCTTCAACTGGGCGATCGTCTCGTCCAGCGGATACTCCACGTATCGCAACTCGGTCGTCCAGGATCTGGTCTCCTCGTTCCAGGTACACAGCCCCCATTTCGAACGCAGGTCTTCATCCTTGGGATTGCCCACGGCCGACACGTCGATGAGTTGCAGGGCATCGATCTGCCGCCGGTAGGCGATATGGATATGCCCGAAGGCGATCACGGCAGCCTGGGTGTCGCCAATCATCTCCCTGGCCTCGCGCTCCGATATCCAGGGAGGCATGTGACGATCCTCGTCGAACGGGTTCGCATGAACGACAAGCAGGTCATCGGCACCGGGAATGCCACCCGGCGGGGTGATTCGGTGGTCGAACGGCAATCGCTTGAGGAAGTCGAGACCATCCTTTCCGAGTTGCCTGGTCACCCAGATTGCGGCGTTCGAAGAGCGCGCGCCCGCGGCGATATCGCGATCGGTGTTGCCACGGATGCAGGTGATGTTCCGGTCGGTCAATCGCTGGATCACTCCGACCGGGTCGGGGCCTCCCTCGCAGAGATCGCCCGCGGCCACGATCGCGTCGATACCGGGCTGGCGATCGATGTCAGCCATTACCTCGTCCAACGCGAGCGAGAATCCGTGGATATCCGATATGACCGCTACGTTCATGGGTTCCGGTGCTCCCCGGTTGCGCCCATCGGGGGCGACGGCTATCGTGAAAGAACCTTCTGTATCGAGACAAACCTGACGGGAAGGCATGATTCATGGTCAAGATCGTAACCCAGGACTTCAACCAGAGCGTTCCGCGGGTCAATCCCGACATGTTCATTGGCGAGGTGCGGGGGCAGGACCTGGTCGCCGAGGGAGACGCGCCGTCGCAGCGCGTCACCGCGATTTCGTTCATTGATGGCGCGCGCAACCAGTGGCACACGCACAGCACGGAACAGGTCCTGGTGGTCACCCATGGCGAGGGGATCATCGCCGACGAGTCGGGTGAGCGACCGATCACGGTGGGCGATGTGGTGCTGATTCAGCCCAACGAGCGGCACTGGCATGGCGCCCGGCCAGGCACGTCCATGACGCACCTGGCCATCCTTCTGCCCGGCGAAATGACCGTCGAAAAGCAGGAGTGAGCGCGCGGGTTATACCTTGCGCGAACCGCTCCGGGTGATCGCCCGCAGTTTCTCCATCGGGATCTTGGGCTCACGGTTTTCCGTGAGCAACCCATTGGTCTCCTGGAGCGTGTCGGTGAGTTGCGTATAGCAGAATCCGCAGATCAGGTCCGAGCTGGACAACGCCTCTGTCAGCGCGCGGTACTGGGCCTCGAACTCCTCTGGAGTCCCTACCTTGCCGTAGCCGAACCATTCCTCGCCCGAATCCGGCGCGTACGAGACACCGCCGAACTCCGTGACCATCACGGGCTTGCCCTCGGTTTCGAAATCGCCGACCGCGATCACGCGTCCGCCCGGGAAGTACGTATCCAGGGTGGTGACGAGATTCTCCTCGGTGGTGTATCGATCGCGAAGCAGCTGGGGATCCCAGGTGTAGTCATGGATGGTCACCAGGTCACCGGCCACGTTTTCCCAACCGTCGTTGCCGATCACGGGCCGGGTGCCGTCCAGCGTGTGGGTCCGGTGATAGGCGGCATGCACGGCTTCCTGTTGCTCGACCGAGCGTCCGACCTCGCCGATGCCCCAACTCTCATTGAAAGGCACCCAGGCGATGATGGAGGGATGATTCCGGTCTCGCAGCACGGCCTCTCGCCACTCCTCGAGGTGCTGGTCGATGGCCCGCTCGGTGAAGGTGAAGCTGTTGGCGATCTCTCCCCACAGCAACAGGCCCAGCCGGTCCGCCCAGTACAGGAACCTCGGATCCTCGACCTTCTGGTGAATCCTGGCCCCGTTGAACCCAAGCTCCAGAATCAGCTCGACCTCCCGCTTCAACGCCTCCGGCGACGGCGCGGTCAGGTGGCTCTCCGGCCAGTACCCCTGGTTCAGCACGAACCGGAGGAACACCTC
>JAEWEG010000090.1 GCA_023389575.1 Chloroflexota bacterium | reverse complement strand
TCCGCAAACGGCGACGCTGATCATCCAGGTGAGGCCCGGCGTGAGCAACTTCAACAATCTGACCACGGTCTACGTAGCGGTGGAAGTCGATGAGTAACGTTTCCCTGTTCGAGGATGTCCGGCTCGGTGCGAGTGTGGGTATGGCCAAGATCGCGGCCGCCGCGATCCAGCGGCTTGGAAAGGGCGGGGGAACGTCCGCCCCAGGGCTCGTCGCGGAGCGTATCGATCCATCGATGCTGTCGAAGCTCACATCGCGACTTGCCCACGGTTCCATCGTAATCGCCGGTACCAATGGGAAGACCACGACCTCCAGGATGGTGGCCGATGTGTTTACGGCCAACGGCATGGAGGTCGTCCACAACCGTTCTGGCTCCAACCTCGTCCGCGGGGTCGTCAGCGCCTTCGTGGCGCGGGCATCGATCACGGGCGATCCCGGCGGGGACGTGGCGGTGATCGAGGCCGATGAGGCCGCCTTCCCCGATATCGTTCGCCTGGTCCGGCCCCGGGTGATCCTGCTCAACAACCTGTTCCGGGATCAACTGGATCGCTATGGCGAGCTTGATGCAATCTCCCGGAAGTGGAAGGCCGCCCTGGCGACGGTGGATCCTTCCACCACGGTGCTGTTCAACGCCGACGATCCGGGGCTGGCGGAGATCGTCCGGGAGATTCCGGCGGCGACCGTGCCCTTCGGCCTCACCGAAACGCGACACGTGCTCGACGAGTTGCCGCACGCGGCCGACGCGGGTGTGTGCCGGAACTGTGGCGCCGAACTCGAATACAGGACGCTCTATGTTTCTCATCTGGGCGACTGGGCGTGTCCAGCGTGTGGTCATGCCCGGCCGACGTTAGAGATCGCTGGTCGCGACATCGAACTCGACGGCGTGGAGTCCGTCCGAATGATGGTGGATCACGATGGGCAGGCCGCCGAGTTCGAGATTGGCGTGCCCGGGATGTACAACGCCTACAACCTGGTGGCGGCGGTGGCCGCGGCGAGGGCATTCGATGTCCCCAGGGAGACGATCGACCGCGCGCTGCGCGCGTTCCGGTCGGCGTTTGGCAGGATCGAGCGTGTCTCATACCGGGATCGGCGCCTGACCATCGCGCTGGTCAAGAACCCGGTTGGCTTCAACGAGGTGCTGCGGATGCTGACCGCCAACACCGGGGAGCTCCAGACACGAACCCTGATCGCGATTAATGACAAGGATGCCGACGGCCGGGATGTGTCCTGGCTGTGGGATGTGGATTTCGAGATGCTCTCCAGGGGTACCGGGGTGATCTCCACGACCGGCATTCGCGGATCGGACATGGCGAACCGGCTGAAGTACGCGGGCGTTCAGGCGGACAGGATTTCCCCGCTCCCAGACGCCCTGAGCGCGGGGCTGGATGGGTTCGTGGAAAGCATTCCTGAAGGGGAGCAGGGCTACATCCTGCCAACCTACACGGCGATGCTGGAACTTCGGGCGGTCCTGGCGGATCGAGGAGCGGTCGAGTCCTTCTGGGAACAGTGATGGAGCGCGGTGGGTGATGGAACAACGAGAACTGACGATCGCCTGGCTCTACGGCGGCATGATGAATATCTATGGCGACCGCGGCAACGTCATGGCGCTGGCTCAGCGGGCCCGGTGGAGAGGCATCGAGCCAACCGTGATCGAGGTTGGACTCGGAGATCCCATTCCCGACGGCGTCGATGTCTTCTTCTTCGGCGGGGGACAGGATCAGGCTCAGATCGCGGTTTCCCGGGACCTCGCGGGCGCGAAGGGTGAGGCCATCAAGGCGGCCGTCGAGGATGGCGCGGCGCTCCTCTCGGTCTGTGGCGGCTACCAGCTTCTCGGGCACGAATACCGGCCGCACGACGCGGAACCGCTTCCGGGCATTGGGCTCTTCGATGTGACGTCGACAGCCGGCCCCGAGCGTTTCATCGGCAACGTGGTGGTGGATTCCAACTGGGGAACCCTGGTTGGATTCGAGAACCACAGTGGGCTGACGTTCCTGGGCGAGAGGGCTTCGCCGCTTGGACGGGTGCGCGTTGGCAAGGGCAACAATGGGACGGACGGCACCGAGGGGGTTGTCTACAAGCATGCCATTGGCTGTTACCTGCATGGCTCCCTGCTGCCAAAGAACCCGGTCCTGACCGATTGGTTGATCGAAAGTGGACTGAAACGCCGGTACGGGGCCGCCGAGCTTGCCCCGTTGGAGGATGAGATCGAGATGTTGGCGCACGAGCGCGCGATTGCCCGCGCCGTGGCGACCCAGTAGGGCACGGTTCCTTGGCGGCCAAGCGCTCGGCGGTTATTCATTACTGTCAGTCTTTCCCCAATCTGGTTAAGGAAAGTTCGCCCGATTGGCTTGTATCGGGCATACTGAACCTTTAGACTGCGCCGTTGAGTGAAAGTAAGTTTGTAGAGGGGCAGGCCAAATGACCCGGATGGAAGAGGTACGCGGCTTCAGATGCAAGTGATTACGAAATCCGACGAAAAGCCCACGGTGTCTACGATAGATACGCTCGATGAGCGGATTCTTTCAGAACTCCAGCATAACGGCAGACTGACGATGAAGGCCCTCGCTGAACGCGTGGGTCTCTCCAGCCCGGCGATGATCGAGCGAGTGCGGCGCCTGGAAGAACGGGGCGTGCTTTCCGGATATCGGGCCATTGTGGATCCATCCGCGATCGGGAGACCGCTGTCGGCGCTGATCTCGATCAGCGTGGAGCGGCGTCACCATGATGTGCTGCTCAATCGGCTGCGGTCGGAGCCGTCGGTGGAAGCGTGCTACCGGGTGACCGGGAACTACTCCTACCTGGTAAAGGTGCACCTGTCCTCGACCGATGAGCTGGAGCAGTTGATCGACGAGCTCGCCGACGCGGGCGCGAGGTGCTCAACCAGCATCGTGTTGTCGGTGCCAATCGAAGGCCAGCCGATCGTTCCGCCCGAAGGCTCGGTCAGCCAGCGCACCCGCCTGACGCGCCGCCGCCGGCGATCCGCCGCGCGGGCCACGGAAGAGCTGAAGGTCGATTCGGCTGCGCGACCGCGGGCGCGGCGGAAGGTCGTTCCGGAAGACGATAGCGACCTGTAGAGCCCAGAACGTGGGATAAACACTGAGCAAGAAAGAACGGACCGGGAAGCCAGCCTTCCCGGTCCGTTCTCTTTGTCTTCAGCGGATGAGTGTCAGTCAGCGGGTTCGATGATCACCGGTTCCTCGGTGGCTGGCGGTGGGTTGTCCGGTTCGTTGCCGCCAGAGCCCGGGTCTTCCGGTTCCACCGGGACATCCGGCGGGTTATCTGGGTCATTGTTGACTGGCTCGTTGTTGACCGGTTCGTTGTTGACGGGCTCGATGTACGAGGAGCTTCCTCCATCGTCATCATCGTCGTCGTCCGGGATGGAAGGACCGCGTACGCCGACGGCCGATGCGTAGCGGGAGATGCTCGAGACCGCGTCGCCGGACCAGCGGGTGTTCCCGCTCCTGGTGGCGGCGATGGCCTTGTCGAGTTCGCTCCGTTCCCACTCGGTGAGGTCGTCACAGTCGCGAGATGGTCCCTGACCACGGACGAGCCATTCCTCGCTGGTTGAACCGCTGGTGGGAGCCAGGCCGGTGGCGGTGCAGATTTCGCCCTCGAAGGCTTCCTCGGGGACCGGGAATTCCTCGGGGAGCGGCTGGTCGTTCGGGCCGTTCAGCAGCGCCGCGAAGCTGCTGTTATTGTGAACTTCGAGCATCATCCGTTGCCAGATGGGACCGGCGGCCTGGATGCCGTCGATCTCCGTGCCGGAGTTGGTGGCGCCTCCGCTAGTGCCCACCCAGACGCCGATGGCGACATCGGTGGTGTAGCCCATGGTCCAGAGGTCCTTCCAGTCGTCGGTGGTTCCCGACTTTGCGGCGACTGGCCGGCCGAGTTCGCTCTGGGTGTTGCCGAAGCGGTTGTCGGTGGTGAAGACGCGGGCGCGGGCCTGGTTGTCGGTCAGGATCGACGTCACCTGATAGGCGTTGCCCGGGTTGATCGCCTGGGACGAGTCCTCGGAGATTTGCTCGTCGTCGAGGGAGTAGAGGATGTTGCCCTGGCTGTCCTTGATTTCGAGGATGGGATGTGGAGGCACGTAGGTGCCATTGTTGGCCAGGGTGGCGTAGGCGTTCGTGTGTTCGAGCAGTTGAACTTCGGCGGCGCCGAGTCCGATGGAGAGGCCGTAGTACCCGGCATCCTGCTGGAGACTGGTGGCGAGTCCCATCGAGCGTGAGACGTCCATCACGCCCTGTACGCCGACGTACTCGGTCGCCTTGACCGCCGGGATGTTGAACGAGTTGGCGAGCGCCTCGCGCACCGTTACGGCGCCGTAGAAGCTACCGGAATAATTCTGGGGCTCGTACGGTTCGTCCTCGCCAGTGACCTCCCATTGAGTGGGTACGTCCATTATGACGGTTCCCGGGTTCCAGCCGTTCTGGAAGGCGGCGGCATAGACGAGGGGCTTCATCGACGAGCCGGGCTGGATCTGTGCGGTGGCGTAGTTGACCTCGCCGTTGATGAGCGCGTTGTTGAAGTCTGCCGACCCGACCATGGCCAGCACCTCCCCGCTCCAGGGGACCATGACGACCATCGCGCCGTTATTGCGGCCATACCGGGACATCTCGGCGACACCCTGGGCTACGAGCTCCTCGGCCCGGGACTGGAGCTCCAGGTCGATACTGGTGGTGATCTCCAGGCCACCGTACAACGCATCCACGCCGTAATGCTCGATGACGTACTGGCGGACGTATTCGGTGAAGTGTGGGGCGTTCTGGACGGCGCCCGAGCGGAACCCCTCGATGGTGAGCGGTTCGGCGAAGGCGGCGTCGGCCTCGGCGCGGGTGATGTAGTTGTACTTGACCATCTGGTCGAGCACGTACTTCTGGCGGATCTTCGCCTGGTCGGGGAAATCCTGATAGTAGGAAGGCGACTGCGGCAGCCCGGCGAGGTAGGCCGACTCGGCGAGCGAGAGCTCCGAAGCGTGCCTGTTGAATATGGTCTGGGCGGCGGCTTCAACACCATAGGATCGATGGCCGTAGTAGATCTGGTTGACGTACATCGTGAAGATGTCGGTCTTGGAGTATTCCTGGGCGAGCGCGACCGCGACCAGCGCTTCACGGCCCTTGCGGGTATAGCTGATGTCCATCGGGTTGACCTGGTCGGGATACAGCGCGCGGACCAGTTGCTGGGTAATGGTGGACCCGCCCGAGGAGCCCGCCCCGGACACATTGATGAAGGCGCCACGGACAATGGCATACGGCTCCACGCCGTGGTTGGTCCAGAAGGTCGCGTCCTCGGCGGCGACCGTGGCGTTGATGAAGTCCTCGGTCATCCCTTCCATGGGAACGTAGGTACGCCAACCCATGTCCGGGTTATCGACTTCCTGGAGCGGGACACCGTTGCGGTCGTAGATGGTCGTGGTCTGGAACGATCCGGCGGCGACCTGGGCGGCGTTGGGGAGGTCCTTGTTGACCTCCTCGTAGGCGGCCCTGGTCCCGTAGATACCGGCGACGGTGCTGATCACCGTGACGACGAGGAAGATACCGGCGAACACCGCCGCGACGACTCCCACGATGGAGAGGATGCCGAGGGGGCCGCCCAGGAATTTCGATTCCTTGTCCCGGCCGGTGACGCCCGGGAGCATGTGCGGTGGAAGCGCTTTTCGCCGTTTGCCGTAGCGGGTATTGCCATAGCGGGCTGCCCGGCGCTTCTCGGCTGGATAGCGGGCGGTTGATCTGGACAGGCGTCCCTGGGCCATTGTGGTGGTTTACTCCCTTGCGTGCCGATCTGGACTGCGATGATTAATGGGCACGGCGGTGGACGTGACGGCGCCGGACAATCGTGCTGGTGACCGCATCCTTGCGACGCGGGAGCGAGGCGATTGGTTTCCCGCCGCGCGCGATGACCCGGCGGAAATGGCGTGTGAATCGTACCAGATGACCGGAGACGGGCTGGAATCGTGGTAGTGTCTGGGCAGCGGGGCCGGCCAGGATGCCGGTCGATTTCCAGACATCGAGGAGAATGAGTTTCGTGAACGGCGACCCTACGTTTATTCAGCACACCCCAGGTTCGTCCGGGCAGCCAGAGATGCCAGAGACACCGCACGAGTTGCCGGTGGACCGGACAAAGATCGATGCGCTGCTGGAGCGGATTCGGAATGGCGAGCGGGTGACGTTGCTCGATGAGTTCCTAATCGCGGTGGATTGGCGAGCGGCGTTCGGGTCGGATGATGGCAAGCCGCTCGACGCCGAAGACATTGGCCGCTTGATCGCCTACTACCAGGAGAAGTTCTCCGACATCGGGCCGGTGTACCTGGCGGAGTTGATGTCGACCGAGTTCATGACGGAACTGCGGGCGCGGGGCGACGTGGTGTTCTCCGACCGGTTGCTGGAGATCGGGCGAAACGAACCAGAACTCTGGAAGGAGATCCGGGCGTTTTTCCGGCGGAAGGAGTTCGCGACCGCGCTGCTGGTGAACGCGCACCAGCAGCGCGGCGCGGATGAGGGCAACGGCTAGCCGCGGGCTCGGTTCGCGGCGGCGAGGACCGCCCGGCGAACGAGGTTACGGGTGACGCGCTCGCGGTAGCTGGCTGGCGCGTGGATGTCTTCCAGCATCTCCTGGCCGTCGATGGCCAGGTCCGAGGCGGCCTTGATGGCGGCCTCGTCGATGGCCGATCCGGCCAGCGCCTGTTCGGCGGCCGTGGCGCGCCAGGCCATTTCGCTGGCGCCCGTGATGCCGATCCGGGCTTCCTGGATGGTGTCATCGTCGTTGAGGGTGACGATGGCGCCGACGCCGGCGATGGCGTAGCCGGAGGCCGGGTTGGCGAGCTTTTCGTAGCGATAGCCGGTCCGGCCGCTCAGGACCGGGATGGTGACCGAGGTGACGATCTCGTCCGGTTCAAGCGCGGTGGTGAGGAAGCCGACGAAGAAGTCGCTGGCGGGGATGGTGCGCTGGCCGTTCGGACCGATGGTGCTGATCTCGGCGTTGAGCGCCAGGATGCCCGCCGGGTAGTCTGCGGCGGGATCGGCGTGGGCCAGGGTGCCGCCGATGGTGCCCCGGTTGCGCACCTGCTGGTCGCCGACGACGTTGGCGATTTCCGGCAGGAGACCCAGCGACTGCTTCAATTCGTCGCTGGTCAGGATGTCGTGATGGGTGGTGAGGGCGCCGATCTCGACGGTGTCGCCGTTGCGCTGGATGCCCCGGAGTTCACCGAGGCCGGTGATGTCGATGAGATGGGCGGGTTGTGCGAGGCGGAGCTTGAGGACGGGCAGGAGGCTGTGGCCGCCCGCCAGGAGCTTTCCTTCGTCGCCGTACTCGCCGAGCATGGCCAACGCTTCGCTGACCGACGAGGGCCTGTGATAGGCAAACGGATATGGGTACATGCGGCGTCTCCGATCCGGATGGGACGGTGGTTCTCGATCAGGTGAGTGGTTGAGGCGCTTCGCCGCGCGCCATGCGGGCGGCGGCATCCTTCACCGCGGTGACGATGTTGTGATAGCCCGTGCAGCGGCAGATGTTGCCTTCCAGCGCGTGGCGGATATCCTCTTCCGATGGATCGGGGTTGTCTTCCAGCAACGCCAGCGACGACATGATGACGCCCGGCGTGCAGTAGCCGCACTGGATGCCATGCTCCTCCCAGAAGGCGTTCTGGATGGGGTGGAGGGTGCCCTCTGGCGCAACGCCTTCGATGGTGGTGACTTCCTGGCCATCGGCCTGGACGGCGAGGACCATGCAGCTCTTGACGGCCTTGCCGTTGAGATGAACGGTGCAGGCGCCGCACTGGCCGGTATCGCAGCCGGTGTGGGTGCCGGTGAGATCGAGTTCGTCACGCAGGAGGTGAACCAGCAGCGTGCGTGGTTCAACCTCGACGTTGTATTCGACGCCGTTGATGGTGGTGTGGACCGGCATTCGGTCGGTCATTGGCGGTACTCCCAGCAAGGTGATCGAAAACGGAACGGATCTAGGCGGTGGTCGACGAGGTCGACGTGGCCTGCTGTTCGAGACACTTGAAGAACTGGCCGACGATCATCTTGGCGGCCGGCTGGATGACGCGGCTGCCGATGCGGGCAAGGGTGCCATGGATCTGGGGATCGCCAGACCAGGTGACCTTGCTCCCCTCGGGCGTGGCTTCGATCTCGATGAGCCCTTCGCCCGAGACCTGGCCCTGCGGGCCCTTGCCCTCGACGAGCATCTTGAACGAGGTCGGTTCGACCTGGTCGCTGATCTTGACGCGGCCGTTGTACTTGCCCTTGATCATGGCGACGCCGATGGTCATGGTGGCGGAGTATTCGTTCTCGCCGATTTCATCGAGCGCTTCGCAGCCGGGCAGGCAGGCCATGAGGGTATCTGGGTCCTGCATGAGGCTGTAGATGGTTTCGGGCGGGGCCGAGAATGTGTATTCGCCTGACAGTTTCATGGGTACGTATCTCCTCCTATGGTTGGTACTGTAGCCGAATGTGCGATAGGTGGGAAGTGGAACGCGGGGAGGTGGCTCCGGCGCGGTGCGGATGGTTGTGTGTTTTCGCCAACATTAATCCACTAATCCATTTATTCGGCTTCCGGGGGCGATACCGCCCGGAATGGCGGGCTTTTTGGGTTCGCGAATTAATGTGCGGGTTCGAATTAATGTTGGCACGGTAAATATGTTGTCGTGTTCGTGAGCGTGGGTGGCGGGGTCCGTCTGGAGCAACGTGGTCTGGGAGAGCCGCGACAGACGACCGAGCTCGAGGACCCATCCCCAGTGAACGCATCGAAACCGCGAAAACACGCCATGACGATGAGGCGTGCGGCGGCGCGGGTGTGTGTCGCGACCGAGGCTGGCCGTGGCCGCCAGCTAGATGGCAACGCGCGAGTCAGCGTTTGCGTTGGTGTGGGTCCAGGGCGTCCCGGAGGCCGTCTCCAAGCAGATTGCAGCCGAGGACGACCAGGGTAATCGCGATCCCCGGGTACATCATCAACTGGGGAGCGATGAGAAAGAACCGGCGCCCATCGCTGAGCATGGTGCCCCACTCGGGAGTCGGTGGCTGGGCGCCGAGGCCAAGGAAGCTTAGCCCGGAGATGGCCAGCATCAGCGACCCGATTTCCAGCGTGGCGAGCACGATGACCGAGGGAACGACGTTCGGCAGGATGTGGCGCAGGATGGTTCGTCCGCTGCCGCATCCGCAGCAGTGAGCGGAGAGCACGTACTCGTTCTGCGTCACCTTCAAGGTCAGCCCGCGGACAATGCGCGCGTAGTCGACCCACCAGACCGCGACCATGCCGATCAGCACGTTGGTCAGGCTTGGTCCCAGCATGCCGACGATGGCCAACGCGAGGATGATGCTGGGAAAGGCCAGCAGGATATCGACCAGGCGCATCAGCAGGTCATCCAGCAGGCCTCCGAAGAAGCCGGCGACAATTCCGATCGAAACCCCGAGGATGACGATACCCGCGGTGGCGAGCGCGGCCGCGCCGATGGTCCAGCGCGCGCCGAAGACGAGGCGACTGAAGATATCGCGACCGAGGTTATCGGTACCGAGCAGATGATTCCGGGACGGATCCGCGAGGTTCGCGGTGGGGTCGATCGCGGCTGGATCGTAAGGGGCAATGAGCGGCGCCAGGATGGCGACGACGGTCACGATGACCAGGATCGCGAGACCGGCGAGCGACGAGCGATCTCGCGTGATCGCGCGGAACCAGGCGAACCGGTCGGGTCGCCAGATGTCGCCGCTCCGGTTGATCGTGGCAAGCCCGGTGGGTTTGACGGACGTGGAGGTCGTGGAGTGAGCCATCGCTACCTGCCCGCCAGTCGAATGCGTGGATCGATCAGGCCGTAGCCCAGGTCCACGAGGAGGTTGATCAGCAGGAAGGCGGTTCCCATGAAGATGACGAAGCCCTGGATCATCGGGTAATCGCGGTCGAAGATGGCATCCACCACGAGCTTGCCGATGCCAGGCCAGGAAAAGATCGTCTCCACGATGACTGCTCCGCCGAGCATGGCCGCGAAGCGCATGCCGAGCACGGTGGAGATTGGGATGAGCGTATTGCGAAGGGCGTGGCGAACGAGGAGCGCGCGATTCTGGAGTCCCTTCGCGCGGGCGGTCCTGATGTAGTCCTGGTTCAGCGTGTCCAGCATTTCCGAGCGGGTGAGCCGCATCAGGCTGGCGCTGCCGCCGATGCCGAGCGTCAAGGCGGGCATGACGGCGTGTTGCCATGTCTGGCTACCCGCGACGGGGAGCCAGCCCAGTTGCACTGAGAGCAGCATGATCAGCAGGTAGGCCACCCAGTACGACGGCATGGAGGCGCCGGCGAGCGCCAACAGGCGGCTCAGGTGGTCGATCGGACTCCGCTGGTAGACGGCGGCCAGCACGCCCAGCGGGATGGCCAGCGCGACGGCGAACAGCAGACCGAACCCAGCTACCTTAAGCGTGGTGGGGAATCGTTCGAGCAGGGACTCCAGCACCGGTTTGCCGGTGCGGTATGAGTCTCCAAGATCGCCGGTCAGGGCATCGCCGAGCCAGGTGAGGTAGCGGACCGGAGCGGAATTGTTCAGTCCCATGTCCTCGCGGGCGACCGCGACTTCCTGGCTGGTCGGTTGCCGGCCCAGTTCGCGCTGGAGTGCAAGCCGGGCCGGGTCGCCTGGCGCGAGGTTGGCGAGGATGAAGGCAACCAACGAGATACCTATCCAGACCGGGACGAGATAGGCGAGGCGTCGAAGGACGAAAGCAGTCAAGGCGGGACTATTCCGCCGCCGCCAGCGAGGTCCAGCGCTGGTTGACGCCCGACGCATGCAGATCGAACCCACTCACGGTATCGCGATGACCGATGATGCGGTAGAAGCCGCAGAGTGGGATGACCACCATTTCATCGTTGATGACGATGTTCATGGCCTCGGCCGCGGCCGACTGGACATCGGCGATGTCCAGGGCCTCGCGGCTGCGGGTGATCGCGTCGTCGAAGGCGGCACCAGTGGAGAAGGCACGACCGTACATGGTCGCCTCCGGATCAGCGCCTTCCTCGGGGCTGCGGAACAGCAGTTCGGGCAGGAACGCGGGGTTACCATCGTTCTGCGAGCCGGCCTCCAGCCAGAGATCGCCCTCGCCGAGGCTTAGGAGTTGTTCGTAGGTGGCGGTATCGGGGGTCTGGACGATTTCAACCTCGATGCCGATTGCTCCGAGCTGAGCCTGGATCAGCTCCGGCACCGAGCCATGATCGGCGGCGGTTCCGTATCCGTTGATGAGTGTCAGTTTGAGGGCGCGGCCATTCCGTTGCCGGGTGCCATCTCCGTCCGCCACCCAACCAGCCTCGTCGAGGATGGTCTTCGCCTGCTCGGGTTCATATTCGGGCGCCGCGACATCAGACGCGGAATCGCCGAGGATCGCGGGCGGGATCATGGTCGTGCCGGGCTCGGCGTTGCCCTGCCACGCGCCGTCGATCACCTGCTGGCGGTCGATGGCGATCGCGATCGCCTCGCGGACGGCCAGTTCCGAGCCCAGGTCGTAGGGTTCCGCGCCGTGGATGTTGACGTACATCGCCTCGTAGGCGCCGACAGGACCCTTGATGAGCGTGTTGCCAGCGGCTTCGACCGTGCTGGCCGTTTCGCGCGGGACGTCGACGATGAGATCAACGTCACCAGCTTCCAGCGCGAGGAGGCGGGCGGTGGGATCGGCGTAGAACTGGAAGGTGATCTCCCCGACCTGGGGCTTGTCGTCACCCCAGTAGCTGGGGTTGGCGGCGACCGTGTAGTGGTCGCCGGGGACGTACTCCACCTCGGTGAACGGGCCGGTGCCATTGCGCGTGTCGGCGGGATTGAGGCCCGGCGGCAGGATCGAATTATTCGGGTGCCCGATCTGCTCCATCATCCGCATGTTGACGTAGGTGGGCGTGATCTCGACCGTCGAGTCATCGACGATCACACAGGAATCGGGACCGATGCCCATGACGCCGCCGCCGTTCGAGGCGATCCGGTCCATGGTGTATTTGACGGCTTCGGCGTTGAATGGCGTGCCGCCGTGAAACGTGATGCCCTGGCGAAGGACGATTCGCCACGTGCCGGGCTCCACGAACTCCCAGGATTCAGCCAGGCGAGGTTCGATCTGGTAGTCGGGGGTGAGGTAAACGAGCGATTCGAAGATGTTGGTATTGAGCGGAAAGAAGCCGATATTGGCCCGCTCGTCGGTACGGTAGCCATCCTCGGAGACGCCGACGCGGAGGGCCGCGGTGGGGGTGTCCTGCGCGAGTGAAGACCGGCCAAGTGCCAGGGCGATGCCGGCGCCGCTGGAAGCGAGTACAAGGCGACGACGATCGATCCCAGAAAGAGTGGGGCGCATGGTTCCGTATCTCCTCATCGCGGGCCGCGCGGCAAGTCACGCGCCTCATATGCGTCGACGTATCCTGAACTCTCGGTTGTCATTGTTGCAGTTCGCGCCGAGGTACGCCATAGAGCCGGGCGAGGGTGATTGGCGAGTGGATCGAGCGGCATAGGCTGGCACGACAAACGTTGGCGACGTGGCCGGGCGCGGCGTGCAAACCGCGGAGCGTGCGGTCAGGCGAACATGAGCGTTGGGGAGCAAAGTCGAAGGCCGCCAGCAGGGTGATGTGGCAGTGGGAGGCGGTGCTTCGCGGTGGGGAGGCAGGGTCGACCCCCCCCGCGCGCGTGCATGCCATCGAGTGCCAGGAGCCGGGGATCGACCCCTGCCAAGGGGGACGGGGGCAGAGTCGCGCGAATTCATATCGCAACAGAGTGGCATCGGTGATGAGTTCCGGGAGCCCAATCGCGGGCTCCCGGTGTGCGGTGGCTATCCCTTGATGCCGGACATGCGGACACCCTGGACGATGTACCGCTGCAGCAGCAGGAAGACCACGATGAGCGGCGCCGCGCCGATGATCGCGCCCGCGAAGAGTCGGGTGAGATCGATGGTCTGGGCCGTGAGGTAGCTGCTGAGAACGACCTGGACCGTGCGGGTCTCGGGTGACTGGCCGACGATGACCGGCCACAGGAACGCGTTCCAGCTGTAGATGAAGCTGAGCACACCGAGGGCGGCCATGATCCCGAGCGAGTTGGGCACCAGGAGCTTCCAGTACACGCCGAAGTAGCTGTTGCCGTCGAGCCGGCCGGCTTCCTCGATCTCGGTGGGGAAATCCAGGTAGAACTGGCGGAAGAGGAAGGTGGCGAAGGCGCTGAACAGGCCGGGCACCACGATGCCCCAAAGCGTATTGATGCCGCCGAGTTCGGAGACGACGACGTAGGTTGGGACAAAGGTGACGGCTCCCGGAATCATCAACGTGAGCAGGATGAGGAAGAAGACGACATCCCGGCCACGGAACGGGATCCGGGCGAGGGCGTAGCCGGCCATGGACGCGAACAACGTCTGGAACACCAGGTTGACCAGCGCCAGGATGGTCGAGACCCGGAGGCCGGTGGCCATGGAGATGGAGGTGTCCTCGAAGACACGGTTGAAGTTGCCCCACTGGGTTTCTTCCGGCCACCATCGCCAGGCGTTCATGTCCGTGATTTCGGGCTGCGTCATGAGGGCGTTGCGGATCATGATGTAGAAGGGGATGAGGAAGATGAACGCCAGCAACAGCAGCAGCGCGTAGCGCAGGATGGTGAACAGCCAGCCGATGACGTCGGTGTTGCTCCTGCGCGGGTATTCGATGTGGTCCCACTGGGCGGAGCCGGTGGCGGGGGTTCGCTGGTCGCTCATGCTCGCCTCCCGAATCCGAAGAGACGTCCCTGGATGATGGTGATGGCGATGATGATGGCCGCGAGGATGATGGCCCCGGCGGACCCTCGTCCGTAGTCCTGTTGCTGGATGGCGACCTGGTAGAGGTACACGAGCGGTGGCCGGGCCAGGCTGATGTTGCCGACCGAGCCGACGCCGCCAAGGATGTTGATGAACTCGTCGAAGGCCTGGAAGGCGGCGATGAAGTTCAGCATGAGGACGGCGATGGATGTGTTTCGCAGGAGCGGGAAGGTGATGGTCCAGAACGTGTGCCAGCCGAGCCGCGCGCCATCGACCTGGGCTGCCTCGTAGAGTGACGAGTCGATTTCCTGCAACGCGGCGATGAAGAGGATCATGTAGAAGCCGACCTGGAGCCAGAGCCGGACACTGACGAGGACAAGCCAGTAGTAGGGAGGATCGGCGGTTCCGATCCAGGCCACGACCGGCGCGTTTTCATCGATCTTGTACCAGATCATGTTGGCGAGGCCGAAGGCGCCGCCGTTGAAGATGCCCATTTTCCAGATGATGGAGGCGATCACATAGGAGATGGCGGTGGGGATGAAGAAGATGGTGCGGAAGATTGGCTTGCCGAACCCGGCGCTGTTGACCAGGAGGGCGAGGAGCAATGAAAAGAAGAATGTAAGGGGAACAATGAAAATCGAGAAAACGATGATGGTTCGCAGCGAGCGGCGGAACTCCGGATTGGAGAGCATGGCCGAGTAATTATCGAAGCCGACCCAGTCGCCGATGCTGATGGTGTTCCGCGCCTCGGAGAAGCTGATCAACGTGCCCCAGACGATGGGGATGAAGGTGAAGACGGTGAGCCCGATGACCATGGGCGCGACAAACAGGATGAACGCGATGTTTGCTTCCGTCCGGGTGCGGCGCCACCACGGCACATTCGCCACCTGAACCTGATCCGTGCGAAGAGACATGGCGCTCCCCGGAGGTTGACTGCCCATCGATCGGGCGCGAGTGGATCACGAGGGAGTGGACACACGCGGGAGGGACGGCCGCGTGAAGCGACCGTCCCTCCCAGCGATGCCTAGCTGCCCAGGAGCCGCTCGAGTTCCGCCAGGACGGTTTCCTCGAGGGTGGCGAGTTCGGAGGTGGGATCGGCCCCGTCACGGACGACACGGGTGAGGGCGTCGGTGTAGGCGCTGCCCATGACCGGCGTCCAGAGGGGGTTGTTGCCCACGCCGTAGTCGTAGAGGTTCTGAACCATGTCCGCGGCGGCGCCGACCTGGAGCGCCTCGGCGGTGGCGGCGGCACTCTGGCGCGGGGTGACGTGGAAGCCGTAGCCGACGTTCCAGTCGTTCTGGACCTCGGTGTTGTCGATCCAGAGCCACTTGACATAGGCCTTGGCGGCGTCAACATTGGCGCTCTTGGCGTTCACGCACTCACCCCAGCCGCCCCAGAAGGTGGAGCTGGTTCCTTCGGCGTCGGAGGCGGGCCAGGCGAAGACGCCGAGGTCCTCGCCGACGGCCTCATTGATGGCCGGGAATGCCCAGAGGCCGGTCCACTGCATGGCGGTGGCGCCCTGGATGAAGGCGGAAGGATCCCAGTAGTCGGTGGTGGAGCCCATGAGGAGGGCGCCAGTGTCGTTGAGTTCCTTGAGCTTCAGCCAGGCGTTGGCGGTGCGCTCGTTGTTGAAGCCGGGGGTGTTGTCGTCGTTGAGGAAGCGGCCGCCGGCGGACCAGAGCATGGGACCGCCGAGCGCGCCGATTCCACCGTCGTTGCCGACGAAGAGGCCCTTGGTGCGGCCGGAGCCGAGTTGAGTGGTGATGGCGATGAGTTCGTCGATGCTGGTGGGGACGGTGATGCCCTCGCTATCGAAGACGCTCTTCTTGTAATAGACGCCACCGGTGTCGGTGAGCATTTTCACCCAGTAGATGCTGCCATCGATGGTGGCGGCGGAGAGGTTGGCTTCGCCGAAGTCGGCCTTCAGCTCGTCGGTGTACAGGTCATCGAGCGGGGCGACCTGGCCCTGTTCGACCTGATCGAGGGTGACGCTGTTCTGCTCGAAGATGTCGGGTCCGTCGTCGGTGAGGAGGGCGGCGGCGAGGCCGGCGCCGTAGTCGCCAAGTTGCCAGACGACCTCGATTTCGACGTTCGGATTCTCGGCGGTGTACTCCTCGGCATACCGCTCAACGGCCGCCTGGGTGCCTTCCTCGCCGTACTGGTGATACCACTGCACGAGGCGGATGTTGTCCTGGGCGAGCACGCCCGGAGCACGGCCGAAGCCGGCGAAGGCGAGGGCGCCTCCGGCGAACAACGAGGACTTGACGAGCGATCTGCGGTTCATTCCATACGTCGAAATACGCGGACGATTTGCCACAGGTGTGCTTCCTTTCAGCCCCACGAAGGGACATGCGAGTTCGCCATTGATAGATTGTGAACGCCGTTGTTCATCATTATACCCGCGGATACGATTGTCAACATCTCAGCCTTCCCGGTCCGGATTTTGAGGGTCATTCACTCAGGGATGCGTCATTAGTTACGCATACGTAACAGGGAATTGGGCGTATTTGTCGCGAAGATATGCCAACGCCTGTGGGCGCATTAACAAAAGCTGTCCGGAATCGTCCTGGGCGTCACGAATACCGGGGCTCTGGCGAGCTATGACCGTGTCTGTCCTGGCGCTGGCGACGATCGCGGGCGTGAAGGAAGTGGCCGCGCAGGATCAACGCCGGACGCCGAGGTGAAGACCGGTGGCGTGCCGCAGGTAGGCCTTTCGGCTAACCCGGCGGAACTCGATCCGCAACTGACGCAGCTCACCGCGGCGTGGTGACGACCGACCAGGAGGCCCGAGCCGAAATCTACCGCAAGATCCAGGAGATCCTGCTGGAAGACCTCCCGTGGATCAACCTGTTCATCGCGACGCAGTACGAGGCGGCAAAGGACTACGTGAAGGGCTACGTGCACATCGCGACCGGGACGAACAAGTCGATTCGGAGCGTGTGGCTGGACCAGTAGCGGACGCGATGGTTGGCGGGGCGGGAGGCCGCGGTCTCCCGTTCGCCGCCATCATCAAGCCAGCCACACGGCGCCTGGACGCCTGGACTGGTCCGCAAGCGATTTGACCGCAGTGAAACCCAGCGTCGCCTTGCCACCGGTCTAATCAGGGCCGATACGAGATCGGCCCCTACAAACGGGCGGCGTGATTGGGTTCCAAGCGATGGGCCGGCCTGAGATTCGCTAGTCAAAGGTGCGGGAATGGCAAAGCGTGCCAGCCTGCCTGGCGGTAGGATGGTGACAGCGGCTATTCGCGCACCAATGACGGTGCATTTCTCAGGAGTCCGGGTCACATGGGTCACAGTCAAACACGAGATTCGCGTACGTTGAGCCGGCGGTCGGCGGTGGCGGGAGGCGCGGCGTTCGTCGCGGTTCCGTTGCTGGGCGGTCGGGAGACTTTTGCCAGGCAGGATGCGACGCCGGCGGGCGAGCCGGTCATGGGCGGTACGTTGCGGATCGGGGTACAGGGAGATCCGACGAACCTCGACCCGCACCTGACGGTGCTGGCGGCGGCCGGCGTGGTGATCGAGCTGATCTACGACGGGCTGGTGCAGGTGGACGCGGGGCTGACCCCGATTCCTTCCCTGGCGGAGTCGTGGGCGATATCGGACGACGCGCTCACGTACACCTTCACGCTGCGGGACAGCGCGACGTTCCACAATGGCCGGAACGTGGTGGCCGAGGATGTGGTGTACAGCTTCGGCCGGGTGGTCGATCCGGAAGTGGCGTCTCCGTCGGCGTCGTACGCATCGGGGATCGCCTCGACCACGGCGGTGGACGACCTCACGGTGGAGATCGTGCTTTCGCAGCCGGATGCGTCGTTCCTGACGAAGCTGGCGTGGTGGGGGATGTCAATCGTGCCCCAGGAAGAGGTCGAGGCCAACGGCGACCTCTCGCAGGTGGCGGTCGGTTCCGGGGCGTTCGCCTTCGAGGAGTACGTGCCGAACACCAGCGTTTCACTGCGGCGTCACGACGGCTACTGGGACGCGCCTCGGCCCTACGTGGACGCGGTGGAGGTGCTGATCGTGCCGGAGGATACCTCCAGGACGACGGCGCTGGTCTCGGACTCGGTGGACATCATCGAGGCGGTGCCGCACAAGGACATTGGCATCCTGGAGGTCAACGACGCGGTTCAGCTTGCTGGATCGGTGGCGACGAACCTGCGGTGGCTGGTGTTCAACACGCGGAACGAGCCGCACAGCTCGCTGGAGTTTCGCCAGGCCGTGGCCGCGGCGCTGGACCGGGACGCGATCATCCAGTCGTCGGTGTTCGGCTACGGCGAGCCGCTGGTGGGGATGTACCCGCCATCGTACTGGGCCGGGTATCAGGGCGAGATTCCGGCGCAGGACCTGGACGCGGCCCGGGCGCTTCTGGAGGAAGCGGGCCTGGCCGATGGCGTATCGACAACGCTGCTGACGTGGGCGCAGTACGACTTCCTATACAACACGTCGGTGGTGGTGCAGGAGCAACTGCGGCAGGTTGGGATCGAGGCGGAGATCGTGCCGGAGGAGAACGCGACGTTCATCGAGCGGTTCTTCACCGGGGATTTCGACATCGCGGTGATGGGCGCCTCGGGGTACATGGACCCGAACGAGTGGCTGGAACAGAGCCTGAAGACGGACGGGCCGAACAACGCGGCCGGTTTCAGCGATCCGGACCTGGATGCGCTGATCGAAGAGGGATTGCTGGAACAGGATCCGGACGCGCGGGTGGAGATTTACCAGCAGGCGCAGCAACTGGTGATCGACCAGGCGCCGTGGATCAGCCTGTACACCTCCAGTACCTATGAGGGACTCCAGAACCGGGTGAAGGGATTCCAGCACCTGTTGTCGGGCGGTTTGCGGTCGATTTCCGGCGTGTGGCTGGAAGACTAAGGCTGGTTCGACAGGCGGTGGCCGGACACCGATTTTGTGACGAGATGAGGGAAAGGAAGGAGGGCGGGAGTGCTGAGATTCATTCTCCGGCGGGTGTTGCTCATGATTCCCGTGCTGCTCGGGGTATCGCTGGTGACGTTCATCATCATCCGGTCGATACCGGGCGATCCGGTCCAGGTGTTGCTGGGCGCCGACCGGCGGACGACGCCGGAGCAGATCGCGGCGATCCGGGCATCGTACGGGTTGGACCAGCCGCTGCCGGTGCAGTACTTCAAGTGGCTTGGGCACGTGCTGACGGGCGATCTGGGCGACTCGTTGCGGACGAAGCGGCCGCTGACGCAGGAACTGCGCCTTCGATTGCCGGTGACCATCGAGCTGACGTTGCTGGCGGGGGTCATCGCGGCGATTCCGGCGATGATCTTCGGGGTGCTGGCGGCGCTCCGGCGGAACTCGAGCATCGACTACGCGGCGACGCTGATGACGCTGATCGGGGTGTCGGTGCCGAACTTCTTCCTGGCGACAATTCTCGTGCTGGTGTTCTCGTTCTGGCTGAAGTGGCTGCCTCCGGTTGGATTCAAACCGTTCACCGACGATCCCGTACAGAACATGAAGACGATGATCATGCCGGCGGTGGCGCTCGGATTGCCATTGGCCGCCATCCTCATGCGATTCGTGCGGTCCTCGGTGCTTGAGGTGCTGGGGCAGGAGTACGTGCGGACGGCGCGGGCGAAAGGGATTCCGCAGCGGCAGGTGCTGTTCCGGCACGTGATGCCGAACGCGGGGATCCCGATCCTGACGATCGTCGGTATCCAGGTGGCGAGCCTCCTGGGCGGAACGGTGATCATCGAGCAAATCTTCGGGCTGCCGGGCGTTGGTCGCTACGTGTACGAGGCCATCGCGAACCGCGACTATCCGGTGGTGCAGGGCGTAACCCTGGTCCTGGCGTTCATGTTCGTGCTGGTGAGCCTGATCGTGGACGTGTTGTACGCGGTGCTCGATCCGCGACTGAGGCATTCGTGATGGGTAACACGCGGGTGGTGCCCATGACGGACGTGGAGCGGATCGATGGCTGACGCAAGCACAACCACAAGCCTTTCGGCGGGAGCGGCGGCTCCCCAGCGGGAGTCCAAGCGGCAGGGCCTGGTGGCGACCCTGCTCCACCAGAAGCTGGCGCTGACCGGTATCGCGCTGGTCGGGTTCTTTGTGCTGGTGGCGGCCGCGGGGCCAATGCTGGCGCCGTACGGGGCGACGGAGCAGTTTCCGGGCCGGCAACTGGAGGGCCCGTCCAGCGATTTCTGGTTCGGGACGGATGAGTTCGGCCGGGACGTTTTCAGCCGGTTGATCTACGGGGCGAGGATTTCGTTTCAGGTGGGCGTGATCGCGGTGGGCATCTCGGCCGTGATCGGGATCCTGCTCGGTCTGCTCGCCGGATATTTCGGCGGCTGGCTGGATAACATCATCACGCTGCTGATGGACGTGCTGTTCGCGTTCCCGACGATCCTGCTGGCGATCGCGATCATGACGGCGCTGGGCAACTCGCTGACGAACGTGATGATCGCGATTGGGCTGGTGAACGCGCCGTCGTTCATGCGCGTGGTGCGCGGTTCGGTGCTGTCGGTGCGGAAGAGCACCTTCGTGGAGTCGGCGACCGTGGTGGGCGCGACGCCGGTGACGATCATGGGGCGGCACATCTTCCCGAACATCACCGCGCCGCTGATCGTGCACGCCTCGCTTAACTTCGCGTTCGCGGTACTGGCGGAGGCGTCGCTGGCGTTCCTGGGCCTGGGGAACAAGCCTCCCTCTCCCTCCTGGGGCTCGATGGTGTCGTCGTCGTACCAGGTGCTGCAGCTGGCGCCGTGGGCGGCGGTCTTCCCGGGTCTGGCGATCGCGTTGACGGTGCTGGGGTTCAACCTGCTGGGTGATGGCCTTCGAGACACGCTCGATCCGAAGCTGAGGAGCTAGCGACAGGAGACGTCTCATGGTGCGTGACCGGTTCTCGCGGAGAGTGGCGCTGGGTATCGCGGCGGGTGCCGCGCTCGGGCTTTCGCGAAGTGGTCGCGCACTGGGGACGGTGCCCGATTGGTCAATGGCGCCGATCGGATGGCCGGACCGGGTGCCGGGCGACGGCTTCCGGATTGGACATGGATTCGCCTGCGAGAACACCTGGTTCGCGGCCGGGTGGTGGCATACCGGCGAGGACTGGTACGCGGTGGACAGGGATACGGCGGGAGCGTCCGTGTATGCGATGGCCAGTGGGGAGGTCGTGTACGCGGACTTTTCGTACCCGGGGCGCGTGGTGATCGTCCAGCACGAGGACGAACTGTTCACGATGTACGGGCATTTGGAGCCGGATTCGGTGCCGGAGGTGGGTCGGGAAGTGGCGGCGGGCGAACGGATCGGAGCGGTGTTCCAGCAGGCGGAGGTAAAGGGGCCGGGCCAGGCTCCGAGCCACCTGCATGTGGAGGTTCGGACGTTCTTCCAGCGGGACGAGATAAATGGAGATTCGCCGCGGTACGGCGTGAACTGCGGGTTCCAGTGCCCGCCTGGGCCGGGCTACTGGCCGATGGGGGCGGCGGAGCATCCGGCGGCGATGGGATGGCGGAATCCGACCCACGCGGCGTTCGACCTGGTGGATGCTGGCGCCGGGTTGGGTTTGGTACGGAATAGCGCGATTGGGGATGGAGAAATAACCGTTCTATCGGCGGCCGAAGATGGGGCGGAGGTCGTTGGCGCGGTGTCCGGTGAGATGGCGGTCCTGGCAATGAGCGGTGGCGATCAGGCCGGGAATGGGACGAGCGCCGAGGCGTATGAGGCGTGGGTCAAGATTGAGGGCGGCTGGGTGCGGGCGGCCGTGGCGAGTGATTTCGAGACCGGATCGAATGGGAGGCCTTCAGCGGTGGAGCGGCCGGTGTTGTTCGTGGCGCGGGGGTGAGTGACGAGGGGATGATTGGCAAGGGAAGTCATGCATGTTGATAGCGGTCAATCGCGTTTCTCGACCTGGCGGAGTTGCTTCCGTAGTCGTCTACGACAGGAACCCAGCCGATTTTGCCAAACCGGGTTCGAGTGTTGGGTGCGCCAATGGGAGTCCGCCTGACGGCGGAAGGACTTCGTCCGGGGGCTCTTCGCTTCGCTCAGAGTGACGGAAAATGTTGCGATTGTGGCAGGCGATCGAGATGGGATCCGGATCGCCGGGCGGACGATTCATCCGCCCGGCGGGCGCGGAGGCAATCAGGCGGTGGTGAGTGAGTCGATCTCGGATTCGATGAGGTCGACGAGTTCCTGCATGCCGGGGGCGTCGAAGACGAGGCGGGCGCCGGCGCGTTCGAAGAGGGCCGGGAGTGGGGCCGAGCCGCCGAGGGCGAGGGCGGCTCGGTAGTCTGCCGTGGCCTTCGCCTGGTCCTGGAGGCTGTTTCGCCAGACCTGGAGCGCGCCCAACTGCGCGATGGCGTACTCGATGTAATAGAACGGGTACAGGAAGATGTGAAGCTGCTTGTACCAGCGGGCGGTGCGTTCGGTTTCGAGGCCGGTCCAATCGATGCCGGGGTTGAAGCGCTCCCAGACGGTCAGCCACTTGGCGTCGCGGGCATCGCGGTCGGCGGCGGCTGGGTCGGTGTAGAGCCAGTGCTGGAATGCATCGACGGTGGCGACCCACGCGAAGATTTCCAGGACGCCGTCGAGGTGCTCGACCCGGGCGCGGACGTACTCATCGGCGTCGTAGAAGCCGCCGTGCTCCTTGCCGAGGTATGGCGCGGCGAGCAGTTCCATCGACATCGAGGCGACTTCGGCCATTTCGCTGCCGTAGAAGCGCTGGTAGATGAATGGCAGGTTAGATGATTCGAAGCCGTGGAAGGCGTGGCCCGCCTCGTGGAGCAAGGTTCGGACATCGGAGCCGACGCCGCTGGCGTTCATGAAGATGAAGGGCCGCTTGCGGTGCGGGAAGCTGGTGCAGAACCCACCGGGGCGCTTGCCGTTGCGGCTCTCGAGATCGAGCAAGTTTTCCTCGATCATCGTGCCGAAGTAGTCGCCGAAGACGGGATCAACCTTGTCGAAGATGTCCCGGGTGCGGCCCGTCCATTCGTCGACCGTTTCGTATGGTCGCAAGGGCGGGAGTCCCTGGGGATCGTTGGCGGTGTCCCAGGGCCGGAGGGTGTCGAGGCCCATCAGCTGCTTGCGTCGCTCGAATCGGCGGGCGATGGCTGGCACGAAGGTGGCCTCGACCGAGTCGTGGAAGGTGGCGCAGTCTTCCGGTGTGTAATCGAAGCGGTACTTCGACTGGAAGGTGTAGTCGCGGTAGTTCTCGAACCCGGCGTTGCGAGCGATTTGCTGACGTTTTTCGATCTGGTTGTCGAAGATGGTGGCGATTTTGTCGCGGTTGTCGGTGTAGGGCTTGAACTGGAGGCGCCAGGCTTCCTCGCGCGTGTCGCGGTCGGGATCGAGCATGAACGGACTGAGGCGGGGGATGGGGATATCCGTGCCGCGCCAGTTGACGGTCATGCCGCCGGTGGTGCGGTTGTACTCGGCGTTGAGCTTCTGGAGTTCCTGCTCGAGCGGGATACTTTCGGCGCGGAACAGGTCACGGTCGGTGCGGAAGCGCCGGAGGGTGGTTTCGAGGTCCGGGCGGGTATACCCGGTATCGAGCAGCTTCTGGGAGAGCTTGACCGTGTACTCCTCGGACTGGGGCCGGATTTCGCTGGTGAAGCGAAGGTTGGCCTCCTCCAGCGCGGGGTCGGCGGTGTTGCAGGAGTAGTTGACGTTGGCGACGCTGGCCGCTTCGCCAAGGGCGACGGCCAGGTTGTGCCAGTCGTTCAGCCACGACTCGATTCCGGCGGTGTCGGCCGGATCCAGCGGTTGATCGACCAGGGACTGGAAGAGCGGCTGGATGTCGTTCCAGGTGGCGTTGGCGAATTGGTCGGGGGTTGGTGCTGGTCGGGTGGCCATGGGGTCCCTTCAATTGTTGATGACATTCGGTTGGTCCAGCATGAGGACCATGTGATCGTAATCGACGGCCTTGCCGTCGACGATGTCCGCGCGAGGCATGGTACCCCATCGTTTGAAGCCGAGCCTGGTGTACGAGGCGATGGCGGGTGCGTTGGCGCTCCAGACGGCGAGGTGGATTTGGAGCACGCCTTCAAGACCACGGGCGTAGTTAATCGCCGAGCGTGCCAGGTCGGTGGCGATGCCGCGCCCTCGATATTCGGGAGCGGTGTAGACACCCCAAATACGCATCCGGTGCCGCTCGCGTTCCCGCTGCTCGCGGAAGATGCCGAGCATGGCGACGGGTTCCTTCGCCTGGTTGCAGGCGACGAAGAGCTGGTTGTCGCCGCCGGTCCAGAACGTGGCGGCGAGCTGCGTGATCTCGGCGGTTGTCATGGACTTCGCCGATTCCCAGGGCTGGCCGAAGGATTGTGGATGGTCCTTCAGGGCTCGAAGCCGGAGTCGCCAGACGGCGTCTCGCTGGTCGCTGGTGAACGGGGCGATGGTGAAGGTGTCTGTCATCGAGGGCTCCGCGAGGATTGGCCGGTTTAGGTTTCCATGGTATCGGAAGAGCAGCGTACATGAGCGGCGATGGCGCGGTCGGTGGGACGCGGTTCGTTGCGGTCGCGGGGGCCGTGGGCGGCTGACTGGTGATCGAAATACGCGGGAATGCACGAAATGAGGTAAAATAACGGTGTGAGACACCATGTCCCGCGTCATGTTTTCCTGTCTCGATTCCTTTACCCTTGATGTAGTAGTGCCAAGTGACGGGAGACATGGAGGGCGATGCGCCTTCGGTCTCGGTTACATGAATGCGCGCCAACGGGCGCGACCCGGGGCGAATGGGAACCTGGATCGATGTGTTCGATCGGTACATGACGCCCACGTGAAAGAGGATGTACAGATTGGTCAAAAAGACACAAGCTCGCGGCGGCAAGCCAGCACGAACAGCGACTCCGACAACCACGCCAACCGAGGGGCCGCGCCGGACGAACCCGGACGCGATCGCGGTTGAGGGCAAGATTCTCGAAGCCCTGCCGAACGCGATGTTTAAGGTGGAGCTGGAGAATGGCCACGAGGTGCTCGGGCATCTTGGCGGCCGCATGCGCAAGAACTACATTCGCGTACTTCCGGGCGACCGGGTGGTGGTGGAGCTTTCTCCCTACGACCTGACCCGGGGCCGGATCACCTTCCGGCACCGGTAGGTGATGCGTTCCGCGGGCGGCGACCTGGGGTCGCGGCGAACAAGCGGGCAATGAACTGGAGCGCCGGGGTAGAATCACCCCGGCGTTTTGTGTGCCCGTCTGTCTCCTGGATGCCGTCGTGCCGTGTCCGGCGTGAGGGATCTTGACCTGAAAGAGCGACTACTGGCGTGAGATCGTGGCGAGCCTGGCTTGGAATCGCAATCAGCGGGGTGTTCCTCTATCTTGCCTTTCGGGGGCAGGATCTGGGTGAAATCCGCGACTCATTGCGCCGGGTCAACCTGTGGTGGGTGATCCCCGCGCTGGTGATGTACTTCATCGGCGTGTGGCTCCGCGCCGTGCGGTGGACCGTGCTGCTCCAGCCACTCAACGCCTCCATCACCAGCCGGGCGATGCTTCCAACGGTGGTGATTGGTTACATGGCCAACAACGTGCTTCCGTTGCGGGCCGGAGAGCTGGTGCGCTCATACCTGGTTGGCCGGCAGTACAAGGTGCGAAAGACGTCCGTGCTGGCCACCATCGCCGTCGAGCGGATCTTCGACGGATTCACCATGCTCGGGTTCATGCTGGTGGCGACAATCTTCGTCTCGTTCACCAGCCAGTTACAGCACCTGGCCCTGATCGCCTTCGTGGTCTTCACGGTGCTGCTGATTGGCCTGTTCCTGCTGACGCTTGGCGGGGGGCTGCTGGACCGGCTGCTGCAAATCGTGCTCGGACCATTGCCGACCAGCGTGGCGGATCGGGTCGAACGGATGACCGGGTCGTTTCTCAGTGGGCTGGCGGTGTTCAAGCGGCGACGTGACCTGTTGCGGGTGGCGTCGCTTTCGGTGCTGGCCTGGCTTTGCGAAGCCTCGATGTACTACCTCATCGCCCAGGGGTTCGGTTCGGCCATCAGGGATGTGATGGGGATTGGGGCGACGTTGATGACGACCGGCGTCGCGAACATGGCGACGCTGATCCCGTCGTCGCCAGGCTATATCGGCCAGTTCGAATTTGGCGTGCGACTGGTTCTGAACGGCGCGTTGGGCGTCCCGGAGCCGCAGGCGCTGGCCTATGCGATCCTGGTTCACGCGGCGCTGTATTTCCCGATTACCTTGCTGGGCCTGGTGATGTGGTTCCGGCAGTCGCTGTCGTTCTCGCAAATCCAGGAAGCCGAGAAGATCGATGACAATGGCGACGCTCAGGTGACGGATATGGACACGCCTGGTACACGGATTGAATTGACGGCGGAGTGATGCTCTGACGAGCATGCGGGAGTGTAGATGGAAGTCTGGCAAGCAATCGTTTTGGGAATCGTTCAGGGCCTGACCGAGTTCCTGCCCATTTCATCGTCCGGGCACCTGATCATCTTCCCGTGGTTGTTGGACTGGGAAACCCCTGGGCTCTCGTTCGACGCATCGCTGCACCTGGGAACGCTACTGGCGGTGGTCGTGTATTTCCGGGAAGAACTGCTGCGGATGATCCGGGCGATCCCGCACGCGCTGTCCAATCCGTTCGGGTTGCTGATGGGCAAGGTCGAGAACCCAACGCCGCTGGATATCGATGCGCGCATGGGACTTTTCATCGTGGTCGCCTCGATTCCGGGCGGGATCGCGGGCCTGCTGCTGGAATCGCGGATTGACGAGTTCTTCCACACGGACGAGGCCTCGACCCGGGCGATTTCCGTGATCGCGACGATGTTGATCGTGGTGGCCGGCGTGATGTGGATGGCGGAACGGGTCGGCAAACGCGACCTGACCATGAAGAAAATGTCGTGGCGGGACGCGCTGGTCATCGGGTGCGCGCAGGCGATCGCGCTGATCCCTGGGACCTCGCGATCCGGCGCGACGATCTCGGCCGGGCTGTTTCGGGGGCTGACCCGGGCGGATGCCGCGAAGTTCTCGTTCCTGGCGGGGGTGCCGCTGGTGACGGCGGCCGGGTTCAAGTCGCTGTACGACGTGGCGAGCGAGGGCATGTCGTCGCACGATGTGGCGCTGTTCGTGGCGGGTGGGATTTCGGCGGCGATCGTGGGGTTCCTGACGATCTGGGGGCTGCTGCGGTTCCTTGAGCGCAAGAGCACGATGGTGTTCATCGTGTACCGGGTTGTGTTCGGGCTGTTCCTGCTGGGGATGCTGATCATCAAGTAAGCGGTGAAGATGGAAAAGGGCGGTCCGCGAGGGCCGCCCTTTTGCGTTGGCGCAACGCTTGGTGGAATACCCAGTCCCGCGGGCGCGGGCCGTGAAAACATGCATCTTTCGTCTCAAGGGAAGTATCTCCAGAAGCCATGGAACATGTGGTTGATCGTGCACTCGTTTGGGGGTACCATTGCTTGTAACGAGTGTATGGAGATGCACATGATCGAGACATTGTCCCAAATGAATGTGAATGGATCGGACCAGGCCGACGGCGCGTGGAGCGACGATTGCGAGTGCCTGCATCCGGCGGCCGTGATGAACGCCCGGCGAGTACTGGGCGACTCCCCGCCGGTGGAGGATCTCGCCGCGATCTTCGGCATCCTGGGCGATCCGACCCGGATGCGGGTGCTGGTGGCGCTGGGCGACGCCGAGTTGTGCGTGACTGACCTGGCTGCGGCTACTGGCGTGAACCGGACGACGGTTTCACACCAGCTGCGCGTGCTGCGAAGCCATCGCCTCGTGCGTCGGAGACGTGAGGGGAAGGTCGTCTACTACGCGGTCGACGATGATCATGTAATGGACCTGGTGAAGCTGGCCTCGGCCCATGTGTCCGAGGCGGCCGCCGATGAAGGGCGGGTGACGGCATGAGCGCCGTGGCGACTCCCGAACGGCTCGTCTTCGATGTTGCCGGGATGGATTGCGCGGATTGCGCGCGCAGCGTCGAGCGCGTGGTCGGGGTCTTGCCCAACGTCTCCGAGGCGTCGGTAAGCTTTGGCACCGGAACCCTCTCGGTGATGCCGGACGCGAGCGGATCATCCCGAGATGAGATCGCTCGGGCGGTTGGCGGGGCCGTCGACCGGGCCGGGTATGTGGCGTCGCTCCGGATCGACGGTGAGATGCGCCTGGCGCCTCAGATGCCCTGGTGGAAGAACCGGCGGGTGATTCCGACGGCGATTGCCGCGTTGCTCTGGGTGTTGGCCTTCACGTTGCTCCACGGCTACGGCCAGCGAGAGTTGTCCACGGCGGTGTTCCTGACGGCAATCGTGATTGGTGGGTATCCGATCGCGCGGTCCGCCTGGGCCGCGATTCGCGCCCGGCGTCTCGACATGAACGTGCTGATGTCGATCTCGGTGGTTGGCGCGGCCGCGCTTGGCGACTGGTCCGAAGGCGCCCTGGTCGTGGTGCTGTTCTCGGTTGGCACGACCCTGCAGGCGATCACCTTCGAGCGGACCCGAGGAGCGATCCGGGGATTGCTGGACCAGGCGCCGGAAGAAGCGGTGGTGGTCCGGGACGGAATGGAGGTAACGGTTGCCGCTCGCGAACTCGTCGCCGGAGACGAGGTGCGGGTGCGGCCAGGCGAGAAGCTGCCGGCCGATGGGACCGTGCTGCACGGCCTCTCGGCGGTGCAGCAGGCGGCGATTACCGGGGAGTCGATGCCGGTCAGCAAGGGAATCGGCGATTCCGTGTACGCCGGGACGATGAACGGGACCGGAACGCTGCTGGTGCGGGTGGAGAAGCCGGTTTCGCAGTCGATGCTGGCGAACATCGTTCACCTGGTGGAAGAGGCGCAATCGGCGAAGGCGCCGTCGCAGCAGCTGGTGGACCGGTTCGCGGCGGTGTACACGCCGGCGGTGGTGCTGATCGCCGGCGCGATCGCGCTTTCGGGATGGGCGTTCTCGGCCGATCCGGGGACGTGGGTGTACAGGGCGCTGGTGCTGCTGGTGATCGCGTGTCCCTGCGCGCTGGTGATTTCGACTCCGGTGTCGATTGTATCGGCGATTGGCGCGGCGACGCGAATGGGCATTCTCGTCAAGGGCGGCGCGGCGCTGGAGGACATGGCCCGCGTGAAGACGGTCGCGTTCGACAAGACCGGAACGCTGACCATGGGACGGCCGTCGGTGACGGCGGTGCTTCCGTACGGCGACATGGACGAGGCCGGGCTGCTGGCGACGGCGGCGGCGGTCGAGGGCCCCTCGGAGCACCCACTTTCGCGGGCGATCGTGGCGCGGGCTCTGCACGATGATCTTGTGGTGGAGCCGGCTGGCGCGTTCGAGTCGTATCCCGGTCGCAGTGTATCGGCCGAGGTAGGCGGACGGCGCGTGGCGATCGGCAACGAGCGGCTGCTGGCCGAACTGGGCGTTTCCGGCGAGCAACTGGCCTGGGTCAACGAGCAGGCGGAGACGTTTGGGAAGCGTGGCGAACCGGCGCTGCCAGTGGTCGAGTTGGTCGAACGCGTCGAGCCGCGCGTCCTGGGCGTGATTGTGGTGGCGGATCGGATGCGGCAGGAGACCCCGCCAGCGGTTGCATCGTTGCGGGAGGCGGGAATAGCTCACGTGGCGATGCTCTCCGGCGATCGAAACGCGGTGGCGCGCTCGGTGGCGGGCGGAGCCGGGATCGATACGGTGATGGCCGAGCTGCTGCCGGACGAGAAGTCGGCGGCGATCGCCACGCTCAAGGGGAAGGGGGCGGTGGCGATGGTCGGAGACGGCGTGAACGACGCTCCGGCGCTGGCGTCAGCGGACGTCGGCGTGGCGATGGGTCTGGGCGGCACCGATGTGGCGCTGGAGAGCGCCGACGTGGTGCTGATGCGGGATGACCTCGGAACGCTGGCGTCGCTGGTGACCCTGTCGAAGCGGACGCTCACCGTGATCCGCCAGAACGTGACCGTATCGATGGTGACGAAGGCGCTGGCGCTGGTGCTCGGAGCGTTCGGGTTCGTGAACCTCTGGATCGCGGTGCTGTTCGATGTGGGGACATCGCTGCTTGTGACCGCGAACGGGCTGCGGCTTGCGCGGGTGGATGCGACGGAGCCGGTTGTCGCGGCGCCAGTCGAGGCGTGCGGTTGCGGGGAGGATCACGGGCATGACCACGATCACGATCACGCGAGGGCGGCGGATTAATCGCAGGAAACGGACGTAAAGAAGGGCGGCTCGCGGAATGCGGGCCGCCCTTTTTTGGTACGGCTTTATTGAGGGACGCTGGTGACAAGCACAAGAGTTGGTCCCTATGCGGGTGGATCGATGGTGAACGGCTTGTCAATGTCGCTGTAGGTCCAGGTCATGTAGTGCAGGCGGGCGATCATGGCGATCTGGAGGACATCGCCGGTGGATGGATCGATCCACCAGGTGAACCACGCCTCGGACTGGGAGACCTGCTCGGGCAGGTAGAACGTGATGAC
>JAEWEG010000007.1 GCA_023389575.1 Chloroflexota bacterium | reverse complement strand
CCGACTACGCAACCAAGGTGGCCGCCGCCGTCGAAGCCGGGTCCACCCCCGACATCGTGATGATGATCGCCAACCTGGCCATCTTCTATGGAAACCAGGATCGCCTGGTGGATGTCACCGATGTCTTCGAGGAGCTCAACCAGCTCGGCGGCGGATTCTGGGAATCCCTCTCCCCGCACGTCAAGATCGAGGACACCTACATCTCCATCCCGATGGACGCCGAGGTCGGGGTCATGTACACCCGCCTCGACCTGGTTGAGGAAGCCACCGGCAGCCGCACCCCACCCACCACGCTCGACGAACTCGAGGAAGTCGCCGCTCAGGTGCTTGACCCACCGCGTCAGTTCGGCATCGGCCTCACCCTCGGCCGCTTCCCCGACACCACTGGCCAGATATCCCAACTCATCTTTGCCGATGGCGGCACGCTGGTGGACGAGTCCGGTGCTCCCGCGCTCGACTCGGAAGGCGCGCTCAACGCCCTCACCCGCGTCAAGCGCTGGTGGGACAACGGGCTCATCCCGCCCGACGCCCCGAACTGGGACGACTCCGGCAACAACACCTCCTACCAGTCGTACCAGTCGGCCTTCGTCTTCAACCCAGCCTCCATCCTCGGCTACCTCCAGGCCAACGACGAGGAACTCCTCGCCGACACCGCCCAGGCCAAGTTCCCCGAAGGCACCGCCGGATCGTTCCCAACCTCCGGCACCTGGTCCTGGTCGATCTTCAACACCAGCGAGAACGTCGACGCCGCCAAGGCACTGCTCAAGCACATCATGCAGCCGGAAAACCTCCAGGCCGTCTACGAACTCGTCGGTGGCCGCTGGTACCCGTGTTACAAGGATCTCCAGAACGAACCGTTCTGGGCCGATAACCCGTTCTTCGCCGACTTCCCAAGCATCCTTGAAACCTCACGTCCAGGCTGGTATCCCGCCGAAGGCACCGCCGACCTCATCACCAAGCTCAGCGCGGTCGAGCAGAAGTTCGTCCTCGCCGACATGGTCCAGGCAGTGGTGCTCAACGACGTCGATCCGGCCCAGGCTCTCGCCGACGCCCAAACCGCCATGGAGCAGACCTTCGCCGAGGTCGAATCCAACCAGTAGCGAGACATGACAGTCGTACGGGCGGACCTGTCGAACGAACGGCGAACCGCCTTTCCAAACGCGACTTGTTCGACAGCCTGTGGTGAGCGAAGCGAATCATCCGCCCATTGTGGGTCATCACCGCCGAGCCCGGGTAGCCATCAAGCTGCCCGGGCTCGGTCATACCCGTTCCAGATGAACGCGCTACTTTGCTGGTACGGGCGGACCTGCCACCGATGGTGGGCACACGATTCCATGCAAGGTCCAGGTGAATGTTGTCCGCCCAATGGACACCACAGCCCCCATCAGGCTCGGCGCGTCTCTGGAATCCATGCACGTTTTGCCTTGCCCGACCCTCTATCCTTGGAAGTCGTTCGCGCGCCAGGGGCTGTTGGCGCGCCGAAGGTTCAGAAAGGGTCCAATACATGCGTTTCCGCACCTCACGACGGCGCGTCCTCGCGGCGTCCGCGTTACCGGCCGTCCTCGCCGTCACACCCGCCGCGTTCGCCCAGGAGGCGACTCCAGCAAGCCAGGCCACACCCATCGTCGACGCCACCCCGATCCCGACCGCCACCACCGGCTGGCCGCTCTATGGCAACACCCTGGCGGGCACGAAGGCCACCACCAGCGCCGGTATCTCCTCGACCAACGTCGCCGACCTCCAGCCCCTCTGGCAGATCGAGGTGGGCGGACCGGTCAGCTCCACCCCCGTCATCGCCAACGGCGTCGTCTACACCGGTTCCTATGACGGCAACCTCTACGCAGTGGACCTCCACACCGGCGAGTCGGTCTGGACCTACGCCACCGGCGCCGCCGTCCCGGAACCCAACCTCGAAATCCCGCTCGGCATCACCGGCTCCGCCGCGATCGACGGCTCCACCGTCTACGTGGGCGACGCCGCCGCGGTTATCCACGCGATTGACGCCGCTACCGGCGACCCGATCTGGACCACCACCGTCGATGACCAGCCGAACGCCAGTATCTGGTCCTCACCGGTCATCTGGAACGGTACGATCTACATCGGCGTTGCTTCGGTCGCCAAGGAAGCCGGGTTCCGCGGCAGCGTCGTCGCGCTGGACGCCGCCACCGGCGAGACGCGCTGGCAGACCTACATGGTGCCGGAAGGCGCGGACGGCGCGGGCGTCTTCGCCGTGCCCGCCATCGACGAGACTCGCGGAATCCTCTACGTTGGCACGCAGAACGCCTACTCGCCCAACCCCGCTCCGTTCGGCAACCCGATCAGCGTGGTCGCGCTCGACGCCGCCACCGGCGAGGAAGCCTGGGTCTTCGCGGCCCCGGTCGAGGACGAGTCGACCGCGCCGACCGACGACATCGGATTCAGCGCCTCGCCGAACCTCTTCACCATCGAGGCCGAAGGTGGGGCGCGAGACGTGGTCGCCATCGGCCAGAAGAGCGGTGAGTTCTGGACGCTGGACCGTGACACTGGCGAGGTCGTCTGGCAGGCAACCGTCTCCCCGGCCGGATTCCTCGGCGGCATGGAAGGCACGAGCGCCTTCGGAAACGACATCGTCGTGGTGCCCGCAACCGACTGGCCGGAGTTCGAGGGCGATTACCTGGGCCTCGTCTCCGCCTACGACGCCGGAACCGGCCTGCGCCGCTGGACCGTCGAGCAGGAAGCCCCAGCCGCGTCCCCGGTCGCCATCAGCGAAGACATCGTCTTCCACGCCGGCATGGACGGCATCCTCCACGCCTACATCATCACCAACGGCATCCAGCTCTGGAGCGCCGATCTTGGCTCATCCGCCAGCGGTGGCGTCTCTGTCGCCGATGGCGTGGTGGTCGTGGGCGCGGCCACGCCGGAGTTCGCCCCGTTCGTCAAGCCCGGCGCCACGGTCCAGGCCTTCGGACTTGCCGCGCCGGAAGCGGCTCCCCAGGCCACTCCGGCGGACTAACAACCTGACTGGGAGCCACGGTCGTGGCTCCCAGTCAACGCATACCTCACGGGCGGGTCCACGACAGGCTAGACTCACCACAACACCTGACTGCTCCACCCGCCGATTGAGGTACCCGCACCATGCTCAATGCTCTCCGCGACTGGGGCAGGAAACAGATCAGCTCCCTCCGTACCCGTCGCGGCGACCGCGCCGCGTCCCACCATCACACCCCGCTCAACCGCGAACAGCGCGCCGAACTCGTCGCCCGCCTGCGAAGCGACATCAACCGCATCCAGCACGAGATCTCGGATCTCAACGACACCATGCCAACCGATGGAACCGCCCCATCCGGCGCGCAGGCCGCCCGGATGGCCGATCTCCATCGCCAGCTCACCAGGGCCCAGCAGGAACTGAGCAGGTACCAGGCCCGGATCTGATCTTGGCCGGCGCTACGCGAATGCTGGGATGATCTCCTCCGCGAACCGTCCGATCGGCTCCCGGTCGTGGGCCAGGTTCTTCATGTACACGATCACGTAATCGATCCCGGCATCGCCCAGCGCCGCCATGTGCGCCCGAACCTGCTCCGGCGTTCCCACCACCTTGCCGTTGGCGAACTCCGCGAACGACTGGCCGCCCCGGACGTGCGCGGTCGCCGCCTCCGGGTCCTCACCGTCGCGCAGGAGGAACACGTCCGCCTCGGCGGACCTGATGATCTCGCCGTAGTCCCGGCCCACGTCATCACAATGCCGTTTCAGCACCTCGAGCTTGTGGCGGCACACTTCTGGATCGCGCCCTACGTTGCAGGCATCCGCGTATTGCGCCACCAGCTTGAGCGTCACCTTCTCACCGCCGCCGCCGATCCACATCTGCACCTTCTGGCCCGGAACGGCGCTCTTCGGCTCGTTGATGGGCCCATCGATCGAGTACCGCTTCCCATTGAACGTCGGCCGGTCTTCCGTCCACATCCTGTGAATGATCTGGACCGCCTCCCGAAACATCCCCATCCGCTCCGGCACCTCGGGGAAGCCATATCCGTAGGCTCGCCACTCGTGCTCGTACCAACCGGCTCCGATCCCGGCGTTCAACCGGCCATGACTCGCCACATCCACGGTCGAAGCGATCTTGGCGTACAGGGCAGGGTTGCGATAGCCGTTGCAGCCCACCATCTGCCCGATCCGTACCCGCTCGGTATCGCGAGCCAGCGTCGCGGACACCGTCCAGCATTCAAACGTCGTCTCCATCGTCGGCTTCGGCACCGTGTGGAAGTGGTCATACACCCACACCGAGTCCCACGGGCCCTTGTCGGCTTCCTTCGCCACCGCGGTCATCGCTTCGTACTGGGCGATCGGGTCATCGATCCCGACCAGGTCCATCTTCCAACCCTGTGGCACGAACAGTCCAAACTTCATCGCCATGATCTGATCCTTCCGCGCGAGTGCGACCACTCCTTGTCCTGGGCGGCGACCACGCCAGCGGAGCTTCTCAACCTCGCGAGGGGTTGAGCGAGTGGTACGCTCTCCCTTAGCGATCGGTCGCGCCAGCCAGAAAGGGCATATCCATGACCTTTGACCCCCACAATACCGCCAGCATCCCCGTTGGAACACCTGTCGCCGGCTACAACGGGCAACCCCTCGGGGAGGTTCACGAAGTGCACCCACACTACATCCTCGTCGGCCGCGAAGGTGAACACACCGATCTCAACGTTCCCGTCCACGCCATCACCGGCTTCGAGGGCGGCGTGCTGCGGGTGTCCATCAACGCCGATTCCGCCTCCCAGGTCGACGAACAGGAAACCGCCCATCATCTCCTCGACAACGAGCACCCGTCCCATTGACGTGACGAATCCCACCCCAGCCATTGAAACGATCGGTCTCACCAAGACCTACGGCTCGAACCGTGGCATCCGCGATGTGAACCTCACGGTCAAGCGGGGCGAAATCTTCGGCTTTCTCGGCCCAAACGGCGCCGGCAAGTCCACCACACTCCGGACATTGCTCGGTTTCCTCCGCCCCGCCTCCGGAACGGCCCGCGTCCTCGGACTCGACATCCGCGCCCAGCAGGTCGAAATCCACCGGCGCATCGGCAACCTGCCCAGCGAATTCAGCCTCGAAGACCGCATGACCGCCCGTGAACTGCTCGGCTTCTACGCGAATCTGCGTGGCTCGGGCCAGCCCAGCCTCGACTTCGCCCACGAACTCGCCGATCGGCTCGATGCCAACCTGGACACCCCGATGCGCCGCCTCTCCCGCGGCAACAAGCAGAAGATCGGCATCATCCAGGCCCTCTTCCACCGGCCCGACCTCATCATCCTCGACGAACCGACCGGCGGCCTCGATCCACTCGTGCAGGAAACCTTCCTCACCATCCTTCAGGAAGCCCGCGACCAGGGTCAGACCGTCTTCTTCTCCTCCCACATCCTCTCCGAGGTGGAGCAGATCGCGGATCGTGTCGGCATCATCCGCGAAGGACAACTCGTCGCCGTGGAGGATCCGCACGATCTCACCGGACGCGCCTTCCGCTATGTCCGCATCGTCTTCGCGTCACCCCCTCCATCCGACCTCATCGAGCGCCTCCAGCAAATCGAAGGCGTGGATCGGATCGAACTCGCCAGCACCACGCTCACCTTCACCGCCGCCGGTGGCGCCATGAACGGCGTCATCCAGCTTGCCGCCCAGCACCCGATCGTCACCTTCGACGCCGAGCGGCCGCCCTTGGAGGAAATCTTCCTCACCTACTATGGGGAGGATGCCTGATGAGCGCGAAAGGGCCACCGTCCACCCTGGTCACCTACACCCGGTTCCAGTTCGCGGCGAACTGGAAGACGACGCTGTTCTGGGCGATCGGCGTCACGATCTACTGCGGCCTCATCGTCGCCATTTACCCTAGTGTGAAGGACGTGATCGACATCTCGCTGGTGCCGGAGAACCTCCGCGCCGCCTTCAACATCAACGACTTCACCCAACTCGCCTCCTTCCTCTCCAGCGAGCTGTTCGGCGTCATTCTCCCCATCCTCCTGCCCTTTTATGGCATCATCGCCCTCTCGTGGGTGGTGGCGGGGGCCGAGGAACGAGGACGGCTCGATGTGCTGCTCGGCAACCCGATACCGCGCTGGAACCTCATCGTCGGGTCCGCGTTCATGGTCGCCACCTACCTGCTCGTGCTGGTCGCCGTCATCGGAACGGTGCTGTGGATCATGGCATCCGTCCTCGACCTCGACCTCAACGCCCGCCAGGCCTATCGCGCGGCGATCGCGCTCTGGCCCCTCGCCATCGCCTTCGGCGCGCTTGCCCTGGCGATCTCCTCCATCACCCGGCAACGCTCGATCGCCATCGCCGCCCCAGCCGCGACGGTGTTCCTCATGTTCCTGGCCAACGTCATATCCAAACTGGCGCCGGACATCTCCGGACTCCGCTACATCAGCGCCTACCACTACTACGGAAACGCCATCATCGAGGGGCTCTGGTGGCCGGGCGCGATCGTGCTCCTCGCGACCGCCCTGCTGCTCACCGCCGTCGCCGTGGTCATGTTCAACCGGCGCGACATCTACGCCTGATTCATGCCTGTAACGAAGAAGGCCCTCGTTTCCCAACCAGGAAACGGGGGCCTTTTCAAGCCAGCAATTCGCTTTGCTTCCTTATGTCTGGCGTCGAACTTGGGAGGGTCAGCGGATTGTTGGCTCATTCACTGTGCGAATGGATCAGCGGTCCAGCGCTCCGGCAAGCTCCAAGTGGCTCGCGTCCGTCACCATCTCGATCTCCCAGCCCGCGCCGTTGCGCACCAGTGTCGTCCGCGCGGTGTTGAGAATGATCGTGATCCCGGTTCCGACCTCGCCGCCGGAAACCTCGTGGAGCACGGCGTTGATCAAGCCACCATGCGCCACCACCAACGCCCGGCCACCGACATGTCGCTCGGCCACACGCTCCAGCGCCGCCATCGCCCGCCGAGTCATCACATCCTGCCGCTCCAGGCCCGGCCAGGTCAGGAGACCCGGCCATTTCGCTTCCCGCTCATCGGCGGTGAGTCCCTCGGCCTCTCCATAGAACCGCTCGCGAAGATCGGGGTCCTCCACGATCCTGTCGAACCCCGTAAGCTCGGCGATCGCCCGCGCGGTGCTCAACGCCCGCGAGAGTGGGCTGCTGTAGATCGCGTCCCATCGCGGTTCCTGGGCGATGGCCCGCGCCACGAGCCGGGCCTGCTCCTCACCAGTCTCGTTGAGCGGAATATCCTCCCACCCCTGATAGCGCCGGTTCAGGTTCCACTCGGTTTCGCCATGGCGAACGAGGCCAATCGTCGTGGTGTGTTCCAGGGACAAGAGTCATTCCTTCGATGTGACTGCAAACGAGCATGCAAGGCTGGGTCCCGGAGGAAAGATCAGGCGTCCTTCAGGCTGGCGATCGCGGCGTCGAGCCTCCTCGTCACCCGATCCTCGCCAATCGCGGCCAGGGTGTCAAACAATCCTGGCGACTGGGTACGTCCGGTCGCCGCCACCCGGATTGGCATGAACAACTGCCCGGCCTTCACGCCAAGCTCGTCCGCCAGCGCGCGGAATCGCGCCTCCGTGGCGTCGTGGTTCGACAGGTCGATATCCGGCAGGGCCGCCCGCACGGCTTCCAGCATCGGCGCCACCTGGCTGGTTTCCATTTTCTTCGGAATCAGCAACGCCGGATCGTAGGGGTCAAGTTCATCCACCAGGAAGTAGCGCATCAGGTCGGGCGCCTCGGTCAGGTGGCGAATGCGGTCCTTGAGCAGCCCAGAGGCCACCAGCACTTCGCCAAACCGCGGGTGCGTTTCGTCCAGCGGACCGTCCTCGACGGTTCCGGCCGCGATCAGGAACGGCAGCACGCGGGTCGCCAGGCTCTCCACCGAAATGTGGTGATTGATCCACTGCTGGTTCAACCAGTCGAGCTTGTCGCGGTCGAAGGTGCTGGGGGCGGCGCTCACCCGCTCGATGGTGAAGTGCTCCAGCAGGTCCTCCATCGTGAAGAACTCGGTCTTGCCGTCCAGGCTCCATCCCAGGATCGCGAGGTAGTTGAGCAGTGCCTCCGGCAGGTAGCCTCGCTCCCGGAAGTCGGCGAGCGCGGCGCTGCCGTCGCGCTTGGAGAGCTTCCCACCCTCGGGCGACAGGATCAGCGGCATGTGGGCGAAAATAGGCGCCTCGTATCCGAGGGCCTTGTAGAGCTGTACGTGGATCGGCGCGGTCGGAATCCACTCCGGCCCGCGTGTCACATGCGTGATGTCCATCTCGTGGTCATCCACCACCACCGCCAAGTGATAGGTCGGATACCCATCCGACTTCAACAGCACCAGATCCTCGATCGTGCTGTTCTGGAAGGTGATCTCGCCTCGGAGCAGGTCGATGAACCGCGTCTCGCCGTCGCGGGGGAACGCGATGCGCACCACGTACGATTCACCCGCGTCCAGCCTGGCCTGAACCTCATCCGCGTTCAGCGAGCGGCAGTGGCGGTCGTAACCCGGGGGTAGGTTCTTCGCCACCTGGGCGTCCCGCACCTGCTGCAGGCGCTCCGGCGTGCAGAAACACCGGTAGGCATGCCCACCCGCGATCAACTGCTCGGCGGCCTCGCGGTAATGATGCTGGCGCTCGCTCTGCACGTAGGGGGCGTACGGCCCACCGATGTCCGGCCCCTCGTCCCACTCGAGCCCAAGCCACTTGAGGCCTTCCATCAGCCCCTCGGCCGAACCTTCCACGTACCGTTTCTGGTCCGTGTCCTCGATCCGCAGGATGACCGTGCCCTTCCGGCCGGCTCGCTTCGCCTGACCGTGCGCGAACAGCACGTTGTACATCACCAGGCGCGCCCCGCCGATGTGCAGGGATCCGGTCGGGCTCGGCGCGAAACGAACCCGCACCTCGTCGAGGCCAGCGGGCAGGGCGGGAGTGTCGATGTCTGACATGAGTGGGAATCCTTGGGAGTACCAGCGCGCGAGGGAAAGGTTCGACCTCGCCGGGATCGCATGGGGAGGAACGTCGCGAGCCATCGGGCGGGGTGCGACAACACCCGAGTATACCGCCATCCTCGCCACTTCTGGCCCGGACTTTCCGGGAGTCACGAATCGAATGTGACCCTGGCGTCGCGCCGCGGGTATATGTATCGAAAGGAAAGTCACGGATGGGCGTCCCACCGGCGCTGGTCGCCACGAGGCGAGCGCGGTCTATCGACCGCCGTCTCCCCGGCGTCGCTGCCGCCGACCGGCTCCCCATTGACCCACGAACCCGTGCGCCCGCAGGACCGAGAACAGCTCATCGTCCGGTTGCCGATGGCTGTCGGCCCCGGCCGGGTACAGCACCATCAGCCCGCCATCCGGCGCCCGCTGCTCCAGCACCTCGAACCCCGCGCCCACCAATGCGTCGGTCAGGTCGGCCATGTGCGCGTCGCTGTCTGGCCGGAGCACCACCGACCGCCGCATCCGCACCCTCCTGTAGCCAACAGTCCACTCGCGGAGGCTGGCCTGGAGCACTTCCGGTAACGGCCCTCCGGATTGCGCCTCCAGGTAGCGCGTGATCTGGCCCAGGTCGAATTGCGCGCCCAACGCCCGACCCACCGATCCCGGCCGCAACTGGTACGCGGGAACAGGGCGCAGCGATTCCAGGTCGGCGAACGCGGAAAGCGACCACACGTGAAGGGGCGTGGGCCGCAACACGGTTACGAGACCCGACTCGCTGATCTCCAGCGACGGTCCCGCCGCCGCGGCCTCATCTGGTCCATCCACTGGCTCCACGGGCCGCAGCGCCGTACCCTCGCGCGGAACCGTTCCCACCCGCACCAGTCCAAACCAGGCGAACGCGGTCTCCAGTTCGATCTCGATCACCAGCGAGGTGGCCGCTACCCGTTCGTCTTCGCCGGGCGGCGTTGCTCGCGCGGACGCGGCCGTGAACGTGGTCCCAACCATCGCCGGTTCCCGGTCCGCCAGCCATCGCGCGAGGTCGCTCACGCGCAGCCACTGCGACGGGTCCAGCCGGGACACGGCCTCCAGCAAGCGCCTGCGGAAGCCACGCCAGTCGGCTCCCCACACGTCCACTTCGTCCCGCTCGCGCCCTTCTATCCAGGCATCGCTCGAAAGCCAGGCGTCCTTCAGCCGCTCCATCTGGACATCGAAGCCCAGCCGCGCCCACTCCCGTACACCTGGCGCGGCGATCGGGCGGATCGCTCGCTTGTCCGTCCCACTGGGCAGTGGCTGGTCGGATGGCGCCAGCACGCCCACCGCCACGCCAAGGTAGAGCAGGAAGCCGATATAGCCCGCCGGCGGCACCTCGTCGCCCGCCGCCCACAACCGGCTGTTCAGCCGCCGTTGCCATGGCCGGGAGAGCGGCTCGCCCGGTATCCACACCGGAGCCCCGTGTTCCGACAGTTCTCGAACCAGGGTCAGCAGGTCCCATGCCAACATACCCGGAACCGGCGTCTCCGATTCCGGCGCCTTGTCGGCGGCCAGGGGCTGCAACGGTTGCAGGGGCAGGGTTGCCGCGATCTCTCCCGGGTTGATCACCTCGCGCGGCACGAACAACCAGCGCGTGCCATCCCGCCGGTAGGTGTGCAACACCAGCAGGGCCCCTTCAAGCTCGGCCAGCGCCCCCTCGATCCTCGCCGTGTTTCGCACGTAGTCCTTGCTGGCGGGTTCCGGCCAACCGTAACCCGCTTCGTCGAGCACGTCCTCCAGGGGCATCGCGTCGCCGCCATTCCGGAAGAGCACGGTCCAGATCGCCCGCGCCACCGCACCCCGGTCCTTGACGATCTGCTCCATCCGACCCGGGTTGGCGACCTGGCGGACGATCTGCGCAACCAGGTCCGACCGGCGCCGTTGCCCCGGAATCACCGAAAGCCCCCAGATCGTCGCCGCCTCCTCCAGCTCGGCGTCATCCATCGTCTCCAGCAGGACACGCAGCGCGCTCCGGCTCATGTCGCCGGAGTCGAGTTCGTCCTGCACTCGGCGGAACACCTGGCCGATCTCGCGTGGAAGGAAGAGGCGCGGCAGCACCCCCACCGGCAATTCCTGCGAATCGCCTTCCCGCGCCAGCAATCCCGCCTGGAACAGCCGGATCGCCGCGGCGCGGGTCCGGTCGTTGGGCAGCCCGGTCCGCGCGGCGATCTCCTCGATCGTGAGTGATCCCGCCTCGCCCACGGCAAGTGAATGCACGATCGTCTTGCCGTCGTTATCCAGCCGGTCCCACATCGACCGCGCCTGCCGGATACCGGTCATCACCCTGTACAGCAGACCGACGTGCCGCGCACGGTCGGTGCCAGGCAGGGGCGCCAACCACAGGGAGGCTATGCGTTGAAGGTCGTCCGGGGTTCGCGCGTTCAGCCGCCCCAGGAGGTTGCGTGCGATCAGGGGTTTCACGACACCCACCACAATCCGGGGAGGCCTGTCCTCCCACGCGTCGAATGGCACACGGCCACGTACGTCCATGGTAACCGCTCGGCCGCGGGAAGCCATTTGCTCCGGCGATATCCGTTTGGGGCTGGGCGGGATCACCAATTCCGCATTTCCCGCAACACCTCGCCGGGACGTCCCTGGGAATACGCAATTTCAGACGCCGGCATTCCGTATTTTCACGCTAGTCTCAGCAAACCAGGCTTTCTAGAGTTGAAGCAGTTCTTCCGAAAGCGCTTCCAACGTCGCGATCCACCACCTGATGTCCGGAAATCACCTGAAGCGCCATGGGAGCACGAGACATCAGCCCAAGAGGAGTGCCTTCATGAACGCTCGAATCCGGCAACTCATCCCTCCACTCCTGGCCATGGTCATGGTCCTCGGCGCCTTCCAGGCGATATCGCCCGCCACGATGGCGGCCCAGGACACCGGTTCGATCCGCGTCCTGTTCCGCGGGTGTCCCGAGGGCCCGATCAACCCGTATACCAACAGTCTCGATTCCTGCACCATCCCACTCGACGCGCCGGACGAGGCCAAGGCGTTCTGGAATATTGATGGCACGGGCAACCACATCATGCTCGCCACCGATGTCGAGCGCGAGTACAACGGCGCCTACCTGGTGGAAAACGTGCCCGATGGCGCGGAAGTCTCGCTGCTCGGGTTCCACCCCGTCGCCCACAATAACTTCGAGATCATCGGCGGCGATGACACCATCCCGCCCGATCCCTGGACCGCGAAGGTAACCATGGTTGGTGGGACAACCCGCGACATCGTGGTCTTCTACTGGAACGGCGAAGGCGGATTCTCCCAGGAATCCTCATCCACCCTCGAGCTGACCCTGCGCGGCTGCCCCGAGGGCGTCGATCCCACCGCATTGGCCGACCCGACCGTCGAGTGCACCGTGCCGCTCGACGCGCCAGAAAATGCCCGCCTGATCTGGGACATGGAGGGCGGCGCGAAGGTGTCCACCGCGCCCCGCCAGAACGACGGCACCTACGTTCTCGATGGGATTCCCGCGTTCCAGCATGTCGGCCTGGCCGGGTTCGAGCCCAGTGTGCGCGATGCCTTTCACATGACCGGCACCGATTTCATGAGCCAGTCCGGCTACCCGGTCATACGGCTCGCTCGCGGGGACGAGCGTCATGTCTGGGTCTTCTACTATTACAACACCAACGGCGGAGTCGATACCCCGGGCGCGACCTACGGCACGATCGACTTCACGCTGCGCGGCTGCCCGGACGGCATCGATCCAACCACCAGCGCCGATCCGTACGCCGAATGCACGGTTCCGCTCGATGCCCCTGAGTTCGCGGGCGTCATCTGGGGCGGCGATGGCCAGGGCGGAATCCCCCTCTCGGACGCGTCCCGCCTCAACGACGGCACCTACCATGTCGAGTACGTGGCCACCAACGTCCCACTCAGCCTGGGCGGCTTCGAACCAACCGTGCGCGATTCCTACGTGATGTTCGGGGTCGATGGCGTGGACGGAAACGGCGTCCCGTTCCTCAACGGTGTCGCGCCGGGGGAAACGATCCATATCCACGTTTTCTACTACAACCAGCCGTAGCCACGCCTGACATCGCCAACACGCAACACGGCCCGGTCAGATTATTCCTGACCGGGCCGCGATCCGCTTGGTTGGTTACCGGTTACGAGGCGCGTGCCAGCCGGGGATCGACATCCCAGCCGCGATGCAGGGCCTCGTTCTTGGTGACATTGAGGAAGAGGCCATGCTCGTTGTTGCGCTTGATCGCCGACTTCGGGATGTAGAAGTCGACCGGCATGAAGAACCCCTTCTCCACGACGATGACATCATCCCGCACGGCGACCACCTCGCCAACCTTGTGACCACATTGCCCGATCACATCCGAGCCAACCTCGATTCGCCACTGCGAATCGTCGTCGTCCGGCATGGATCCCGCCTCTCCCGCCCGCATGGTGCCGGCAAGGGAGGTATCGCCATCTTCGGTCCGAGGACCCAGGTGGGAGGCCAACTGAGAAGCTGGCTGGGGCTCTGCTTCCTCTGAAACATCAAGAGCCTCGACGGTCGAACGCCGATTGTCCTGTTGAGACACGTTTGTACTGCTCCCGAAACGGTTTCGTCACTCAGGTCGATGGCGAGAAGGTGGATCGAAACGCGATTCCGAATGAAAGGAATCCGGCGGAGAATCCCGTCGTTATCCTTCCGATCGTGACGGACCATCCATCACGCAACGCAAGAGGATACACCACTTCGCGACTTAATGCCGCTCGTCTCCAAAACGCCGGTACACCGGGAATGGTTGCGGCCCCAGAAGCGGCATCGCGTACGCCCGGAATGCGTCGGTTATCCCCATGTTGTTGTCCGCGATGAATTCATCGGGCAAGTGTCGCACAGAGTTCGCTATCAGTTCGACCGGCGCGGCGTCCACCACACACACATATGGGTCATCGCTGGTCCGTCGCAACACCGTGATGATGCCGATCTCGCCGTCGATCAGTCGTTCCACGGCCCCGGCTCCCAGCGCGTACGCCTCCTCCAGATCCACCTCGGACGCCAGGCTGATCGACATCCGCGCCGCGGTTCCCGGCTTGTCGTAGCGCGCCCGAACCCCCAGGCGCTGCGTCACCAGGCGGGTGAGGGCCGCGCCGGTGCTGGGATAGTACGGGTGCCCAAAGGTATCCACGTATTCGGGCTGATCTCCGCCCATGTGCTGGCCCGCCGCGGTCCGGAGCGTTTCGGGAACGATCACCACGGACCATCCTCGCCCCTTCAGGTCCCGGTCGATCGCCTCCAGCACAACCTCCGCGCTTTCGGGCGGTCGCTCAGGCAGGAGCACGATCGGCGTCAGGTCAGGTTCGGCATCGGAGAACCCAAGCGCCCCGCTCGCCGCCACCCAGCCCGCGTCCCGCCCCATCACTTCCACGAACTTGACCGCGTGCAACTGGGGCGATGCGATTGAGTCGTACGTCGCATCGCGAACCGCGTTGCCGAGGAACCGCGCGATCGAGCCATATCCCGGACAGTGATCCGTTTCCGGAAGGTCGTTGTCGATCGTCTTGGGTACGGACGCCACCCGGAGTTCCTGCCCCGTTTCCGCCGCCCGCACGGACAGCCGGTGGGCGGTATCGGCCGAATCGTTCCCACCGATATAGACGAAGGCGGTGATTCCCTCTTCCTTCATCCGCGCCAGCACCCGGTCGAGGTCACCCTCCTTCAGCTTGTAGCGCCCCGTGCCCAGCGCGGCCGAGGGAGTCCGCCGCACCTGGTCGAGCGTTTCCTGATCCGCTTCGTGAAGCGGCAACAGGTCCCCATCGAACAGCCCCTCAATGCCGTGCCTTAACCCCAGGATCCGCCCGAAGCGCCCGGAATCACGGGCCGCCTCGATCACGCCCACCAGGCTGGCGTTGATAACGGCGGTTGCGCCGCCCGACTGGCCAACCAGAATCGCCGGCTTGTTCACTGCATCACGCGTCATTGCCGAAACATGCCTTTCCTCGATCGTGTTCGATCTCGAAATCTCCGGGGAACGCACACTCAAGGCACGATCGCGCGGCCCGTGGTGAACGGTCTACTCATTGCCCGCGACCACCGGCGGCCATTCCCCCACGATACGCTGGATCGGACGCCCCTCCAGCCTCGCCATGAGCGGATGCGTGCTGGCGCGTTGCTCCCACTCGGCCCGCTGGAAGTAGGCAATCTCGAACCGGTCGAGATCGGTCGCCAGCAACAACGCCACCCGACGCAACGCCCGCTCCATTCCCTCCAGGTCAGCCTCGCCAATCAGCACCAGCAAAAGGTCTTCGCCTGGCACATTCGGATTGGGTCCGGCGATCAGCGCGAGATCGATCGCGCCCGCATCCCGCACGGCGTCGTGCAACATCGGTTGCAGCCCCAGCGCCGCGATCACCAGGTTGAGCAGCGGCCGGCTCAGCGGGTGCCCCAGCACCACCGAATACCGCCGTGACGAACCCTCCCGGCGGCCTTCCAGCACCCCAAGCGCCTCCAGCTTGTAGCACTCGTGCTGCAGGCTGCTGATCGCCACCCCGGTTTCCCTCGCGAGCTCGGTCAGCGAGAACCTGGTTTCCAGCCTCGGCGTCACCCAGGCGAGCAGTGTCGCCCGCACGCGGGAAGACAGCACCCCGCCAAGGGTTTTCATCGCCCGCGCGCGCGTTTCGTCCTGCTGGCCACTCGCCGAACCAGTCGCTCCCCTGGCCATCGATCCTCGCATTTCCCAGGCGCCGCGTGACAGTGTTCCATCCGCATCGCGCGCCGTTACGTCGCTTGCCCGCATACCCAAATATCCGGGTTCCTACCTGTGGAGATTGTCACACGTTTCAACTAAGATAATCTCCATCGTCACGGCACGTTCCGGAAGCGACTGGCCGAACCCACAAGGCAAGACGGCCAGCGGCGCCTGGAACCTTTTCGGTGCCGTTCGGTGTTCGGTCTTGGAGGACCCCATTAGTACCGCCTTAGGGCTCGTCGCTGTCGTTTTACTCGTCCTCGCCAACGGTTTCTTTGTCGCAACGGAGTTCGCCCTCGTCTCCGTCCGGCGCACCCGCATCCAGCAGCTTGCCTCCGAAGGCAACAGTCGCGCCATCACGGTCCTGGATCGCCTCACCCACCTCGACACCTACATCGCCGCCACCCAGTTGGGCATCACCATTTCCAGCCTCGCGCTTGGCTGGATTGGCGAGCCAGCGGTCGCCGTGCTCGTCGAGGAATTCGTCGTCTACATGCCGTTCGAGATCGGCTCCACCACCACCCACGCCATCTCGTTCATCATCGCCTTCTCCATCGTCACCGCCCTTCATATCGTCATCGGCGAACTCGCCCCCAAGAGCCTCGCGCTCCAGCGGCCCGAAGAAACCTCGCTCGCCGTTTCCTCCTGGATTCACGGCTTCCTCGTTGTGTTCCGCCCGGTCATCTACGGGCTTAACTGGGTCGGTAACCAGGTGGTGAAGGCGTTCGGCATCCAGCCCGCCGGTGGCCACGAAATCGTCCAGTCGGCCGAGGAACTACTGATCTCCATCGACGCCTCCCGCGAGGCCGGCCTGGTCAACCAGACGGCCCACGATCTCGTTGGCCGCGCCTTCTCGTTCAACGATCTCCAGGCCAGGCACGTCATGGTCCCCCGCACGGAGGTCACCGCCATCCCGGTCGACGCCACCCTCGACGATGTCATGCAGGTGGCCTCGGATACATCCCACACCCGCCTGCCCATCTACGAGGATGACACCGACCACATCGTCGGCATCATTAAGGTCAAGCGGCTCATGCCGATCTTCCTGGCCCAGGTCGAGGCCCAGGCCATCGCCCGCACGGCCAAGGTCGCGGTCGCCGGCAACGGCTCGGCCTCGCTCAATGGCTCGATGGCGGAGGCCCAGGACCGCGCCGAGCAGGCCGCCCAAACCTTCGACATTCGCGAATACATGATGGAACCGATGCTCGTTCCGGAAACCGTGGCGGCCTCCGAGGTGCTCACCCGCATGCGTGAGAACTCGATCCAGATGGCCGTGGTCATCGACGAATACGGCGGCACCGCTGGCATCGTCACCCTGCAGGACATCGTGACCCATCTCATTGGACGCGTGGAGGAACACGACGACGAAGCCGAGCAAAACGGGCACACCGCCGATGGCATCCTCCACCTCGACGGCCTCACCGGACTTGTGGAACTTCGCGAGCAATACGGCATCGATCTGCTCGATGACGGGTATGATGTCGAAACCCTCGGCGGATACGTCTTCTTTGTCCTTGGCCGCCCCGCCTTCGTTGGCGACGAGATCACCGCCCCAGAGGGCCAGCGATTCGTCGTCGAAGCCATGGATGGCCTTCGTGTCGCCCGGGTGCAGGTGCACCCCGCCGAACCGAACACCATCGACCCGTCTCTTGACCGCGCCGGCGCCCTGACCGCCGCCTGACCCCCAGGAGGGGATTCGACCCATGACCGCCGAACCCGCCTCCAGACCGGGCCGCAAACCAGCCGATCCCGTCGCCGCCGAATTCGCCCTCCTGGGAACGATCGCCCGTACCCCAGGGGGCGAAATCCACGGCTACGACCTCTCACGCATGTTCAGCGGCAGCGCCCTCGGCAAAATCGTCCGCATCGAACCGGGCATGCTCTATCACTACCTGAAAAAGCTCGCCCGCAACGGTTTCATCACCACCAGGGTCGAGCAACAATCCGGCCGTCCCGACCGCCAGGTCCACACGCTTACCGATGAGGGCAAGGCGGCGCTGCGCCGGTGGATGAGCGACCCCGTCACCAGCACCCGCGAAATCCGGCTCGATTTCCTGGTCAAGCTCTACCTTCTGCAGCGGCTCGATCCCGCCCAGGCCGACGCGCTGGTTCGCAACCAGCGGCGCATCATGCGCGAGCGGGGCAACCGGTTGCAGGCACAGGTCGACGACGCCCAGCCCGACGATCCGGACAACGCCTTCGGCGACATGGTGCTGAGACTGCGCCTGAGCCAGACCCTCGCCGCCGTCTCCTGGCTCGACTCGATCGCCACCAACGACTGAATCCACGAGCCACCGGCCTTGTCAGGGGCGAGCCGCCTCCCTATCATCCCTGAACGGACTGGTCAGCCATTGACTACCGACTCCGCGAGGGAACCGCATGCGCCTCTACCACCACCACCACGACGAGCATGCGACCACGCAACGCGCCCATGCGTAATGTCGCCCGCTCGCCCTTCACCCTGTCCCTGATCGTCATCAGCATCGCCGGGGTGGTGCTTCTCACCCTTCCCACCGTCGCCATGGTCATCCGCTCGCTGGACGCCCGCGACGTCCTGAACGATGCCGCCGCCCGCGAGCGTCTTCGCGAGGCGATGGTCCTCAGTCTCGGCACATCGCTCGGGTCGCTCATGCTCGTGGTCCTCTTCGGCACGCCCATCGCCTGGGTCCTCGCCCGCGTCGACTTCCCCGGACGACGCGTGGTCGACGCCCTCATCGACCTTCCCATCATCCTCCCGCCCGCCGTGGCCGGCATCGCCCTGCTCAGCGCCTTCGGGCGACGGGGCCTGGTGGGTGAGATGCTCGACAGCTTCGGCATCACCATCGGGTTCACCACCACCGCCGTGGTCATGGCGCAGATATTCGTTTCCGCCCCATTCTTCATCCGCACCGCGCGGGCCGGATTCAGCCGGATCGACGCCACGATCGAAGAAGCTGCGGCCGACCTCGGCGCGTCTCCGTGGAAGGTCTTCGTCACCATCACCCTCCCGCTATGCCGGGCCAGCCTGGTGGCTGGCGCCGTGCTGGCCTGGGCTCGCGCGCTCGGCGAGTTCGGCGCCACGATCATGTTCGCCGGGAACCGCACCGGCGTCACCCAAACCATGCCGCTCGCAATCTACGAGCGTTTCGGGGCCGGTGACCTTCCAACCGCGTTGGTGCTTTCGGTCATCCTGCTCGCGACCTCGGTCGCGTTCCTGGTGATCGTCCGCCTACTTGGCGAACAGGGAACCGCCCGATAGGCCATGCGGGGTCGTCGCCTCCCCGCCTGACGGCATGCCTCAATGGTCTTCCCAGGCCACGTACACCCCCTATACTCAAGGGAAGGTGAATCCGCTGTTCCTCTCGACAAGTCGAGCACAACGCATGGCCCTATCCGCCCTCACAACCCAGGCTGTCCCCACGCCCACGACGTCGATGGTGGGCCGCTCGACCGAGCTCGCGCGCCTGCTCGACATGGTGCGCCAACCCCGGATACGGCTGATCACCATGACCGGCCCAGGGGGAGTCGGAAAGACCCGTCTGGCCCTTCATCTCATCACTGAACTGGACCAGCAGGACGATATCGAGACCTGCCTGGTGCTGCTCGCCAGCGCCACCACCGACGAGGCGGCTGTCAGTTCCATCACCCGAGCCCTGGGTGTCGTCCAGGGTGGGCTCATTCCACCCGAAACGGTTATCGCCAGCACCATCGGCACACGGCGCATGCTGCTCGTCCTCGACAATGTCGAACAACTCGCCGACCATCTGTCGATGATTCCTGGCGTGATCGCGGCCTGTCCGAACCTCACCATCCTCGCCACCAGCCGCGTCATGCTCCGGCTCTCCGCGGAACACGTCTTTCCCATCGAGCCGCTGCCAACCACCAGCACGGACCGCGCCCACGCGCCAGCCACCACCCTGTTCATCGAACGCGCCTTGGCCGTCCGTCCCGACCTCGACCTGTCGCCGTCCACCATCGAGGCCATCGACTCCATTTGCCAGCGTCTCGACGGCCTTCCCCTGGCCATCGAACTGGCGGCCGCCCGTACGCGATTCCTGCCGCCCACCGTCCTCCGCGACCGTCTCAACGACCGCCTGCAGGCACTTGTCGGCGGCCCGCGAGACGCTCCCGAACGGCATCGCACCCTCCGGGCGACCATCGCCTGGTCGTATGACCTGCTGAGCCCCAGCGAACGGTTGATGTTCCGGCGCCTGGCGGTCTTCGAAAACGGTGGCCCGCTCGAGGCGGTCGCCGCGGTCTGCGACGCCGCTGGCGATCTCGACGAAGATCCGGAGGAGACGCTCTCGTCGCTGGTCGACCATAGCCTCGTGCGCGTCACCAGTTTGCCCTCGGGGGCCACCAGGGTCCGGATGCTGCACACCATTCGCGAGTTCGCCCTGGAGCAACTGGAAGCCAGTGGCGAAATCGAGCAGATCAACCGCGCGTTCGCCATGTGGTTCGCGATGATGGTGATCCAGACACCAATCGAAACCTGGCGCACTGGAACGTCAACCCTGCGCGAATGGACGGATCGCCACGTCCCCGAGTCCACCAACCTGAACAAGTCCATCGCGATTCTCATTCACCAGGGCGAACCGCTCCTGGCCATGCAGATGGCCAGCTCACTTGTCACTTTCTGGGTGGAAATCGGCCAGATCAATGAGGTCTACAAATGGGTCGCGCACCTCATGCCCTATGCCGACCAGGCCGAGCCCCGGGTGCAGGCGAGCTTCTACCGCATGGCGACCGTGCTGGCGCTCAAGGACTTCCAGCTGGACCAGGCCGTTGAATATGGTCAACTTGCCGTGAATCTCGCCATCCAGATTGGTGACCCTCGCCTCACCGCGAACAATCAGAACCTGCTTGGACAGGTGTATTGGCGGATGGGGGATGCCATTCAGGCCGAACGCCGCCAGCAGGCGGCCATCGACATCATGGTGGAAGTTGGCGACCCGCTCGGCGGAGCGCTGTTCGCTTCCCAGATCGCGGATGGCCTGATCGAGACCCGGGAACTGGATCGTGCCGAGCGCCTGTTGCTTGACGCTCTTCCCATCGTGGATCGCCACCGCCCCGAGGCATCGCCCCTCCTGCAAGGCTCACTCGGCCGCCTGTACCTCCTTCGGGATGATCTCAATCAGGCTGGTGAATACCTCCGCCTGTCGCTCAGGTACCACATCGATCCTCCGCACCGGCTGCCGACCCTCCTCGCGACCCGTTTTCTGTCCATCGCCTGGCTGGCGGCAAGTCACGGAAGATATCGGGATGGCCTGATCCTGCTGGGCGCCAGCCAGGCCCTGTGTGAACGAGCGGGGATGGTCCTTGATGAGAATGACCTGGCGGATATCGCCAGGTTGCGCGATCGAATTGGTCCAGCGATGCCCGAAGTCGAGATGCGAGAGGCGGAGTCGTATGGTGCCTCCATGCTTAAGAGGATGCCCCAGCTGCTCGACATTGCCCTGACCATCACCGAATTGAGGGTGGAGCCATCCGAGCCCGCTCCGGCCAACGGCGACCCCACCGACGAGACATCGGAGCTGCTCACGCCTCGCGAGCGCGAGGTGCTGCAACTGCTCGCCGAGGGGAATTCCAACGCCGCCATCGCCGAGCACCTCTACATCAGCCAGCGCACGGTCACAACGCACCTCAGCCGGCTCTACGCCAAGCTGGAGGTGACGACCCGCACCGAAGCGATCGCCGTCGCCACCCGGCTGGGTCTCGTCGATCCCCCCGCCGAGCGGCATACGTAAGCCTACGTACGTAACGCGCTCCAGCGAGCGCATCGCAAATACGAAACTCCTACGATGTGCCCCGCGACATCCTCCGGCAAGATGGAGTCACTGGAGCAAACGCCGCTCCACCAGCACTCACCGCCCGGAGGACCACCATGCACCGCACCCAGCCCACCTCGATGTCGAACAGCTTCCGCAACCACGGCCTCGCCGGTATCGACCTGCACCACACCGCCGCCCGCCGCGAGCAACAACGCATTGCCGACCACAACGCCCGGGCCCTGGGCCGTTCCGCGACCGGCGCCTTCCGCCAGCGTCTCGGCTCCATGATGATCGCGCTCGGCCAGCACCTGGCGGGCCACAAGCCGGTCCAGCCACACACCGCGCGCTTCGTCTAGATCACCTCTCCCACCCATGGATGTAGCCTCCCTCCGGGCTACATCCATGGGTGCTTCCGTTTTCCAACCGGTGTAAGGTAGTCGGGTTCACGCCCCGACCGGGGCGAAAGGAGAGCCAAACCATGGCAAACCAGCCCACCTTCACCCGTCGTACCGCCCTTGGATTCGGAGCCGCCGCCAGCCTTGCGCTGCTGGGTATGCGCCCAGCGATGGCCCAGGGGTCCGGTGTCTACACCTTCGCCGTCATCGGCACGGACTACCGAACGCCAGACGACCCCGAACTCTCGGACGTCATCAAGGTTGCCCGGGTCGACACCAACGCCAAGACGGTCCGCACCCTCGCGATTCCCCGCGATCTCTACGTGGAAATACCCGGCGTCGGCTGGGCCAAGATCAACGCCGCCTACGCCACCGCCATCGCGGCCAGCCCCACACGCGACTGGCGCGTCGCCGCGCAATCAACCATGGACACCATCTCGCACATGTTCGGACTGACGTTCGACGGGGTCGCGCAGACCGACATGCAGGTCTTCCCCAAGATCGTCGATGCAGTCGGCGGCGTGACGGTCAACAACCCCACCGCGGTCAACGACGGCACATTCGCCCAGTTCCCAGCTGGCGAAATCACCCTCACAGGCGAGGAAGCCATTCGCTTCTGCCGCACCCGTAAGGCCGACAGCGATGACGCTCGCGTCCATCGCCAGCATCTCGTGCTGGAAGGCATCCTCGTCAAGCTGCAAGACCCGGCCATTCTTGGCCGCGTTCCCGAACTGATCGAAACGCTCTCCGGCGATGCCGTCCGATACGACATCGATCCGGCCATCCAGGCCGAATTGCTTGTCCTCCTGCCCCAGCTCACCCGCGAAAGTCTCGCCTTCACCAACATCGAGAACCAACTCTGGTCGGATTACACCGCCGGCGGTGCATGGATCTACCAGGGCGACTGGTCCATTCTTCCAGGCTACGTCCAGTCTTGGCTCGCCGGGGCATGACGCCGTCGCCACCAGTCGACTTCCGGCTGCTCGCCAGCCACGACCTTCCCCTCATGAAGGCGTGGCTGGCCGATCCGGAGGTCGCGGCCTGGTGGCGGGAAGCTGACCTCAGCCTCGAAGCCATCATTGGCAAGTACCAGCCGCTCATTGACGGCGCCGAACCGACCCAGGCCTTCGTCATCGTCATCGAGGACCGCGACGCGGGCTTCATCCAGGCATACCGCATCGAGGACCATCCCGACTACGCCCGGCAAATCGACTTGCCCGCGGGTTCGGTGGCGACCGATCTTTTCATCGGCGAACCATCGCTACGGGGCAAGGGCTTGGGCGTTCCGGTGCTCCACGCATTCCTCACCAATATCGTCTTCGGGGAATTCCATGCCTCGCTCGCCGTCATCGCGCCCGAGCCGGCCAACCACCGCGCGATCCGCGTCTACGAACGCACAGGATTCCGCTGGCTGAAAACAGTTTCCATCGTCGACGAGGACAACCCGCTCGACAGTGGCGACGAATACGTCATGGTCATGCCCGCCGATAGCTTCAGACGGACTCAGCGGGGCGATCGCCGCGTCACCCCGGCCGCCGACGCGACGTGATCGACCGCCCGTTGTGGAGCCCCTCGCTCTTCCCCGGCCGGCTCATGACGATAGCGGTAATCGTGCTTGCGCACGGTCTCGTCGAGATGGGCCAGCAATGTGTCCCGGGTCCTCATCGCTCTTGCCTTCAGGGCCTCGAAGACCTGCTCATCCGGCGCATCCACCAGCGCACCGCGCAGGTGCGGAATGCACAGCCCGTCCGATTCCGCGTACGCCCGCCGGAACTCCTCGTCCCGCAGGCCCGAAAGCAGCGTCTTCCTGAGCCGCGTTTCCGTCTCCTCAAGCACATCGCACGCCGGGCAGGGCCCGCTTGGACCCACCAGGCCCCCTTCCGCGTTCCCCGACCGCCCCAGCGCGGCTCCGATCCGCTTTCCCAGAGGCCTGCCCTTGAACGACTGTCCCTTCAGGTCGTCGAATGTCGCCCGCAGCACGTCGCGGTATATCTGCGCCGTTCCCAGCACGAACGCCTCTTCCAGCCACTGATGCGCGTGAAGGTTGCAGAACCCCTGTGAGGCCACGAACAACTTGCGGATATCCGGATAGCTGACCGGCTCGTAGTTGGTCGACTTCATGTAGTGCGACACGGCGCGGCGTGTCAGCGCGCAGATGGGACACCCTGGTTCCCGGAATGCGTCGAACAGGTCATGATTGCCCTGCGTCTCCGTAGGTCGCGGTGATTGCATCGAACGTTCTCCAGCGCGGTGATCGGGTACCATCGGTCGAAACAACCGCCGCGTCTCAACACCACCAGAGGATACCCATGTCCGGACCGCTCTCCAACCTCGCGCGAGACCTCCAGGACCTCGCCATCGCTCGAGAGGTCACCGTCGGCACGGCGGAGTCGTGCACGGGTGGGAACATCGCCCACCAGATTACCCTGAACGCCGGAAGCTCCGACTACTTCCTGGGTGGCATCGTCTCCTACGCCAACGACGTGAAGCACAACGTCCTCGGCGTGCCGCTGGACGTCCTGGAGAACCCTGGCGCGGTCAGCGAGCCGTGCGCACGAGCCATGGCCGAAGGCGCGCGCGCCGCCCTTGGCTCCGACCTCGCCGTCGCCACCACCGGCATCGCCGGTCCCGGCGGGGGCACCGCCCGCAAACCGGTTGGCCTGGTCTACATCGCCCTCGCCGACCCAAGCGAAACGTTGGTGGAGGAACACATCTTCCCCGGCGACCGTGAGGAGATCATCAAGGCCGCCACCCGCCGCGCCCTCCAGTTGCTGTACAACGCCGTGTCACTGGAGATCGCCTAGCGACCACCTGACACGCCGCGACAACCCATGGGACCCCTATGTCGACCATCGAGCCCACCGCGAACATCGAGTCCGTAGCCCCCGCGCCCGACCGGCCGCCTCGCCGCTGGCCGGCCCGCGTCGCCACGGGCCTCCGAATCACGGTCTCGCTCATCGCCATCGCGGTCATCTCGGGGTCGATGTACCTGATCGGCCTCTTCCTGTTCAATCCGGAAGGCGGCGAGGAAGTCACCATCGGCCTGCGGCCCAACCAGTTCTACGCCGCCTTCGACCCCGAAGACCGCATGTACTCAGACGAGTCGTACGGGCTCGTTTTCGGCGTCGCGCACAATTCCGGCGCGCGGATCGACGCCACGCTCGAAGCACTGGTCTATGGCGCGGACCTTATCGAGGTCGATGTGGTGGAAGTCGATGGAGTCCTTCGAGCGGCCCATTCCCGCCCTCTCCCCGTCGTCGGCGAGCGATGGTTCCGCGGCCCCACCCTTGAGCATGTCTGGACCGCCGCCTACCAGGCCGACGCCATCAAGCTCGACCTCAAGGAAACGTCCCCGAAGTTCGTCAGCCTGGTGGTCGAGTTCATTAACTCCCGCCCCGAGGGCCGCGCGGTTGTGGTCGCCAGCCGCGAAAACTGGATCCTCCGCGCGCTCCGTGTCCGTGCCCCCAGCGCCATTCTCCTGAAGAGCGTGGCGGACAGGGGCACAATCGAGGACTTGCTCCAGAACGACTCGCTCATGACCGCCATCGACGGGATCACCGTCCGCCACACCCTGCTGGACGAGCAAATCGCCGTCATGCTCCAGCACGAAGGGCTGCTGGTCTTCGCCTGGACCGTCAACGACATGACCCGGGTCAATGAATTGATGGCTCTCGGGGTCGACGGCGTCACCAGCGACAACCTGGCCATCCTCAACCTGCTCGGCGGCCAGCAACGCACCGAACGCGACCTACCCGCGCCGTCTCCGCCATAGGTACAGGCCGGCCACGCCGGATACCGCTCCCAGCCAGAACGACATCACCAGCGCCCACGCCAACCGTGTCCGCAACTCGAAGGTAAGGATCCTCACCTCGACCATCACGAAGTTGTCGGCCACGAAGAACGCCCACAGCCCGAGCACCGCCGCCACGGCCACCAGCAGGCCCACGCGACGGTTGGTCAGGATCCTTCGTTTGGCGGGTGTTTCGCTGTTCATTCGCGGGAGTGTCGCACACCCGAACGCCCCGCTCCACCGGCGTGCAACCATTTGGCGCCAGCCGGCGTCTTGTATCCGGAACACCTCGATACGAGGGCAGACCACGGGACGGTGAACACGCGCGCGGTATCACCAACCTGGCCCACGGACAATGCTCACGATCCATGCCCAGGCAGTGGATCCATGGCTGGTCGCGCCCTCATGACCATTTCGATTTCTCGTTCGGTAAAGGACACACAACCATGACCGCTCAATACGCCTACCCATCCCAACCCGAGACGTTCAAGGATCGACTCGCGGATCTCGTGAGCTTCGAAGGCCGCATCGGCCGCCAGTCGTACTGGTTGCGCGGTCTCGCGCTGGCCGGGGTGAATGTCGTCGCCGCCATCCTCTTCGCCCTTGCCGGGGAGGGAGGCGCGGCCGGATTCGTCTTCGCTCTCATCGGCATCGCGATCTATGCCTTCTCGACCTTCGCCGGTCTGGCGACAACCGTGAAGCGCCTCCACGACCGGGGTCGCTCGGGCTGGTTCATGCTCATCGCCTTCATTCCCTTCGTGGGCCTCTGGCTGCTCATCGAAGTCGGCTTCCTCGCCGGCAGCCAGACCCCGAACGAGTACGGCGACCCGATCTAGCTCCAACACTCGACCGCGAATCCCGGCCCGGCGAACGCCCTGGCCGGGATTTCGTCGCTCTGCGCCTCATTTCCCCGCCACCGGCGTCGATACCGCCCACCTGTCCAGCCAGCACGCTAGCGCGGGTAACCCGATACCGGCTATCGTTCCCCGAATTGACTGGCGACGGACTGATGAGGTGACTCTTGCAACAACGCGGAAATCGGTTGACGGAACTGGGCCTGTTGATGCCCCCCATGGCGCCACGCGCCCGATCCATGGCATCCACGGCGACGGCGGGCGGCGCGAGCGAAGCCACTGGCTCGCCCTACCACAAGTCCACCCTGGCGAACGGCGTGCGCGTGGTCACCGGCCCCATGACCGGCGTCCGCTCCGCCAGCCTCATCTTCTATTACAACATCGGGTCCCGCTACGAGCCCGAACCCATCGCCGGTGTCTCCCACTTCCTCGAGCACATGCTCTTCAAGGGCACCGAACGGCGCCCCGATCCGATGACCATCTCCGAGGAGATCGAGAGCGTCGGCGGCATGCTCAACGCCGCCACCGGCCGCGAGTCCACCTCCTACTGGTGCAAGGTCCCCAGCACCCACTTCGAACTCGCCTTCGATGTCCTCGCCGACATGCTCCGCAACTCCACCTTCGACGCCACGGAACTCGACAAGGAGCGCAAGGTCATCTTCGAGGAGATCCGCTCCGTCCAGGACATCCCCGAAGACCTCGTCCACGACCTCATCGACCAGCTCATCTGGGGACTGGACCCGGTCGGCCGTGAAATCGCGGGGAGCGAGGAAACCGTCGCCAACATCGACCGCGACGCCATGGTCAGCTTCTGGCAACGCAACTACAGTCCCGATCGCCTGATCGTCGCGGCCGGCGGCGATATCCAGCACGAAGCCGTCGTCGAACTCACCGAACGTTTCTTCGGCGACCTTACCGCCACCGGCGAGGTCGACCGCTACACGCCGGTCACCGTCAGCCAGGATGCCCAGCGCGTGCAGGTCATCAACCGGGAGACGGAACAGGCCCATCTCTGCGTCGGGTTCCCAGCCCTCTCCTATCACGATCCGCGCCGGTTCGCGCAGTCCACCATCGAGGCCATCCTCTCCGCCGGCATGAGTTCCCGCCTCTTCCAGGAAATCCGTGAGAAGCGCGGTCTCGTCTACTCGGTCTATGGCTACTTCCGGGGCTACGAGGACGTCGGTCAGGGTGTCGTCTACGCCGGGACCGACATCGAGCGGGTCGAAGAGACCATCGAAGCCATCATTGGGGAACTTCAGAAGATCCGCGACATCCCGGTTCCCGCCGAAGAGCTTGAGAACAGCAAGACCCTCCGCAAGGGCCGCCTGCTGATGGGCCTGGAGGACAGCCGGTCGGTTGCCTCGTGGATCGGCAGCCAGGAAGCCACCTACGGCGAGATCAAGTCGCCCGAGGACGTGATGGAACTCATCGACGCCGTCACCATCGAGGATGTCCAGGAAGTCGCCGCCGAGATTCTCCGGAGCGACCGCCTCAACCTCACTCTCATCGGCCCGTACAACAACGACGAGGCCTTCGCCGACCTGCTGGCGTTCCGCTAATCAGGAGGATCGGGCAATGAGCGAACAATCGTCTGGCAACCTGGTCTTCATCGATCCCGCGTCCGGCTTCGAGATTCGGCCGATCTCTCCCTCCGAGCGCGAACTTGTCGACACCATCGTCACCGGCTCCAGCACGGAGCCGCGTGAAACCGCGATGCGGGAAACGATCGCCAGCCTTCCCGACGGCCAGGTGTTCGGCGGCTACCGCGACGGCATCATGGTCGCCGCCTACGGCCTCCGCAAGGATGGCATGGCCAACGATCTCGCCTTCATCGTCGTGCTGCCGGGAGAACGGCGCCACGGCATTGGCCGGACCCTGCTGCAGGATGCGCTGCGCCGCTCTGGTCGTCGACCGCTGGCCGCCCAGACGCCCGAGGACATCCTCCCCTTCTTCAAGGCCTGCGGCTTCAAGCTGGTCGGCCGGCGCGTGCAACCCGATGGCGAGGTTCACTTCCGGGTTGGATGGCACACACCCGGCGCGAAGTTCAAGGGCGGCACGTCCGGCGCCCTCCAGCACAACCCCATCGACGACACCCCACGTTCCTGATAAACGGAGACTGACCGCATGCCGCTCGAACAGCAATCCGCCACCCACCGCCGCGGTTGGGAGGCCATCGTCGATCTCGCCCTGGCCGAGGATATCGGGACTGGCGACATCACCACCCTCGCCACGGTGCCCGCCAGCGCCACCGCCTCGGGCACGATCCTCGCCAAGACCGAAGGCGTCATCTCCGGCATGGAGGTCGCGGCCTTCGTCTTCAGCCGCGTCGACCCCTCCACCACGTTCGAGCCCCTCGTGGCCGACGGCGACCGGGTCGAGGCGTTCACGCCACTGGCGAACGTCAGCGGCAATGCCCGCTCGCTCCTCACCGCCGAGCGCACCGCCCTCAACCTGATGCAGCGCCTCTCCGGCGTCGCCACCATCACCGCCCGCTACGTCGCCGAAACCAGAGGCGGCGTCTCCCGCGTGGTCGACACCCGCAAGACGACTCCGGGTCTGCGGCTCCTCGAAAAACTCGCCGTCCAGCACGGCGGCGGCCACAACCATCGGTTCGGCCTCGCCGACGGCATCCTGATCAAGGACAACCACCTCGCCGCCATCGGAGGGCCCGACCGGATCGCCACCGCGGTTCGCAACGCCCGCGAATCAGCGCCCCACACGTTGAAGGTTGAGATCGAGGTCACCAACCTGGACGAGCTGGACCAGGCACTGGCCGCCGGCGCGGACATCGTGATGCTCGACAACATGGACAACGACCTGATCGCCGAAGCCGTCACTCGCCGCGACCAGGTCGACTCGCGTATCCTGCTCGAGGCATCCGGGGGCATCACGCTTGAGCGGATTTCGTCGTTGACCGAGACCGGCGTCGACCTCATCTCCTGTGGAGCGTTGACTCACTCCGCTCCGTCGCTGGATATCAGCCTCGACCTCACGATCGGGTAGCCCTTTTCAGGGTGCATGCTGGCATCCCGGCAGTATATAGTGTACGTACACAGGTATCCGGAACCTTTCCCGGGTACCCTTGGGGCACACGCGAGCCATATCCTTCGAAGAAGGAAACCGGTTTCGCCGAGGACGCGTTTACAAAGGCAGGGAGTCGTCGCCGTTCCGCCAACGATGCCGGGGTGGCGGCGCTCAGACAAGGGGAAACCCGCGCCGCCTCGGACACTGCCGCCCGACCTGCAATTTCACGATGGCAGGCCATGTGAAAGATGCGCGCCTGGGAGGCACTCGACAACGCGGGAACGATGGTCGGAATCACATGCTGGGTAGGATGGGAGAATCTCGGAAATGATTGCCGGTACCGCTTCACGCGCTGAAGTGATGTCGAACTCCATGGTTGGGCCGCGGCTCCGCCTGGGCTCGATCGCGCTCGTCATGGCCGCGTTCGCCATGCTGCTGACCATGTTCGCGCCGTTCGCGTCCCCCGCCTCGGCGTGGTCCGCGCCGCGCACCGTCTTCATCGAGGAAACCGGGCAGACGCTCGATCAGGTCTTCCTGGATGTCTGGCGCGAAAATGGCAAGCAGGCATCGTTCGGCTACCCCATCACTCCCGAAATCACGCTGGAAAACGGGCACGTTGTTCAGTACTTCCAGTACGCCCGTTTCGAATACTGGCCCGAAGGCGACGCCAACGGCCAGCACTTTCACTTCGGCGACATCGGCGAGGAACTTCGCCCCATCAACGTCCAGCGCTCCACGCTGAGCTGGTCGTCCACCAGCAGTTCCAGCGCCAGCTCCGCCGAGGCCCTAGCCATCTCCCAGGCCTGGCTTCCCGTGAGCGAGAAGGACGCGGCGCGAGGTTCGCGCTTCGTTGCCCAGTCCGGCCACACTGTCAGCGGCGACTTCCGCGCCTTCTGGGAAGAAACCGGCGAGGAGGGCTACCTCGGCTTCCCGATCACCGAGACCTACACGTCCGGCGACACCACCTATCAGGTCTTCGAGCGCGGTCAGTTGGCCGTGAACGAAACCGACGGCGTCCACCTCGTACCGGTCGGCAGCCTTCTGGCCCAGAAATACGGTCTCGACCAGTCCCGCGCCGCTCAGGGCGATCTCCCGAGCTACAGCGAAGAACTCTTCATCCCGCCTGCTCCGCCGCCCGTCGCCGGCACCACTGGCGCCTACGTTCCCGGCGCTGGCGAGGTGTGGATCGACATCAACCTGAGCACCCAGTACATGCAGGTCTACCAGGGCAACACGATCATCATGCAGACCTACATCAGCTCTGGTCGCCCCGGGTTCGATACGCCCACCGGAACGTTCCATATCAGCCTCAAGAACGGCACGCAGGACATGGAAGGCGTGCTGGGCGGGGAGTACTACAACGTCTCCAACGTTCCGTCGGTGATGTACTTCACCACGGTCGGCCATGCCATTCACGGCGCGTACTGGCACAACAACTTCGGATCGGTGATGAGCCACGGCTGCATCAACGTCCCGGTAGACCTCGCCGCCTGGCTCTACGAAGTCACGCCGCTCGGCGCCCGCGTCGAGATTCACTGGTAACGGCCAGACCACAACCAGCACGCAGGAAACCGGTGGCCGGGAGCAGTCCCGCCACCGGTTTCTTCTTTGTAACGCGCCACCGACACGCCCGACTTGGACCTGGTGCCAGGGAACGCCTTCGATCCGAGGATGGCTACCCGCCCATTCCATCAGATGTGTCCTATCCTATGGATAGTGACTCGCGTTCGCGACACCGGGGCCGGTATCGCGAAGTACCTGGAGCGACGCGCGATGCCGGACCAACCCGACACATCACTCGTCCAATCCAGCCTCCACCGCATCCTCGCCCACTGGCGGGATATCGTCCTGTGCCTGCTGGCGCTCGCCACCCTCATGATGCCCGTCAGCTACCGCGCCGGAACCGATTCGTCCCACACCCACACCATCTTCCAGGTCATGATCGACGCCGTCAGCGGCACGCCGCACACCCACGGTGAACCCGCCCACCAGCCAGCGCGTCTCACCCCATCACCGTTCGCCCCGCTCTCGGTGCCGCTCAACGCGCGCGTGCTGACCGATGCGACCGTGGATCCAGGCGCGGAGCCCGATACCCCCGTCATGCTCCAGCTCGCCTCCCCGATCAGCGACACGTCCGCGATCCAGATGCTCGCGCTGATCGTCGCCGGCCTGCTCCTGTTCAACCCCCAACGGCCCACCTGGGCATCCCCGCGCCTCCCGCGCGCCTTGACCAACCGGATCGAGACGCCTCCGCCACGCCACGCCTGATTGGACGCCCATCGGGCTAATCACCGTTTCCACCCGCGTGACATCAGGCGGCCGTCTCGCACGGCCCCGAGAAGGACAACGCAATGAACATCACCGCGCGTATCAACACGCCTCGCGGCATCGTGGCTCTCGCCGGCGCCTTCCTGCTCGCCCTCGCCTTCCTCGCCCAGCCGCTGGCCGGCCTGGCCCACGAACACCGTGACGTCGGCGACTACACCTTCACCGTCGGCTTCATCAACGAGCCCGCCATCCAGGGCGACACCAACGGCATCTGGGTCGAAGTCCTCAACGGCGAAGAGCCCGTCACCGGCCTGGCCGACACCCTCCAGGCCCAGGTCATCTTCGGCGACCAGTCCCGCGACTTCGACCTCGTTCCCGCCTGGGGCGAGGATGGCGTCTACCAGGCCGTGTTCATTCCGACCGAGCCTGGGGACTACACGTTCCGATTCTTCGGCCAGATCGACGGCGTCGATGTCGACGAGAGCTTCACCTCCTCCCCGGAGGGCTTCGATTCCGTCGCCCCACGCGCCGATCTCGAATTCCCATCCACCGGTGAGGAAGGCGATTCCAGCAACACCGCCATCACCGTGGCCATGCCGATTGCCGCTATTACCGTCCTCGCCGGTGGGGTCGCCCTCTGGGGTTCGCGCCGTCGCGCGTCCTGACGCCGCCTCATCCCGGCCCTGAATCCGGGCCATTCGTGATGGGAAGGGTGCCGCCTGGCGCCCTTCCCATCGAGGAAAACACCATGACCGCCCCACGCGCGGCTGGTCGCGCGACGCGCCATGGCGCGCACCGAGTCATCCTCGCGGGATTGCTCATGCTCGCGCTGCTCCTGGCCGCGCCCGCCACCACGTCCGCCCACGCCGCCCTCGAAAGCAGCACCCCACTCGCCGGTGAGGTCGTCTCTTCGGCGCCCGCCGAGGTCACCCTCACCTTCACCGAGCCGCTGGAACAGTCGTACAGCCGTCTCGAACTCTTCGACAGCCAGGGCGCGCAGGTCGAAGACGTCACGCTCGCGTTCGGCGAGGATGGGTTCACCATGGTGCTCACCCTTCCCGAGAACCTGCCGAACGACACCTACTCCGTCCTCTGGCGCACGCTCTCCGAGGCTGACGGCCACACCGCCCAGAACTACATCACCTTCACCGTTGGCTCGAACAGCAATATCGTGCCCATCGTGATCCCCGGAACAGCTAGCGACGGCGACTCCGTGCCGCAATGGATGAAGACCACATCCCGCTGGGCCGCGCTGGTCGGCGCCGCCCTCCTCTTGGCGGCATGGCCGGTCTGGCATACCGTCATCCGGCCCGGTCTCGGCGATGCTCGCCCCCACGCCCGGCGGATCGTTTGCCGGGTCCACCGATTCATCCTCGCCGCCGCCATCCTGGCCGCATTTGGGTCGATCTACGCGCTCCTGGTCCAGGCCGGAACCCTCACCGATGGCTCACCGCTGGACAAGGTGATCAACACCCTCGGGCAAACGCGCTACGGCAAGCTCTGGCTGCTGCGCGTCGGACTGTTGATCTGCCTCGCGCTCGTGCTTCCCGCATGCGGCTGGTGGTTCGCCAGGCGTCGCCAGATCGAAGGCATCGCCGCCTGGGGACTCGCCCTCGGCGTCACCATCCCGTTCAGCCTCATCGCCCACGCCTCGGCCCAACCCAGCGGTCGAACCTTCGCCATCGTCGCCGATGCCACCCACCTCTTCGCCTCGGCCGTCTGGTTCGGAGGAATCGCCCTGCTCGTCGCCGTCCTGCTGCCCGGTCTCCGCCCGATGTCCGCGGACGAGCGCGGCCGCGTGCTCCGGATCGTCCTGCCCCGGTTCTCGGTGATGTCGCTCATCGCCATGGCCACCATCGGCGTCACCGGCTTCTACGCCGGCTGGCTCCAGGTTGGGAACCTCTCGGCGCTGACGAGCACCAGTTACGGACGCGCCCTGATCGTGAAGCTGGCCGCCTTGGCCGTCATCCTCATCCTCGCCGCCATCAACCTCATGGTCATCGAGCGCCGCATCCAGCAACGGGAAAGCGGCGAGATCACCAGCGTGTGGTCCTCTCGCCTCCGCTGGACCGTCACCGGCGAATTCATCCTGGCGCTGGTACTGCTTGGCGCGGTCGGCCAGATGACCAGCCTTCAGCCCGCCCGGGACGTGATGGTGGAGCAATCGCGCCAGGTCACCATCACGTTCGATGAATCGGACCCATCGGCCTCGCTGCTGCTCGCGCCGGGAATCGCCGGCGTGAACCACTTCCGCGTGGAAGTCGGCGGCCCTGATCTCTCGGCCGACACCGAGGTCCTGCTCCGCCTCACCATTCCCGACCGCTCAGACCTTGGAACCCGCGAGATCCAGTTGTCGCGCGTCTCCGGCAATGCGTTCGAACACCACGGCAGTGAGATCGGGATCGCCGCCGACTGGGAGCTGACCGTCATCATCCGCCAGCCAGGCGCCGCCCAGATCTCGACAGCCACCACCGCCACGGTCGGGAACACCGCCCCCGATGTGGACGTACCCGGCGACCCCTGGCGCTTCGAAACGCTCGGTGGGCTTACGGGGCTCGTCCTGGTCCTCACGGGCGTCGCCGGAATCATCGTCGGCTGGCGATCGGGCCGGAGCATTACCCGCAAGGAGTCGGCGGGACTTGGTGTCGCCGCGCTTCTGCTTGGCTGCATCCTCCTCTTCCAGGCCCGCATCGACCCGATTCTCGCCAACGCCGGACGCTCCGGCGCGATCGACAGCGAGAACATCGCCATGGTCGAACGCGGCGAGGAGATTTACCTCCAGCAATGCCTCTCCTGCCACGGCGCGGAACTGCGTGGGGAAGGACCGGCCGGCGAGGGGATGATTCCTCCCCCCGCCGACTTCTCCGCCCCACACACCATGGTCCACTCCATCGAAGACCTCATCTACTGGATTCGCAACGGCAAGCAGGGAACCGGGATGCCTGGCTTCGGCGATGTGCTGTCCGACGACGAAATCGCCGCCGTGCTCAGCTACATCCAGCGCGAGCAGGACCGGTTCACGAGTGCCTCCCAGGCCTTCGAACCATCCGCCTGCACCGTCCAGCCAACCACGATAGAGCAACTGGAAGCCCACGCCCAGGAAGGAGAGGTCGCCTCCACATCCCTGCCCGCCGTGGCCAACACGACGGTCGACAACGCCACGCTGGACGCCATCTCGGAAACCACCAACCAGCTTCTGGCCTGCACCAACGCGATGGACACCATGCGACGCCTGTCGCTCTTCTCCCCGGACTACATCGCCATCGAGTTCACCGCCGGCGTTCCCGAGAGCTTCGCGTCAACCATCGATGACGCCGAACCGCTTCCCGAGGAATCCTGGCTGCGGTTGGTCACCCTCCGGGATGTCCAGGAGCTGGAAGACGGGCGGGTCATCGCCACAGTCGAGGTGGAAGACCCCACCGGTCAGCTAGGCACCGGTTCCGACGGCGCCACCACCGCTCGCCTGGTCTTCGTGCGGTCCGGCGAGGGATGGCTGATCGACGCCATGCTCCCCGCCTGACCGGTTCTCGGCGCGATCGAGCGTCACAAGCGGAATGGCCCAAGGCGACGAAGAAACCAACCCCATGCGCCCGGCGAGCGCATGGGGTCGTTGAAAGCCGGGTTTGCCTCGAAAGCGCCTACCCAATCCTCCACGCGGACTGGCCGACACAGCGTGCATATGCGAAATTAGCTGGCTATCGCGTCTGTTGAGGAAATGCTATTGATAAGGCGGCGCATGAATGGAGTATTCCGGAATCCACCATCGTCGTCTTGCGACACACTGACCCGGTGTGTCGTTCCATCCGGCAGGTGCAGCTCCTGGTCCGTCGGATCACGACTATCCGCCGCGGTCAGGATTGGCGCACCGAGCGCAACCGAAAGCGCGGTGAGGGTATCTGGATTGTCTGTGCAAGCATCCGGGACCCACGGGAGAATCTGAAGCGGATAGTCACCAGGTCGGAGTGTGTCATCCCAGACCTCGAGGACCACATCGGCATCGGGCCAGGGCGCATCGTCGACCTCGTGGTACGCGACGCGGTTGAGAGGAACACCGAAGGCACGGGCGGCAGCAGCCCGAATCGCCTCCGGCGATCTCGCCGCTCCTATGAAGATGTCAGCTCCAAGAGCCATTTAGCCCTCTGCTTCCTCACGCATCCGCCAGAGTCGACGAACGATCTCGCGATCCTCGTCTGTCAGGTCCGGGTGACGGTTCAACGTGGCCTCGGATCGCGCATTAAGACCATTATATCGAGCTATGGTTCGAAGCGCGAAAAACTGAAGCTGATTTAGTCTCACGAATCCTTTACCTTCCATCGGATATGCCGTACCAGTATCTGTATGGAAGCCCCAGAGGCGACCATTGATCCAGGCGGTTGCATGCTGATGATCGACTATTGCTTCACCGCGGTTGATCGCATCAAGATCGGCCTGGACATCGACCCAGGGTTCGATCATCGTGTTTTTGCCCCCGCGTTCTCCCTGGTCTTTCCAGCCAAACCGCCGCACAAGGTGGCGATCAACCGGTTTCGGGATAGGTATCCGTGGTTTCCGCCGTTCTCCACGGACCCATGCCGGTGGTCGCCGGCGCTCAGCGCTAGCCAATGTCCTCTTCCCCGATAGTTGAAGTTTTGTGTGCCCCACGCGTCACAATAATTGTGCACGGAGTTTCCCGCTCGGTCCCCATCCTGCCTTAACATGACCGTCACAAATGACCGCTGGCCGGGACAGTTCCCGTCGCCCCTACCAACAGGCAGGAATCGCACGCCTCAATGCCCACGCCCGACGCTCCAATTGACAGCCGTCGCTTCACCTTCCTGCCACAAGGAACCACTGGCGACGCCGCCATCATCCTCGCCTCGCGCGGCATCCGCGCCTTCGCCGATGGCTTCGTCAGCGTCCTGCTCCCGCTGTATCTCACCACCCTCGGCTACTCCGCGATCCGGATCGGCGTCCTCACCACCGCCACGCTGCTCGGGTCCGCCGCCCTCACCCTGCTCGTCGGAAACCTCGCCGGCCGCTGGAAACGCGCCGACCTCCTCATCCGGGCGGCCGCGGTAATGGTCGCCACCGGAATAGGCTTTACGTTCCTCGATGGCTTCTGGCCCCTGCTCATCGTCGCCTTCGTCGGCACCCTCAATCCATCCTCGGGCGACGTCAGCATGTTCCTCCCCATCGAGCAGTCGCTCCTGCCCCAAACCACCTCCAGCGAATCGCGCACGGCCCTCTTCGCCCGCTATTCGCTGATCGGCTCCCTCATCGGTGCCTTCGGAGCGCTATCGGCTGGCCTGCCCGATCTCCTCGAACGCTGGTTCGAGATCGAGTTCCTCACCGCCCTGCGCGCGATGTTCCTGCTTTACGCCGTCCTCGGCGTGCTCATCATGCTGCTCTACCACCGGCTTTCGCCGCGCATCGAACCCAACGAGGCCGAGAAGTCGTCCCGCCTCGGGCCTTCCAAATCCGCGGTCTACCGGCTGGCCGCGCTCTTCAGCGTCGACTCGCTGGCCAGCGGCTTCACCATGCAGTCGGTGCTCGCGCTCTGGCTCTTCCTGCGCTTCGACATGTCCGTCACCACGGCTGCCACAATCTTCTTCTGGGCCGGACTCTGCGCCGCCTTTTCCCAGCTGATCGCGCCGGTCCTCGCCCGGAAAATCGGCCTCATCAACACCATGGTATTCACGCACCTGCCGGCCAACGTCTTCCTGATCCTCACCCCGTTCATGCCGACGCTGCCGCTGGCCATTGCCTGCCTGCTGATCCGCGCATCCCTCGCCCAGATGGACGTCCCGGCCCGAACGTCTTACGTCATGGCCGTCGTCACCCCGGCGGAGCGCCCCGCCGCGGTCAGCATCACGGCCGTGCCGAAGAGCCTGGCCTCCGCCATCAGCCCGCTCATCGCCGGATCGCTGCTGAACACCACCGTCTTCGGCTGGCCGCTGATCATCAGCGGCTCACTCAAGATCGGTTACGACCTGACGCTCTTCGCCATGTTCAGACATCAACGTCCACCGGAGGAGCAAACGCCCGCTTCCCCTCCCTCGCCGGCCTCCACGGCAGCGGACTCCCAAGCCGCTCCAGCAGGTGCTCGCCGTCCCGCGCATCCAGGTGGGGAAGGCTGAACCCTTCGCGTGATCCTCCCGAAGCCACCGCCGTCTGGAAGGTCACCAGGTCCGCCCGCCGCTGGAACGGGTCCGCCCGCAAGCCCCGGTACTGCAACCGCCTTACCTGGGTCAGCACCGTCACCCGCGACGCCGCCCGCCACCGCAGCAGGAACTGCCCACCATCCACGACCCATCCGGCATCCAGGTATCGAAGGTTCCCGAACCACGCGAACACCGGGGTCACCAGCAACCCCGCCAGCACGATTTCCACCGGAAAATCGAGGAACCTCCAGGTAATCGCCGCCGCGATCAGCACGGTGATCACCCAGCCGATCGACGCCGCCACGATGTACCGCCGGCGCGCGCGACTCGGAAGCCGCCGCATGGCGGCTGGCTGGAGATCCTGCGCGAACGCCGGGCAGGCCGCCTCGAGGAACGCCCGCACCTCCCGCCGCGGAAGGAGCGGGCTCAGCACCCCGCTCGCTCCCTGGTCCGCCCCGAACCCGGCCGAATCGAACCGGATTTCGGCGAACCCGAACGGCTGCCGCAGCAACCCCTCCGACACCCGGATCGCCTGGATTCTCCTGATTGGAATCGTCGTCCGCCGCCGGTCCAGCAGCCCAAATTGCACGTTCAACTGGTCGCCCTGGCGCCGGATTTCGAACCCGCCGTAGGTCAGCACCGTCGCGATGATCGAGATCACCCACGCCACCACCGCCAGCGTCAGGAGCAGGCCGACCAGGATCTCCACCTGCTGAGCGGCGTCCGCCAGGCCGTCCCAGGGCACCCGCTCCCACATTCTGCGCGGGACCAGTTCCTCACCGAATTGCAGCAACACACCGGCGATCGCCGCCGCCGCGCCAACCCGGCCCGATGTCGCCCCCGCGATCAGCAGTTCGCGTGTCGACAGCTTCCGGATCAGTTCGCCATCGCTCACCAGGTCGGGCGTCGGTACCGCCTGCGTGTCCGCTGCGGCCTCTCCCTGGCGGAGCAGGGCCTCACCGCCCCGCAGCCGTTGACGCCCGGCCAGCAGCTGGCCTCGCAACGCCACGGCGTCCGCCCGCGACATCGCCTGCAGTTCGATCTCCGAGTCGCTCCCCCCGCCGGCCCCGGTATCGACCTTCACCTTCACGACCTGGAAGATGCGCTCCAGCGGGGCATCCTCCAGGTTCACCGACTGGATGCGCTCGAACGGGATCACGCGTTCCTGCTTCGACACGATTCCCGAACGCAGCGTGATATCGCGGTCGGAAACCCGGTAGCGATAAAACCACCACTGAACCAGGCTGGTCCCGATAGAAACCACCCCGGCCAGCCCCGCGATGCCGTACCAGATGAAGTCCGCCCGCGAATCCCCACCCCGCTGCGTGAAGATCACGAACGCCAGCGGCAACAGCATGCCCCGGAAGTAGCGCAACGCCCCGATCAGCACGAACACCCAGTTCGCCTGGTGCCATTCGCCACCACCCGGCGCCTGATCGCGCACGTCGTCGGTCTGGGGCGGGACCACGTTGGCCTCGCCAGTCATCCCGGTTTGCTGGTCGTCCTCTCGCTCGCTAAAGGTCATCGTGAACCTTCGCCAGCTCGGCGATCCTGTCGCGCACGTCCGCCGCCACTTCCTGGGACAACGCCGGGATCTCCATCGCTCCCGCCGCCGTAAAGAACACCACGCTCGCCAGGCCGAACCGTTGCTGGAGCGGTCCTCGCCGGGTATCCACATGCTGGATGCGTGACATGGGAACCACCTGCCGCGCCTGCACCAGGAAGCCGTGCTGCAGGTCCACCTCGTCATCACGGATTTCGTACCGCCAGTACCGGTAGCGCAACCCCGGCCCGATCACGGTCGCCACCACGTTGATTGCGATCAGCGCGGCGGCCGCCGTCACCACCCACCACGTGGTGATCGAGGTGAAGCGGATCAATGCCCAGGCCGCGGCCCCGACGATCACGGCCCAGATCACGCACTGGATACCATCGGCCACGTACCACATCGTCCGCGCGCGCGGATCGAGATGCTCCTTCGGCGGAAGCAGGCGCCGGTCAACATCGTGCGCCGTCTGGTCGAAGCCAGGTGAGGAAACGTCAGTCATTCGTTCATCCGATACGATTCGCGAGGCATCCCGCCACCGGATGAAATGCCCCAAGCCTGCCTACTGGCTTCAATGATAGTCACGCCCGATCATCGAACCACCCCGCCCGCCGGAGCGTGGGACTCCACCGCTGGGTAACCGCTCGTCCACATCCACTGATCAGTCCCGCTATCCCCGTCCAACCGGCGGATGCGCGCCGACCACGCGCTTGCCATACTGCCCGAAGGACCTCGATACTCGTTCGCGACCGTCTCGAACGCACCGCGTGCTCCCGGTAAAAGGAAAGACATGACCGAAACCACTGAAATCGCACCTACCCCCCGGCGCGTCCTCGTCATCCAGGCCCATCCCGACGATGTGGAGTTCGGGTCCGCCGGAACCATCGCAAAGTGGATCGCCGAGGGCGCCGAGGTGACCTACTGCTCGATCACCAGCGGTGACAAGGGCAGCCCCGACCCGGAAATGACCGGCGAGAAACTCGCCGCCCTCCGCGAAGCGGAGCAACAGGCCGCCGCCGATATCCTCGGGGTGAAGGAAGTCATCTTCCTCCGCTACAAGGACGCCACCCTCGTCGCCGACCTCGACCTTCGCCTCGCGCTCACCCGCGTCATGCGCCAGGTCCGCCCCGACACGATCCTCACCTTCGATCCCACCGCCCGCATTCTCGACAACTCGTACATCAACCACCCGGACCACATCGCCACCGGAGAAGCCTCGCTCGCCGCCGTGTTCCCCTCTGTCCGCGACCGCATGACCTTCTCCGAGCTGCTCGCCGAGGGCCTCGAGCCCCACAAGGTGCCTCACATCTATCTCTACGCCACCAACGAACCCAACGCCTGGGTCGATGTCACGGATACAATGGACATCAGGATCAAGGCCCTCAAGGCCCATGCCAGTCAGATCAAGGACTGGGATCCCACCGACATGATCCGCGACTGGGCACGAGGCGCCGCGCGCAAGAATCCCAACCGCGAGGGCGCCAGCGAATTCGCCGAGGCGTATCGCTATATCAAACTCGACTAGCTTCGGAGCCACACCATGATGCAACGCACCGTCGGCATGTACATCGCCAACAAGATCAAGGACGAAATCCTCAATCCCCCGGCCACCAAACAGGAGGAATTCGTCGAAGAAGAGGAGGCCTACGAGGACCCTCTGGACGGTGAGGTCATCACCAATGCCGACGGCGCCGTGCTCGGCGTCGCCCACCGCATGCACGATGTCGCCGTCTACGTGGTCGGTTCCCGCTCGGCCAACGCCAATACCGAGCTCGAACGCGCCATGAACGACCCGGACGCCGAGGTCATCATCCACCGCGAGGGCCGCAAGATCACCGCCCTGGTCTACATTCCCTCCGAAACAGCCGAACTTCCCATGTCCGGCGGCCAGGGCTTCCGCGCCGACGAGGTCTAGACGTTACCCTGGCGGGAGCCGCGCGCGGCTCCCGCCAGTTACCCTCATTCCTCTGGCTCCCGCGCGAACAGTCCGCGCGGCTCCTCACCCGCCGGGGTGCCCGCGATCCCAATGTCGAGCCTCAGGGGAGTCGACGTATCGAATGCCACCGGGCACCTGATCTCCATGATCGTCGAGGCACCCGGCAGGTACAGCGAACCCCCGCCCCGGCTCAGGCAGCCGGCAGGCTCGGGCGTGATGGTGACACTCCACCATTCGATCACCTCCGATACGGAATCGCCGGTGTACGTAACGGTCATCGTGTGACCACGGTAGCGGTCGTCATCCAGTTCCGGGCTCCGCGTCAGCGAAACGTTGAACCCGCCAACCGCCGCCTCGTCGCCGGGAGGAACCGCCAGTTCCGGATCGTCCATCTCCGCCGGGGGCGCCGGTGAAACCTCGGGTGCCTCCCACGCGAATGGCTCCGCCGGATCCAGCAGCATCCAGGACATTCCGGCTTCCGGTACACCCAGCGTGGTGACGACGAGCGCTCGGGAGCCCTCCTCCGGCATCGACCACTGCCCGGTCCAGAGCGAGGAACCTCCCGGCAACAGCATGCCCATTTCGTGCTCGTACAGGCGGGAGTGGACGCCACCGCCGGACCCGACGCCGTCCTCCGCCATCAATATCGGATGGAAACTTGCCGGCCGATCCCCCACGTTCGTCACGCGCATGCTGGCGGAGACGTAGACCTCGCCAGAGGTCGGCCGCTGGTAGTGCCACGATTCGTCTCCGGTGATCTCATCCGTCACATCTGGCAGGTAATCGAGCAGTTCGACGACGAAGGTCTCGTTCCGCGTAACCGTCACATCAGGCTCCGAAAGCGATGCTGGCCCCTCCGGCGCGACCAGCATCGCCACCCTCACCTGTTCGGCGGCCACGCCTTCGTCGAACGGGCGATCCGCACCCAGATCGAACCATGTGCCGGACTCCACCTCCTCGGCGCTCGACACGTCCGCGTCGAAGCCGGGCTCCATGGTCGCCAGCATCTGCAGGGACGGAATATCCTCCACCAGCACCTTGGTGCAGACGTTCACTTCTCTCGATTCGCCTGGCGCAAGCGAGGGCGTCTCGCGAGAATGCATGTCGTTCTCCACCTCGCAATAGTCGAACGAGGCGCGTGGACCCAGGATCCCCTGGTTGCCAGCGAACCGCAGGTTGAGCTCCATGTCAGCGCTGAACTCGACCTCCACGTCGCCAGTGTTGTCCAACTCAAGGGTGACGATGATGAAACGCTCGTTGTCCCCGGGCAGCGCGGTGGTCTCGGGTCCCTCTTCAAAGGCGGACGCATCGGGGTTGAAGCCCGTCACGCTGATCCGCAGCGAACCAACCATGGCGGATTCGCCCAGCGGCACCGCCGCCTTCCGCGCCTCCGTCACCACATCGCCCGGCCTGGCCGGTTGGGAAACCGCCGGCCACGGAACGGCCAGAAACGACAGCAGCAGGACGATCAGGGTGGATCGAGACAACGCTCGACCGATCCCGGCAACCCAGGCCATGGCAGGTGCTCCCCTCGCGTATCGCGACATCTGGGCGTTCCACCGTCCATGCACCCGTCATTGCCGGACCCGGCGGACAGCTCAGGCTTTCACTTGGTTATGTTGAATTATACGGCTCCATCCCCCTGAATGGTGAGTCCTTCCCCACCAGGTGCCTATGCATGTGCCCGCCAGGCCGTCAGCTTCTCCGGGTTCCGCATCGCCCAAACGTGACCGATCCGTCCATTGACCACGTCGAAGGTCACGACCGTTAGCAGTTCGCCCTCGTGGTCCACCACCACGCCCGGCTCGCCGTTCACCGGCGTCATCGTCAGGCGCATGCCCGGCAGCCGCCGCACTGTCTCCGCCAGGAACCCGGCCACGGCCTCGGCCCCGGTCAGCGGCTCCGGCAGCGCGTGCACCACGCCACCACCGTCGGTCACCAGGGTCGCGCCGGGATCGAGCACGGCCATCAATCCTGGAATGTCTCCCGTCTCCCACGCCCGCCGGAAGGCCCTCACCACCGCTTCGTGCTGGCTGGCCGTGACGGTCGCGCGTCGCTGCTGTCGCACCTTCCGGCGTGCCGCGGTCGCCAGTTGGCGACAGGCCGCCGGGGTACGACCGATCATGTCGGCGATTTCCACGAAGGTGTAGGCAAACACGTCGTGCAGGATGAAGGTCACCCGCTCGGCGGGCGTCATCGTCTCCAGCACCACCAGCATCGCCATCGACACCGATTCATCCAGCGCCACCCGCCCCGCTGGATCGTCCGCCCCTTCCGTCCCGGCGTGGCTGGACCATCGGGCCTCGCCCGGAACGGGTTCCGGCAACCAGTCACCCACGTACTGCTCGCGCCGGCGGCGCGCCGAACCGAGCACATCCAGGCATATTCGGGAAACCACCGTCACCATCCAGGCCGATGGTGAATCGATCGCCTGGCGTTGCGAATCGGAGAGCGCCAGCCACCGCAGGCGCGCATCCTGAACGGCGTCCTGCGCGTCGGCCATCGACCCCAGCATCCTGTACGCCACGCCCAGCAGCACGCCCGCGTCTCCATCGGCGCCAACGCCCCCCGTCGAATTCACCACGCCTCCGGTCATCGTTTCGTCTCCTGATGGATCGCCTGGCCGTCGCCTTCACCGGCGACACCCTTCACCAGGATGACGAGACTGGCACCCGGAATGTGAGGACACGTGTCACCAGTGAGGCCCTCCCGAACGTCTCCTCACACTTCGCCATGCCATCTCGTCATGGTGGCAGAGGGGACCAGGCACGCTCCCCTCCCGGCCCAGCAACGGACCGGCTGGCCTGTTCACCATAAGGAGTCCACATCATGTCGCAAACACCCATCGTCGCCGCCAACTTCATTGACGTTGAGCCAGACCGCCAGCAGGAGCTGGTCGAGTTCGTGCAGGAAGCGGCCGACACGATCTTCGTGAAGCTGCCTGGCTTCAAGGCCGCCACGATCCTGGCGAGTCCCGACGGAACGAAGGTGGTGAGCGTCGGCCTCTGGGAAAGCATGGAGGCCGTCGAGGCGGTGCGGGGCAATCCCGAGGTCGCCGCCTACGTTCCGCGGCTCGCGGAGATCGGCACGTCCAACGTGTCGCTCTTCCGCCAGGTCTCCACGCATTCGGGCGATTCGTAGAGGCTCATCCGCCGCGCCGCGCGTCATGGCCCGTCGCGGCGGAGCCCAACATCCGCACTTGCGCGAATGGAGCGTGAACGTATGTCCACTTTCCTGCTCGTCGTCACCATCGCGGCCATCGTCGCCAATACCGCCATCGCCACCGCCGACCTGAGGCGCGCGCCATTCGTCGTCGCCAACTCCCGGGAGGTCAACGTGCCCGAATCATGGCTCCCAGTCCTCGCCACCCTCAAGCTGGCCGCCTCCGCTGGGCTCCTCCTGGGAATACTGGGAGTCCCACGCATTGGCGTCGCGGCGGCCATCGGCCTCGTGCTGTTCTACACCGGCGCCATCATCGTTCACATGAAGGCCGGTGTCTTCCACAACATCGCCTTTCCCGGGGCGTTTTTCCTGCTCGCCGTCGGGTCGGTGGCCGGTGTCGCGGCCTCCTGAGGCAGGGGCTACCGTCCCATCCGTTCTCGCCAATGCAGGATATCGGCGGTGTGGATCGGATAATGCCCCCACGTATCGAGCTTGAGCCGTTTCCGGAACCGCTGGTCGGACACCCACCGCTCCGGCTCCAGGCCCACCAGATAGGCCACCAGCCGCTCGTGCGTCTCCACGAATCTCCGCCGCACCTCGTCCAGCGAGAGGCTCGCCTTCCGCTCCGTCATCAGCGCGTTGAAGGCGTCGATCCCGCCATACAGGTCCGAATACCTGGCTGGCCGCACACCTTCCAGCACCTCCGGCAGGTGGCGAATCGACTCCTCGTCCCACCAGGTCACATGGGCGATCAGGTCGCGAATCGACCACTCCCCGGTCACCCCCGGAATCATCAAAGTCTCGTCGTCGAGGTCCTCCCAGGCCGTGCGAAAGGCATCCCACGACTCCTCCAGTTGGCCCAGCACCCGATCCGCCCGCTTGTTGCCGGTACGCGGCGAGTTCGCCCCATCCATGCCCATCGTCAGTTGCCGCGACATCACGGCTTCAGCTCCCAAGGTATCCCGGCCTTCCAGCGGCGGTATCGCTCCGGCATGCACGCCGCGCACGGCCTGTATCCCGCCGCGATCGCCGTCGCCTCGTCCAGGAAAAACACCCGGTCCCGCGCGTAACCACCCTTCGCCAGCGCCCGTAACGCCGCCGGGCAATCGAGTTGGCCGTAGATCCGCCCGCGCCGGTGCCCGCCCAGGCGTCCAGGCTCCCGGCTCTCGTAGGGCTTCCGGTCGGCGCCGGTCAGCGTCCAGGTTCGTGCCATCGCTCGAGTCCCTCCGTGGTCGTCCCGCCCATACCCTCCTATGACGCCTCCCCACACCCCCTGTAAGACGCCCCGAACCGCCCGGTCGCGGACAAACCGCCGGGCCCGTGAACTCTTCCGTCCCTTCAGCGCGGCCGCGGCAATCTGGTGCATACCCCACGCCACGGCGTGCCTAGCCACATATCCTATTTCATTTTAGCGATATATCGTGTAATATCGCATATAGCAGAAACGAGATGTGAGAAGATGAATCAGGAGAAGGCCCATAGACGCCCAAGATACCCCCCAGAACCCCAACCGACTCGACCGCCCCCGCCGCGACGATTCCGTCGACCGGCCACCACTCAGCCATCCCACCGACGAGCCCAGATCGCCCCGCTTCCGGGTCGATCCCTCCGCCATCGGCCGCGGCATCACCGAAACCTGGCGCGGCATCGTCCAGGTCCTCGCCCTGGTCTGGAGCACCAGCCGCGCGCTCACCACCGGGCTCGCCGCCACCAACATCCTCCAGAGCATCGTTCCCGTCATCCAGGTCTGGCTCGCCGGCCGCCTGATCGACGAGGTGGCGACCGGCATCATGGACGGCGACAGCGATGGGCATATCCGCGCGGTGATCATCCTCGCCGTGCTCCAGCTACTGATCTTCCTGGCCTCCAGCCTCCTCCAGTCGCTCGGCAACATCAGCCAGCAACTGCTGCAGGAACGCGTCTCCATCCATGTCCAGACCCAGATCATGGAGCATGCCAACACGCTGGACCTCGCCGACTTCGAGAACGCCACCTACTACGACCAGCTTCAGGAAGCCCAGCGCGAATCACAGCGCCGCCCGGTGCAGATGGTCTCGCAGGTCTTCGGCCTCATCCGCTCCGTCATCACCTTCGGCTCGATGATCGCCCTGCTCGCCAGTCTCTCGTGGTGGATCGCCGCCCTCACGCTGCTCTCCCCCATCCCGGCCTTCATCTCCGACTCCCGCTACGGATGGCAGGGCTTCGGCATGATGCGCCGCCACTCGCCGGTCCGCCGCGCCATGAGCTACCTCACCTCGCTCATGACCACCGACCAGTACGCCAAGGAGGTGAAACTCTTCACCGCCGGTGACCACTTCATCGACCGGTACAACACCGTCGCCGAGGGGTACTACACCGAAACGAAGAACCTGCTCGTCCGCCGGTACACCGCCGGTTTCGGCTGGGGCTCGCTCACCACGCTCGCCTCGTCGGGAACCTTCCTCTACGTCGCCATCCTCGCCATCCGGGGCCAGGTCACGCTTGGGGCGCTCACCGTCTTCACGCAGGCCGCCAACCAGGTCCAGCAGTCGTTCCAGGGCATCCTCGGCGGCATCCAGGGCATCTACGAGAACGGCCTCTACCTCACCACGCTCTCCGACCTGATGGAGCGCGAACCTCGAATCGCCGCCCCGGAGAACCCGATTCCGGTTACCGTTCCCTTCACGCAAGGGATCGAGTTCCGCAACGTCACTTACCAGTACCCGGATCGCGACGTGAAGGCGCTCGATAACGTTTCCTTCACCATCGACCCGCGTGAGACCATCGCCCTCGTCGGCCAGAACGGCGCCGGCAAGTCCACCATCGTCAAGCTGCTCGGCCGCCTCTACGACCCCGACGAGGGCCAGATCCTCGTCAACGGCGTCGACATCCGCGACTACGACCCGGTCGAGCTTCGCGAGCAGATCGGCGTGATGTTCCAGGATTACGCCACCTACCAGTTCAGCGCCGCCGACAATATCGGCATCGGCAACGTCGACCACATGACCGACCAGGAAGCCATCGTCAGCGCCGCCGAACGCGCCGGTGCCGATACCGTCATCAACCGGCTGCCTCGCGGCTACCAGACCGCCCTCGGCAAATGGTTCGAAGGCGGCCACCAGCTCTCCGGCGGTGAGTGGCAGAAGGTCGCCCTGGCCCGCGCCTTCATGCGCGACGCCCAGATCATGATCCTCGACGAACCGACCGCCGCCCTCGACGCCCGCGCCGAGCACGAACTCTTCAGCCGCATCCAGGAGCTGACCGAGGACCGCATCGCCCTCTACATCTCCCATCGGTTCTCCACCGCCCGCATGGCCGACCGCATCTTCGTCCTCGAACGGGGCCGCCTCATCGAAAGCGGCACCCACGACGAACTGATGCTCGAGGCCGGCTCCTACGCCGACCTCTTCGAACTCCAGGCCGCCAGCTACCGCTAACTCGCATCCCACGGCAACCGGGGAGGTCGCGACCCCTCTCCGGCGGCCTCCCCTCCACCCCGTCGGAACCGCCCGCGAACGAGTGATGACTCGTGGTGGCGTGGCTTCGCCTTGCTGTCAGGAACCTGACTGCGTGATGAGCCGCGACACCACATGATCGTGGCGGGGGGTGACGATCGCCCCTCCCAGAGCCCGAACAGCGGAGGCTCGGTTCGCGCGGGATGGAGTGAGGGGAGAGATGTTGGAACAAGGCCCCCAGGATTGGGATCCGGCCATCACCAATACGGTTGACCACTTCGCGATTCATGTCACCGCCAGCACACACGAAAGGAAGCGCCCCATGAGCACCTCACGATCGCGCGTTCTTGTCACCTTCATGGTCGCCATCATGACCCTCGGCGCCATGATCGCCCCAGTCGCCGCCGGTCCTGGCGACTCCAGGGAGCTGTGCAAGAAGGGTGGCTGGCAGGACCTGCTCCGCGAGGATGGAACCGCGTTTCGCAATCAGGGAGAATGCGTCTCCTACGCCGCCCAGGGCGGCATGCCCGTCGCGCCACGCCCTCGCGCCATAAGCGTGTCGTGGATCTACCGAACACAGCATTTTGGCTTCCCGACGTATGAGATTTGCTATGCCCGGGTGTCCGTTACCAACTTCCCGGCCGGCAACCATACCGTAACGCTCGCGCAGGTTAGTGGCATCGCCGGCGCTCCCCAGGAAGCCGTACTCACGATCCCGGTTGGCACTGACGGCACGGGATCGGTGGATACCTCCAACTACTACGGCGCGGGCCTGCTGGGAGCCTGGTACGCGTCCACGCAGGAAGGTGACGCGGACAGGGCCGGCTGGCAATCCGTGGTCACGGCGACGGTCGACGGCCTGTCCACAACGTCCAGCGCGTCGTGTTAGCCGTGATTCGCCCCGCCGACAGCCAGGCACGCTGAATGCCGGCGAACGTCCGGCCATCGCCACAGGGGAACCACTCAGCGAGGATGACCGGCGGATCATCCTCGTTGAATTGGCGGATAGCCTGAATCGCGAGGACGAGCCAGCACCCCCGACCATGGCCCCGCTTCGGCGGACCACTTCCAAATCACCCGTCCGGTCCCTATGATGCGAAGGCGTAATCACGGCCAGGCCAGATAGCCGGACTCCGAACCCGGCGACGTTCCTCCCAGTGTTGGCAGGCGAGGAACAAAGGTGCGGCGAGGGTGATTCCCTGGATCGGTATCGATTGGAGGGGTTCGATGTCTCGTCACGGTCTGCTGGTGCTCTGGATCGTCCTCTCGTTGCTCATGCCACTCTCCGGCGAGCCCGCCCGCGCCACGTCGCGGCCAGTCCAGCCGGCCGACGCATCCTCCGAGGCGGCCCCCGCCGCATCACAGCCGGTGGACCAGGCAATCCTTCCCGATATCCTCCCCGCCCCGGCGCCCGCCTCCGTCCTCAACGCGCCTCCCGCTGGCGCCATCGACTGCGCGTCCGTCTGGCCAGGCGGCATTCCCCGGGCCGGCACCGGCCTCACCTACTGCGTGGAGCACTGGAGCGAGAAGATCGGTGGCTCCGACTACCGCATCCTCTACCCGTTCGAATGGTCGACCGATGCCAGCGGCGGCTGGGGCGGCGGCTACCTCGCCCCGACCGTCGACGCCCTGAAGAAGTCGGTCGGCGTCTACGGCCCGTTGGGCACCATGGCCCCGATCACCATCGTCTTCAGCCAACTTGAGTACGCCGGTCCCGCCGATGGCGACGAGAGGCTGATCGTGGCCGATGGCGGATACGAACCGTGCTCGGTGTTCATCTCTCCCCGCAGCCTGGAGCTAAGCCTGGACCACTACAACCAGCTCATCGCCCACGAACTCTTTCACTGCTTCCAGGACTTCAACTTCGACCTGATGGCGGAAGATGCCTCCAACAAATGGTGGGTCGAAGGATCCGCAGAATACTTCAGCAACGTCGTCTATCCCGCCGCCAACCTCGAATGGAAGCTGATCGGGCCATTCGACACGACCTCTCCCAACACCCCGATCACCAGTTACAGCTACGCCGCCTGCTTCTTCTTTCAGCACCTCGGAAACACGCTGGGGAACGCCGGCGTCATCAAGTTCCTCGACACGCTACCTGGCACCGGTGGCGAAGCCGCGCAGCAGGCGGCCATCGCCGCCTGGGAAGGCATGGAGGATCTGTTCCAGGGCTTTGCCCAGCAATATCTCGACGCCAAACTCCTCGATTCCAGCGGTTCCGCCATCCCGTTCAACCCGGTCTTCGCCCCTGTCCGCTCACTCAACGCATCCGGCACGTTCGACGTGAGCGTTCCGGCTTTCGTCATCCAGCGCGAGCAGATAACCTTCGAAGGTGACCTTACGTTCACCCTGGGACTCGAACCCACCAGTGGTCCCAGCCGCCATGCCATGCGCGTCGATGGCGGCGCGTGGGGTCCCGCCCCCGCCCTGATTTCCTGCGATGACTCCCGCGTCTACAAGGCCGCCTACACCAGCATCGGCGATGGCACCACCACGCCAGCCGTCATCACCGGCACGGTTACCGCCACCGAGAGCGACTGCGAGGAGACCGACACCTGCCTCGTCGGCGAGTGGCAGGTCGCAGACTACGAGGCCTTCATGCAGGCAGCGCTCGACATGGCGGGAGCCACCTCCGGCGCCGCGCCGATCAGCTTCGACGGGGCGTCAGGCGACCTCTGGTTCACCTTCGACGAGAACACGATCACCTACTCCGCGACCGGATTCGAGCTTCAGGGCAGCACGTCCGTCCAGGGCATGGCGATTTCGGTCACCATCCGCCTCGATGGCGAGACCACCGCGAGCTACGCGGTCGATGAAACGGGCACCATCGAGTTGATCGACCTCGACCCGTCAGGCTTCACCGTAGAAGCGGAGACGTTCGTCGCCGGCTCCTCGGCGGGCGTCATGCCGATCCCACCGGACCAGTGGATCTTCTTCGTCAGCCCAACCTACGGCTACTCCTGCTCCGAATCGTCCCTCGAACTGACCATCCCGCCGCTAACCGTCCCCGTGGTCCTCACCCGTTCCTGAGCCACATCGTGCCGCCGGGTGCCAAACTGCACCCGGATCACACGTTTCCAAAGCGGCTGGTGCTACAATCACTCCCGGTCAACTCGTGGGGCTACCGCCCCGCCACACAGGAAATGCCACAGCATGGGCGCAACGGACACAACGAGCACATACGCGTAGCTCCACCCGGCCAGGGTGTGAACCAGTCGTGCGCTCGCCGCAACCCGGTTCAGTCGTTTCCGCACAGCCCAACCCTGTGTCTCTGGTCATCCGCCGTGGGGCTCCCCACGGTGTTCCTGTGTCTGCCTCCCCGTTCCGGATAGCACGAACCAGCCCACCCGGGCCGAGCCTCGCCAATTCCCCGTGAGGTCCCGATGTTTCAACGTCTCCTGTCGCTCCGGTCCATCCGCGCGCTCGGCACCATCCCGCTGCTTGGGCTGATCGCCTTCTTCGGCCAGCTCTACTTCTTCGTCCCGTTCATGACCCCCTACCTGCTTCAAAGGAACCTCACCATCGCCGAAATCGCCGGTCTCCAGACCACGCTCATGCTGGCGATGCTCGTCATGGAAATACCCACCGGGATCATCGCCGACCGTCTCGGCCATGTCTGGAGCTACCGCATCGCCCTGATCGTGCTCGCCTCGGGGGAGTTCGGCTTCCTCTTCGCCCGCGACTACTGGGCCTTCCTTTTGATCCAAGTAATCACCGGCACCGGGTTCGCCTTTGGTTCCGGAAGCGTCGACGCCATCCTCTACGAGGCCCTCCCCGACGGCGACCGGCTCTCCGCCATGCAGCGGGCCAAGGGCTTTCTCGGCGCAGCCACCCAAACCGGAAGCGTCGTCGCCTACAGCATCGGCGGCATCATCGCCGCCGACCTTACTCTCTCCCGGATGACGATCAACATCGCCCTCGGCGCGATAGCGGTAGCCACCGCCGCCGCGCTCAGCTTCCGCCTCCACGAAGCGCCCCATGTCGCCGAACGTGCCCGCCCGGACAGCCGCAAGCTGCTGTCCACATCCTGGCGAGCGATCCGCTCCAACCCCGTCCTGCTGAAGATCATCGCCCTGTCGGTCGCCACCCATGCCTTCGGCGCCCACCTGCTCGTCTTCTACCAGCAGTACTTCCTCGAAACCGGAGTCCCCGGCGTCTGGTTCGGTCTCGGCCTCAGCATTGCCTCGGTCGGCGTCGTCATCGCCCAGTTCTACGCCTGGAAGCTCCCGAAGCGCATCGGCACCTCACTTGCCATGCTGCTCAGCACACTCCTTCCCGGAGTCCTCTACCTCGTCATGGCCCTCAATGGCCTCGCCTGGCTGGCGGTGGTCCTCTTCGTCGTCCAGTGGGCGATCATCCATCTCAGCGTCCCGCTCTTCTCCGGGCTCTTCAACATCCACCTGCCAGACGATGCCCGGGCCACCTCGCTCTCCATCATCAACGGCGCCACCACGGTGTACATCGGACTTGGCGGCATCATCCTCGGCTGGCTCGCCGACGAATCGCTCTCGCTTACCTTCACGTTGATAGGCGTCATCATCGTGGTGTCCGCCCTCGCCATCCGTCTCGACGAGCGGAGCAGCGCCACGCCCGCCGCCTGAACACATAGCGGAGGACGGCGATCGAAACCGCCGCCCTCCGCCACGAATCGCCGTTAGCGATGCACTGCCTGGAAGATGGGCGCATCCTCACGGACCATGCCGAACACCAACGCCACGGTCGAGGTCGGCCCGAAGTTCTCAAGCGCGACCTGGGTCTGCGCGCCGAACGACAGCACCTCGCCAGGGGCCAGTTCCGGATCGAACAGGCCACCCATGCCAACCATTCCCTCGCCAAACCCTCCGACGACCGGCGTCACCAGCCCAACTCCTCCCGAGATATAGGCCGGGCCGTCCATGTCGTAGGCGCGCCCGAGCGCCGAGCCAGGCTCCACCGTCATCACGCCGGCATGGAACACCATCTGCTGTCCCTCGTTGGCGAACGCCTCCAACACCCCCTCGAAAACGGTCTCCACCATCGCTGGCTCCCGCTGGACCTCACCGCCAGCGCCGGAAGCACAGTCGGTGGTCTCATATGTGCTTTCCGGAAACCCCTCGGCGCCCACCGCCGATCCGCCATACGAGACCCGATACACCGACGCCCTGTGTCCGGGCGCACCCGTCAGGTAGATGTCCCCAGACACGCCCGCCGATCCCATGGACTCCCCAGCGTCCAGCGTGACCAGCACCTCGCCACTCGCCAAATCGCGCACATCCACCCGCCCGTACTCGACATACAGCATCTGCTGGGTCGCGGGAATCCCGCCTGTGGCTCCCTTGCACACGACCGTCAGGCGCTCCACCCGGAACAACGCGCCGTCGACTACTTTCACTGGCCCCAGTTCCTGGGCCAACACCTCGAAGGTCACGCCCTCCGGCATGGTCTGAGCCAGCACCAGACCATCCGCCTGGGCGGACGCGGCGGTGGACGACAGCAGCAACAGGAACACGAGTATTAATCCGGAAATCAGCCTGTCAGGTCGTGGAATCATGGTGTCACTCCTTTACCGATCCCATTTCAGCGTGTGATGGCGAGAGTCCCCGGTTCCGTCAGCACTCGTACGTGTAGTCGCAGTTGATGATGCCTCCGTTGAGAAAGACCTGGTTGCCTCCATACACCCCGTCGATCAGCACCTGGTCGACGATCGCGTTCCCGGTCATCTCGCCATTCGAGGAACGTCCGCTCCACGACGCGCAACTCGCCTCATAACCAGGAGCGCACGCTGTTACCCATCCATTACTCCCCGCGGCCCACACCAGGTACATGCCGTTGCCCTGGGGAATGAGATTCGCCGTCCAGACCCAGGTTCCATAGCTCGCGACGTAGTAGCTGATCTCTCCACCGGCCAGGAAGCACATGCTCGCTTCGTACCCATTGAGGCGCGCATTCCACAGGTAGGCGCAGCCATCGTTCCCCGCCACCCACTCGCCCTGAGCCCCGGCGGACTGACCGCCTGTGCCTAGCGCGACGCCGATGCCGATCACGCATGCGACGAGTAATGAGAAAGGTGTCCTGCCGCTCATCCTGTTGCTCCCCGAACGTCCATCGAATCCGTTGCTCGGTCACTGATCCGATGATGCCGTCTTGAGAGGCCGTCCACATCGGCCGGGTGGAGTATTTCCGGCCCTACTCCGATCGGCCGATGGAGACCAAACGGTGCATACTTTGACGACTGGAATGAGTCATGAGAACGAGTGGCGGAGATGTATGGTCGATACGCCTGTGTCCAATAGTCCGAACGTGCTCTCCCCGTTCTTCGGGCGCCAGCGCGAACGTGAGCAGGTCATTGAGCTCCTCGTCCAGGACGATTCCCGCCTGGTCACCATTCATGGCCCTGGTGGCATCGGCAAGACCCGGCTCGCCGTCGCCGTCGCCCACGACCTCACCACGCGCCACCACATCGACGTCGTCTTCGTCGATCTCGCCGCCGCCTTCGACGCCCGGCGGATGCTCACCGACCTGGCCGCCGCGCTGGAAATCCAGGTCGACGCCGAGACGCCTCTCGACCAGCAGGTTGGCCGGGCACTCGCCGATCGCCTGCCTCTCCTGGTGCTCGACAACATCGAGCAGGTTTCGGGTGCCAGCCAGGTCATCTCGGGTCTCCTCCGGGCCACGCCCGGTCTCACCCTGTTGGCCACCAGTCGCAGGCTCTTCAGAATCCAGGGGGAACGCCGGTTCGCCCTGCCGCCGTTGCTGGTCGCCCTCGATATTCGCGATACCTCCGGCGACGATCTCCTCGCTCACCCAGCCATCCAGCTCTTCGCCGATCGCGCCCGCGCCATTCAGCCCGACTTCACGGTTTCCGCCTCCAATGTCGAAGCGATCCGGGATATCTGCGTCCGAGTCGATGGCCTTCCGCTGGCCATCGAACTCGCCGCGGCCCGCGCCAGCATCTTCTCCCCCAGCCAACTCCTCCAGAAGCTTGCCCACAGTTTCTCCCTCCTTTCGATGGGCGATGTCGACGCGCCGGCGCGCCACCAGACCATGCGGCACGCCATCGCCTTCAGCACCGACCTGCTCACGCCCGCGCAGCACCAGTGCCTGGCCGACATGACCGTCTTCGAGGGCGGCTTCACCATGGAGGCGGCCGAAACCGTGGCCGAGGCGCCGGCCCACGCCGTGCCAGACCTCCTCGCCGCCCTCGTCGATCACAGCCTGCTCCAATCGCGTCCCGACCCCACCGGCGAGGTGCGCTTTCACCTCCTGCAGGTCGTCCGTGACTTTGTCAGGCACTCACTCCTGCCAGAGGCGTCTCTCGACCAGCTCAAACGCCGCCACGCGCTGTACTACGCCGAGTTCGCGCCAGCCCTCGCCGAGGGTCTGGATGGCGAGGAACAGCACATCTGGATTGAACGAGGGAAAGCAGAGTACGCGAACGTGGTGGCCGCCCTCACCTGGCTGATGGACCACAACGAGGCCACCCCCGCGATGACCATCACCGGCAATCTTTGGACGTTCTGGCTCCACACCGGGCGCATGGCCGAGGGTCGTGGCCTGCTGGAACGGTCGCTGGCGATTGACTCCCCGGCCGATCCTGGGGTGCGATCCGCCGCCGAAAACGGCCTGGGCGTGCTCGGCGCGGTGCTGGGCGACAGCGACACCGCGATCGCCGCGTTCGAACGGGCGGCCTCCCTCAAGCGGGAGGCCGATGACCAGCCCGGCCTTGTCTCCGTCCTCAACAATATTGGCAATCTGTACCTGCAACTCGGCCGCTACGATCGCGCCACCCGGTACTTCACCGACGCCCTCGATCTGCTCCCATCGCGCGACGACGATCGCCGGCGAGCCAGCATCCTCGTCAACCTCGCCATCGTCGCCAGGGAGACAGGAGATCTCCAGCGGGGGATCCAGCTCTGCCGCGAGGCGTTCGCCATCAGCCGCGCGAACGGAAACGAACTGGCCGCCGCCATGGCACTGCACAACCTGGGCGAGTACCTGCACGAGGCATCCGTACCGGACGAAGCGGTCGCCTGCCTCCTCGAAGCGGCCCGCGTGTTCGAGGAGATGGAACACCTCTCGATGCACATATCCGCCCTCAACACGCTTGGCGACGTGGCCGCCAGTCAGGACGACCTCCTCACCTCCGATGCCCGATTCCGCCATGCCCTCGACCTGGCCCGCGGGGTCGACAGTCCCAGGCAGGTCGCCACGTCCCTGATCGGCCTGGCCCGGAACTCGAGCACCCGGGGCGACCATCGCGCCGCCCTGCCGCTGGCCCGCGAGGCCCTCGTCAATCTCGAATCGGCCGGCGACCCGATCCAGGCCATCCTCGCGGTGGAACTCATCGCCCGGCTGGCGCGCGCATTCGGCGCCATCGACCTCGCGGTCACCCTCACCGCCTGGGCCGAGCATGCCCGCCAGGAGTCGGGCTTTTCGCTGGCGCCTTCGGACATCCGGTTGGATGGCCTGAAATCACTCCTCGATCCAGCCACATTCGAAACCGCATCCAGCGGCGGCGCGTCCATGTCGCTGTCCGAGATCCTGGGGCTCGTCCAGGTCTTCACGCCTCCCGCCACGTCCGGCGAGCGCCCCTCCACATCGCCACCCACCCCGGCCGACGCCAGGCCAGACGCGACCAGACACACGCTCACCGCCCGTGAACTGGATGTGCTCCGCCTCATCGCCGAGGGGAAGACCAATGCCGAGATCGGCGACGCCCTCTTTATCAGCCCGCTCACCGCCAAGACCCACGTCGCCAACGTCCTGGCCAAGATCGATCTTGGTTCCCGCGCGGCCGCCGCGACCTGGGCGGCCCGTCAGGGAATCATCTAGCACTTCTTCGCCACCACCACGGGCGACATGGTTGGCTGACCAATCGATTCTTTTCAGGCCGGAAGTGGGTCTCACGCCAACTCCCCGGTCGCCCCCAGCGCCACGACACACATTCGTCGAACTTTCAGCGTATGATCGGCCTCGTCTGTCTCGAACATCGCGATCGCGCCTCCGTGGTATCCTTCGCGTCCTGTCCATCCGCCAGTACTCCACTCATCATCAGGAAGCTGAATGGAAACGCGTACATCCCCACGCGACTATTGGCGTCTGCTCGCCAGCTATCTGAAACCGCAGCGCGGCAAGGTCCTGATCCTGGCGGCCCTGGTGCTCACCAGCATTGGCCTCCAGCTGGCGTCTCCCCTCATCCTCCGCCGATTCATCGACGACGCGCTCGAAGGCGAACCGCTCCGCACCCTGCTCATCATCGCCGGCGTCTACATTGGATTCGCCATCCTCATCCAGGTCATCCGCCTCGGCGAAACCTGGACCTCGGAGTACGTCGGCTGGACCGCCACCAACGAGATGCGCGCCGACCTCGCCCAGCATGTGCTCGATCTGGACATGGAGTTCCACAACCGCCATTCGCCGGGCACGTTGATCGAACGGGTCGATGGCGACATCTTCCTGCTCGGCAACTTCTTCTCGAAGTTCATCCTCAACGTCCTCGGCAACGCCCTCCTGGCCGTCGGCGTGGTGGTGCTCCTGTTCCGGATCGACTGGCAAATCGGCCTCGTCGTCGCCCTGTTCGGCATCACCCTCGTCGCCGTCATGCTCGGCTTCGGGCGATTCGTCGCCGCGCGCTTCGTCCGATCCCGCCAGGCATATGCCGATCTCATGGGGTTCCTGGAAGAGCGGATCAGCGGTACCGAGGACATCCGCTCGGCCGGCGCGAACGCCTACATCATGCGCCGTAACGACGAGCAGCATCGGGCCGTCTACACCACCTCCGATCGGTCCTACCGCCTGAGCGCCGTCCTCAACGCCTCGTCCCAGTTGCTTGGCGTGCTCGGCATGGTCGCCGCCCTGGCCATCGGCGCGGTCCGCTTCAAGGACGGCGCGATTACGGTCGGCACGGTCTTCGTCATCTTCCAGTACACCCAGCTCATCACCCACCCGCTGGAAGAAATTGCCCGCCAGCTGCGCGATTTCCAGCAGGCGGCCGCCGCCATCCAGCGCATCCGCGCTCTTCAGCGCGAGCGCCCCACCATTCTCGATACCGGCACCACCCCGCTGCCCGCTGGATCGCTGGCGGTCGATCTCGACAACCTCACCTTCGCCTACAGCGATGGCGACGGCGAACCGACGCTCCGCGACATCGCCGTTCACCTCGATCCCGGCCAGGTGCTGGGCGTGGTTGGCCGCACCGGCAGCGGCAAGTCCACCATCACCAAGCTGCTCGTGCGCTTCGTCGATCCCACCGAAGGGGCGATTCGGCTGGGAGGCGTCGACCTTCGCGAGGTACCGCTCGAAACCCTGCGGAAACGTGTCGCCCTCGTTACCCAGGAAGTCCAATTGTTCCGGGCCACCGTGCGGCAGAACCTCACCCTGTTCGACGACACGATTTCCGACGAACGGATCGTCGCCGCGCTCCGCCAGATCGGCCTCGGGGCGTGGTACGACAGCCTGGAAGACGGCCTCGACACCATGCTCTCCTCCGGTGGAGGCGGCATCTCGGCCGGGGAGGCCCAAATCCTCGCCATGGCCCGCGTGTTCCTGCGCGATCCCGATGTCGTCATCCTGGACGAGGCATCCTCCCGGCTCGATCCGGTCACCGAAGCCCGGCTCGAACAGGCTATCGACACCCTGCTCGCCGGTCGCACGGCCATCATCATCGCTCACCGCCTGGCGACCATCGAGCGGGCAGATGAAGTGCTGGTCATGGCCGGTGGCCGCGTGGCTGAACACGGCGACCGGGTGGCGCTCGCCGCCAATCCGGCCTCCCGGTTCGCGGCCCTGCTGCGCGCCGGCCACGATCTTGTGCCCACCGCGGAGGTGACCCCATGAGCCCCGCTTATCTCGTCCGCTCGCTCGCCACCTTCCGGCCAGCCATGTTTCTCGCCACCGGGCTCGGGGTGCTGGTCACCATGTACCTCCTGCCGCTCGTGCCTGGCCTCATCATTCAGCGCTTCTTCGACAATCTCTCGGATAACGCCAGCGCCGGTTCCAATAGCTGGACCTTCCTCGCCCTGCTGGTCGCGGTCGGCGTCACCCGCTCAATCACCATGCTGATCGCCACCTGGGCCGAGCCGATGCTGATGGTGGTGGTCGGCGCGCTGCTTCGCCGCAACATGCTCCAGCACATCCTGCGTCACCCGGGAGCGCGTGCCGTCCCGGTTTCCGCCGGGGAGGCGGTCAGCCGGTTCCGCGACGATGTCCAGGCCGTCACCATGTTCCTGTGCTGGACCTTCGACCCCATCGGCCAGGCACTGATGACCATCCTCGCGATCGTCATCCTGTGGCAAATCGACCCGTTGCTGACCCTGGGCGTCTTCGTGCCCCTGCTGCTGATCGTCGCCCTCGTCTCCCAGGCCGGAAAGCGCATCGCCCGCTTCCGGCTCGCCAACCAGGAAGCCATCGGCAACGTCACCGGCCTGCTCGGCGAAATGTTCGGCGCGGTCCAGGCCGTCAAGGCCTCGGGTTCACAGGCCAACTTGGTGGAATACTTCCGCGACATCAACAACCGTCGCCGCGCCGCCACGCTGAATGACCGCGTCTTCAACGAGTTCCTGCACTCGGCGGCGACCAACATCGCCAACATCGGCATCGGCGTGATCCTGCTGCTGGCGGCCAGCAAGATCCGCGACGGCGAGTTCACCGTCGGCGACTTCTCGTTGTTCGTTTCCTACCTCGCGGGCCTCTCGGTCGCGGCCGGATTCATCGGCATGTACATGACCCAGTGGCGGCAGATCGGCATTTCCATCGACCGCCTGCTCGCCTTGATGCCGGACGCCCCCGCCAGCGACCTGGTCAAACACGGCCCCATCTACCTGCAAGGCCCGTTGCCGGAGGTTCCGCCCCTGCCGTCGATCGACGACCGGTCGCTCGTGTCGCTCGAGATTCGAGACCTCCACTACCACTTTCCGGAAACCGGCCGGGGCATCCAGGACATATCGTTCACCATTCCCCGCGGCTCCATGACCGTCGTCACCGGCCGCATCGGCTCCGGCAAGACCACCCTCGTCCGAAACCTCCTCGGCTTGCTTCCGAAGGATGGCGGCGACATCGTCTGGAACGGCCAGACCATCGCCAGGCCCGACACCTTCTTCGTCCCGCCGGTGGCGGCCTACACCCCGCAGAACCCTCGCCTGTTTGGCGAAACCCTGCGCGACAACATACTGCTCGGCCTGTCCGAAGACGCCGTGGACATCGACGCGGCACTCCATGCCGCCGTCATGGAGACCGACATCGCCACGCTCGACCATGGCCTCGACACCACCATCGGCAGCCGGGGCGTGAAGCTCTCCGGCGGCCAGGTCCAGCGAAGCGCCACCGCCCGGATGTTCGTTCGACCGGCCGAACTCTACGTGGTCGATGATGTCTCCAGCGCGCTCGATGTCGACACCGAGCGCCAGCTGTGGGACCGCCTCTTCGAGCGCGAGGGAGTGACTTCCCTGGTGGTTTCCCATCGCCGCCCGGCCCTGCAACGGGCCGACCAGATCATCGTGATGGAGGCGGGGCGCATCGTCGCCATCGGAACGCTCCAGGATCTGCTCGAAACCTCGCCCCAGTTACGCGATCTCTGGCACGGCAAGTACGACGAAACCGGCGAGGAAGAGGCTTCCGCCTCCTGAGTCCTCGCCGGTTTCTCCCAGCTTCCAGCCATGTCCACGTTGTCAGGAATTCACGGTGGCCTCGACCGTTACCACCGGCGGCTGCTCCAGCGTCGTCCCCACCACGCAATACCGTTTCGCCGATTTCAGCAGCCGCTCCACCTGGTCCGGCTGGGCGTCGCATTCAACGTCCACCACGATCCGGATCGACGTGTACCCGATTGGCGCCTCGCGGTCGACCGCGAGGGTGCCTCGCGCGTCCCACTCCCCAATTACCTCGAGGTCGAGCTTGTGGATCGTGATCCCCATGGCCGAGGCCACCAATCGAAGCGTCAGCTCGTAGCACCCGGCCAGCGACGCCATCAGGATATCGCCAGAGCACGGCAGGTCGGGCGATCCGCCCACCGACGAATGCGCGCCCATCTCGATCACCGCGCCGCTCGGCCCATCGATCGCGACCTTGATCCGCGACGGATCTGGCCCAGGCTCCGTCACGCTCCGCGCCACGCTCACCTGCGCCGCCGAGCCGGGATCGGCGCGATAGCCCTCCTTCAACGCCGCCTGCCGCCGCTGGAAGGTCGATCCCTCGTTCTCACCGCTCACCGCGTCACATCCTTCCAGCACGATGCCACCATCGTCGTCACAAAAGCCGATGTCGGTTGTAGTCTGGCATCATGGACCGAACGAGAAAGCTCAAACGCGAAGGAGACATGCATGGCCTGCACCCACCTCGACCAGATCACCAACGTCGATGCCCAGTCGGAAGGCTGCGAAAAGTGCCTCCAGATGGGCGACCGCTGGGTCCATCTTCGCAAATGCCTCATCTGCGGGCACGTCGGCTGTTGCGACTCATCGGTCAACACCCACGCCACGAAGCACTTCCACGAAACCGGCCATCCCATCATGCAGTCCGCCCAGCCCGGAGAGGACTGGCGCTGGTGTTACATCGACGAAACGTACGTGTAGCCTGGCATCCATCGTGGGCGTCGGCGGTAAGGAACGCTTCTTCCGTGAGACCCGCCGTCCAGGCCTGGATTTCCTGGCACGCCTGAGCCGCGTCATGCAGCCGCGTGGCGGTCTCGAGCTTCATAAATGGTCGTCCTGGACTGATTGACCGAATAACGGAAATACGGATTCTGGATCTGCTCCTCGGTCATGAGATCCACATCCTTGCCGAACAGTCCTTCCAGAGCCTCCGCGAATCCAATAAAACGACGCGCGACACCACGATCGTACTCTCCCAGATCACAGATCAGGTCGATGTCGTTGGCGTCCTCATTATCAGTGGCGGTCACGGCCGAGCCGAACACGGCCAGTGACTGAATCCGGTACTCCCGGCAGAGCGCGGCGATCTTGTCCAGATTGTCGGTAATCAGCGGAATCATGACGTTCCTGCCTCCGAAGCACGAAGCGATGTCCTCCAGTATAGGGACCGTCGCACGGATCGGCTCAGGACTTGACGGCGACGAACAGCGACTTCGCGTCCGTGAATCCAACCAGCCGCCCCTCAACCACCTCGGCCTGGAACAGCGCGCGGATTTCCTCATCCGCGTCGAGCATCATTCGCTCCAGCCTGGCGCGATCCTCGGCGCTCATCCTCGACCGCGTCGTCCAGTCATCGAAGTCGTGCGTCTTGGTATAGGTCTCGACATGGGTCAACGCTAGTCCCGCGCCAGCGATCAGGGATTCCCACTCTCCCCGGGTTAGTGAACGCACGTGGGAAGGGTCCCGCAGTAGCTCGAAACGGTTGTAGAACCCACCGGCGTCGCCCTCTGGCACGGTGCTGTCGATCAGCACGAACCTGCCACCCGGACGCAACACCCGCGCCACCTCACGCACGAACCGGCCCGGATCAGGGAAGTGATGCGGTGCGATCCTGCACGTCACGATGTCGAACGACCCATCCTCGAACGGAATCGCCTCGGCGTCGGCGATCGCCGTGGAGATCGTGGACAGCCCCTGCTCCATGAAATAGGCGGCGGCATGCTCCAGGATTTCCGGGGTCAGGTCCGTCGCGACCACCTCGGCGACATGTGGCGCGAAGACGCGGGCGACGTGACCGCCCCCGGTCGCGAGATCCAGCAGCCTTTCACTGGACAACGGTTCGGAGAGTTCCACCATCCGCTCCAGATCGCCCGCGGTGGCATGTCCCACGCTCCGCACATAGGCATCACCCACCGACCCGTACTGGGCTCGCACCCTGTCCTTCGCCGAAGCCTCGCTCATCGTCCGATTCCCATCTCGTTCGCAATCGCGGCCATCAGTCAGCCGGAACTGGTCGTGAACCGCGCTCAGCCGTCCAGCGCCGCCACCATCTCTCGCGCGATGTTCGCGGCTGTCTCCCGGTCATCCGGCGCCAGGTCTCCCTCGATCACCAAGTCCCGCAGGTGGTTCTTGACGTCCGCGATCCACTTCCCTGGCGGCCGCTGGAACATTGCCATCAACTCGTTGCCGTCCAGCGGGCTCTGGAGTTCCGTAAGTGCCTGTTCTTCCTCCAGCCGGGCCACGTGATCGCGCAACCCCTGCACCCGCGCGGCGGCGGCCCGCTGCTTCCACGCCTTGGCCGAGGTTACATCGGCGGCGGCCAGGTCCAGAAGGTCCGGGAACACCCCTTCCGCCTCCAACGCCAGCCGCCGCACCGCGCTATCGGTCCAGGTCTGGGCGTCGTACGACGCCGGGCGAGCATGCAACTCAACCATCCGCGTCACCGCCTGGGTCGTCGCTTTGTCCGCCTTCAACCGGGCGAGCAGCTTCTTCGCCAGGCCCGCGCCCACGCGTTCGTGGCCAAAGAAATGCACCTCGCCCCGGTTATCCACCGTCCGCGTCAGCGGTTTCGCCGCGTCGTGGAGCAACGCCCCCCACCGAACCGCCGGCCGCGCCGGAGCCTGGACCACCACCCGCTTGGTGTGGTCCCACAGGTCCTTTTCGCGGTACCCGCCCGGCTGATCCCAGGCCGTGCTTTCCAATGGCTGCAATTCCGGCATCACCAGCCCGAACAGCCCCGTCTCCAGCAGCGCATCCAGGCCACTATCGGCGTACTCGCCGGTCAGCAGGCGGGTCAGTTCGGACATGATCCGCTCGGCGCTCACCGTGCCGATCGTCTCCGCCTGCCGGATCATCGCCGCCTTCGTCCCGGCCTCGATCGCGAACCCGAGTTGCGACACGAACCGCGCCACGCGCAGCAACCGGAGCGGGTCCTCGCGGAAACGCTCGTCCGGATCGCCAACCGCTCGCAGCAACCCGCCATCGATATCCGCCTGGCCGAGAAACGGGTCCACCAGGTCGCCAGACCGGACATCCACGGCGATCGCGTTCACCGTCACGTCCCGCCGCGCCAGGTCGTCCTCGATCGAATCCCCGAACCGCACCTCGGGATGCCGGCTGCCCGGTTCGTACTGCTCGCTGCGGTAGGTGGTGATTTCCACCGGCAGTGGATCGCCATCATCCGCCTGAAACACGATGCCGATCGTCCCGAACCGCTCGCCCATGTCGTACGTCCCGCCATGGGCGAACGTCGTCGCGATCTCCTTCACCCGCTCCGGCCTGGCCGAGGTCGCCAGGTCCAGGTCGGCCGGAACTCCCCGCCCAAGCAGGATATCCCGCACGACTCCGCCCACCAGGAACAACTGCTCGCCGGCTTCCGCGAAGGCGTCGGCCAGCACGGCGGTCACCCTCCGCTGGTCGGGATTCAGCGCGGGCAAGACGGCCCCAGCAGGGCGCCAGTCACTCTTGGTCACGGTGTTGGGAACAAGCTCGTCGATGCCAGGACTCCGGTCATTTCGTCGGTCCCAGGGGGACGCCAGACTCATGCCCCAAGTTTAGGTCATCATCGCTGCAAACACGGCCCCAGACACACGAAACCGCCGGCACTCCCTCATCGGGCGTAACGGCGGTTCCTCGATGCACCGGTGCTTCCGGGAATCTCAGCCAGCGGAAGCTTCGTCCACCGGCGTCAGCACGAACACCGGAATTTCGCGCGTGGTCTTCTTCTGGTAGTCCGCGTAGTCGGGATACGCCGCCACCGAACGCTCCCACCACACGGCCTTCTCCTCGCCGGTCACTTCCCGGGCGATGTAATCCTTCTTCACCGGCCCGTCCTGGAGTTCGACGTGCGGGTTCTTCACGAGATTCCAGTACCACACCGGATGCTTCGGCGCGCCGGCCAGCGACGCCACCACCGCGTACTCGCCCTCATGCTCCACGCGCATCAGCGGCGTTTTCCGCAGTTTGCCGGTTTTCGCCCCCACCGAGGTGACCACGATGATCGGCATCCCGCGGAGGGTATTGCCCTTCGTCCCACCCGAGCCTTCGAATTCCTCGAGCTGCTTTCTCGCCCAGTCCGACGTGCTCGGCTCGTACTCTCCAACCAACGGCATCGCGTTCAACCCCTGTATCTTGTCAATCATCCCGGCAGGTCGCCCGGAATCCAAGCATAGGTCTGGCGGTCGCCCGGCGCACTCACCATCCGGGGAGGATTCTTACCGCCACAATGGCCGGGCACGGAAAAGGAGGGCGGAATCGCTCCCGCCCTCCTTCCTGTCGCGAACCCGCGATCGTCTACTGCTTCGACCGCCGCTCGAACATGTACAGCGCCACCGGGACCAGCACCACCAGCGCGAGCAAGAGGTACAGCGTCACGAGCCACGCCTTGTTGCCAACGTCCGGATAGCCGTTGAGAAGTCCGCGGGTCGCGTCCAGCAACAGCGTGAACGGCTGGTTCTTCGCGAATCCCCGCAACCAGCTCGGCAGGAAGTCCGGATTGATGAAGGTGCTGCTGATGAAGGTGAGCGGGAAGATGATGGTGAAACCAATCGAGTTCACCGCCTCAACCGTCTTCAGCCACAACCCGACTATCGCCCCAAGCCATCCAAGCGTGAACGCCATCAGCAGCATCAGGCCGATCACCGCCAGCCACTCCAGCGGGTTCGCCGACGGGCGGAACCCCACCAGCAGGCCAACCAGGATCGTGATCGTCGTGGTGAACACCGCGATCGCCATGTCGGCGAGGATCCGGCCCAGCACCACCGCCGACCGGGTCATCGGCAGCGACGCGAACCGGTCCATCAGGCCTTCCTTGGCGTCCGTCGCCAGGCCCAGCGCGGTATTCATGCTGCCAAACACCAGGCCCTGCACGATGATGCCGGCCACCAGGTAGTTCACGGCGTCCACGCCGGCCGGCAGAGTGGCCTGCACCGTGTCACCGAAGATGTAGCGGAACAGCAGCAGGAACATGATCGGCATCACCGTCACGCCGACCAGCCAGTCCAGCTGGCGCGGAATCCGCATCAGGTGCCGCTTCGCCAGGACCAGTGAATCCGTCACGACATGGACGGGCCGGCTCCGGCGCACGAAATCGAGGTCGGGCGTCGAGACGTGTGTCTCCGGCGCCGCCGACGTCACGGGAAACGATTGACTACTCATGCTGCATTCTCCGTCGACGCTGCTTCATCGGCGTCCAGGGTGTGCCCGGTCAAGGTCAGGAACACATCGTCGAGCGTGGGTCGCCGCAGGCTGAGGTCGGTCAGTTCCAGGCCGGCAGCGTCGAGTTGCCGAACCGCGTCCGGCAGTCCTCGCGCGCCAGCCACGAATGGCACGGTCAACTGGTTGGAAACGGCGTCGATCTGCACGCCGCCATCCTCCTTGCCGCGATCACCCGCGATCTGGAGCAGGACCCGCTCGGCCATCGCGAGATCGGTGCCGTGGGGAACGCTGATCGCCAACCGTTCGCCGCCAAGCTGGGACTTCAGCTGGTCGGCCGTGCCCTCGGCGATCACCCGGCCGTGGTCCACAACCACGATGTTGTCGGCCAGCCGGTCAGCCTCCTCCAGGTACTGGGTGGTGAGCAGCACGGTGGTGCCATCGTTGATCAGGTCCTGGATCACTTCCCACATGCCAATCCGGCTGCGCGGATCGAGCCCGGTCGTCGGTTCATCGAGGAAGATCACCGGTGGGGCCACGATCAGGCTGGCGGCCAGGTCGAGCCGTCGGCGCATACCGCCCGAATAGGTCCTCAGGATGCGATCCGCCGCATCGGTGAGATCGAACCGCTCCAGCAGTTCATCGGCCCGTACCTTCGCCGACTTGTGGGAAAGCCGGTACAACTGCCCGAACATCACCAGGTTCTCGCGGCCGGTGAGATACTCGTCCACCGCCGCGTACTGGCCGGTCAGGCCCACGTTGGCCCGAACCGCCTCGGGGTCCTTCAGCACGTCGATGCCGGCCACGACGGCCTTGCCCGCGTCTGGCCGCAGCAGCGTCGTCAGGATGCGAACGGTGGTGGTCTTGCCCGCGCCGTTCGGACCCAGAAGGCCCAGCACCGTCCCGGCCTTCACCGTCAGGTCCACCCCGGCCAATGCCTTGGTCTCTCCGTACGATTTCATCAATCCTTCGGCGATCACCGCGTCGCCGCTTGTCTTTGGTGCTTTTCGAATGACCGTTGCCATTGCGCCTCCTGCTTGTCCGCCAGTCGCGAACCACGTTCCGCCCGCCTGGTTCCTCGCTACCTATCGCGACAACCATCGGCTACATTGCTATTCTCCGTGATTGTGAGGACACTTTCGGTCCTCTTTTTGCATCAGGGGCCACGACCCAGTTGGAATCGCACCTTAGGCTACCGGCCATCTGTGACGATTTTTTGTCCCACCTGTGAACACTTCGTGAGCGATTGGCTCTCTCCAGGTTTCCCATTCTGGACTACACTCCAGCTAGCTTGCATATCCGGGAGCTCGGGCGAACCGGGCTGAGATCGCGCCTGTATTCCGGCGCGGACCGCTGAACCTGATCCGGGTAATTCCGGCGTAGGAATCGAGGTCCTCACGTGCCCGCGTATCACCCGTCATCGTCGTCACCACCCCGCCTGTCCATGCGAGACATCACCGCCAAATACGTGGAAGACGGGCAAACCCTGCTCGCCCTCGAACACATCACCTTCGACATCGCCGACGGCGAGTTGGTCGCCCTCATCGGACCGTCCGGCTCGGGGAAAAGCACCCTGCTCGACATCATTTCCGGCCTCTTTCCCGAAACGTCCGGCACCGTCCACATCAATGGCGCGCTCGATCCCTTCGCCAAACGCCTTGGCCACTCGGCCTACATGCGCCAGCGCGATCTCCTGCTGCCGTGGCGAACCGCGCTGGACAACGCCGCGCTTGCTCTCGAGGTCCACGGCGTTCCGCGCAAGCGGGCCCGCCAGCTTGCCCTCGACCGCTTTCCGGCCTTCGGGCTCTCCGGCTTCGAAGATGCCTGGCCCGCCCAACTCTCCGGCGGCATGCGCCAGCGCGTTGCCTTCCTTCGAACCATGCTCGCCGACCGCCCGCTCTTGCTCCTCGATGAGCCGTTCGGGGCGCTCGACGCCTTCAATCGCCTGAACCTGCAAACGTGGCTACTGGACCTCTGGGAATCAGAGCGCCGTTCGATCCTGCTCGTCACCCATGACATTGACGAAGCCGTCTTCCTGGCCGATCGCGTTATCGTCCTTTCCAGCCGGCCCGGCCGGATCGTCCATACGGAAACCATCGAACTGCCACGCCCGCGCCATCGCACCGCGCTGGCCAGCGAAACCTTCTTCCGGCACCGATCCCGCCTGGCCGAAGCCCTTGGCCTGCTGAGCGACGATCCGCTTCCGGCGGGAGGTGGCCAATGACCGTCTCCGCCCAGATCCAGCGCTGGCTCTGGCCCACGTTGCTGATCCTCGTCCTGCTTGTCGCCTGGGAAATCATCGTCGATCTTCGCGACACCCCGCGCTGGCTGTTGCCTTCCCCAGTCGACATCGTCCAGGCGTTTCGCGCTGATTGGCGCATGCTCCTGGAGCATTCCCGTGTGACGCTGCTCGAAGTCGTCCTCGGGTTCGGCCTGGCCCTGCTCGCGGGCATCGTGACCGGTGTGGCCATCGATAGCTCCGCCATCCTCCGGCGAACGATCTACCCGCTGATCATCGCCAGTCAAACCATCCCCATGGTGGCGCTCGCGCCACTCATGCTGATCTGGTTCGGCTACGGCCTGATGCCCAAGATACTCATCACGGCCCTCATCGGCTTCTTCCCTATTGCGGTCAATACCGTCGATGGCCTTCGCTCCGCCGACCGCGACATGCTCGCCCTCCTTCGCTCGATGGGCGCATCGCGCGGGCAGCGGTTCCGCATGGTGCGGGTTCCGGCGGCGCTGCCGCTCATCTTCACCGGAGCCCGCATCGCCATTACCTTCTGCGTCATTGGCGCGGTGTTCGGCGAGCTCGTTGGCGCGAGCCAGGGACTCGGCTACCTGATGGAGCGCTCCGCCGCCCAGTTCCAGACCGCGCGCGTCTTTGCCTGTATCGTTATCCTGGCCATCATGGGTATCAGCCTGTTCGGGCTGGTCGCCCTGATCGAACGCCTGGCCCTGCCGTGGCGCCGATTTCTTACGGGCTAACCGTGACTGATTCCGCGAAAGGTTCCGCCCCCATGCGTTTCAGCGATCATCTTCGTATCACCGCCAATAGTGTTTGGCAGGCCCAGCACGAGCACCCGTTCGTCCGCGGCATTGGCGATGGCACCCTCGACACTCAGCGCTTCGGCACATGGCTCCGGCAGGACTACCTTTTCCTGATCGACTACGCCAAGCTGTTCGCCTCGGCCGTCCTCCGCGCCCCCACCCTCGCCGAGATGACCACATTCGCCCGCCTGCTCCACGAAATCCTCGGCCGCGAAATGGAACTCCACCGCTCCTACTGCGCCGAATTCGGAATCACCCCGGAGGAGCTTGAGTGCACCACCAAGCTCCCCACCACCCAGGGCTACACCGATTTCCTGCTTCGCACCGCCACCACCAACAACTACATCGAGCTGCTCGGCGCGCTGCTGCCCTGCATGTGGGGGTACAACGAAATCGCCACCCGGCTCGCCGACCGCGGCCTGCCCGGTGACGACCGCTACCGCCGCTGGATCAATGTCTACGCCGATCCCGAATTCGGTGAACTCGCCGAATGGTGCCGCACACTGGTCGACGAAGCCTGCGACAACATCAGCGCCGACCGCGTGCAGCGCGTCGAATCCGCCTTCATCACTTCCAGCCGCTACGAACTCGCCTTCTGGGACATGGCCTGGAAAAACGAAACCTGGCTCGCTTGATCGTTACGTCAAATCCAGCATGCCGGCAATGGCGGTCGCGATCGCTGGCCACCATCGCGCTGCCGGGTCGATCAGGTCGAAATGACCGGCTCCGTCCAACCGCAATAACGATGTCGGCTGCCCCGCCTCGGCGGCCGCCTGGTGATACCGCTCGCTGATCTCCAGCGGCACGACATCGTCGGCCGTTCCATGCACAACCAAATGCGATATCCCGGCGGGCACGAGACGCACTGGAGAGGCCGCCCGGTACCGAGCCGGAACCTCATCTGGTGATCCGCCCAGCAGCTC